>PABA01000007.1 GCA_002699025.1 Sandaracinus sp. | reverse complement strand
TCCATCGCCTCGTCGACGACGGAGGAGAGGCGGGGCTCCTCGTAGGCGCCGAGGCCGGTGCCGGCGGGGATGAGGCGGCCCATGAGGATGTTCTCCTTGAGGCCGACGAGGTAGTCGATGGTGCCGGCGATGGAGGCGCTGGTGAGGACCTTGGTGGTCTCCTGGAAGGAGGAGGCGCTGAGGAAGGAGTCGGTGGAGAGGGACGCCTTGGTGATGCCGAGCAGCAGGGGCTCGGCGACGGCCGGGCGGCCGCCCTTGGCGATGACCCGCTCGTTCTCCTTCTCGAAGCGCGCCTTGGCGACCTGCTCGTCCGGCAGGAACGTCGTGTCGCCGGGGTCGGTGACCTTCACGCGACGCAGCATCATCCGGACGATCACCTCGATGTGCTTGTCGTTGATGGTCACGCCCTGCAGCCGGTAGACCTGCTGGATCTCGTCCACCAGCCAGCTCGCCAGCTCCTTCTCGCCCTTCACCTTCAGGATGTCGTGCGGGTTCGCGGCGCCGTCCATCAGCGGCTCGCCCGCCCGCACCCGGTCGTGCTCGCGCACGGTCAGGTGCTTGCCCTTCGGGATCAGGTACTCCTTCGCGTCGCCCACGTCCGGCGTGATGATCACCTTCCGCTTGCCCTTGGTGTCCTTGCCGAAGCTGACGACGCCGTCGATCTCGCTGACGATGGCGTGATCCTTGGGCTTGCGGGCCTCGAAGAGCTCGGCCACGCGCGGCAGGCCGCCCGTGATGTCCTTGGTCTTCGTGGTCTCGCGCGGGATCTTCGCGATGATCTCGCCGGCCTCGACGATCTGCCCATCGGCCGGGATGATGTTGGCGCCGACCGGGAGGAAGTAGCGGGCCTCGTGCTTGCCGACCATGACCGGCTCGCCGGTGGAGGGGTCGACGATGACGATGCGCGGACGCGCGGAGGGGTCGCGGCTGTCGATGACGACGCGGCGCGAGAGGCCGGTCACCTCGTCGGTGCGCTCCTCCATGGTGACGCCGTCGACGACGTCGCCGTAGCGGACCTCGCCGGCCACCTCCGTGAGGATGGGGATGGCGTAGGGGTCCCACTCGCTGAGCTCGGCGCCGGCCTCGACCGCGTCCCCCTCGCTCACCTTCAGGAAGGCGCCGTAGGTCAGGTTGAAGCGCTCACGCTCGCGGCCCGACTCGTCGATCACGCGCAAGACACCGTGCCGGTTCATCACGACGCGCTCGCCGTTCGACTTCTCCGCCACCTGCACGTTCTCGAGCTTCACCGTGCCCGCCGCCCGCGTCTCGAGCGAGCTCTGCTCGATCTTGCCGCGCGCCGCCGCGCCGCCGATGTGGAAGGTCCGCATCGTCAGCTGCGTGCCGGGCTCGCCGATGGACTGGGCGGCGATGATGCCGACCGCCTCGCCGATGTTGACCATGTAGCCGCGGCCGAGGTCGCGCCCGTAGCAGCGCGCGCACACGCCCCGCTTCGTGTTGCAGGTCAGCACCGAGCGGATGAGCACCTTCTCGATGCCCCGCTCCTCGATGAGCCGCACGAGGTCCTCGTCGATCAGCGTGTTCGCCTCGACCAGCTCCTCGCCCGTCACCGGGTCCTCGATGTCCTCGAGCGCCACGCGGCCGAGGATGCGCTCCCCGAGCGGCGTCACGACCTCGCCGCCCTCCTCGAGCTTCGACACCCAGATGCCGTCCAGCGTCTGGCAGTCGTACTCGGTGATCACGCCGTCCTGCGCCACGTCCACGAGCCGCCGCGTCAGGTAGCCCGAGTTCGCCGTCTTCAGCGCCGTGTCCGCCAGGCCCTTCCGAGCGCCGTGCGTCGAGATGAAGTACTGGAGGACCGTCAGCCCCTCCCGAAAGTTCGCCGTGATCGGCGTCTCGATGATCTCGCCCGAGGGCTTGGCCATCAGGCCGCGCATGCCGGCCAGCTGCCGGATCTGCTGGTTCGAGCCGCGGGCGCCCGAGTCGGCCATCATGAAGATGCTGTTGAAGCTCGGCACGCGCGCGGTCTCGCCCGTGTCCGCGTCCTCGAGCTCGTCGTAGGCGATGCCCTCGACCAGGTCCTTGGCGACCCGGTCCGAGGCCTCGGCCCAGATGTCGACGACCTTGTTGTATCGCTCACCGTCCGTGATGAGCCCCTCCTGGTACTGCTCGATGACCGTCTCCACGTCGGCCTGCGCCTCCGCGAGGATCACCTTCTTCGACTCGGGGATCTCCATGTCCGCCATGCAGATGGAGACGCCGGCGCGCGTCGACATCTCGTAGCCGAGCGTGCGCAGCCGGTCGGCGAGCAGGACCGTCGCCTTGTTCTGGGCGGCCCGGTAGCAGTCGTCGATCAGCGCCGAGAGCTGCTTCTTGCCGAGCACCTTGTTGACGTTCCGGAAGTCGAGCGGCTTCGGCAGCACCTCGGCCACCAGCACGCGCCCCACCGTCGTGTCGTGCAGCTCGCCCTGCCAGCGCAGCTTGATCTTCGCGTGCAGCGCGACCTCGCCCGCGTCGTAGGCCATGCGGACCTCGGCCGGCGAGCTGTAGATGCCCTGGAAGTCGCCCTTCTGCTCCGACCCCTCGCGGTAGCCGCCCTTCTCGAAGGGCTTCTCCCGCGTCATGTAGTAGAGGCCCAGGACGATGTCCTGCGTCGGGTTGATGATCGGCTTGCCGTTCGCCGGGCTCAGGATGTTGTTCGTGCTCATCATGAGCACGCGCGCTTCCATCTGCGCCTCGACCGAGAGCGGCACGTGCACCGCCATCTGGTCGCCGTCGAAGTCCGCGTTGAACGCCGTGCAGACCAGCGGATGCAGCCGGATCGCCTTGCCCTCGATCAGCACCGGCTCGAAGGCCTGGATGCCCAGCCGGTGCAGCGTCGGCGCGCGGTTGAGCATGACCGGGTGCTCGGTGATGACCTCGTCCAGGATGTCCCAGACCTCGGCCTTCTCCTTCTCGACCATCTTCTTCGCGCTCTTGATGGTCGTGACGAGCCCGCGCTCCTCCAGCTTGTTGTAGATGAACGGCTTGAACAGCTCGAGCGCCATCTTCTTCGGCAGACCGCACTGGTGCAGCCGGAGCCCCGGCCCCACCACGATCACCGAGCGCCCCGAGTAGTCGACGCGCTTGCCGAGCAGGTTCTGCCGGAAGCGCCCCTGCTTGCCCTTCAGCATGTCCGAGAGCGACTTCAGCGGGCGCTTGTTCGGGCCCGTGATCGTCTTGCCCCGGCGCCCGTTGTCGAAGAGCGCGTCCACCGCCTCCTGCAGCATCCGACGCTCGTTCCGGATGATGATCTCCGGCGCGTTCAGCTCGATCAGCCGCTTCAGCCGGTTGTTCCGGTTGATCACCCGGCGGTAGAGGTCGTTCAGGTCGCTCGTCGCGAAGCGGCCGCCGTCCAGCGGCACCAGCGGGCGCAGGTCCGGCGGCAGCACCGGGATCACCGAGAGCATCATCCACTCGGGCCGGTTGCCCGAGTCCTTGAACGCCTCGACCACCTTCAGCCGCTTGGTGATCTTCGCGCGCTTCGCGATCGACGTCGCCTCGCGCAGGTCCACGCGCAGCTGCTCCGCCATCGCGTGGATGTCCATGTCCTTGCACAGCTCGAGGATGGCCTCGCCACCCATCGCCGCCTCGAAGGCCTCGTCACCGTACTCGTCGAGCAGCTCCCAGTAGCGGTCCTCGCTGAGGATCTCGCCCTTCTGCAGCTCCGTCTCGCCCGGATCCGTGACCGCGTAGGACTCGCAGTAGAGGACCCGCTCCAGGTCCTTCAGCTTCATGTCCAGCAGCGCGCCCATCCGCGAGGGCAGCGACTTCAAGAACCAGATGTGCGCGACCGGCGTCGCCAGGTCGATGTGCGCCAGCCGCTGCCGCCGCACCTTCGACTGGATCACCTCCACGCCGCACTTCTCGCAGACGATCCCCCGGTGCTTCATGCGCTTGTACTTGCCGCAGAGGCACTCGTAGTCCTTCACCGGACCGAAGATGCGCGCGCAGAACAGCCCGTCCCGCTCCGGCTTGAACGTCCGGTAGTTGATCGTCTCGGGCTTCTTGACCTCGCCGTGCGACCACTCGCGGATCTTCTCCGGCGACGCCAGGCCGATGCGGACGGCCGAGAAGGCGAGGGGGTCCTTGGGCTTTTCGAAGAAGCTGAAGATGTCTTTCATGAAGGCCTGGCCTCGAAGCGAAGGGCGTTGTGCGTGAACAGGGGGCGTGGGCGGGGCAGGGCCGGCGAGAGACAGCTCCGCCATGACGCGCTGCGTCGCGTCGGGGAGGGAGCAGACCTCGCCCGACCTCGACGTGCGCGCGGGAACGCGTCGAAGGTGCACCGCCGGCCTCGGACCCGGCATCATGCGCCCGCGGCCCGTGTCTTGCAAGTCCCCTGCGTGGACTTTCTGCGACACCATTGCAAGAGCGCCGGGGGACGCGGCCGAGCGCTCGCCGCCTCAGAGAAAACGACACGATGCCGCGAGCTTGCGGCGGACGACGGCCACCCCAGAAACGCGAGACGGCCGCCCGGAACCCCGGACGACCGCCTCCGCGAGCCCCGTTCCCGCGCGGCTACTCGGGGCAGCCGAGCCGGCGGAACCCGATGCCCGCGCCGCTGGTCGGGTCCGTGGTCTGCACGAAGAAGGCCCCACCGGGCACCGGGGCGACTCGATAGGGGAGGGCATCGACGGAGAGCACGTGCTCCTCGAAGCTCGCATCTCCACGGTAGAGGATCGCGCGCGAGTCGGTGGTCGTGAGCTGGTAGACGTAGGCCTCCAACCCCTCGCCGAGAAGCGAGACGACCGGATCCCCGAGCGTTCGCGACGCCGCGTCTTCCACCGATGTCGGTTCACCGAGGGTGCCGTCGGGGGCGAGCGTGCGCCGTTCGAGAGTGAAGCGCTCCCCGGACTCCATCGTGAGAAGGAGCTCGATGGATCCGTCGCTCCGCATGGCGCCGGTCAGCTTCGCGGCGTCCGGGATCTCCGCCCCCTCGGACCACTCGAGGGAGTCGATGGCGCCGCTCGAGCGCAAGAGGCGCGGCGGCGTCGTATCGGTCAGCGCCACCAGCGTCGCCTCACCGACCACGGAGAACGAGCGCAGCGGGCCGGGGTGCGCCTCCAGGGATCCCGAGCCCACCGGGAGGAAGCTGCGGAGGACGGGGTAGACTCGGAGCTGGCCCTCCGAGATCCAGAAGACGGCGAAGCCGGAGCCCGCAGCAACGACTCGAACCCCGTCGATGTCCTCGGACTCCTCCTCCATGATAGCGACGGGCCCGGCCACCATCGAACCGTCGGCTGTCGAGAACATCCAGCCGGGCGTGAGGAAGGAGCGGCCCGCGAGGAACGTGAATCGCGAGCCGATCACTGCGATGCGGTCGCCGCTTTGCGCGCTCGTGACATGGAAATCGCCGTCGGATGGGCTGCCTGCAGAGCTGAGCGGGGTCGTAGATAGCGTCTCCATCGTCTCCCCGTTGATGACCCGCGCAATGAGACTGCGGTCGGCCGCGAGGTGCACGAGGAGGTAGTTGCCATCGTCGAGCTCGTGGGCAAGGAGGTTCGGTGTTTGGGATGGCCGCGCCTCACCCATGCTGACGACGGCCTCCATCGCGCCGATGGGCTCGCGGACGCCTTCATCGACCGATCCGTCGCAGTCGTTGTCGACCTCGTCACAGGCCTCAGCGGCGTCCGTCCAGCAGGAGTCGCAGCCATCGTTGCAGTCGTCCGCGTTGTCGACGAACCCCGGAGGGGCCGTGCAGGCGACCTGGCTCTCGTCTTCCGTGCCGCGTCCGTCGCCGTCCCCGTCTCGGTAGAAGGTCCGAGGCGTGCAGGAGTCGGCGCCTCCATCCCCGGGCGGAGTGGTCGCGTCGGGGAGCGATGCATCCACGGGCGCTCCCCCATCGAGGCGAAGGCACTCGTCACCCTCTTCCACGAAGCCGGCCGGGCAGACGCACTCGAGACCGTCCCCGCTGACTTCGAAGGGCGGCGGGCAGACGCAGGAGGTGCCGTCTTCCGACACCTCGAAGGGTCCGCAGAGGTCCTCGTCTTTGCAGGCGGAGACGAGCGTCGCAGCGAACGCGACGACGAGCACGGCCATGCACCGGGGATTCTTGGCTTGGAGCATGTCGCGCTCGTCGTCCGGGGGCTGCGTCGATTGCCGGCTCAGATGAGGAGGATCTCCTCGAGGTTCAGGCCGGCCGGGTAGGCGTAGCTCGTGAACTGGCCCATGCCGTAGACGAAGACGCCGAAGGTGTCGGCGGCCTCCATGGTGTGCGTGCCGCCGCCCACCGGGACGATGCCCACCTCGCGGTCACCGACCGTGGTCCAGGTGGCGGAGACGTTCGAGCCGTCGAGGCTGACGTCGAGGCCGACCGGGCGGACGATCAGCAGGTAAGACTGCCCCTCGGTGCTCGCGTTGTAGGAGCTCGGCGTGACGAAGGTGTAGTCGCTCCGGAACTGCTCGCGGGGCGGCAGGACCATCATGGCGGGGTCGCCGCGGTCCGCGGGCGGGTCGTTGGCGAACTGGCCGATCAGGTACTGCGTGACCATCACGCCGCGGTCGGCGTTCACGGAGAAGGGCGAGCTCGCCGTGAACTCCTGCCACTGGCCGGCGTTCAGCGTGAGCGAGCTGGTGCCGCCCTGGGGCGGGTCGATGGTCACGTTCGTGCCGTCGAAGGCGGCGGTGATGCGGACCACGTTCTCGAGGGTCGAGCCCGGGTCCCCGAGCGGGCCGGAGACGTAGTTCTGTCCCCAGGTCTCGAGCGGCGGCATCTGGTTCTCGAGGTGGTCGCAGGCCTCCGCGTTGTACGGCACGTAGGCGCAGGCGTGGCCGCCGAAGACGGCGATGGGGTGGTCTGCGATGACGCGCGAGCCGGTCAGGTCGTACTCGGTCTCGTTGCAGGTCTCGAGCCAGGCGTCGCAGCCGGGGTCGGTATCCGGGCAGATGGACGCACGATCGAAACCGGGCCGACCGGAGGCGCAGCTCGGCGGCGCGGCGGCGACCACGTGCACGACCTCCCCCCGCTGGATCGTGAAGCTGATGCTCCCGCCGCGGCTCGCCGCCGGGAAGCGGCCGGAGGCGTCCGCGGCGATGGGCGCCGAGAGGCTCATCTGGACGGTGGTCGGCTCGGGGGTGATGCCGACGATGGTGACGTAGCCCGGCCAGGCGCTCGACTGGCGCATGCGACCAAAAAAGAGGCCCGGCTGGTCCTGTGTCGTGCTGAGGGGCACGAAGCTCGAGGCGATGTAGTTCCCCGTGAAGGAGTGGGCCGGGAGCAGGAGCGAGGCGTCGTTGGTGAACGAGTAGTCTGGCAGAGGGGGTCCCAACGGGTCCGGGTTGGGCCGAGTCATCCCGTTGTCGTACTCGAAGGGGTTGAACTGGGCGACGGTGACGGGCAGGTCGCTGATCAGCCGATAGGCCCCGTTCGGCGTCGTGAGGCTCGTCCAGTCGGGCGGCTCGATGCCGTCGCTCATGCCGGCGATCCACGGGAGCACGATGTCCTGCAGGCCGTTCGGCGGGACGCTCACGGAGCTGACCATGGTGCTGCCACGGAACACGCGGACGTTCGCCGAGGCGGCGTCGTCCGGGTTGGCGACGACGACGCGGAAGTCGTAGCGGTCCTCGAAGCCGGGCACGTTGGCGAGCGGCACGGGCCAGTACTCGCAGCCGATGTTCGAGCGGCTCGACTCGGCGGCGCCGCAGGCGTCGTTGCAGAAGCCGCTCGAGCCGCAGGTGGAGCCGTTCTCGGCGCAGTCGCGGGCGGTCACGAAGCCGGAGCCGTCCGGCGCGCAAACCATGCTGACCGTGCCCTCGCAGCGGCGGGTGCCGGGCATGCAGGCGACGCAGCCCGCGGCCGGGTCGCAGGCGCCCTCGCACACCATCTCGTTGGTGCGCGACATGCCGTCCGGGCCGCACTGGTAGTAGATGTTGCCGGCGCAGGCGAACTCGCCGGGCGTGCAGCCCATCGGGCCGGAGTCCACGCCGGGCGTGGAGCCATCGCTCCCGCCCGCGTCCACGGCGCCGCCGTCCCGCGCCGGGCGCCGGTCGTCGTCGCCACAGCCGACGGCCACCAGGAGCACCACGGGCATCCACCACTTCGAAGTCATCCAAGCTCGTCCGTTCATCGGACCCATCCTCCCGAGGCCGGCCCACGTACGGCGCCGCGCCTCCCTGCAACGAAGCCACCCCCGAACGAGCTTCGCCGCGGCGCGCAAGCTAAAGGATCTTCATGAGGCTGTCACGCTCGCGCTGGGCGCCTACGCACGGCTCCCGGCCCGCCCGTGGCGGGTGATTCCGCTGCGGCTGACGCTCGTCCGCTCGTAGCGTCCAGGTCCCTCCGACGGGCGAAGGAGGCCCTCCTCCGCGGGCCGCGTTCGGGCTCTCACCCGGGCGGGGTCCGGGGCGCTCGACCGGGCGGAAGTAGCCGGGCGGAAGTGGCCGGGCGGAAGTAGCCCGTCGGCCGCCGGCGGCGTTCCGGGCCCCTCGCGCCGGCGCGGGAGGGCTTCGCCCGCCTTCACTCGGCGGCTTCGGCCTGCTCCGGCTCGGGCTCGGTCCAGCGCAGCACGGGCTTGCGGGCCGCCCGCGTCTCGTCGAGGCGGCGCAGGCGCGTCGTGTGCGGCGCGGCCTTCACCTTCTCGGCGTCCTCGTGCGCCTCGGCGTCGATGGCCGCGAGCGCGTCGACGAACTCGTCGAGGGTCGCCATGGGCTCGGTCTCCGTCGGCTCGATGAGCATCGCGCCCTTCACGACCAGCGGGAAGTACACGGTCGGCGCGTGGAAGCCGTAGTCGATGAGCCGCTTGGCCACGTCCATGGTCGTGACGTGCGTCTCCTTGAGGTGCTTGTCGCTGATGATGCACTCGTGCATGCACGGCGCCGCGTAGGGCGCGTGCCAGCGCTCGCCGAGCCGCGCGAGGAGGTAGTTGGCGTTGAGCACCGCCATCTCCGTGGCCTTCGTCAGCCCCTCGGCGCCCATCTCTCGGAGGTAGGTGTAGGCGCGCACCATCATGCCGAAGTTGCCGTGGAAGGAGCGGAGCCGGCCGATGGTCTTCGGCCGCTGCCCGTAGTCGAGCGCGAAGCTCCCGTCCTCCTGCTTCTCGACCACCGGCACGGGCGCGAAGGGATCGAGGAGCGCCTTGTAGCCGACCGGCCCGCAGCCGGGGCCGCCGCCGCCGTGGGGCGTCGTGAACGTCTTGTGCAGATTGAACTGCATGACGTCGATGCCGAGGTCGCCGGGGCGCGCCTTGCCCATGAGCGCGTTCAGGTTCGCGCCGTCGCCGTACACGAGCCCGCCCTTCTCGTGGACCATGTCGGCGATGGTCTTCAGGTTCGACTCGAAGAGCCCGACCGTGTTCGGGTTGGTGATCATGATCGCGGCCACCTCGTCGTCGACGAAGGGCGCGAGCTGCTCCGGGTGGACGATGCCGTCGTCGCCGGCCGGGAAGGGCACGGCGTCCATGCCGTTGAGCGCGCAGGAGGCCGGGTTCGTGCCGTGGGCCGTGTCCGGGATGAGCACCTTCCGCGGCGCGCGCCCCCGATCCGTGTGGTAGGCGCGGATCATCGCGAGGCCCGTGTACTCGCCCTGGGCGCCGGCGGCCGGGTGCAGCGAGACCCGGTCCATGCCGCAGACCTCGGCGAGGCCCTGCTCGAGGCGCCACATCAGCTCCAGGGCGCCCTGGATCGCGTGGGCCGGGGCCAGGGGGTGGAGCCGCGCGAAGCCCGGGAGGCGGGCGGCCCACTCGTTGACCTTCGGGTTGTACTTCATCGTGCAGGAGCCGAGCGGGTACATGCCGAGGTCGATGGCGAAGTTCTGCTGGCTCAGGCGCACGTAGTGGCGGAAGGCCTCGGGCTCGCTCAGCTCGGGGAGCGGCGCCGGCTCCTCGCGGCGGTGAGCGCCGAGGACCGCGCCGACGTCGACCGCGGGGACGTCGCTCGCCGGGAGCGACGCGCCGGATCGCCCGGAGGCGCCCTGCTCGAAGAGCAGCGGGGTCGAGAGCTCGAGTCCTCGGGATGCAGAGCCGGCCACGTGTACCTCCACCGGGGCCCCGGGCGGGCCCTCGGACGGCGGGACGGTAGGCTCAGCGCTTTTTCCGCGCAAGCGCGGGCGCATGGTAGGAAAGGCCCCGTGAAGAGAGGACTCACACTCGCCCCGGTCCTGCTCGCGCTCGCCTGCGGCGGGGCCGGCCCCTACGGCTACGCGCCGGAGTACGTGCCCGCGGGCCCCGAGGACGAGCACCTCGAGGCGGTCGAGAACGTCACCTACGAGGAGATCCGGCGCGATCCGGTCGACTTCGGGAGCACGACGGTCGGCTGGTTCGGCGTGGTGACGGGGGTCGAGGCGGGGGAGGGGGGCGAGACGCTGGTCCACCTGACCTACCGCACGCTCCAGCCGCGGAACCTCTGCGCCGACGAGCGGGACTCGTCCTGCCGGGTGACCGTGTCCGAGCGCGCGGGCGGGCCCTTCTCGGCGATCCTCGCGCTCCGCCCGGAGGAGGAGGCGGGGAGCGATCGCCTGTGGGTCGGCTCGCTGGTGAAGGTCTACGGGCAGCCGACCGGGGACTTCGACGCCGACGGCGGGCCGGTGCTGCGCGCGACCTGGCACCGGCACTGGCCGCACGGCACCTACGTCACGACCGCGGCGCGCGGCTCCATGCGCCGCTGACGTTCGACCCCGCGTGGCCGCGGCGGCCCGAACGAGCATGGGTCGACCGAGGGCTCGGCGTCGAAGCGATGGCGTCGCGGCAGCGGCACGGCGAGCCGCGCGTGTGGGAGGACCGGCGCTCGCGGGCGTATGCTTCCGGTGTGAATCCCCGGCGCGTCCGTCGCGTCGATCCCGGAAACCCCCGGAGCCCCCATGCGCCGCCACCTCTTCGCCTTCGCCCTCTTCGCGCTCGCCCCGCTCGCCGGCTGCTTCGGTGATGACGACGCTGGCTACTACCAGTCCTGCGCCGACGGCGAGCAGTGCCTGAGCGACACGACCTGCTTCACCGTCGCCTTCGAGCGCGACCGGGACGGCGCGATGTGCACGGCGAACTGCGAGACCGACGCCGACTGCCCCTTCGGCGGAGCCTGCTTCGGCCTCGTCGGCGATCCGGTCGAGCAGCGCGTCTGCTTCGAGCGGTGCCGCGACGACCGCGACTGCCCGCCCGAGTTCCTCTGCGCGAACGCCGAGCGCGACGGCGAGATCGTCGACGCCATCTGCCTCCCACGCTGAGGGGCGCGCGACCTGCTCCCCTTCGTACGGGCGTCGCTACTCGGGCAGGCAGACGGCGTCGACCGACGCGCCGGTGACGGGCGTGCAGGTGTGCCCGTCGTAGCAGCCCCGTTCGGCGGCCGGTGTGCCCTCGCCGCAGGCCTCGAAGCAGAGGAAGGTGCCGTCCGGGTCGCCCTCGAGCGCGAGGCAGGCCCCGTCCCGGCAGTCCGCGTCGCTCGCGCAGCCGCGGGAGCAGAGCGTCCCGTCGCCCTCGGAGCCGTCGCTCCGCTCGAAGAGCAGCCGGTAGCAGCCGTCCGCCGGCCCCTCGCACTCGCTCCCCTCGTCGCAGGGCGCGTAGAGCGGCGTGGAGCTGCAGCCGGCGAGCAGGAACGAGGCGAGGAGGAGGAGGCGGCGCATGGCCCCCTCAGAAGGCCCGGCTCAGCGCCTCGATCGCGTCGCGGCGGAACTCGGGATCGAAGAGGCGCGGGAGCTTCACGCGCGGCGCCTCGATGACCTCGGCCAGGCGGGCGAGGCTCTCCGCCTGCGTCGCCTCGCGCAGCACGCGCAGCCGCCCGGCCCGGGCGAGCGAAGCGATCGGCGAGCCCTCCTCGAGCTTCTCGGGGAGCCCGGCGAGCGTCTCGCGCGCGCTCTCCTCAAAGAGCTGCGGCAGCACCTGGTTGATCACCAGCGAGGGCACGCTCATGCGCAGCTCCCCCGTGATCGCTTCGTGCAGCTCGATGGACTCGTTCGTCGGCATGTCCTCCGGGAGCGTCACGAGCAGCGCGCCGGCGCGCTCCTGATCCCGGAAGAGCTCGAGGGCCCGCTCGGCCTCCCGCCGCAGGAGCCCCGGCGGCGCCACGTCGACGATCACCTGGGGCACGCGGAGCATGTCGAGCGCATGCCCGGTCGCCGGCGCGTCGAGGATGACGAGGTCGAACTCGCCGTTCCCCTCGGGCCCGTGCCCGGCGGCGTGGAAGTAGGCCTTGCCGAGCATGGCCCAGGCCTCGATGCCGGGCGTGCCGCGGAGGAAGGCGCGCACGAAGCGGTTCTCGAAGAGTGCCTTGTAGAGGCTGCGGATCTTCAGAACCATCATGCCGTACTCCTCGAGGGCCGCGTCCGGCGTCATGTTCACCGCGAAGAGCGGCACGCCGGGGCCGCCGACGTGCTTCACGTCGGTGCCGATCGGGTCGGTCTCGAGGAGGTGGCTCAGCCGCTCCTTCGCGTTGGTCATCGCGATGAGCGTGCGCTTGCCGGCCCGCGCCGCGGCGAGCCCGAGCGAGGCGGCCACGGTCGTCTTGCCCACGCCGCCCTTGCCGACGACGAAGAGGAAGTTGTGGTCGATCAACGCGGGCATCGGGCGGGGAGGTCGCGCGGGGCGCGGGGAGCGGCGGAACCCTACTCACCCGTCCGCGGGCCGGCAAGGCGCGGGTGGCGCCGCTCGACGGCGTCGTCCGGTCCGACCCGCTTCGAATCGCTCCCGAGGCGGAGCAGGTCGCCGCGCCGGGCCTCGCCGAAGGCCGCGTTCGCCTCGCTCGCCTTCCGGTCGAGGCGCATGAGCTTGCGCCGCTCGCCCGCCCCGCCGCAGAGCCAGAGCTCGAGCTTGCCCTTGGTCTTCAGGGGCTGGCTCACGACCCGCCACTCGTCCCCGGCCGCCCGGCGCGCGTCGTCCCGGCGAAGCGTGAGGTAGGCGAAGGTGAGGCGCTCGAAGCGGAGCCCGGCGGCGCGGGCGACCTCGGCGAGCGGGTCCGGGAGCCGGAAGGGCACGTCCTCGTGGCACCAGTCCTTCTTCGTCGCGCGCATGGGGCAGGGGGCCGCGTGCGGGCAGGGCGCGAAGACGCTCAGCGCGCCGGCTTCGAGGAGCTCGTCCCGGAGCCGGTGGAGCTCCCGCGTGACCTCGCGGAGGGCCGGCTCGAGGACGATCAGGCTGCCGCCGGGGGCGAGCTTCGCGGCGAGCCCCTCGAGGAGCCCGCGCCGCTCGGCGAAGGGGAGCTCGTTGAGCACGAGGCCGAGCAGGATGAGGTCGTAGGGGCCCCGCTCGCGGACACCCTTCTTCAGGTCGCCGACCCGCGTGCGCAGCGTCATCGCCGGGAGCCCGAGCTCCCCATGGCGCGCCGCGAGGGCTTCGAAGGCGCCGAGGGCGGCCGCGTCGCGCTCGACCGCGTCGACGGCGATCTGCTCGGGTGGAGTTTCGCGGCGGCTGGCGTACCAGGCGGCCCCGAGGCTGGTGGTGCCGAGGCCCGCGCCGAGGTCGAGCACGCGCCAGCGCCGGGCCGGGAGCAGGCCGGCGGCGTCGAGCTCGTGGAGGGGGAGGGCGACCTTCGCGAGGTCGCGCGGCAAGAAGAAGCGGAGCCGCGCGTGCATCGCGTCCCGCCCCGTCGACGCGCGGCGGAGGTCGCCCCGCTCGCGCGTGTAGCCCTCGCTCACCTGCGCCACGAGCTGGCCGAGCGGCGCCCGCGCCCGCCCGAAGCGGGCCTCGGCGACCTCCGCCGGCACCCGCGCCCAGACCTCGTCGAGCGTCGGCGGGCGCTCAGCGCCCACGGCGTCCTCCCGATCGGGCGTCCCTCGTCGCGCCCGTCCGCGCCGCCGTGGGGGGGCGCCTGCTCGCCGCCCCCTTGCCTGCGTGGTAGCGTGCCCCTCGCTTTTCGGGGACGGCCCCCCGCGGCCCTCCTCCCGACGCCCGACGACGCATGGCGACCCCCGACACGATTCCTCGCGCCGTCACCCCGCAGGTGGATACCGCCCCGGCGGGGTGGGTCTGGCATTCGCTCGCTGCGCTCACGGTCGTCCTCTTCGGGGTCACGCTCTACCTGATCTTCATGGAGGCGCCCGTCGAGGAACAGATGGGCATCGTCCAGAAGATCTTCTACTTCCACGTGCCGAGCGCCTACTGCATGTACGTCGGCTACACGGCGGCGGCGGTCGGGGGGCTCCTCTACCTCTGGAAGCGGAGCCCGCGCTGGGACGCGATCAGCCTCGCCGGCGCCGAGATCGGCGTGCTCTTCACGGCGATCGTCCTCGTCACGGGCCCCCTCTGGGGGCGCAAGGCCTGGGGCGTCTACTGGGTCTGGGATCCGCGGCTCACGAGCACGCTCCTGACCGGCATGATCTACGCGAGCTTCCTGGCCCTGCGCGGCTTCGGCTCGACCGGCGAGGCGGAGAAGCGCTTCGCGGCGGCCCTGGCCATCGTGGGCTTCCCTTTGCTCTTCCTCATCAAGTACAGCGTGAAGCGATGGAGTGGACAGCACCCGGTGGTGATCAGCGGCGGCGGCGGCGGCATCGCCGAGGGCATGGTCCCGGCGCTGATCGCCTCCTTCCTGGCCTTCACGGCGCTCGTCGCCTGGATGCTCCTGGCCCGCTACCGCGTGGAGCGGCAGCGGCAGGAGCTCTGGAGCCTGGAGCTCGAGGCGGCGCGGCGTGGGCTCGGGGGCGAGGCGTGAGGCGCGCGCTCCGAGGCTTCGTCGCGGCCGGCGCGCTGGCGACGCTCCTGCTGGTCGTCCCCGCCCGGGCCCAGGAGCCCGAGGGGGAGGCGGAGGCCGCCGAGGCCGTCGACCCGGAAGAGGATCGCGCGTCCGCCTTCCGCGCCGTGAGCGGGCCCGAGGCCGAGCAGGTGCCGGGCGGCACGCTCCTCATCGCCGCCTACGGCGTCATCTGGGTCCTGGTGCTCGGTTGGTTCTGGCGGCTCGGCCGCCTGCAGGCTCGGACGCGGGACGACCTCGAGCGTCTGCGCGCGTCGCTGGACGCGGAGCGGGACTGAGGAGCCGAGGGCGATGCCTTCGATCGAGCACATCTTCTACATCCCCGGCGTGCTCCTGCTCGGATTGGCCCTAGGCTTCCGCCTCGGCGCCAAGGCCGCGCGCGAGGAGCTCGAGCGGCGCCGGCGCGAACGCATGGAGTGACGATGCTGAATTTCGAGTTGACCAAGGAGCAGCGGGACCTCGTCGAGAACACCCGCCGGTTCACCAAGGAGCGGATCATCCCGGTGGCCGGGGAGGCCGATCAGACCGGGAAGTTCCCGAAGGAGGTCTTCGACGAGGCCTGGGAGCTCGGCCTGGTCGCGCCGATCATCCCCGAGGAGGCGGGCGGCCTCGGCCTGCACGAGGTCGAGCACGTCCTCATCACCGAGGAGCTCGCCTACGGCTGCACGGGCATCCAGACGAGCATGACGGCCAACGCGCTCGCCGCGACGCCGCTGATCATCGCCGGCACCGAGGAGCAGAAGAAGAAGTACCTCGGCATGCTCACGAGCGAGCCCTGCTTCGCCGCCTACGCGATCACCGAGCCCGCGGCCGGCAGCGACGCGGCCGGCATCCAGTGCCGCGCGACCCAGAAGGGCGACGAGTGGGTCCTCAACGGGGAGAAGTGCTACATCACCAACGGCTCCTGGGCCCGCTGGTACATCGTCTTCGCCACCGTCGACCCGAGCCTCCGCCACAAGGGCATCATGGCCTTCGTGGTCGACCGCGACAGCGAGGGCGTCTCGGTCGGTAAGAAGGAGGACAAGCTCGGCCAGCGCGCGAGCGACACGGCGACGATCCACTTCGAGGACGTGGTCGTGCCGAAGGCGAACGTGATCGCCGAGGCCGGTCAGGGCTTCAAGGTCGCCATGCAGACCTTCGACCGCACCCGCCCGGACATCGGCGCTGGCGCCTGCGGCCTGATGCGGCGCGCCCTCGACGAGTCCATCGCCTTCGCCAAGGAGCGGAAGACCTTCGGCGTGCCCATCTCCGAGCATCAGATGGTGCAGCACATGATCGCGGAGATGGCGATCAAGTACAACGCGACGCGCCTGCTCGTGCAGAAGGCGGCGTGGATGGTCGACCAGGGCGGTCGGAACTCGATCGTGGCGAGCTACTCGAAGGCCTTCGGGGCGGACAGCGCGATGGAGGTCGCGACGGACGCCGTGCAGGTCTTCGGCGGGGCCGGCTACATGAAGGACTACCCCGTCGAGAAGCTGATGCGGGACGCGAAGATCCTCCAGATCTACGAGGGCACCTCGCAGATCCAGCGGATGGTGATCGCGCGCCACGCGCTCGCCGGCAACTACTGAGCGTCATTCACTTTTTTGGCGCGGCGTGACGCGCCGGACGACGGGAAGAGGGGAGCACTCCGCGGGGGGCTCCCCTCTTCGCGTCCCAGGCGTCGGGGCCAGCCCCGCGCCGCATCTCCCATCCTTGGTATCCCCTCGCCCGGCGACTATCCTCACAGCCCTCCGTGGCTTCCGGCGACGACCAGGGGGGCAAGCCTCCCGATACCAGCTATTCGATTCGCGACGGCGAGGCGACCGAGGTGGTCGGCAAGATCGCCATCGTCCGCAAGCCGACGCCGCTGATGGGCATCCCGCGGGACGCCGTCCCGCAGCTCGCGGAGCTCGAGGAGGAGCGACCCGTTCGTCGCTCGGGGCGGGACGAGCCGCCGGCGCCGGCGGGCGAGGGGGACGCCTCCCCGTCCCCGCCCCCCACCCCGAAGCGAGGCCTCGCGCGCGAGGTCCGCGGCGCCGGCGGTGCGATCCGGGAGGAGCGGGTAACCCTGCGCGAGGGGCGCGCGCCCTTGCTTCGCAAGCGACGCAAGACGACGGGCGGAGGCGCGGCGGGGCGCGAGGAGCGCATCCGGTCGGCGGGTCGCATCAGCGCCGTGGGGACGGCGCGGCCCGAGCAGGTCCGCAAGACCCCCGAGCCCATCGACCGCGCGCGGGCCACGGTCCGCTCGCTCCGCGCTTGCGGGCCCGGCGACGAGCAGCCCGCCATCCAGGCGCTCCTCCGGCTCGACCCGGAGGTCGTGCTCCCGGTCGTCGCCAAGGAGTTCCCCGGGCTGCTCTGGTTCCATCGCCACCTCAAGCATCGGAAGCTCCCGAAGGGCCGCGCGACCGGGCCGCTCGGTGCGACGCTCGTGGCCTTCGGCGGGCCCGCCGTGCCGACGGTGGTGCAGCTCCTCGAGGATCGGGTCGCCGACCGGCGCTACTACGCGGCCCTGGTCGGCGGCGACCTCCTCTGCGGCGAAGGGGGCGCGCCCCTGGACGCGGCGGGGGTCGGTCTGCTCGTCGAGGCCCTCGGCGCGCGCCTCTTCGATCGCGACCAGGGGGTGCGGGACGCCGCGCTCCACGCGCTGATGAACGCCCTCGAGAGCGAGGCCATCGCGGCCCTCGGCGAGCGCCTCCGGAGCTACGTCGGCGATCGCTCCGTGTCGCCGAGCACGCGCCTCGCCGCCCTGCGGGCCCTCGGCGTGCTCCGGCACGTGCCGGTGGTCGACGACGCCATCGCGATGCTCGACGACCCCTCGCCGGAGATGCAGGACGCGGCCCGGCGGGTGCTCCGGGTGATCTGCGGCGCGGATCGGGGCCCCTCGCGCCGCCGCTGGGCCTCCTGGTGGAAGAAGCACACCAAGCGGAGCCGCGGCGAGTGGCTCGTGGAGGGGCTGCTCGACCGCGACGAGAAGGTGCGGAGCATCGCCCATCGGGAGCTGGTGCGGCTCACCGGGGAGGACCTGGCGTTCGATCCGGTGGCCTCCAAGCGCGAGCGCAAGAAGGTCGCGGCCGCCTACCGCGAGCTGCTCTGAGCGCGACGAGGGGCGGGCGCGAGGTGGGCGCCGTCCGGGCTCGCCGAGCGGCGCCGGACCCGGGTCCCCGTTGCGCGCTCGTCGCTGGCGCGGGCCCCGACCTCGGGGTACAGCCATTCGGATGGTCGACCCCGCCGACGCCCAGCGTGTCCTCGTCACCGTGACCGGGCCCGACACGCCCGGCATCACCGCCGCCCTCACCGCCGTCATCGCGGACAACCACGCCGAGCTGCTCGACATCGAGCAGGTCGTCGTCCAGGGCCAGCTCACGCTCTGTCTGCTGATCGGCCTGGACACGGGGCGCACCCAGGGCGACCCGGTGCTCAAGGACCTGCTCTTCGACGCCAAGCGCATGGGCCTCGACCTCCAGTTCAAGGTCCTCGACGAGACGCGCCTCTCGAGCGCGCCCTCGCCGAAGGCCCAACGCTACGCCGTCACGGCGATCGGCGACGGTCTCCGGACGACGGGCGTGCAGCGCATCGCGGCGGTGCTCGCGCGGCAGGAAGCGAACATCGAGCACATCCGCCGGCTCTCGAGCGGCAAGCTGCTCAGCCTCGAGATCATCCTCTCCCTGCCGGCCGGCGCCGACCAGGCCCGGGAGCTCCGCCGGGGCCTCGCCGAGGCGACCCACGACATCGACGTGGACATCGCGGTGCAGCGCGAGCGGCTGACGCGCCGCAGCAAGCGCCTGGTCGTGATGGACATGGACTCGACGCTCATCCAGATCGAGGTCATCGACGAGCTCGCGCGCATGCACGGCGTGGTCGACCAGGTCTCGGAGATCACGCGGCGGGCCATGGCCGGCGAGCTCGACTTCGAGGGCAGCCTGCGCAGCCGCGTGAAGCTCCTCGAGGGCATGGAGTACGAGAAGGTGCTCTCGCTCGCGAAGAACCTGCCGGTCACGGATGGCGCCCGCGAGATGCTCCACGTGCTCCACACGCTCGGCTACAAGACCGGCGTGATCAGCGGCGGCTTCACCTTCGCGGCGAACGCCCTCCGCGACGAGCTCGGCCTCGACTACGCCTACGCGAACGAGCTCCAGGTCCGCGACGGAAAGCTCACGGGCGAGGTGCTCGATCCGGTCGTCACGCCCCAGCGGAAGGCCGACCTGCTCGACGCGATCGCCCAGCGCGAGAACATCGCGCTCGAGCAGACCATCGCCATCGGCGACGGCGCCAACGACATGACGATGCTGCAGCGGGCCGGCCTCGGCATCGCCTTCCACGCGAAGCCCAAGCTCAAGGAGGCGGCCGACACCTCCGTGAGCGCCGGCGGCCTCGACCGCATCCTCTACCTCCTCGGGCTGCACGCGCGCGACGTCCGCGAGCTGCTCCACGAGTGAGGCGCGGCGCGGTGCCGCCGGGCCTTCCGGTCGGGCGCTCGACCGGGCCCGCTCGGCCGCGTAGCCTCGCGCTCCGATGACGACCCGCGAAAGGGCGATGGAGCCGCGCCGCCCGGTGATGGGCGGCCTGGACGTGCTCCTGGCCGTGCTCCTCCTGCTCGCCGTCTGGTTGGCGCTCCCGGCGCGCTGGTGGCCGGTGGACGTCGGCGCGACGGCGCTCGCCATGGGCTTCGCCGCGGCCGGCGTGGGGCTGCTCACCGGCCAGGGCTGGGCGGCGCGGGTGGCCCGGGTCGTGGCCACGGTGGCGCTGGTGGCGGGCGTGGGCCTGGTGACGGCGCTCGTCTACACGGCGAGCAGCCTGGCCGGGCTCTACGGCCCCGTGGGCACCGGCGGGTCGATCATCCTCACCATCGTCGGGCTCCTCCTCGCGCCCTACCTCGTCGTCTTCCCGGCGGCGCAGCTCTACTTCCTCCTGCCGAGCGTGCGGGAGGCCGGACGCGCAGCGGCCCGGGAGGCCGAGCGCGACCGCGGCGGGCCGATGGGCGAGGCGAAGCGCGCGACGGAGGAGGACGCGACGGACGCGACGGACGCGGACGCGGACGCGCGAGACGAAGACGCGAGGGACGACGCCGGCGAGAGCGACGATGACCCGGCGTAGGCTCGTCCAGCTCCTCGGCGGCTGGGCCGTCCTGCTGGTGGTGCTCGCCTTCGTGGCCCACGGCCGGGCGCACATCGACGAGGTGGAGCCGCCCGCGGACGCCGGCGCCTGGGCTCTCGAGGCGCTGGAGGCGACCCGGCGCGGCGAGGCGATGCCTCCGGCCCCCGAGAGCGCCTCCTGGGAGGGCCCCCACCCGAGCGTCGTGATCGCCTGGGATCGGGGCGTCCCCGTGCGCCGCCACGTCGCGAGCGGCTCCCTCGAGGCGGCCGTGCGCGGCGCGGCGGAGGCCTTTCGCGGGGACGCCCGCCTCACGACCCTCGACTCCTGGGGCGCCCGGGGCGAGGGGCGCATGCGCTTCACCCTCGAGGTCGTCACGGGCCTCGGGCCCCTGATGCCGAAGCTCCCCTGGGTGCGCGAGCTCGGCCTCGTGCCCCTGAAGGAGGGGCTCGGCGCGCGCCTCGGCGGCGAGGCCGTCTGGCTCACGCCCGAGGAGCTCCGCGCCGGCAGCAACTACGACGGCGGCGTCGTCACGCCCATCCCCGACCTCGCCTTCGGCGCGCCCGTGCCCGGGCTCCTGGGGCGCCTCGCCCGGGACCTCGGCGTCGAGCCGACCGAGCTCCGGGAGGAGGGCGAGGTGTTCCGCTTCCGGAGCCGCACCTTCGCCGAGGCGACCTACCCGCGCGAGGTCGAGGTCACCGAGGAGAGCCTCCGCCAGGCCGCCGTGGAGGGCGCCGAGTTCCTCATCCGCCACCAGAAGCCGGATGGCCGCTGGACCTACGTGTACGACGGCGCGACCGGCTCCGAGCGCGTCGAGGCCTACAACCTGCCGCGGCACGCGGGGACGACCTACTTCGTCGCGCAGGTGGACCACCTCCACGGCATGCCGGCGGCGCGGAACGCGGCCCTGCGCGCGCTCCGCTGGGTCGAGCGGCGCCAGCTCCGGCGCTGCGGGGAGCACCCCTGCGTCGAGAGCTACGGGCGCGTCGAGGTGGGCTCGGCCGCGCTCACGGTCGTGGCCGCCTCGGAGGTGCTCGAGAAGGCGCCGGACCCGGTGGCGCGCCGGCTGGTCGAGGGGCTCACGGCCTTCCTCCGCTCGCTCCAGCGCGAGGACGGCGAGCTCATGCACGAGTTCGATCTGCAGGCCCAGGAGCCCATCGACGTCCAGCACATGTACTACAGCGGCGAGGCGGCCTTCGCGCTGCTGAAGGCCTACGCCGTGCTCGGGGACGAGGCGAACCTCGAGGCCGCCCGGCGGCTCATGGGGCACCTGACGGGCGCGGGCTGGGACTTCCTCGGGAGCCGCTACTACTACGGCGAGGAGCACTGGACGTGCATCGCCGCCGGCGAGGCGCGCGAGGTGGTCGAGAGCGAGGAGGCGGTCGACTTCTGCGGGCGCTGGTTCGGCTTCAACGACGCGCTCCAGTACCGGGCCGGCGAGACGCCCTGGGACGTCGAGGGGGCCTACGGCGCCGGGCCCGTGCTCGTGCCGCGGCTGACGCCCGTGGGCTCGCGCACCGAGGCCTTCATCAACACCTACCTCCTGATGAAGCACCACGGCCGGGACACGACCGAGCTCCGGGCGCTGATCGAGCGCGGCCTCGGCCAGCTCCTCCGCTGGCGCTGGGCGCCCGGGCCCACGCACCTGCTCGCCGATCCGGCGGAGGCGCGCGGCGGCGTGCCCGGCTCGCCGGTGGACCTCACGGTGCGCAACGACTTCGTGCAGCACGCCGGGAGCGCGTGGATCCGCTGGGCCGAGGTGCTCCGCGAGGAGCGCGAGGCCGCCGAGTAGGCGCCGCCGCCGGGCGGCCGGGTCAGTAGCGCTGCGGGACGTAGAGCTCTTCCGGGAGCGTCTTCCGCTCGTAGTCCGGGTTGAAGACCCGCTCGGGCAGCTCGACGTCCTCGGACGGCACGGGCGCGTAGGGGACCTGCGAGAGCAGGTGGCTGATGCAGTTCAGGCGCGCCCGGCGCTTGTCGTTCGCCTCGACGATCCACCAGGGCGCCTCGGGGATGTTCGTCCGCTCGAACATCTCCTCCTTGGCCTTCGTGTAGTCCTCCCAGCGGATGCGCGACTCGAGGTCCATGGCGCTCAGCTTCCACTGCTTCATCGGGTCGTGGATGCGCGCGAGGAAGCGGTGCTGCTGCTCCCGATCGCTGATCGAGAACCAGTACTTCACGAGCCGGATCCCCGAGCGCACCAGCATGCGCTCGAGCTCGACCACGTCGCGGAAGAAGGCCTCGACCTGATCCTCCGAGGCGAAGCCCATGACGCGCTCGACGCCGGCGCGGTTGTACCAGGAGCGGTCGAAGAGGACGATCTCGCCGCCGGCCGGGAGGTGCGGCACGTAGCGCTGGAAGTACCAGCTCGTCTGCTCGCGCTCGGTGGGGGCCGGGAGCGCGACGACGCGGCAGACGCGCGGGTCGAGGCGCTGGGTGATGCGCTTGATGACGCCCCCCTTGCCCGCCGCGTCGCGCCCCTCGAAGAGCACGACCAGCTTCTCCCCGTTCGCGATGGTCCAGTCCTGCAGATCGATGAGCTCCGCCTGCAGCCGGTAGAGCTCGCGGAAGTAGGTCCGGCGGTCGAGCGTCGTGCGCGGCTCGAAGGCGCCGCTCTTCAGCGCCTCCTGGAGCCCGTGGGCTCGCCGCACGTCGTCGAGCTCGGCCTCCAGCTCCTCGTCCAGCACGTCCTGCAGCTCCGCGTCGAGCCACGTGTCTTCACCCACGGCGTCTCCTTCCGGCGGCGAGCATAGCGCGCCCGCCCCGCGCTGCGTTCGCCCGGACGAGTCTCCAGGCGGCGTGATGATCGTGCAGGGCTTCGGGTTCGCGGTGGATTCTCGCGGACAACGAATACGGGCCGTGTTTCGGCGGAGCGAGAGCCCGCTGCGGGGCCCGAAGGGTTGTGCGAGGGGCGCCGACCGGTGACGAACCCGGGCTCGGAGCTGAAGGCGTCCGCGCTCAGAAGCTGAAGGCGTCGAGGAGCTCCGTCGACTCGCCGCTCATACCGGCGTTGCCGCAGCTCGGGCCGCCGTTGCCGCCGCTCCCGACGAGGAAGACGACCGGGTCCACCTCGTCGAGGCGCGAGCTGATGCCGAAGCCCCAGACGCCGACGCTCGGACCGCCGCCGCCTCCGCCGCCGCAGCCGCCGTCGCCCCCGGGCCCGCCGGATCCGCCGTTGCCGCCGTCGCCCTCCGTGGAGCTCGAGCGGGTCGTGCCGGCGCCGCCCGGGCCGCCCATGCCTCCGTCGCCGCCGTTCCCGCCGCGGCCCCCGTTGCCGCCGCCGGCGGTCTGGATGCGCACGTCCTCCATCGAGAGCGTCGTCGTCGCGAGCACGATGCCGATCGAGGCGCCGCCGCCTCCGCCGCCCGTGCCGCCGTCGCCGCCCTCGCCGCCGCCGCCGCCGCCGCCGCCGCCGCCCGTGCCGCAGAAGGTGCAGACGCCCGCCACGGTGCAGTCCTCGCCGCCGCCCGCGCCGCCGCCGCCGCCGCCGCCGCCCGTGCCGCCCTGGCCGCCCAGGCCTCCCCGCGCCGGCGTGTAGCCGCCGTCGAAGTCGAGCAGGCCCGCCACCGCGCCCGGGCTCCCGTCGCTCCCGCTCGGGCCCGGGCAGCCGCCGCTCGCCGGGGTGCCGCCGTCGTTCGGATCCCCGTCGGCGCAGCCGAGGCCGCCGCTGCCGCTGCCGCTGCCCGCCGGCCCGCCGCAGGCGGAGTCGTTCGCGTCACCCGCCATGCCCGCCGGGCCCGGATCGCGCCGCACGCCATCCGCGCCCCGGCCGCCACCGAAGAGCCCGCCGGCGCCGCCCGCCGAGCCGTCCCCCGGAGCGCCCGGCGTGCCGGGATCGCCGGGGCCGCCGCTCGTGCCGGGAGCGCCGGGGCCGCCGCGGCCGGCGACGATGGTCACGTGCCGAAAGCGCACCCGGTCGAAGCCGTCGCGGATGCGCACCGTCTGCGTGGACTCGCCCACCCCCGAGCGGTTCTCCGTCGCGAGGTTCACGTGGTCGACGACGATGGGGCTCGTCGCCCCGTCGATGATCAGCGCCGTCGGGCTCGAGGCCGTGAGCGTCGCCCGCGAGTCGGTCCGCGTCGCGAAGTCGGCGCCGTAGCCGCCGTAGAGCCCGGTGCCGCTCGCCAGCTCGAGGGCGGCCGGCATGTCGTAGCTCCCGGACTCGATCAGGATCTGGTCGCGCGTCGGCATGCCCGCCTGGATCGCGATCGCCCGGGCGACGGTCGCCACCGCCGTCCCGCTCGTCAGCCCGTCGTTGGCGTTCGAGCCCCGGGAGGCGCTCACGAAGATCGCCCGGTCGCGGTCGCCGTCGATGCCGTCGCAGTTCGCGTCCTCGAAGGCGTCGTCGGGCTCGTCCTCGGCGCCGCCGGGGGCGCACTCGATTTCGCAGCCGTTGGCGAGGTCGTCGTCCTCGTCGAGGAAGCCCTCCTCGCACGCGAGGTCGCAGCCCCCCGCCACGCAGACCGGCACCACGTGCTCGGCGCCCGCGTCCGGGCCGGGGCAGACCACGCAGTCGTCGTCGCCCGTGCCACAGTGCATGGGGTTGGTGAGCACGTCCTCGTAGACGGTGCTCGCGCAGGCCCCCATGGACTCGGCGCACTCGTCGAGCGTGCAGCTGTCGCCGTCGTCGCAGTCGCGGCTCCCGGGGCTCGCGCAGGCGCCGTCCACGCAGACTTCGTCGCCGTTGCAGAAGACTCCGTCGCCGCCGCAGTCGTCGTCGAACTCGCAAGCGGCCGGCGTCTGGCAGCCGGCCCCCGCGACGCAGACCGTGCCGTCGGGGCAGAGCGAGTCGACTGGCGTGTTCTGGCACTCGTCCGTGGCCAGCACGCACTCGTCCATGGTGCAGCCGACGCCGTCGTTGCAGGTGGGCGCGGGCGAGGCGACGCAGCGGCCGCTCTGGCAGCTCACCACGCCGTTGCAGAAGACGCCGTCGTCCGGACAGTCCTCGTTGCGCGTGCACTCGCTGGCGCCCGCGTCGGACCCGGCGTCCTCGCGGTCCTCGCCGGCGTCCGCGCCGCCGCCTCCGGCGTCCATCGCGCCCGTCCCGCCGCCGCCCTCGGCGCAGCCTCCCGCGCCGAGCAGAACCAGCGCGCACACCCCAACGATAAGTCGCATGCCAAGCACCCCTCGCGGGCCCCGACCCGCCCCGGCAACATATCACCGCCCGGGAACGCGTTTCACCTCGTCCGGCCCGTCGCCCGACCGGCCCCGCGGTTGACCGGGCCGGAGACGTCCACTATCTCCGGGCACCCGTGCGCCGCGCGAGCGGCGCCTCCCGATCACTCACGCCGCGTCCGCCGACGCGGCTTCGTCCGTCGAGCCCGCCTCGAACAAGCCCACCCGCGGGGCATCGCGCGGGGGAAGGAACACCATGGCCGGCCACCTCTTCACGTCCGAGTCCGTCACCGAGGGCCACCCCGACAAGATCTGCGACGCCGTCTCCGACGCCGTCCTCGACGCCTGCCTCGCCCAGGACCCGCACTCGCGCGTCGCCGCCGAGACCATGGTCAAGACGGGCTACGCCATCGTCGCCGGCGAGATCACGACGCAGGCCACCATCGACGTCCCGGAGATCGTGCGGAAGGCGATCCGCAAGATCGGCTACACCTCCTCGGACATGGGCTTCGACGCGGACACCTGCGCGGTGCTCTCGGCCGTCGAGCAGCAGTCGCCGGACATCAGCCAGGGCGTCACGGCCGGCCAGGGCCTCCACAAGGAGCAGGGCGCCGGCGATCAGGGCCTGATGTTCGGCTACGCGGTCAACGAGACCCGCAGCCTGATGCCCATGCCCATCGACCTGGCGCACCGGCTCACGAAGCGGCTCGCGAAGGTCCGCAAGAACAAGACGCTCCCGTGGCTGCGGCCCGACGGCAAGAGCCAGGTCACGGTCGAGTACGGCCCGGACGGCAAGCCCACGCGCATCGACGCGGTGGTGATCTCCACGCAGCACGCGGAGGGCATCAAGCACCGCCACCTCAAGCACGCGATCCTCGACGAGGTCGTGCACCCGGTGCTCCCGGGGAAGATGGTCGACAAGAAGACCAAGTTCCACATCAACCCGACGGGCCGCTTCGTCATCGGCGGGCCCTGCGGCGACGCGGGCCTGACCGGCCGCAAGATCATCGTCGACACCTACGGCGGCATGGGTCGCCACGGCGGCGGCGCCTTCAGCGGCAAGGACCCCTCGAAGGTCGACCGGAGCGCCGCCTACTTCGCGCGCTACGTCGCGAAGAACATCGTGAAGGCCAAGCTCGCCGAGCGCTGCGAGGTGCAGGTCGCCTACGCCATCGGCGTCGCGGAGCCCGTCGGCGTCTACGTGACGACCTTCGGCACGGGCAAGGTCGAGGACGAGAAGATCGCCAAGACGGTCAAGGAGCTCTTCGACTTCCGGCCGGCGGCGCTCATCGAGCACCTCGACCTGCTGCGGCCGATCTACTCGCCGACGGCCGCCTACGGGCACTTCGGCCGGCCCGAGAAGAGCTTCACCTGGGAGAAGACCGACATGGCCGCCGAGCTGAAGGAGGCGCTCCTCCCGAAGAAGGCGAAGGCGACCTCGAAGGCCAACGGCAAGCCGGCGAAGAAGAAGGCCGCCAAGAAGGCCAAGAAGAAGAGCTCGAAGAAGGGCGCCACGGCCTGAGCCGACGCTCTACGTCCTCTTCGAGGAGCAGCGGGCGCCCGTGCGAGAGCACGCGGCGCCCGTCGTCGTTCAGGAGTCGTGCCGGGCCCGGAGGCCGCGGGGGAGGCGGCGGGCGAAGGAGCGATAGTTCACACCTGAAACGGTGTCCTGCGGGCGCCTGTCTCGGCTGCCTATCTCGGCTGGGCAGGAACTGGGAGCGCCCGGCCGGGGAGAACGCCGTTCTGGGTCGAGGCAGACCCGCATCGATGAGGCTACGGCCCCTCTCCGGTTCCCCCGGGCCGGGCTGGGCAGGGCAGGGCAGGGCAGGGCAGGGCAGGGAAACGGGTCTTTCGGGGCGTCGCCTGCTATATGCGCGGCCATGAACGTCGTCATCCTCGGGGCCACCAAGGGCATGGGCCAGGCGCTGGCGCGCCGCATGGCCGAACGAGGCGACCGCCTCTTCCTCCTGGGCCGAAACGCCGACGACCTCGGGGCCGCCGGGAAGGACCTCGAGGTGCGCGGCGCGACCGGCGAGGTCGGCCACGCCCACTGCGACCTCGACGCGCCCGAGGGCTTCGAGGTGGCGCTGAACACCGCCTGGGCTGCGCTCGAGCGGGTCGACACGGCGGTCGTCACGGCCGGCCTCTTCGCGACACAGGAGGAGCTCGAGGCCGATCCGGAGCTCGCCGCGAAGCTGACGCGCGTGAACTTCGCGAACACCGTCGTCTTCTGCGAGCACGCCCGCAAGCGCCTCCTCGCCCAGGGCGGCGGCACGCTCTGCGTCTTCAGCTCGGTGGCCGGCGAGCGGGGCCGCAAGCCCGTCGTGATCTACGGCGCGAGCAAGGCGGGCCTGAGCCGCTACCTCGAGGGGCTCGACCACAAGTTCCGGAGCGAGGGCCTGAAGGTCGTGACGGTGAAGCCCGGCTTCGTGAAGACGGGCATGACGGCCGGGCTCGAGCCGCCGCCCTTCGCCGGCGAGCCCGACGAGGTCGCCGAGATCGTGCTCGGCGCCATCGACCGGGGCGATCCCGTCGTCTACGCGCCGGGCGCCTGGAAGCTCGTGATGGCGGTCATCCGCCACCTCCCGCGCGCCGTCATGCGCCGCGTCGGCTTCTGAGCGGCGACGGGCGCCTCAGCGGCGGGCGGCGATGCGGACCCGGCGCATGGCCAGGTCGTAGGCGCGCTGGGCCCGGGCGTCGCTCGCGGGGACGGCCACGCCCCACTCGACCATGTGCTCGAGGGCGTCGCGGTGCATCGAGAGGACGGCGTGCTGATGCGGGTCGCAGGCGAAGCGGGGGATGGGCGTCCCGCTCGGCGCGTCGCCGGTGCCGAGGCTGCGGGCGCAGCGCATGAGCGCCAGCTCGGCCGTGGCGCGGGCGTCGAGGACGCGGCCGCTCGCCTCGTAGGCCTGGGCGAGCCGGTGGGCGACGACCGGGTGCTCGAGGATGCCGGGCTCGCCGGCGCGGAGCGTCGCGATGGCCAGCCCGGGGCGACCGAGCTCGAGGTAGGTCTCGGCGAGGCGCCGGGCGAGGACGACGTCTCCGCCGTCGCGGGCGAAGGCGTCCTCCATGCGGGCGAGCTCGGCGGTGCCGGGGTCGGCGGGATCGAGGGGCGACACGGGCTCGGCGGCGGTCAGATGAGCCCAGACGATGCTGAGCGTGACCAGGACCGCCAAGTTGAGTCGCCATTCCATCCGTTCGTCCTCCTCCTCGGGGAGCTCCCGCGGGCTCCGTGAGACACCGAGGCCCGCCCGAAGTTCCGAGCCCGCTCCGATTTCCCGCTCTCCATGCTACGGCGCAGCCCGGCCGCGGCTTCCCCGAGGCCGAGGCCCCGGGAGCCTCCCGGCCGCTTTCCTGGCCGCTTTCCTGGCCGCTTCCCCGGCGGCTTCACTGGCCGCTTCCCCGGCTGCGTGCTGCTTCGCCGTGCTTCGCCGCCGCCCGGTGGTAAGGTAGGCGGGTGCGCGAACCGGAGGCGCAGGAGCGGCCGGGCGCCCGAGCCACCTTCATGCTGGCGCTCTTCCTCACCCTGATGGGGACCTGCGGGGTCTCCAAGGGCGCGACGGACCTGCGCGTCGCGGGCGTCGACTTCTCGAGCGAGGGCGAGCAGATCTCCCCCGAGGGCGCCCCCGCCGCCGAGTAGCTCGCCGAGCTCCAGCGCACCCTCTACAACGACCCGAACCGGCGCCCGCTGGCCGCCGCCAACATCGTCGTCTCGCTGATGCTGATCATCGGCTCTTTCCTGCTGACGAGCCGGCGCCCGAGCGCGATCTGGTGGCTCAAGCAGGCGGTCCTCGCGAACGTGGTCTGGATCGTGGCCAAGCTCGCGAGCTGGCTCTTCCATTCCTACCGGAACATGCCCGAGCTCCTGGCGCTCCTCGAATCCCAACGGAACGCCAACGGCCCCATCGGCCCCGAGGGCTACCTGACCTGGATGGTCGTGGGCATGGTCCTCGTGAGCCTGGTCAACCTGGTCGCCCACGTCTTCGTGGGCTGGCGGGTCAGCCGCGAGGACATCCAGCGCTTCCTCTCGGGCGGCACGCCCTCGTAGCGGCGAGCGCGCCCGCGCATCAGCCCACGCCTCAGGGGGCGCTCTCCGGGGCCTCGCCCTCGGCGCCTGCCGCGTCCTCGTCCTCCGCGTTCTCCTCGATGGTGGCCTCGCCCTCTTCGCCGGCGCGCTCGCCCTCCGGCGCCGCGGGCGCGACCTCGAAGACGAGCGGCACCTCGGCCACCGTCGCCCCTTCGGCCTCCGGGAAGCGCCAGGCACCGGCGACGCGCTCGATGCACGGGCCGAGCGCCGCCGCCCCGCGCGCTCGGGCGTCTTCGACCTCCCCCGAGGGCGCGATCCGAAGGCGCAGCTCGAGCTCCGTGCTCTCCTCCACGCAGCCCTCGAGCTCGCTCCGGCGCTCCTCGACCTCCCGCCGCACGGCCTCGGCGGAGAGGCCCGGCGCGGGCGGGGCGGAGCAGGCGGCGGCGAGCAGCGCGGTGCAGAGCGCGAGGGAGCGCATGAGCCCGATGTACCAGATCCGCGCCGCCGCGGGAGGGGAAGCACGAAGGCCGTCGCCGCCCCGGCCCGGCGCGAGCCTCGACCTTCACCGGCGCAGGCACCAGACTGGCCCCATGGTCCCTGCCGACGCGGTCCCGCGCGACGAAGAGCCGCCGCTCTTCCTGTCGCGGCGCGGCGCGAGCGACTTCACGCTCGACCGCATGGGCTGGCTCATCCAGCTCCGCTGGGGGGCCATGAGCGGCGCCGTGCTCGCGGCCGTCCTCGGCCTGGCGGGCGTCTTCCCCGGCCTCGCCTGGCCCGTGATGCTCGCCACGGCGCTCGCGGGCTACCTCTACAACTTCTTCCTCTGGCGCCGTCACCGCGCCGGGGCGCCCCCCTCGGGCGCCCGCTCCGCCCTCACGCAGGCCCTCGTCGACCTCTTCATGCTGACGGTCCTCCTCTGGGCCGCCGGCGGCGTGAAGTGCCCCTTCGTCGGCTTCTACATCTTCCACGTCGCGCTCATCGCCATCCTCGGGGGCCCCCGCTGGACCCTCATCGCGACGGCGGCGTCCTTCGTCCTCGCCGGCCTCCTCGCCCTGACCACCTACGTCCCGGCCCTCCGCGTCGCGGTCTGGGACCCGGTCGCGCCCTTCGACTGGCTGAGCCACATCGCCGCCTTCGTCTTCACCGTCAGCGGCGCCGCCTACATCGTCACCCACGCCGTCCGCGAGCTCCGCGATCGGGAGGTCGCCCTCGCCCGCGCCCGCGACCGCGCCGCCCTCGAGTACCAGCTCCTCTCCAACACGCTCGACGAGCTCGAGGCCGGCCTCGAGGTCGTCGAGGCGGACGGCAGCGTGCTCTGGCGCAACAAGCGCGCCGAGGAGCTCGCGCCCTTCTCGCACGTCGGCCGCGCCTGGGAGTGCCCCGGGGAGCGCCGGGCCTGCGACCGGGACGTCGACGGCGTCTGCCCCGTCGCCGCCGCGCGCGCCCAGGGGGAGCCGGGGCGCTGCCGCTTCGCCGCGACCCTCGGCGGCCGCGAGCGGGTCTACGAGATGCTCGTCTTTCCCATCGAGGAGGGCGACCGGCCCCGCGTCATGAACCTCTACGTCGACCGCACCCAGGCCACCCTCGCCGAGCGCCAGCTCCTCCTCGCCGAGCGCCTCGCGAGCCTCGGACGCGTCGCCCAGGGCGTGGCCCACGAGCTGAACACGCCCCTCGCGACCATCCGCACGCTCGCCGCCGACATGCGGAAGGCCCTCGAGGAGCTGAAGGCGCCGGCGGAGGTCGTCGGCGACCTCGACGAGTCGGCCACGCTGATCCGCGACGAGACCCGACGCCTCGGGCGCATCACCCAGGCGCTCCTCGCGGGCGGCGATCTCGTGCGGGCGCGCATCGACGACGACGTGCCTCTGGCGTCGGTGGTGGAGCGGGCGCGCGCCATCGTCTTCGCCGGCGTGCGCGAGGGACCGCGCATCGAGCTCGGGGCCGGGCTCTCGCACCTCGAGGTGGCCGCCGACAAGGACCGGCTCGTGCAGGTGCTCGTGAACCTGCTGCAGAACGCCCTGGACGCCATGCGCGAGCTGGGCGGGGAGGTGATCCGGGTGGACGCGAGCGTGGAAGGCGACGAGGTCCTGCTCCGGGTGGCGGACGACGGCCCCGGCGTGCCCGAGCCGATGCTCGAGCGCCTCTTCGAGCCCTTCGCGACGTCGAAGCCGCCGGGCGAGGGGACGGGGCTCGGCCTCTACACCTCCTACATGCTCGTCGACGCCATGGGCGGTCGGCTCAGCCTGGAGAACGCCGAGGGCGGCGGCGCCGTCGCGTTGGTGCGCCTGCCGCGCGTGCGCACCTCGCTGACGAGCGGCGAGCTGGCCCTCCCGGAGACCGGGTCGCCGCCCGAGCCGGACGCGCGCGTGCACCTGGCCGTCGTCGGCGAGGCGCGGGAGGAGGCCCGATGAGCGCCGCCCCCGCCGGCCGCGTGCTGGTCATCGACGACGACCGCGCCTTCCGCTTCGCGATCCGCAAGGCGCTGCGGCGCATGGGCTACGAGGTGCGGGAGGCCGCCGACGGGGACGAGGCCCTCGCCGAGCTGAAGGCGCCCGAGCCGCCCGAGGCGGCGCTCCTCGACCTGCGCATGAAGGGCATGGACGGGCTCGAGGTGCTCCGGCGGCGCGGGGCGGCGCCGACGCGCATCATCGTGCTCACGGGGCACGGCACGGTGCAGGCGGCCGTGGAGGCGATGCAGCTCGGGGCCTTCTCCTTCCTCGAGAAGCCCGTCGACGCGGAGGAGCTCGAGCCGCTCCTCGCCCAGGCGGTCGAGGAGAGCCAGCTCGTGCGCGACGCGACCGGGCGCGACGTGCCTCCGCTCGTCGGCGAGAGCGCGGCCATCGAGCAGGTGCGCACCTTCATCCGGACGGTCGGGCCGACGCCGGCGACGGTGATGATCCTCGGCGAGACCGGGACCGGGAAGGAGGTGGTCGCGCACAACCTCCACGCGGCGAGCCCGCGGCGCGACGGGCCCTTCGTGGCCATGAACGCGGCCTGCGTGCCGCGGGACCTCTTCGAGAGCGAGCTCTTCGGCCACAAGCGCGGCGCCTTCACCGGGGCGACCGACGACCGGAAGGGGCTCTTCCGCGAGGCCGACGGGGGGACGCTCTTCATCGACGAGCTCGCCGAGCTGCCGCTCGAGAGCCAGGCCAAGCTGCTGCGGGCGCTCGAGGAGCGGAAGGTGCGGCCCGTGGGGGAGGGGCGCGAGCACGAGGTGGACGTGCGCGTGCTGGCCGCGACCAACCGGGACCTCTGGGAGCGCGTGAGCGCGGGGCAGTTCCGCGAGGACCTCTACTTCCGGCTCCAGGTCTTCCCGATCGTGCTGCCGCCGCTCCGCGATCGGAAGGAGGACCTGGTGCCGCTCGCCCATCACCTCCTCGCGCGCCTCGGCGCGGCGGGGACGACGCTCGCCGACTCGGCCGTGCGGGCGTTCCAGGCCTACGACTGGCCCGGCAACGTGCGCGAGCTGCTCAACGTGCTCCGGCGCGCGGCGCTCTTCGCCGAGGGGCGGATCATCGACGGGGACCTCGCGCGGCGGATGATCGCGGCGAGCGTGTTCGGCCACGCCGGCAAGACGAGCGATCGGCATGCGGGCATGAGCGAGCGGCCCTCGGCGCCGCCGATCCCGACGACGGCGAGCCTGGCGGAGGTGGAGCGGCTGCACATCGAGCGGGTGCTCGCGTCGCACGATGGGAACATCACGCGGGCGGCGTCGGCGCTGGGCATCGACCGGCGGACGCTCCAGCGGAAGCTGCGCTCCTACGGGATCGAGGGGGAGTCTTGAGCGGGGCGATGCCGGCGCTGGCGCTGGCCGTGGCGTCGGCGGCGGCGCTGGCGGCGTGCGGCGGGGCGAGCGCGCCCCCGGTGGAGGAGCCGCCGGCCGAGGAGGAGCCCGGGCCGGAGGTCGCGGTCTCGCTGCGGCTCGAGGCGCGGCCCGAGGACGAGATGGGCATGCCGAGCTCGGACGCGTCGCTCGTCCTCATCCAGCCGAGCGGGGAGCGCTCCGTGACGCCGCTCGGGGTGCTGAACGGCGTGTGCAGCCACGAGGAGGCGGACGAGCGGGACGTGCTCCGCGTGCGCTGCTGGTGGGCCGGCGCTGGCCGGGTGATCCGCGTCTCGCGGGACGGCGACGAGCTGGTGGTGCGGTGGGTCGATCTGGACGAGGAGGTCGGCGCGCATGCGGCGGAGGAGATGGAGCGCGTGGCGTTGCCGGCGAGAGCTCGGCTGCGCCCGATCGCGCCCTGACGACGCTTGCCCCTGCTCGTCCGTGCCCGTGCCCTCACCCGCGGGGCCATGAAGGAGGACGGGAAGAACCCGCTCTTCATCCCGTCGATCCCAGGCCCCGTTCGAGCGTGGCACGCGAGCGCCAGCCCGAGCGTCGAGCGCCAGTCCTTGCGTCGAGCGCCCACCTGCGCGTCGCGCGCGAGCCCGAGTCGCGGTGAGCGTGAGCGGCCCGCGGCGCCTCGGAACGCTCCGCGCACCATCGCGCCGCCCCCCGATCCGACCCACCCACGAGTCGAGGCACCGCCCGGCCTCCGACCCGGCTCGTCCTCGCCGCCGCCGGCGCCATCGGGGCGAGCCCGCAGGAACGAGCGCGGGCGGCCCGCCCCGAGGGACGAGCCGCCCGCTGTTGCGGCGCCGTCGTCACGGACGGCTTCTCACTCGGCGGTGCCTCTCACTCGCCGGCGACGCCCGCCGGGAGCGCGCGCCCGCCGAGGATCCGGCGCAGGTCGAGGCCGGCGCTCTTCTCGAGCAGCTCGGTGGCCACGCTCGCCTTCGCGGCCAGCGAGGCGCCCTCGCCGAGCTCGGCGTCCACGACCGTGACCTGGCCGATCGGCGCGTCGTGGACCGTCTCCATCATCCGGCGGATGAGCCCGGCGAGCTTCTGCGCGACGAAGACGCGGTGGGCGTCATCCCCCGCGACGTTCCAGGCCGCGTGCATGTCGCGAAGCGCCGCGGCCGTGGCCGTGCCCTCCTCGCGGATGCTCGCCGTGGCGGCGCGCGCCTCCTCGATCATCGCCTGGCGCCGCGCCTCGGCGGGCTCCACCACGTCGGCCTCGAGCCGCAGCCGCACCTGCTCGCAGCGCTGCTTCTGCACCTCGAGCTCGGCCCGCGCCTTCGCCACCATCGCGGCGACGGTCGCCTTCTGCTCGGCCACGATGGCCTCCTTCTTGGTCTCCGCGTCGGCGAGCTGCTTGGCCGCCTCCGCCTTCGCGAGGGCGATCTCCGCCTCGATGCGCTTGCGCTCCTTCTCTTCGTGGTTCGACGCGTCCCGCTCCTTCGAGAGCGCCGTGTTCTCCGCTTCGGCGACCCGCGAGCGCATCTGCAGCTCGGCGGACTGCTTGCGGCCGATGCTGTCGAGGTAGCCGCGGTCGTCGGAGACGTGCTGGATCTTCAGCGTGTCGAGCACGATGCCGAGCCGGCGCAGGTCCTCGCCCGCTTCGAGCAGGAGGCTCTGGGCGAACTTCACGCGGTCCTGGTTCACCTCCTCGGGCGTGAGCGTGGCGAGCACGCCGCGGAGGTTGCCCTCGAGGGTCTCGCGGGCGACGGCCATGATCTCCTGGCGCGGCTTGCCGAGGAAGCGCTCGATGGCGTTGGCGATGACCGGCTCGCTCGAGGCGATCTTCACGTTGGCGACGCCCTCGACGTTGAGCGGGATGCCGCCCTTCGAGTAGGCGCCCTGGACGCGGATGTCGATGATCATGTTGGTCAGGTCGAGGCGCTCGACGCGCTCGAAGAGCGGGAAGATGAAGCCGCGGCCGCCCTGCACGAGGCGGTAGCCGACGGTCTTCGCGCCGACGCGGCGCTTGCCGCCGCTGATCACCAGCACCTCGTTCGGCTGGCAGAGGCGGATGAGGGCGCGGGCGACGCCGGCGATGACGAGCGGGACGAGGATCGTCACCGCGATGAGAATGGGCACGGTCATGAGGGGCTCCTGGGGTGGGAGAGAGTAGGGAGAGGCGTGGGGGGCGCGCCGCCCTCCGCCCGCGCGGGGGCGCAGGGCGGCGGGGGCTCAGGCGGCTTCGCGGTCGCTCGTGGCGCCGGGGAGCGGCGGCGTGGTGTCGCGGGGAGGCGTGGGCTCGCCGCGGAGCACGCGGCGGACGTCGACGCCGAGCGTCTCTTCGAGCTGGGAGAGGAGCGCGCCGACGGTCGCCGGGTAGGCGCTCACGTAGGCGGCGATGGTCGAGCCGTCGCCCCCGTCGAGGAGGCTGACCTTCTCGGGCTGGGCGCGGCGCGCGGCCTCGGTCACCTGATCGAAGATGGTGTCGAGCTGCTGCAGGACGACGAGGTCCATCGCCCGCTCGCCGCACTCCTTCCAGGCCTCGCCCACGATGCGGAGCGCGTCGCCCATGGCCTTGCCGTTCTCCGAGATGGCGGCGCTCTCGCCGGCCGCGAGGAGCGTGCGTGCGCGCCGCTCCGCCTCGGCGGGGATGGTCACGTCGGCGGCGAGGCGGAGCCGCTCGACCTCGGCGCGGAGGGTCTGGAGCTCGCGCTCGGCCTCGGCCCGGGCGGCCTGGGCGGCCTGCTCGGCGCGCTCCTCCTCGGAGCGGACCTTCGCCCAGAGCTCGGCCTTGATCTGCCGGAGCCGGTTCTGCTCGCGCTGCACCAGGGCGTGGGCGTTCCGGAGGGCGACGCCGCCGCGCGCCTCGCCGTCGGACTCGGCCTTCTCGGCCGTGCGGATGGCGTCGGACTCGGCGACCTCGGCCAGCCGGAGGATCTCCGCGAGGCGCTCGCGGCCGATGCTGTCGAGGTAGTTCCGGTCGTCGCTGACGGCCTGGATCTTCAGGACGTCGAGCTGGAGCCCGAGCTTCCGAAGATCGGCGCCGGCCTCCTCGGAGAGGCGCTCGGCGAACTTCAGCCGGTCCTCGTTGACCTCCTCGGGGGTCATGGTCGCGATGACGCCGCGGAGGTGGCCTTCGAGGGTCTCCTTGGCGACCCGGGCGATCTCCGCGCGGGGGTGCCCGAGGAAGCGCTCGATGGCGTTGCCGATGAGGCGCGGGTCGCTCGCGATCTTGACGTTGGCGACGGCGTGGAGGGTGAGCGGGATGCCGCCCTCCGAGTAGGCGCCGCGGATGGCCATGGGCACGGAGAGGAGCGAGAGGTCCATGCGGTCGACGCGCTCGAGGATGGGCCAGCGGTAGGCGCGGCCGCCGAAGACGACGCGGTAGCCGACCTTGCGGCCGTCCTCCGTGGTGCGGTTGCGGCCGGAGAAGATGAGCACCTCGTTCGGCTCGCAGACGTGGAGGAGGCGCTTGATGGCGGCGACGGCGAGGGCGACGAGCGCCAGGGCGAGGGCCGCGACGAGCGGGCCGCCGAGGAGGGGGGTGAGGTCGTTCATGGGTGGGTTCCTTTCGGGCGGGGAGTGGTGGCGCGGGGGGCGCCGGGAGTCGTGAGGAGGGCTCGGGCGCGGGCCCTCGGGAGGCGATGCGGCTCGGACGCGGGCCCTCGGGACGTGACGCGGCTCGGCTGCGGAGCCCGCGGTCGCTGCCGCGGTCTTCGATCCGCCGCCCGCGCGGGCGGACGGCGGACCGCGTTCAGGCGACCTCGTCCAGGCGGCTGACGAGGGCGACGCCGTCGCGGACCTCGCAGACGAGCACCGGGGCCTCGACGAGCAGCGGGTGGTCGTCCTGGGTCTCGGCCGGGACGTCGAGGTCGCGGCCCTTCACGCGGACGCGCACCTGGCCGAGCTGACCGCGGGCGACGGGGAGCAGGACCGTGCCGGAGGCGCCGATGAAGTCGGTCTCCTCCACGCTCGAGGAGACCTTCTCGCGCTGGAGCCGGCGGAGGACGCGCACGGCGGAGAGGCCTGCGAGCCAGCCGACGAGGCCGGCCGCGGGGGCGCTCAGCCAGGCCGGCTCGCCGACGAGCGCGAGGAGCGTGCCGGTCAGGCCGCCGAACCCGAGGAAGAAGGTCCAGAAGCGCAGGGAGGAGAGGGGCAGCCAGGCGAGGGCGTCGCCGGCCGAGAGGCCTCCCTGCGCGTCGGCGTCCGCATCGGCGTCCGCGTCCGCGTCGAGGTCCGCGTCGGCGTCGAGATCCGCGTCCGCGTCCAGGTCGAGGTCGCCGTCGCCGCCGCCGAAGATGGAGAGGGCGAGGAGGGTGCCCCCGAGGACGAGGGCGGCGAGGTAGAGGGTGAGCAGGGGCATGGCGGTCTCCGGTCGGCGGCGGGGGCGTCGCCCGTCGCGTCGCCGGCTGCGTCGCCGGCTGCGTCGCCTGTTGCCATCCCTGTTCCACGCGCGCCCCTGCCGGTTTCCGCGGGGATCCGCTCGGCCGAGCCCGCTGCCGCGGTGCATGGCGCTCGGTGCATTTCGCCCCGCCGGATCCTGCACTAGGGTGGCGCCATGGTGAGCGAGACCGTCGCCCGGGCGCTGACGCTGCTGGGCGCCAACCCTTTCGATGGGCCCGCCGACGCTCTCCGGGAGGCCGTCGCGCGCCTCGTCCGCATGCCTCGCGCGCGCCTCGTCATGGAGCCGCTCGAGCGGGGGGCGGTCGTCGAGGCCGAGCGGAACCTCCTGGCGATCGGGCACGCGGAGGTGCTGGCGGCCCAGGCCACGCCGGATCACGGGGCCGAGCGCGTGCTCGCGTTCCCCGAGCGCATCTGGTCGCGCTTACCGCGGGAGCGGAGCGCCTACCTGCGCATCTGCCGCGCCGCGGGGCGCGGGTTCGCGGCGCTGGACGGATTGGTCGGCAGCTCGGAGGCGATGGCGGAAGTGCGCCGCGGGACCTGGGCGGCCTGCTTCGGTGACTCGCTGCACGGCGCCCTGGTCCTCGAGAAGGTGATCGTGGACCACGACGTGCTCGTGCTCGGCGAGACGGGCACGGGCAAGGAAGCCGTCGCGCAGGCGATCCAAGAGGCGCTCCCCGGCGGCGCGGACGGAGGGCCGGCGCCACGGGCGGCGCTGAACGCGGGGGCCGTGCCCGAGACGCTGATCGAGAGCGAGCTCTTCGGCCACGTGAAGGGCGCCTTCACGGGGGCGACGACCGAGCGGAAGGGCCGCATCCGCAGCGCCAAGGGGGGCTGCTTCTTCCTCGACGAGGTCGGCGACATCCCGGAGACGACGCAGGTGAAGCTGCTGCGCGTGATGGAGACGAACGTCGTGCAGCCCCTCGGCGCGGATCAGGGCTTCGTCGCGGACGTGCGCTACGTGGCGGCGACGCACAAGGACCTCGACGCGATGGTCGAGGCGGGGGCCTTCCGGCGGGACCTCTTCCAGCGCCTCGCCGGGCACGTGATCACGCTGCCGCCGCTCCGCGACCGGCGCGCGGACATCCCCGAGCTCGGTCGCTGGTTCGTGCGGCGCTACATGAGCCCCGAGAGCGCGCCGGCGGTCTGGGAGCGGGTCGAGAGCTGGCTCGCGCGCGCGGCGACGCGCCTCTACGCATGGCCGGGCAACGTGCGCGAGCTGCAGAACCTCTTGCGCAGCGTGATGCTCGGCTTCGAGCCGGAGATCGACGAGGCCCCGCCGCCCCCCTCGCCCGAGCTCCCGTCGCAGTTCGTCGAGTGCACGGCGACGCTGCGCGAGCTGGACGAGTGGTATCTGGCGCGGGTGCTCCGGCAGGTGGAGAACAACTACGCGGCGGCGGCGCGCATCCTCGGGGTCGACCGGGCCACCATCCGTCGGCGAGCGAAGCGGTTGAAGCGGAAGAAGTAGGGGCCGGGGGGTCTTCGGCGCCTCTCCGGGGTCGGGCGAGCCGCCGCTCAGATCCAGAGGAGGAAGCCGACCGCCGGGGTGAAGACGCGGCCGCGCTGGTCGAGGTCGTGCTCCATCACGCTGCCCGAGGCCTGCATCTCGAGGTCGGCGAGGGCGCGGACCCGGGCGATGCTCAGCTCGACGGCGAACCAGGCGCGGTTCGATCCGATGGCGAAGCCGAGCTGGCCGGCGACGTAGGTGGCGCGGCCGCTCGCGTTCAGGGTGGCCTCGCCGCGGCAGTCGTCGTCCACGCGGCGCGTGCAGACGGCGACGGCGCCCCGGTAGCGCGAGAACATGAGCTTCGGGCCCGCCCAGACGTGGACGCGGCGGCGGCTGTAGCCGAGGACGAGGGGGACGGAGAAGTCCTGGCGGCGGAAGGACTGGATGCGGACGCGGTCGGTGAAGCGATCGACGGGGAAGGCGTTGAAGCCGATGTCGACGCGGAAGCCGAGGGCGCCGTAGATGCCGGGGGAGCGGCGGAGGAACTGGAGGCGGAAGCCGCCGCCGGCGGAGGTGCTGCCGACGCGGGCGTCGAGCTCGAGGCGCTCGTTCACGCCGTAGGCGAGGGCCAGCTGGGCGTCGACGCTCGGCGGTTGGACCAGGGCGGCGGCGGCGGCTTCGCCGATCTGCTGGACCTCCGCGGCGGTGGGGTTCCGGCCGACGTCGTCGAGGGCGCGGAGGCCGTCGACGGCGTCGCCGGCGATGCCCGTGGGGGGCGTGATGGAGAGGGAGGTCGCGGCCTGGACGTGTCCCTCGGGGACGGTCCGGGCGGGCTGCATGGAGGTCAGCGAGCTCGAGCAGGCGGCGAGCGGGAGGAGGAGCAGCGCGAGGGACGGCGTGGGGCGCACGAGAGTGTGTCGTGCGAGCGATGTGCCACGTTCGATTCTGTGGGAATTTTCCCCGTCTCGGCCGTGAACGGTGCGGGCGTGACAGGGAATGGCACAGGCGGATGACACAGGTCTGGCACGACCTCGCCGCCGGACCCGCCGCGCCTCTCCGGCCTCAGTCGCCGTCGACGAAGCCGCGGGAGAGGGTCTCCACCGATTCGACCCGGCCGTCGACGAAGGTCACCTGCCGCATGAAGCGGCGCGGGCCGAAGTTGAAGATCCACACCTCGACCTCCACGCTCACGGTGGTCGCGGCGGCCGTCAGGTCGTCGAGGCGCTGGGCCACGGTGCGGTCCTCGACGCGGCGGCTGGTGTCCGCCGGCGCGCCCCAGGCGCTCCGCACCTGCGAAGGGGTGTCGCCGAGGCGCACGGGGCGGTCGAGGCCGCCGAGCCGGTCCTCGCGGAAGCCCCGATCCAGCGTGCGGATGTGCTGCACCTGGCCGTTGGCGAAGGTGATCTCCTGCATGAGCTTCTGCGGGCCGAAGTTCATGGTCCAGGTCTCGACCACCGTGCTCACGGTGCGCATCACGGCGGCCCCGGCGGCCACGCGCTGACGGATCGTCTGCGTCACCACGCGGCGGGCGACGTCGAGGGGCTCGCCGCACTTCGCGCGCACCTCCGCCCGCGTGTCGCCGACGTCGATGAGGTCGGTGCCGCATCGGAGCGCGTGGGCATCACCGGGGGCGACGAGCGGGGCGGCGGCGAGGAGCAGGGCGAGGGCGAGCCAGCGGCGCATGGGGTCTCCAGGGCGAGGATGGGGCGGGCGCGGGACGAACGGGCGCCCGGTGCCCCCGGTGCCCTCAGAGCCTTGCGGGTCGGGCTCCCGAGCGCAAATCCGGCCCCCGCGCCGTGGGGCGCTCCCGTTCAGCGCGCCGTGGGCGTCAGCGGGAGCGCCGAGTCCGAGAGCGAGGCGGCGATGGCCTCGGGGGGGCCGCCCTTCGGGAGCAGGACGACGAAGGCCGCGCCCCCGTCGAGGCCGTCCTCCACGTCGATGCTCCCGCCGTGGTCGCCCACGATGCGGTGCACGATCGCGAGGCCCAGGCCGGTGCCCTTCGCCTTCGTCGTGAAGTAGGGCTCGAAGATGCGCAGCCGGTCGTCCGGCGCGATGCCCATGCCGTTGTCCGCGACGCGCAGCTCGGCGCCATCGGCCGTCGGCGCGAGGGCGAGCTCGACCCGGGCGCCGTGGCCCGGGTGGCGCGCGGAGGCGGCGTCGCAGGCGTTCTGCACCAGGTTCACGAGCACCTGCGTGAGCTGCTCCCGGTCCGCTCGCACCACGGTCGGCTCGGCCGGGAGGTGCAGCTCGAGGGCGACCTCGCCGCCGTCGTGGAGCCCGGCGACGTGCTGGGCCAGCTCGCGCAGGTCGAGGGGCTCGGGCTTGGGTCGGGGCAGGCGAGCGAAGCGGCTGAACTCCGAGACCATGTTGTTCATGCGCTTCACCTCCTCGAGGATCAGGGAGGTGGACTGCTCGAACTCCTCGTCGAAGGAGGGGTGCCCGCGCGCATGCAGCTTCCGCATGGTCTCGATCTCCATCTGGATCGGCTGGAGCGGGTTCTTGATCTCGTGGGCGATGCGCCGGGCCACCTCGCGCCACGCGGCGATGCGCTCCGCGCGGAGGAGCTTCTGCCGCGTCGCCGCGAGCTCGCGGGTCATGGCGTTGAAGGCCTGGAGCGTGCGCCCGACCTCGCCGCGCGCCTTCACGCGGATCTGCGACTCGAGGTCGCCCCCGGCGACGCGGCGGGTCGCCTCCTCGAGATCGCGGAGCGGGCGGCTCAGGGTCCAGGTCATGACGAAGGCGAGGAGGAGGGCCACGCCGAAGGCGCCGGCGGCCACGTAGAGGGAGCGCTGCCGGAGCCCGCCGACGTCCTCCCGGAGCGGGGCGTCGTCGATGGCGGCGAGGAGCCGGAGCGCGGGCTCGCCGCTCGCGTCGAGGAAGCGCGCGACGGTGACGGGCGGATCCGAGCCCGGGAGCCGCGGCGTCTCGTCCGGACCGGCGATGGCGAAGGCCACCGGCTGCACGTCGCCGAGGAGCGCCTCGCCGAAGCCCTCGTCGAGGTGCCGGCCGGCGACCACCCCCACGGCCACGCCGTCGCGCTCGGCGACGCAGCCCTGGAGCAGCGTGCGCCGATCCCGGGGGCCCGCCTCGGTGGCGATCCGCACGTCGCGCACGAAGGGCTCGCCGCGGGCGCGCACGGTCGCGTCGAGGAGCGCCGCCGCGTCGGCGCCCACCGACTCCGGGTAGTGGCCGGCGCCGAGCACCCGGCCCCGATCGCGTCCGGAGCGCGCGTCGAGCAGGTGCAGCGTGTCGAAGCGGCGCCCGCGCATCAGCGGCGGGAGGAGCGTGACCAGGCTCTGCTCGCGGGAGGGGTCGAAGCGGTCGGTCGCCAGGTCGAGGAGCAGCCGGTCGATCACCAGGTCGTGATCGCAGAGGGCCTGCACGGCGCGCCGGTCCTCGGCTTCGCGCTCGGCGAGGCGGCGGCGGGCGGCCTCGACGCGGGACTCGAGCAGGCGCCGGTGGTCCTCCTCGAGCTCCTCCACCAGCGTCTTCTGCACGACGAGGCCGAGGGCCACGAAGGGCACGAAGGCCGCGAGGAGGAAGAGCAGGAGCAGGCGCCAGCGCAGACCCATCTAGTCCCCCGGCGTGGTCTCGGCGCGAGGCAGGAACACGGCGCCGAGGCGGATGCGGCCGAGCGGGTCGACGCTCAGCGCGCCGAGGCCCGGCCGGTGGTGGAGCACGGCGCGGCGGTGGCCGAGCACGAGCGCCCCGAGCGTCTCCGCGTGGCGCCCGGCGCCGTCCGGCTCCTCGAGCGCGTCCTGGAGCACGCGGGCGGCGCCCTCGTCGTCCCCGAGGGCGGCGAAGGCGCTGGCCACCAGCCCCGCGCTCCCCGGGAGCATCGGCGGCGCCTGCACGAAGCGGAGGTCCCAGCCGCTCCGCTCCACCACGGCGTCGTAGCGCTCGGCCGGGACGCGCTGGGCCGCCAGGCGCCAGCCGAGCTCGTCGAAGCGGGCGGCGAGGGCGCCGGCCAGGCTCTCCTGGAGCTGGTCGTCGGCGCGGACGAGGAGCACCACCGGGGCCGCGGGCGGGCGCGTGCCCTCGAGCCTGGGCGCGGGCATGCCCTCCGCCAGGCTCGCCGCCGGGACCAGGCCGGCGCGGGCGAGGCGGCGCCGGTCGATCGCCTGCGCGAGGGCCGCGCCACTCTGCCGGAGGGCGGGCCGATCCTGGCGCACGGCGAGGAGGACCGGGGTCTCGGCCGGGAGCGCCAGCTCCTCGACGGGCCGGCGCGCCTGCCCGTAGAGCGAGGCGCCCCGCCAGCTCCCGTCGAGCTCCCCCAGCTCGAAGGCGCGGAGCTCCTCCTCGCGGGGCCGGGGCGGCTCCACCCAGACCTCGCGGAGATGGGGCGCGCCGCGGGCGGCCGCGCGGAACTGATAGAGGCGGAGCGCGCCGCCGCGCATGCGCGGCCGGAAGGGGCCGGTGCCCGTGCCCCGGCCGAGGACGATCGCCAGGGGGAGCGCGGCGAGGCGCCGGGCGACGGGGAAGCCCTCGGGCGCCTGCAGCCGGAGCGTCTGCGCGTCGATCGCCTCCACGTCGAGCCGCCCGTCGGTGCGCGTGCCGAAGCCCGCGAGCCAGGCGGCGGCCTCGCCGCGGTGGGCCCGGTCGAGGGAGCGGGCCACGTCGCGGGCCCGGAGCGGGCGCCGGTCGTGGCGGCGGATGCCCTCGCGGAGGCGGACGAGCACGCCCTCCTCGGTGCGCTCGGGCGGCCCGAGGGCGAGGGAAGGGCGGGCGACGCCGCGGGCGTCGAGGCGATAGAGCGTGTCGAAGACCGCGTGGGCGAGCGTGGCCTCGAGCGGCGTGTCGACGCGACGGGGGTCCGGGAGGCGGAGCGGCGCCGTGGCCGGGAGGCGCAGCCGCCCGCCGTAGCCGGGCGGGAGGGCGCCCTCGGCCGGCGGCGCGAGCGCGAGCCCCAGCAGCGCCGCCGCCCCGACCGATGCCAGGGCGACGCCCCGGCTCGCCCGGCTCGCCCGACCCCGTCGCTGCCGCCCCCCTGGCATCGGCCGACGATACCCCATCAGCGCACCACCCAGAGGACGGCCGTCTCGTCCGGGCGCTCCTCGATGGCGAGCAGCGCCGGGACGCCGTCTCCGTCGAGGTCTCCCGCGCCCGCCACCATGACCGAGCCGGCGAGCCCCTCTTCCCGCCAGACGGAGCGAAGCCCGCCGTCCTCGCGCACGCGGAGCACCTGGAGCGCGTCGCCCTCGCCGAGCGCGCGCTCGCTCGAGGCGAGCAGCTCGAGGGCGCCGTCCTGGTCCGCGTCGGCGACGCCGATGGCGGCCCCGTAGCCCCCCAGCCCGACCGCCCGGTCGCCGGTGCGCGCGACCAGCCGGCCCCGGGGCGTGACCACCACTTCCACCGCTTCCCGGCGCCCGTCGCGGCGCAGCACGGGCGCGTGCACGCGCGCGTAGAACGAGGTCGGCGCCCGCGGGGGGGTCGGCTGGCCCACCCGGGCGACGAGCTCGGAGGCGTAGTAGTCGCGCCCGTCGACGGGCACGGCGCAGGCGTCGCGCAGCGGGTGGGCGCCGGGCGGGCAGGGGTCGTCCGCGGGCGTGAGGCGGAGGGCGCCCTCCCAGCGGATCCGGAAGGGCGCGCTCTGATCGCGGAGACGGGCGAGGGCGCCGCGGTCCTCGGCGACGAGCGTGCCGAAGGGGCGACGCGCGGCCACGCCGGGGCGCGGGCTCTCGGGGACGGCCTGCCGCTCCACCAGCCGAAGGCGCGGCCGCCCGCGCGCGTCCGCCACGAGCCGGAGCACCTCCACGCTCGCCTCGCGCAGGAGCACCAGCTCGGCGCGCCCCTCGCCGTCGAGGTCGACCACCGCGAGCGCGAGGTAGCCGTGGCCGGGGAGGGCGAGCGTGCGGGCGACGACCGTGCTCGGCGCGAGCGCGGGGAGGGCGGCGACGAAGCGGCGCGCGGGCGCGTCGAGGGGGCGGCGCACGCGGACGGCTCGGGTGTCGCCCCAGCCGAGGAGGGCCGTGAGCCAGTGCCGCGGCGTGACCGCGGTCGAGAGCTCGGCGTCGAGGTGCCCGCCCCGCACCGCCAGCCGGAGCCGGAGCCGCGTCGCCGCCGCCGCCGCGTCCTCGGTCCGCTCGAGCCCGGCCTGCTCGACCGCCTCGCGCACCGCGCCCACGAGCCGCGCCTCGAGGGCGTCCGGGTCGGCGCTCCCCGCGGGCCAGCGCGCCTCGGTCGTGAGCGAGACCGGCCCCCGCGCGCCCTCGAGGGCCTCGGTGGTCCACGCGCGCAAGGTCGCCGCCGTCGCCTCCACGGCCGTCGGGGCGTCGGCGCCCTGGGCGGCGGCCGGCGTCGGCAGCGCGGCGAGGAGGAGGGCGAGGGCGCATGCCGAGAGGGCGCGCGCCGAGCTCACGGGCTGGCCTCCGCGCCCTCGTCGCCGCCGTCCTCGTCCGTGCCGGGGGCGCCCCCGAACTGCTCCATCAGGAAGGTCGACGGGTCGGCCACGTCGGGCGGCCGCGCGGTCTCCGTCGGCACGGTCCCCTCGAGGAAGACCTCCTCGATCGCGTCCTCCTGCCCCTCGTAGGCCAGGAGCCCGCTCGCCGGATCGATCTCCGCCGTCACGATCCCGCTCGGCCGCGGGAACTCGATGACCGGCTCCCCCTCCTCGGCCGCCGCCACCACGTCCATCCAGATCGGCAGCGCCGTCCGCCCCCCGCTCTCGCGCCGTCCGATGGGCCGCCGGTCGTCGAAGCCGACCCACACGCCCGCCACCACGTTCGGCGTGTAGCCCATGAACCAGGCGTCCCGCGCCTCGTTGCTCGTGCCCGTCTTGCCGGCCACGGGCCGACCGAGCCGCGCCGCCCGTCGCGCCGTCCCCCCCTCGCTCGCCACGCTCTCGAGCATGGAGGTGACGACGTAGGCCTCCTCCGGCGTCAGCACGTCCCGCGGCGCCTCCCGCTCGGGCAGCTCCACCTCGCCCGCTGGCCCCTCGATGCGCGTGATGAAGCGCGGCGCCGCCCAGCGCCCGCCCGCCGCGAAGGTCGCGTAGGCGTTCGTCAGCTCGATGGGCCGCACGCCGCTCGCGCCGAGCGCCAGGCCGAGGCCCGGGTCGAGGTCGGTCGCGATCCCGAGCTGTCGCGCGAGCTCCACCACCCGATCCGGTCCCACCTCCTCGATGGCGCGCACGGCCACCAGGTTGATCGAGCGCGCGAGCGCCTCGCGGAGCCGAACGGCGCCCTCGTGCCGCCAGGTCTCGTAGTTCTGCGGCCGCCAGCGGTCGTACACGGCGGGCGCGTCGATCATCAGCGTGGCCGGCGTGAAGCGCCGCTGCTGCACGCCGAGCGCGTAGACGAGCGGCTTGAAGGTGCTCCCCGGCTGGCGGACGGCCTGCCGCGAGCGGTCGAAGCCCGGGCCGCCCTCGTAGCCGCCGACGAGCGCCAGGACGTCGCGCGAGCGCGGGTCGATGACGACGAGGGCGCCCTGTGGGCCGAGCTCGAGCTTCGCCTCCGCCGGCTCCCCCTCTTCGCCGGCGCGCAGGATCGACACGCGGGCGCGGCTCCCCACCGGCGCGAAGGCGCTCGCCGCGAGCCCTTCGGGGTTGTACCGGGTCAGGTCGGCGAGGTCGACGACGGCCGCGTGGCCGCCCACGTCCAGGTGGATCGTCCCGGTCTCGTCGTCCGTCCCCGTCACCTCGGCCCGGTAGACGCGGCCCGAGCGGAGCGCCTCGACCGGCTCGAGCTCCCGCGGCCGCCGCGGGACGCGCAGCGGGCCCCGATAGCGCTGCCGCCGGTCCACGGCCTCGAGCCCGTCCCGGAGCGCCTCCCGGCCGGCCTCTTGGAGCTCGAGGTCGAGCGTCGTGTGCACCGTGAAGCCCCCGCGCCGGTAGGCCTCCTCCCCGACCTGGTCCCGGAGCTCGCGCCGCACCAGGGCCATGATCTCCGCGCCCTCGGGCTCGGGCCCCTCGCGCTCGATCAGCGTGACCTCCTCCTCGCGCGCCGCCTCGATGTCCTCGAGGGCGAGGTCCGGCCAGTACTCGGCCCGCTTCTCCTCGAGCTGGCGGAGCACGAAGGCCTGCCGGCGCCGCGCCGCCTCCGGGTGGCTCCGCGGGGAGAGGCGCGCCGGGGCCTGGGGCACGCCGGCGATGAGCGACGCCTCGGCGAGCGTGAGCTCCTCGACGTCCTTGCCGAAGTAGTACTGCGCCGCCTCCTGCACGCCGTAGCGGCCGTGGCCGAAGTTGATGTGGTTCAGGTAGAGGTGGAGGATCTCGTCCTTCGTGAGCTCCTGCTCCACGCGGCGCGCCAGGATGAGCTCGCGGATCTTCCGGCTCAGCGTCCGCTCGGGGCTGAGCAGGAGGAGCTTCACCACCTGCTGGGTGATGGTGCTCGCGCCCTGCGCGGCGCGCCCCTCCTTCAGGTCGCGCAGCACGGCGCGCACGATGCCCGGGTAGTCGAGCCCCTCGTGCTGGTAGAAGTCCGCGTCCTCCGCCGCGAGCACGCAGAGCACGAGCACCCGCGGCACCCGCTCCATCTCGACCACGGTCCGCCGCTCCCGGAAGATCTCGCCGATGGTCTCGCCGTGGCGGTCGAGCACGCGCGTCGTCTGCGGCGGCTCGTAGCTCCGGAGGGAGGCCACGTCCGGCAGGTCGCGGCCGTAGTACCAGAAGACCCCCGCCAGCCCCCCGAGGCCGAGGAGCCCCAGCACCACGCCGACGATCACGAGGCGCTTGAGCCAGACCCAGACGCGAGAGCGGCCGCGGCGCTTCTCGACCTTCGCGATCGGCTTGCGTGGGCGAAGCGGCTTCGTGGTCCGCGAACGGGGCATCGGAGGGAGCGCGTGGGACACGCGCCGGAGGGAGCAAGAGCGAGGCCGAACGTAGTCAGCGGCCGGTCGCGGTTCAAGGAAGGGGCGTCGCCTTCCTCGCGGACGGCCCGCGGGTCGCCGGAGACACGTCGCCGTGGCTCTCGGTGGACGACGCATGGAGACAACCCCGAAGAGGGGGGCGCCCATTCCGAGCGCCCCGTTCAGTGGCGGGAACGGACGTGCTCGGCGACGATGCGCTCCGCGTCCCGCACGTCCGCCATGAGCCAGCGCGCGACGAGCGCGTTCCGGTCCTCGGGCGCCAGGCCGGGCCGGTCGCGGGTCGCCGCGTGGAGCGTGATCGCCGCCGCCACCGAGACGTTCAGGCTCTCGACGAAGCCCCGCATGGGGATGCCGTAGGTGCCGTGGGCATGCGCCCGGAGCGCCGAGCTCGGCCCGCGGTGCTCGTTCCCGAAGACCACCGCCACCCGCTCGAACTCCCCGAGCGCCTCGGGCCGGAGCTCCCCCTCCATGGAGGCGACGAGGATGCGGTAGCCGGCCCCCGTGAGCGCCTCGGCGCAGGCCTCGGGGCTCGGGTGGGGCGTCAGGTCGAGCCAGCGGTGCGCGCCCTTCGACACCTGCCGCGCCGCCTGGAAACCGCCGGGCCCCGGCAGCACGTGGACCCGCTGCACCCCGAAGGCGTCCGCCGAGCGGAGGATCGCGCTCGCGTTGTGCGGGTCGTCGATGCTCTCGAGCACCGCGGCGACCCCGTAGGTGCGCTTGGCCGCCACGCCTTCGATGCGCGCGAGCCGCTTCGGCGTCACCAGGGGCGCCAGCGCGTCGATCACGTCGCGCGCCGGCGCGGGGAGCGTCGCCCCGCCGCCGAGCTCGACCTCGTAGGTGTCCGGGTCTCCGCGTCGCACGGGCCCACCTTATCGCCGGCCGACGCCCTTTCCAGCCGGCGCGCTCGCGGGCTGCCCCGGGGCGCGCCTCGCTACTTCTTCTCGTCGGGCAGCTTCAGATCGATGTCGGCGTGCACGAAGCTGTCGCTGATCTCGGTCGGATCGTCCGGCCCGGGCACGGGCTCCTGGGCCGTCAGGGCGACGGTCGGCCGCTCGTCGCTGACCGTCAGCTCGGTGTTCCGCACCTGCTGTCCGCCCCGCTCCACGACGTCGTCCATCTCGAGCGGGATCTCCCGGCTCGGCTCGTCCTTCGCGATCAGCAGCGCCGTGCGCATGGACGAGGCGTCCTCGAAGCGATGCTTCGCCTCGAAGGCGAGGGCCTTCATCACGATCGCCTCGAGCTGCGGCGAGATGGCCGGGCGGATCTTCGAGGGCGGCGCCGGGCGCTTCGTGAGGATCTTCGCGAGCAGCGCGTTGTAGTTCTCGGCGTTGAACGGGAGCATGCCCGTGAGGCTCTCGTAGAGCAGGATGCCCGCCGCCCAGATGTCGACCCGCCGGTCGATCTTCCGCTCTCCCCGCGCCTGCTCGGGGGCGAGGTAGTAGGGCGTCCCCACGACGATCCCCGTGCGCGTGAGCGAGAGCGTGTTCTCGTCGATGACGTTCTTCGAGATCCCGAAGTCGAGCAGCTTCGCCTGCCCGTTCTTGGTCACGAAGACGTTGTCGGGCTTCAGGTCCCGGTGCACCAGGCCCGTCTCGTGGGCCGCCTCGAGCGCGGAGAGCACCTGGGCGGCGAGATCGCAGGCCTGGCCGATGGGCAGGGCGCCGACGATGCGGAGCTCCTCGGCGAGGGTGCGCCCCTCGAGCAGCTCCATGACGAGGTAGGGGCTGCCGTCCGGGAGCTCCCCGAGGTCGAAGACCTGGCAGATGTTCGGGTGGCCGAGCGACCCGGCCGCGCGCGCCTCCCGGTCGAAGCGCCGCTTGGCCTCCGAGCCCGCCGTATGCCCGCGGAGCAGCACCTTCACGGCGACCTTCTTGCGCAGGCGCGTGTGCTCGGCCCGGTAGACCACGCCCATGCCGCCGCGGCCGATGAGCTCGTCGATGCGGTACTTGTCGTCGATGAGGTGCCCGAAGAGCCGGGTCACGCTCGGCGAGTCCTCCGCCTCCACGCGCTGGTCCGGGTCCGGGATGGGCGTCTTCCAGACGGGCTCGAGGGGCGGCGGGGCGATGGAGCCGCGCTTGCGCTTGGGCACCTCGATGGCCTTGCCCTGGATGGGGCAGACCGTCTCCGTCGCCTCGTGGGGCAGGCCGCAGTGCGGGCAACGGATGAAGCGCTCCTGGCTCACGGGTGGCGCTCCCTCATCGGGCCACCGCCGCGCGGGCTCGAAATGCGCTGGCTCGAGATGCGCTGGCTCGAGATGCGCTGGCTCGGAGTGTACTGGCGCGGAGTGCGCTGGCGTGGAGTGCGCGGCCTCCGAACACGGGGGCTCGAAGCGCGCAGACTCGCGCCGGACCGGGGCGAGTCGCACCGGCTCGAGTCATACGGTTCCAGCTGATGCCGCTCACCCATCTCCGCCCCGAACAGGCGGCAACGGTAGCGGAGCCACGCCCTCGCCGACAAGCGTCCGCATGCGCCCGCGCACGCTTCGGCCGGGGGCCGCCCGCGGACGGGTCCGGGCGCCCCGCGGCGGCAGACCGCAGGAGCGACGAGGGCGCCCGGGGAGCTGGCAGACTGAGCTGGCAGAGGGAGCTGGCAGAGGGAGCTGGCAGAGGGAGCTGGCAGAGGGAGGCGGCGGAGAGGCCCCGAGCGCACGTCAGCCCGGGGGCTCGCCCAGCCGGATGCCGATGACGAGCGTGCCTCCGTCGTGGGACTGCCCGGCGACGAAGAAGGGGTCCCCCGGAGAGGCCACCACCTGCAGCAGCGGCAGGTAGGCGTTCTCCCCCTCGCGGCGGATCGACACGCGCACCCGGAAGCGGCCGTCGGGCATCACCCGCTGGAGCTGGATGCGGAGGTGCCGCCCGTTCGGCAGGGTCACGTCCTCGCCCTGGCCGACGCGGAGCCGCTTCTGCTGCCGCTCGAGGATCTCCATCGAGCGGAAGGCGTTGAAGGGCGGCCGGCGCAGCGCGGGCAGGTCGGCCAGCGCCGGCGCGATCTCGCCCGGCGTCTCCTTCGCGAGGACGACGAGCACCTCCGTGCGCACCGCCTCCTGGGCGGCGGCCGGGGCGGGCGCCACGACCGCGAGGGCCAGGGCCGCCAGCCCGCCGGCGAGCAGAGCGCGCCGCGTCACGGCTCCCCCCCGAGGCTCTCGTCGATCCAGACGACCGCGAGGGGCTGACCCTGCTCGCCGGGCACCTGGAAGACCGTCCCGGTGTTGCCGCCGAAGTCGACGTTCTCCACCTCGGAGCCGGCCGGGGCGTGCACCTGGATCTCGGTGGTGTTCTCCACGAGCACCTCGTGACGGGTGTCGAAGGGGTGGGTCTCCGCCACGCCCGGATCGGTCTCCTCGGGGGGCGGCCGGAGCAGCAGGACCAGGGCCACGGCGGCCGCGATGGCGACCACGGCCCCGAGCGCGTAGCCCGTGCGGCGCTTCTGCCGGGCCCCCTCGATGACCCGCAGGCGCGGGTTCGGCTCCTCGGCGATGCCCTTGGAGATCCCCGCGAAGAGCGCGTCCGCGTCCAGCTCCTCGCTGGTCGCCTCGGCGTGATCGCGCAGGAGCCCCCCGAGCCGCTCGAGCTGGCCGAGGCGCGCCTGCTCCATCGCGGAGGCGGCCACGTCGCGGCGCACCACCTTCGACTCGCCCTCGGTGAGCTCGTCGTCGAAGTAGCGCTGCAGCTTCTCGTCCTCGAGGTGTTCCATCGGTCGGTCTACGGGGTGGGATCGGGGGGCGGGGCGGGGGCCGGGCGGGCGGTGCCGGGAGGGACCGGGCCGGCGTGCGGGGCGGACCCGGCGCGGGTCCTCGGAGCTATGACGATCGTCGGGGCGGTTTCCTTCACTCGCGAATCTCCAGGTCGCCCTGGAGGTACTCCTGCAGGCTCTCCTGCATCTTCCGGCGCGCGTGGAAGAGGCGGCTCATGATCGTGCCCTTCGGCACCTCGAGCACCCGCGCCATCTCCTCGTAAGTGAGGCCTTCGACCTCACGGAGCAAGATCACCGCCCGGTGGTACTCGGGCAGGTCGTCCAGGGCGGCCTGGATGGCCTCGGCCAGCTCGCGCCGGAGCACGGTCTTGCGCGGGTTCCCGTCCAGCACGCTGGGGAGCAGGGCCCCGTCGCCGGCCACCTCGTCGTCCTCGCGCCGGACCCGGTCGTCGTAGTCGAGGTCGCGCCCCTTCTTCTGACGCCGCACGTGGTCGATCGAGAGGTTCATCACGATGCGATAGAGCCAGGTGTAGAAGCTCGAGGTGCCCTGGAAGTTGTGGACGTGCTTGTGGACCTTGATGAAGGCGTCCTGCACCACGTCGAGGGCGTCCTGCTTGTTCTTCACCACGCCGATGGCCACGGCGAAGGCGCGCCGGTGGTACATCTCGAAGAGCTCGCGGAAGGCGGCCTCGTCGCCCTTCTGGACCCGGCGGACCAGCTCCTTGGCGCGCTCGCGCTCCTCGGCGGTCTGCCTCTTCCGGCGCGCCTTGGCGGCCTCGACCTCCTCCGGGCGCATGCCGCCCTTCGGTCCGCCCGTCGCGGGCGCGGAGCTCCCACCGCCCTGCGCATCGAGGCTCTCGTCGTCGCCGGCCGCCGCCGTGCTCATGGCTCGGGTTGTAGCACGACACGCTCGAAATCGAATGCTTCCGGGCATCTCGGGCGGCTCGATGCGCGGCCCGGGCCCTTGCGGTAGGGTCCTCGGGTGCCTCCTGAACAAACGATCGGTGGCCTGGACCTCGCGGGCCTGAACCCGCCCCAGCGCGAGGCCGTGCTCCACGGAGACGGCCCCCTGGTGGTCTTCGCGGGCGCGGGCAGCGGCAAGACGCGGGTGATCACGCATCGCATCGCCCACCTCATCGCCGAGCGGGGCGTGGCCCCCTGGCGCATCCTCGCGGTCACGTTCACCAACAAGGCCGCCGGCGAGATGCGCGAGCGGCTGGCGGCGCTGGTCGGGGGCGGGGCGCGGGGGCTCCAGGTGGGCACCTTCCACGCGACCTGCGCGCGGCTCCTCCGGCGCCACGTGGAGTACCCGGGCCTGCAGGCGCAGGCGGTCCGCCGGGACTTCACGATCTACGACGACCAGGACCAGCGGGCGATGGTCAAGCGCGTCATGGACGAGCTGAACCTGAGCACGAAGCAGCTCCCGCCGAAGCGCGTCCAGGGGGCCATCAACCAGGCCAAGCAGGAGGTGCTCGGCCCGGACGACGTGGAGCTCGGGGACCCCTGGCGCGAGATCGTGCAGCGCGTCTACGCGCTCTACGACGAGAAGATGCGGGCCGCGGGCGCCCTCGACTTCGGCGACCTGATCTACCGGCTCGTGGTCGCCCTCGAGATGGACGACGCGCTCCGGGAGGAGCTCGCCGGGCGCTTCCGCTACGTGCTCGTCGACGAGTTCCAGGACACCAACCACGCCCAGTTCCGGCTCGTGAAGGCGCTCGGGAGCGTGCACGGCAACCTCTGCGTGGTCGGCGACGACGACCAGTCGATCTACCGCTGGCGGGGGGCGGACCGGCGCAACATCCTCGACTTCCGGAGCACCTGGCCGGGCACGCGGATCATCAAGCTCGAGCAGAACTACCGCTCCACGCAGCGCATCCTGCGGGTGGCGCACGCCGTGATCCGGCGGAACCTCGAGCGCGAGCCGAAGCAGATGTGGACGGAGAACCCGGAGGGCGATCCGGTGCTCGTCGTGCGCACGGAGGACGAGCGGGACGAGGGGCGCATGGTCGTGCGCGGCGCCATGGAGCTGCGGCAGAAGGGCGAGCCGCTGCGGGAGATCGCGGTCTTCTATCGGACCCACGCCCAGTCGCGCGTGATCGAGGAGGCGCTCCGGCAGGCGAACCTGCCCTACCGGATCGTCGGGGGCGTGCGCTTCTACGACCGGGCCGAGGTGAAGGATCTGCTCGCGTACCTGCGCGTGCTGCACAACCCGGACGACGACGTGAGCCTGCTCCGCATCATCAACACGCCGACGCGGGGCATCGGGAAGACGACCATCTCGCGGCTCCTCGACGACGCGGCCGAGGCGGGGACGGGCGTCTGGGGGGCCGTGCGCGACGCGGACGAGAGCCGGCGGCTCGGGGCCGGGGCGAAGAAGAAGGTGCGCGCGTTCCGGGAGCTGATGGAGAAGCTCCGGGACGAGGCCTTCCACCTGCCGCTCGCGGATCTCGGCGGGGCCGTGCTCGAGGACACGGGCTACCTGCAGGTGCTGAAGAACGACGACTCGCCGGAGGCGGACGCGCGGCTCGAGAACCTGCAGGAGCTGGTGGGCTCGATGCAGTTCTTCGCGAGCGAGCGGGAGGAGGCGGATCTGGCGAGCTTCCTCGAGGAGGTGACGCTCCAGAGCGACGTGGGCGAGGACGACGGCGGCGAGGAGGACAAGCTCACGCTGATGACCGTGCACGCCGCGAAGGGGCTGGAGTTCGACACGGTGATGGTGACGGGCCTCGAGGAGGGGATGTTCCCGATGCGGGGGACGGCCCCGGGGGAGGATCCGGAGGAGCTCGAGGAGGAGCGGCGGCTGGCCTACGTGGCGTTCACGCGGGCGCGGCGGCGGCTGATCCTGAGCTACGCGGCGGTGCGGCGGATCTACGGGCAGACGCGGCCCGGGGACCCGTCGCGCTTTCTGCACGAGGTGCCGCGGGAGGACGCGAAGTGGATCGGCGCGGAGGTGCGCTCGTCCCGGCCGTCGCGGCGGGCCTACGTGCCCGATCCGTGGGATGCGCCGCGGCGCTCGCCGGCGGAGGAGGCGGGGCTCGGGCCGCGCGAGGCCGGGGAGAGCTACATCGACTACAGCGAGGGGTCGGACTTCGGCGGGTTCACGACGGGGATGATGGTGCGGCACCCGAAGTTCGGGGTCGGGCAGGTCCGGCGCGTGGAGATGGGCATGGTGCCCAAGGCGCACGTGCTCTTCCCGGGCTGGGGGCCGAAGACGCTCGCGGTGAAGTACCTCGAGCCCGTCTGAGCCCTTCGGGCGGGAGTGGAGCTTCGCCGCCTTCGTGCCCCTCGGGCGGGGTGGCCGCGTTCGCGGACCGGCCGGCGTCCGTCGGAGCTGCCCTCGGCGGTGTCGTGCTGCGGCGGATCGGGCGTCCGCGTTGGCCGAACCTCCGCTCTCGCGCTCTCGCGTTGGGCTCAGTCGTCGGAGCTCAGTCGTGGGAGCTCAGTCGTCGGGGCTCAGTCGTCGGGGCTCAGTCGTCGGAGCTCAGTCGTCGGAGCTCAGTCGTGGGAGCTCAGTCGCGGGGGCTCAGTCGTCGGAGCTCAGTCGTCGGAGCTGGAGCTGCTGTCGCTCGAGCTGCTCGACGAGGACGACTTGTTGGAGGAGCCTGAGTAGAGGTCCTTCTCCCAGCCGCCGCCCTTCAGGATGAAGTCCCCGCCGGCGATCATGCGGCGCGCCTTCATCTTGCCGCACTTCGGGCACTTCTTCGTGGGCTTCTCGGTGATGCGCTGTTCCTTGGTGAACTCGTGCCCGCAGGCGTCGCACTGGTACTCGTAGGTCGGCATCGTCAGGCCCTCGCGGGGCCCCCGCCGGGCGGCGGCGGGGGGCTGGTCGCGCGCGTGTGGCGCGGCGAAAACATCAGGATCGGCGGCAATTTGCGCTGGCCCCGCGGGCTGTCAAGCACTCGGGGGCGGCGAGCGCTGCCGGCGCCCGGAGCGGCCTGGTCCTTCGAGCGAATCGAGCCTCCGCCGAAGCCGTGCGCTGCGGCGCACCCGGGCTCCTCTCCCGTGGGCCGGGCGGGTCGTCAGAGCGTGAGCTCGACCCACTCGCCGCGATCGGCGGGGCCGCGGCAGGCCCAGCCCTTGCGCTCGGTCGGGTCGACGATGAGCACCGCGTTGGTCGCCGTCCCCTGCGCGTCCTCGGCGTAGCGGTTGATGCTGTGCACGCCGCGGCCGCGGTCGGCGAAGACGGCGCGGAGCCCGTCCACGTCCATGTCCCGGGCCGGCTCGAGGAGCTCGCGGAGGCGCTCGAAGCGCGCCTTCGTGCTGTCGCTGGGCACCTCGCCCTCGATGCCCCGGTGGTCCTCGAGCAGGCAGTGGTTCGTCCGCCAGATCGGGCCCTCGCTCGTGTCCCGCTCGAGCTGCGCGTTCGGCGAAGCCTCCACCTCGACCTGACGCGCGGCGTCGGCGAGCCAGTAGGTGTGGGCGCCGGCGTGGGGGGCCGCGCGGACGACCTCGAGGGCCTCGTCGAGGCCGCCGCTGCGGATCGCGCGGTGGAGGATCGAGAGGTAGCCGACGCCGGGGCGCGAGCCGTAGGTCTTGATGTTGGTCGTGCCGACGGCGACGCCCTCGGCGTTGAAGCCCATGAGCGAGAGGCAGCCGGTGCAGGTGACGCTCCAGGTCGCCGGGCCCTCGTCCGGGCGGCGGTGCACGGCGACGACGTACTCGACGTCGGGCGGGTTCAGGTCCCAGGTCTGGCCGACGAGCGGGTGGCCGCTGGCCGTGCGGTCGGCGGGCACCATCAGCGAGCTGCAGCCCTCGTCCACGACCTTCTTCAGCGGCGGCCCGCTCGGCGCGGCCAGGAGCACGGCGTCGCGCATGTCGGTCATGTTGCAGGCCGTGAAGAGCCGGTGCGGGTCGACGTTCGCGCCCTCGGCGATGCCCACCTGCTCGGCGTGGCCGGCCGGGTCCCAGGCCTCGAACATCGCGAAGCTCTCCGCGCCCACGTCGAGGAGCTTCCTCCAGTCGTCGCGCCCGCGATCGGCGAAGTATCCCGCGACCGCCTCGTAGCGCATCTCGACGAAGGCCTGGACGCGCTCGCGGAAGTGCTCGCCCTGCCCCTGCCCGAGCGCGCGCGGCGCCCCGGAGACCTCGACCCGTTCCAGCGTGATCATCGCCTCCACCCTAGTACACGCGCGCCGAAGCGCGAGGGAGTACACGCGCGCCGAAGCGCGAGGGAGTACACGCGCGCCGACGGGCGAGGGGGAAGACGCGCGCCGAAGCCGAGGGCGAGCACGCGCGCCGAAGCGCGAGGGGGTCGCGGGGCTGCCGTTTCCGTGAGCCGGTGAGAAGAGGCGGCGCTCAGCCGCCCATCTCGCGTTCCTTGAGGGCGGCGAGGGCTTCCTCGAGCTCGGCGAGCTCCTCCTCGCTCATCTCCTCTTCCTCCTCGGCGTCGACGCGCGCGGCGACGGCCGGGGCGGGCTCCTCCTCGATGAGGCCCATCTTCTTCTTGAGCTCCTCGAGGTCCGAGTCGGCGCCGGCCGTGGCCTCGAGCTGGGCGAACTTGTGCTTGAGCACGTCGCCCGAGTACTCCTCGCTGAGCTCGCTCGCCGCCTCCGTCTCGGCCTCCATCTGGTCGATCTTGGAGGCCATGCGGTCGAAGGTGTCGAAGGCGCTCGTGTCCGAGAGACCGCTCATGGTCTCCTGGATCGACTTCATCGCCTCGGCGCGGCGCTTGCGGGCGATGAGCACGTTCTTCTTGCGCTTCGCCTCTTCGATCTTGTGGTTGAGCGCGCGCAGGGCCGTCTTCAGCTGATCGGTCGCCTGCTTCTGCTTCTCCCACTGGTCCTTGAACTGGGCCGCGAGCGCGTCGTGCTCCTTCTTCCGGAGCAGCGCCTCCTTGGCGAGCTGATCGTCGCCGGCGCGCACGGCCATCATGGCCTTGCGCTCCCACTCCTCGGCGACCGAGCTCTCGTTGTCGAGCTGCTTCTTGAGCTTCTTCTCGTCGGCGATGGCGACGGCGACCTGCTTCTTCGCCTCCACCAGCTGCGTGTTCATGTCCAGGATGACCTGGTTCAGCATCTTCTCGGGGTCCTCCGATTTGCTGATCAGGTCATTCAGGTTGCTCTTGATGAGCGTGGCGAGGCGACCGAAGAAGCCCATGACGCGTCCGTCCTCCGCTTTCCGTTCCGGTGAATCCGTTCCGGCTCAGGCGGCTTCGCCGCTCCGGAAGGTCTTGAGGATCTCGTAGTGGTTCGTGAGGGCCATGGTCAGGTCGTCGACGGTGCCCTGGAATTCATTGTAGTCGAGGTTCTCGAGGCCGAGCCCGGCCGTGAGGACGATGGCGCCATCGGCGACGCCGTAGCTCCCGTGGATCATGTCGCTGGCGTTCAGCTCGAGGAGCCGCTCGAAGAGCGCGACCCGATCGGAGACGTCCTCGAGGTCCATGACCTTCACGCGGAAGAGGAGCAGGGGGCCGGCGATGTGGACGACGATGTTCTCGCCGTCCTTCATGTCGCGGACGAGCCACATCCCCTCTCCCTCGTCGTCGCCGACGGTCTTGTAGGAGAGGTTCGAACGCATGAGATAGGACTCGATGTCTTCGCGCGTGCGCATGCTCTTTCTCCGGGGCGGGCGCGGCGGCGCCCAGCGGGCTCGGTGGGGTCGGTGCCCGACGCCGCGCGAGCCTATCGGGGGCGAGAAGAGAGGGTCAAGCACGGCCGCTAGAAGGCGTACGCCCCAGACCCCGAGAACATTTCGCGCGAGAGCCGCGAACGCAGCCCAGCGGGAGCCCGAGCCCAAGCGTCGAGCGCGAGCGTCGAGCCCAAGCGACAAGTAGGAGCGCGGAGCCCCAGCTCGAGCGGGGGAGCCCAAACGCGAGCGTCGAGCCCGAGCCCAAGCGCGAGCGTCGAGCGCGGAACCCAAGCGCGAGAGCGGAGCATCCGGATCGCTGGGCTTCTGCGAGGGGAGCGTCCCGGCCGCGAACGCGGCGAAGTCAGGCGGCTGCGAAGGGGAACGCCCCGGCCGCGAACGCGGCGAAGTCAGGCGGCTGCGAAGGGTAGCGCCCGCCGCGAAGCGGCCAAGTCAGGCGACTGCGAAGGGGAGCACTCCCAATGTCTGCCCCGTAGCCCGGCCCCACGGAGCCGCGTTCGTGTGTGGTCGAAGAACCGACCCGTGTGACGCCGCCGGAGGCGGCGCCGAGGGCCCCACGGG
>PABA01000006.1 GCA_002699025.1 Sandaracinus sp. | reverse complement strand
AGACACGCCTCGGTTCCCCGTCCCCCGTCCCCCCGAGCGAGCGGAGCGAGCGCCCCCCTCTCCGCGCGAAGCGCGGAGAACGGGCGGCAGAGAGCCGGGAGCGAGCGAAGCGAAGCGGAGACGAGCAGGTCGACGCGCGATCCCGCCGCCCCCTCGTCCAGACACGCCTCGGTTCCCCGTCCCCCGTCCCCCCGAGCGAGCGGAGCGAGCGCCCCCCTCTCCGCGCGAAGCGCGGAGAGCACGGGGATCTCCCAGGCGCCGCCACATTTTCGCCACGACCGCCGCGGAAGCTCTTCAGGCAGCTGGGGAGAGGAGGGCGCGACGTCCCCCGAGGCCCCGCTGACAGCCTGACACGACGCCGTGGACGAGCGAGGACAACGTGGCATCCGTCGCCGCTTTCGCCCTGCAAAAGCAGGTCAAAACGCAGCCGCCGGGCGCTGGCACCCGCCTTGCTGAGTCTCACCGCAGGAGGAACCCATGAGCCCCGACCGCTCCGCCGACCGCGCCCGCTTCGAAGCCGCCCTCGCCCCCCACCTCGACGAGCTCTACGGGGCCGCCGTCCGCCTCACGCGCTCCCGCGCGGACGCCGACGACGTCCTCCAGGAGGCCATGACCCGCGCCTGGGCCTTCTGGGATCGCTTCCAGGAGGGCACCAACGCCCGCGCCTGGATGCACCGCATCCTCTTCAACACCTTCGTCAACGGCTACCGCCGCAAGAAGCGCGAGCGCGAGATCCTCGGCCAGATGAAGCGCGAGACGATCCGCGAGGCCCACTGGTGCCGCGGCGAGCGCGAGCTCGGCGTCGCGACCCTCGCGCACCACGGCCTCGGCGACGAGGTCATGGCCGCCCTCGGCACGCTCCCGCCGGCCTTCCGCGAGGCCGTCGAGCTCGTCGACCTCGGCGGCAAGTCCTACAAGGAGGCCGCCGCCCTCATCGGCTGCCCCGTCGGCACGGTCATGTCCCGGCTGCACCGCGGGCGTCGTCTGCTCAAGGACCAGCTCCGCGACTACGCCGTGGTCGAGGGCTACGTCCCCGCGGCCGCGGCGGCCTGAGCGCTCAGGGTCGCGCTTCGGTGGGCGGCGCGCTCGGCGCCGCTCGCTCGCGCTCCGGGAGGGGGAGGGCCACGTGCCAGTGCACCGGGAGCACCACGCCCTCGCTCTCCACGTGCACGACGAAGACCCGCACGGGCAGGGCCGTCCGCCCGCCCTCCGGGCCGAGCTCGAGGGTCTCGTTGAAGGCGCTCACGACCACGCTCCCGTGGTCCCGGCAGCGGATGCCGCCCGCCAGGGCGCGGATCCGCAAGGCCCCGGACTCGAGCCCCTCGCGCCAGCGCGCCAGCATCGCCTCGTCGGTCGGCGCCACCTCCTCGCGCGCCGTCCCCACGCTCAGCGAGCCGACCCAGGCCTCGCCCATGGGCTCGCCGCCTTCGCGCCAGCTTCGCAGGTCGCTCACCACCTCGGCGCAGGCGCCCGCCCCGCTCTCCTCGAGCGCGCGCGGCGCGGGGAAACGCTCCGCCGCCGCCAGGGCCGCCTCGTTCGGCACGGGGAGCGTCCAGGCCTGCGCCACGATCCGCCAGCCCTCCCGCCCGCGCGTCAGCGCCGTGCTCACGCGATAGGTCACGCTCGCGCCCTCGCGCGGCGCCAGCGTGAGCTCCTGGAACGCCCAGGCCCCGCGGCCGTCCCCGGTGAGGCCGAAGCCGTGCTCCGCCACCTGCACGCTCACCGGCGGGAGCGCCCCGAGGAGCGCCGCCAGGCGCGCCCGGATCGCCGCGCGCCCTTCCAGCGCGCTCTGGGCCGTCGGCCCGAGGAAGAAGCCGTCCTCGGCCCAGCTCCGCACGAAGCCGTCCGCGTCCCGCCGTCGCACGGCGTCCCGCTGCTCCGCGAGCAGGACCCGAGGCCCGACCTCGTCCACGGGCAGCGCCACCGGGCCCTCGCGCGGCCGCATGACCGGCGGCGGCCCCTCCTTGGCGCAGCTGGAGGCGAGGGCGGCGAGCACCAGCAGCGCCGCCGCCCTCCCACGCCCCCTCACGTCGCCGCCGTCTCCCGGACGCTCTCGGCGACGCGGAAGTCGGGCTCGGTCTTCTCCTTCACCTCGTCGAGCGTCACGCCGGGCGCCAGCTCGAGGAGCACGAGCCCCTCGTCGGTCACGTCGAAGACGCAGAGGTCCGTGAAGATCTGGTCGACGACCTTCACACCCGTCAGCGGGAGCGTGCACTCCTTCAGGATCTTCCGATCCCCCCGCTTGGTCACGTGCTCCATCATGATGACGACGCGCCGCGCGCCAGCGACGAGGTCCATCGCGCCGCCCATCCCCTTCACCATCTTCCCGGGGATCATCCAGTTCGCGAGGTCACCCTGCGCCGACACCTGCATCGCGCCGAGCACGGCCAGGTCGATGTGCCCGCCGCGGATCATCGCGAAGCTCTCGGCCGAGTCGAAGATCGCCGAGCCGGGGAGCGTCGTGACGGTCTGCTTGCCGGCGTTGATCAGGTCCGGATCCTCGTCGCCCTCGTAGGGGAAAGGCCCGATGCCGAGCAGGCCGTTCTCGCTCTGGAGCACGACCTCGACCCCCTCGGGGATGTAGTTCGGGATCAGCGTCGGCATGCCGATGCCGAGGTTCACGTAGAAGCCGTCCTCGAGCTCCTTCGCGATGCGCTGCGCCATCTCTTCGCGCGTCAGGCCCATCACTCGCCTCCTTCGCGGGGCCGCACCGTGCGCTGCTCGATGGGCTTCTCGTAGTCCTTGCCGACGAGCACGTGCTGCACGTAGACGCCGGGCGTGTGGATGTGGTCCGCCTCGAGCTCACCGACCTCCACCAGCTCCTCCACCTCGGCGATGGTGACCTTGCCGGCCATGGCCATCATCGGGTTGAAGTTCCGCGCCGTCTTTCGGTAGACGAGGTTGCCCCAGCGGTCGGCCTTCCAGGCCTTCACGAAGGCGTAGTCGCCCTTCAGGGCCGTCTCGAGCACGCAGGGGCGCCCGTCGATCTCGCGGGTCTCCTTGCCCTCGGCGACCTTCGTCCCGTAGCCGGTCGGCGTGAAGAAGGCCGGGATCCCCGCGCCGCCCGCGCGGATGCGCTCGGCCAGCGTGCCCTGCGGGTTCAGCTCCACCTCGAGCTCGCCGCTGAGGAACTGCTCGGCGAAGATCTTGTTCTCGCCGACGTACGACGAGATCATCTTCTTCACCTGGCCGTTCGCCAGCAGGATGCCGAGCCCCTTGTCGGTGGTCCCGCAGTTGTTGCTGATGATCGTCAGGTCCTTCACACCCTTCTCGCGGAGGGCGCGGATGAGGTTCTCGGGGTTGCCGCAGAGGCCGAAGCCCCCCGACAGGAGCGTCGCCCCGTCCTCGATGCCTGCGACCGCCTCCGCCGCGGAGGCGATGACTTTGTCCATGGCGCGGAGTCCACACGAGCGGCCCCGGCGCCGTCAAGCCGCTCTCTCACGCGTCTCTCCTCACGTCTCCTCACGCGTCTCTCCTCACGTGACCCGTCGCCGTTGATCGTGAGCGGCGCTCTCTGCGATACCGCTCCCCGTGGGTGTCGATCGCGCGGCCTATGGTTTCGGGGCGGCCGGGCTCGTGCTCGGCCTGGCGACGACCTTCGTCGGCACGCCCTTCTCCCTCGAGGCGCCTCTCTGGATGCTCGCCTACGCGATCCTCGGGGCGGCGATGGCGCGGCGGCGCGTCGCCCACCCGGTGCGCACGGCGGTCGTGGGCGGGCTCGTGGCGCATGGTATCGCCGCGGGCATCACCGTCTTCGCCCTCGAGCAGTGGCTCGACGCGCACCCCCAGCACGCGCCCGCCGGGGGCGATCCGAGCGGGCTGATCGTGGGCATGGTGGCCACGGCGGTGGCGAGCGGGGCCTTCTTCGGCGTGGTGACCGGGCTGACGGCGCGGGTGTGGATCGCGAACCGCGGCGACGCGGGGGAGGAGGCGAGAGCGTGAGCGGCTTCGGCGACGAGTTCCTCTGGGGGACGGCGACCTCCTCGCATCAGGTCGAGGGGGCGCAGCACAACGACTGGACCGACTGGGAGGCGCAGCCCGGGCGCATCCACGACGGGACGCGGAGCGGGGACGCGGCCGGTTGGTGGGGCGGCGAGGCGGAGAAGGACCTCGCGCGGGCGGCGGCGCTCGGCACGAACGCGCACCGCATGAGCCTCGAATGGAGCCGCCTCGAGCCGGCGCCGGGGCGCTTCGACCCGCGCGCCTTCGAGCGCTACCGGGCGATCCTCGGGGCCGGGCGCGCCGCCGGCCTGCGCATGCTGGTCACGCTGAACCACTTCACGCTACCGCGCTGGGCCGCGCGCGGCGGGAGCTGGCTCGACCGGGAGCTCCCCGAGCGCTTCGCCCTCTACGCGCGGCGCTGCGCCGAGGAGCTCGGCGAGCACGTGGACCTCTGGGCGACCCTGAACGAGCCGGCCGTGCTCGCCTTCATGGGCTACCTCGGCGACGACTGGCCGCCGGGCGTCGGGGATCCGCGGGCGGCGTTTCGGGCCATCGCCGCGCAGCTCGAGGCGCACGCGCGGGCGTCGGCGGCGCTCCGGGCGGTGACGGTGGCGCCCGTGGGGCTGGTGCTGAACCTGCCCTTCTTCGAGCCGGCGCGGCCCCGGCACCCGCTCGACCGGCTGGCGGCCAAGGGGCAGGACTGGGCCTTCAGCGGGGCGAAGCTCGCCGCCGTCGAGGACGGGCTGCTGCGCCTGCCGCTCCCGCCCCGGCGCGTGCCGGGGCTGGCGGGGAGCGTCGACTGGCTGGGGTTGAACTACTACGGCCGCTACGCCGTGCGCTTCGATCCGCGGGCGCCGGCGCAGGCCTTCGGGCGGCGCGTGCAGGAGGGCTCGGTGAAGACCGAGCACAACGACTGGGGCGAGCCCTGCGCGCGCGGCATGGCGGCGCAGCTCCGGCGCATGGGCCGGCTCGGCGTGCCGCTGATGGTCACCGAGAACGGCATGTACGACCCGAGCGACACGCGGCGACCGGGGTTCTTGCGCGACCACGTGGAGGCCGTGCGGCAGGTGCGGCGCGAGGGGGTCGACGTGCGCGGGTATTTCGTCTGGTCGCTCGTCGACAACTTCGAGTGGGCCGAGGGCTGGATGACGCCCTTCGGGCTCTTCGGGCTCGACCGGGAGACGCAGGAAAGGACCCGGCGGGCGAGCGCGGACGCCTACGCGGCGCTGATCGCCGAGGGGGCCTGAAGCCCGCGCCGAGACCCGTGCCCGTGCCCTTGCCCGTAGGGAACACGAGCCCGAGACGGAGCGAAGCGAGCCCGAGCGGACCGACTCACCATCCCGCCGCTCACCCCACACGACGCGACTCGCTCCCCCGACCCGCGACCCCGCCGCCCACTCACCGACACGGGATTCGGTTCCCAGACCCCGGACCCCCGTCCCCCCAAGCGAGCGAAGCGAGCGCTCCCGCCCACTCACCGACACGCGGCTCGGTTCCCGGACCCCGGCCCCCCCCGTCCCCCCAGCGAGCGAAGCGAGCGGGAGCTGCAGCCCGCCCTACTTCCGGTCGCCCGGCATCGGCTTGTCGCGCAGCACGTAGCGCACGCTCGTCTCCACCACGGGCTCCCCGAGCTCCAGCGCGCGCATGCGCTCGAGCACCTCGTCGCCCCGGTAGACGTAGGGCTGGCCCCGCGGGTGCTCGAGCTCGTCGACCTCGCCGTCGGTGCGCCGGATCCGGAAGCGCCGCTCGTCGGGCCCGCCCTCGACCACGCCCTCGACCTCCGCGAAGTGCGGGTAGCGGTAGCCGCCGCCGTGCGGGAGCAGGTTCGCGCCGAGCACCCGATCCTTCACGCCGTGCTTCTCCGCCCGCTCGAGGAAGCCGGCGCGCTCGGCGATGTCCTCGCTGAGGTTCGCCCGCGGCTTCACCAGGTACACGGGCAGGTCGGCGCTGATGGTCAGCGGGAAGACCAGCTCGTCCGTCAGCTCCTCGTCCTCGAAGACGTAGCAGCCGAGGTGCGCCGCGTTCATCTCCGTCAGCCCCTGGTGCGTGGCGTTGATCACCTCGCCCCAGCCGTCGAAGAGGGCGTCGGCGATGGCCGCCCGGCGCGCGTGGTTCCAGCGCTGGACGCGCATGTAGACGTCGTACCACCAGCGCGCGTCGTCCCCCTCGAGGACGCTCAACGTGCCCCAGGGCGTCTCGATGATCCGCGCCCGCGCCGCCAGGCTCTCGTCCGCGTCGTAGTAGATGCCGCAGCCGAAGGGCGACGAGTCGCGATGCTCGTGCCCGCTCGAGTGCATCACGAAGTAGGCGGGCGGGGCGTCCTCCTCCTCGCTCGAGGTCGTCTCGCAGACGTCGAGGAAGTGGTTCCCGTGGTCGAGGTCGTACTCGATGGGGATGCCCTCCACCTCGAGGCCGTCCTCCACCAGCGTCCGCGCCCGCTCCATCAGCTCCTCGCGCTCGGGCACCTCGGGGAGCGTGCCGACGAGCATGCCGCAGCCGTTCGATTTGATGTCGAGCACCGCGAAGTCGCCGCTCCAGCGGATGCGCCCGCCGTAGCCGAAGCCCTGCGTCCAGCGCTTCACGTTGCGCGTCACCGTCGCGTCGGGGGCGCCGACGAAGGTGGCGTCGGCGGGGTGGCCGAGCTGCCGCTGCGCCTCGTGAATCTTCGCGATGCCATAGGGCATGTTCGCGGCGCAGAGCTGCTCGCCCACGTCACCGACCCCGGCGAGGAAGCAGTGCTCACGGGCGCGTTCGAGGAGGGCATCGGGGTCGCTCATCCCTGCGACCTTGCGGTTCGCGCGCGCCACGTCAACTCCGCGACACGCCTGGCCCCGGCGGGGGCGCCGCTTCAGAAGACGCTGTGGAGCATCAGCGCGGCGCCGCCGCGGCGGCCGGCGATGTCCGCGCCGACGAAGCGGAAGCCGGTCTCGGGCGCCAGCGCGGCGGCCTCCTCGGCCGTCAGCCGATCGCGGAGCTGCTCGTAGGCCTCCCAGCGCCGCTCGGCGCTGCTCCGCGTGGCCAGGCTGATGATGCCGCTGATGATCGAGATCCCCGAGCCGATGATGACGAAGTAGTCGAAGGGGTCGTCGAGGGCGAAGTCGTTTGGCGCGAGATAGATGGGGATGACGGCCGCGCCGACGGCGACGTTCAAGGAGGCGTCGAGGATGCGGGCGAGCCGCGAGCGTCGCGCGAGGTCCTCGAGGGCCTTCTCGCCGAAGAGGAGCCGCGCCTCCACCTCCTCCATGTTCGTCATGGGCATGTGCGAGTAGGCGACGGAGCTCCGCGAGGCGTTCGGCGTGAGCGCGAGATCGACGATGCCGCGGAGCACGTTGGCGCCGCCCCAGAGCACCAGGTAGGCGCCGAGCTGCGCGTCCTCGCTCCACTGCCAGATGCCGATGCCGCCGACGAGGCCGCCCGAGACGAGGCTCAGCACCCCGTCGACGACGCCGTTGCCGCCGCGGGCGGCGAGCGCCTGGAGGCTGCCCTCGAGGACGCGGAGCCGGGTCGCCATCCGGCTGGGGATGCGCAGGTCCGGCGAGTCCCCGAGCGCGCCGCTCACGCCCGTCGCCGAGGGGTAGCGCGGGGCGCCGTAACCAGCGGCGCCCGGGGGCGGCGGGATGGTGCCGAGGTCGTCGCCTTCCTCGGCGGCGTCGCCTCCCTCGGCGGTGTCGCTCGGCTCGGCGGTGTCGCCGGGCTCGGGTGCGTCGTCCGGCGTGGGCGCCGTGGCGGGGCCGGAGGGGAAGGGCGTGTCCTCTTCGCCTTCGGCAGGGCGGCTTCCGTCCCGGGCGGTGGGGGCGCCGAGCGCGCCGGGCCCTTCGTCCTGCTGCGCGTGCGCCGCGGCCGGCCCGAGGAGGAGGGCGGCTCCGAGAAGGGGAAGAGCGAGGGCGCAGCGCATGGGCATCAGTATAGGGTCGCCATCTCGCCGCCGTCAGGGGCGCGGCGCCTCCAGGGCCTCGAGGGCGCGCCGGGCCCGGAGGTCGTCGGGCGCCCGGCGGAGCGCCGCGCGGGCCTCGTCGCGGCGGCCCTGCGCGACGAGCGCGAGGCCGAGGAGCGCGTGGCCGCGCGGGGAGGGCGCCGCCGCCAGGGCCCGCCGCGCGGCCTCCTCCGCCTCTTCCGCCCGGCCGAGCTCGAGCGCCGCCGCCGCGAGCCGGAGCGCGTCCGCCGGCGCGTCCTCGGGCGCGGCCTCGTCCACGATCCGGCGGAGCTCCCCGAGCGCCGCCTCGCCCCGGCCGGCCGCGAGGAGGGCGCTGGCGAGCGCGCGGCGCGCCGCCAGATCGGCGGGCGCCGTGCGCAGCCGGTCGAGGAGGGCCCGGACCGCGCGATCGGGGCGGCCCCGAGCCACGTGCAGGGCGCTGAGCTCGCGGAGGAGCAGCGGGTCCTGGGGCAGGGCGCGGTGGGCCCGGGCGAGGGCGCGCTCCGCGTGGAGGAGGTCGTCGCGAAGCACGAAGAGGGTGGCCATGCGGCGAAGGAGCTCCGCGGCGGCGCGATCCTGCGGGCCGACCGGCAGCTCCGCGACCGCTTCCCGATGGGCGCCGAGGAGCGCCTGGGCCCAGGCGTCCGCCCGGCGGAGCGCGCGGGCCTCGAGCGGGTCCTCGGGAGCGTCCGCCGCGGCGATGGCCTCCCGGAGCCAGCGCGCGTCCGCCGCGACCCGCTCGGAGAGCGAAGCCTGCCCGGCGGCCGCCGCCGGGAGGAGCCGGGCGGCGAGGAGCGCCGCCCGGGGGTCCGCGGGCCGGGCGTCGTGCGCCCGCGCGAGCAGACGACGCGCGCGGGTGGGTCGCTCCATCTCGAGCGCCGCCTCGGCGCGGGCCAGCCAGCGCTCGAGCCGCGCGTCCGGCGCCTGCGCCGACGCCGACGCGGTTGCCGCGAAGGCGAGCGCGAGCGCTGGAGCGAGGGCGGAGAGGCGCACGTTCAGGACAGTAGCGTCAGCGCTCCGCGGGGGCTCAGCATTCCCAGGAGCGAGAGCTCGAGCCTCAGCGCCAGGCCGAGCTTCAGACCAAGCCCGAGCCAGAGGCGCAGCTCGAGCCAGAGCCGCAGCCCGAACCAGAGCCGCAGCCCGAGCCAGAGCCGCAGCCCGAGCCGAAGGAGGAGCACAGGCCGAGGCCAGAGCGCACCAGCGCCAGCCTGAGGAGCAGCCCAGGCTCGAGCTCCCCAGCCAGGAGCGCGAGGCAAAGCCCGTGCGGGAAGCCGTTCGGCGTGGGAGCCGCTCGCGGGATTCCTCGGAGGAATCCCGCTTCGGGGCCAGGCCGGAGGGCTGGCCCTAGGGGATGCGGAGGGGGCCGAGGTCCGGGCCGGCGACGAGCGGGAAGGGGGCGCCCTCCTGGACGTCCCGCGCGCTGATGCCGGAGGCCACTTCCAGCACGCGCCAGCGATCCTCTTCGAAGGCGAGCATCGCGCGCGGCGTGAAGAGGCGCTCGAGCCGCTCGCCGTCGAGGGCCTTCTCGCCGAAGGGCGCCACGGACCCGCTCATGCCCCAGACCCGGCTCGCCCGCACGCCCGCGTGGGCGTCGCAGCGTCCCCGGGGCCCGCAGGCGCCGACCTCCACGACGGCGAGGTCGACGAGCGCGTCACCGCCGCCGACGTGCTCGCTCAGCTCGACCCCCTCGGGCCAGACGCCGCGCAGGCGCTGCGGGAGGCCCTCGCCGAGCCAGAGCCGGCCGGCGGGCAGGAGGGCGGCGAGGACGCGGCGCGCCATGTCGTCGGGGCTCAACACGGGCCCGAGTGAGGCAGGCGCCCGCGATGGGCGCAAGCCGACGTCTCGCGGAGGCCCCGGAGTCGCCGCGCCAGAGGGCACGCGGCGGCGGCGGCGCACCGCCCCGAAGGAGCGCTGGCGTTCGTCCTCAGGGGTTGTCGATCCACTGCTTCAGCGAGGGGATCTCCTGCCCGCGGAGCGCCTCCAGCAGCCCGGCGGGCGTGTCGGCGTGGACGAGGAGCCCGGCGTGCACGGGGCGCACGAAGCCGTCGCCGCTCGCCCGCTGGATGAAGGCGAGCAGGGCGTCGAAGTAGCCCTTCACGTTCAGCAGCCCGGCGGGCTTCCGGTGGTAGCCGAGCTGGTTCCAGGTGGTCGCTTCGAAGATCTCGTCGAGCGTGCCGAAGCCGCCCGGCAGCGCGACGAAGGCGTCAGAGAGGGAGGCCATCACCATCTTCCGGGCGTGCATGCTGTCGACGACGAGCAGCTCGCTCAGCCCGCGATGCGCCACCTCGAGGTCCTTCAGCTTGTGCGGGATGACGCCGATGCCCTCGCCGCCGGCGTCGAGGGCCGCGTCGGCGACCTGCCCCATCAGGCCGACGTTGCCCCCGCCGTAGACCACGGCGATGCCCTGCTCGGCGAGGTGCTTCCCCACGTCCCGGGCGGCCTCCAGATAGGCGGCGTCCACGGCGCCGCTCGAGCCGCAGTACACGGCGATGCGTCGGAGCTCCTGCGCCATCAGACCCGCCCTCCGCTCGGGGGCCGCGCGGAGACGGGTGAGGTCTCGCCGGGCTCCGCGTCGCCGCTCTCGGTATCCCCACCCTCGACGGGCGCGACGCCTTCCTCCCCGCTCCCTTCCGGAGCGGGCTCGTCCGGGCTCGTCTCGGCGGACGGCGCCACCGCGAAGACCTCGTTCACTTCGTTCGCCCGCCCGTAGCAGTAGGGCCCCCAGCTCGCCCAGGGCGTCTCGGCGAGCTCGGTCGCCACGTGCTCCGCGCAGAAGACGTAGGCGTCGAAGGCGGCGCGGGCGATCGGCTGCACGGACTGGGTCAGGGTCTCCGCGTAGATCGTGAGCAGCTCCGCGTCGTCGGCGATCTCGTCGGGCACGGGCGCGCCCCGGGCACCGGAGGCGAGGTCCTCGTAGAGGTACCCGAAGAGCGCCGCGCCCACGGCCCGCTCGGCGACGGCGAGCTCGCTCTCGCTCTCGACGAGCGTGGCGCCGAGCGTCTCCACCTCCTGCGAGGCGCTGCGTCGCGCCGTGAGCCACTCCCGGAACGGGCCCTGCGCCCAGGCCTCGATGGCCTCGAGGGTGCTCTCGGCCGGGGGCTCGGGGGGGCGCATCGCGACGATCTCCTCGACGCGCGTCCACATGGTCTGGAGCGTCTCGGAGAGCGCCTCGCGCTGGACCGCGGGCTGGGGGACGGGCACCGGGGTGGTGGTCCGCAGGACCATCGGCGGGGGCGGCTCTTCCGCGACCTCGGCCTCGCCACCGCTCGTCTCCTCCGCGGGGGACGCGCTCGTCTCCGGCTCGGCGCCGCCGCTGCACGCGGCGAGGAGCAGGGCCAGAAGGCAGGGGATGGGCTTCATGGCGCGAAGCTACCCCGACCGCGCGTGGGCGAGAAGGGCCGCCCCGCGGTCGGCGAGGCCATCTCGCGGCGTGAGCTGCGGCACGAGCTCGCGGCACGAGCTCGCGCCCCGGTCGTCGGCGCCATCGTGCGATGGCCGCGGGATGCGCTGCCTGCGAGAGCGGCTCGGCGGGGAGCGACGTCGCCGCCGGGGTGGCGGGTCAGCGCCTCCCCCATCGCGATGGCCTCGGGACGGCGCGCGACGGGAACGGCTCAGCGGGGAGCGACGTCGCCGCCGGGGTGGCGGGTCAGCGCCTCCCCCGTCGGGAGCGCCTCCCGATCGCGCCGGCCGCCGAACACGGCGCCGAAGAAGGCCCCTGCGAGCGCGCCGAAGCCGGCGCCGAAGCGCCCGAAGAACGAGCCGAGGAGCCCGCCCAGCAGGCCCCCGAGCCCCGCGTAGGCGGTGCGCTGGGCGTGGCCGCGGCGCGTCGCCTCCTCGCGGATCGTGCCGTGGGTCGCCCGCGGGTCGCCGTCCAGGAAGCGCCGCGCCCCCTCGACCAGGTGCGGGCCGTGGCGCCGGGCGGTCTCCGCGGCGGCGTAGGCGACCGCGGAGCGGGCAGCGCGCGCGGCCGCGTCGCGAACGGAAGGAGAGTCGGGGCGGGGCGTCGGGGAAGGATCGGTCATGGGGTTCTCCTGAGCTGGAAGACAGGACGATGCCTCGGACCTGTCTATTCGCTATTGAATGAAACTAATCTCGAGAATCGAACCGTCAAGGCGCATGAAGCGTCGCCACGAATCGGCTACGCTCCTCCGGTGCCTCAGCCCGCCCCCGGAGAGGAGCCGCAGATCTTCGCCCTCGTCGTGGGCCGGCTCGTCGCCGCGCTCCGGGAGCGCGCGGGCCTCTCCCAGGCCGCCCTCGCCGAGCGCGTCGGCCTCACGCAGCCGACCCTCTCCCGCGTCGAGCGCGGCCGCGCTCAGCTCGACGTCTACGCCTTCCACCGCATCGCCGAGGTCTTCGGCATGCGCCCGGCGGAGCTCCACCAGCACGTCGAGCGGGCGCTGGCGCGCTCCGAGGAGGCCGCCCGCGGGGCGCTGGGGGAGCCGAAGACGTCACCGGCCCGCAAGCGCCCCTGGTGGGAGCACGCGGCCGAGGTGGGCGGCGCGGCCGGGTTGGGCGGGCTGGTGGCCTTCGCGGTCGGCGCGGCCCTCGACGAGAAGCGGCGCGGGAAGAAGAAGCCCTAGCTGGGAGCTCGGCCCGCGCTGGCCGGCGCGCCGAACGGCGCGAGCGTGCTATGGGCCCCGGGACATGAAGGATGCCGCCGTCGTCATCGGGCTCGGCCAGCTCGGCTCGGTCTTCGCCCACGCCCTGCTCCGCCACGGTCACCCCGTCGTGCCCGTGAACCGCGGGGACGTCCTCGCGACCGTCGCCCAGGAGATCCCCCCGCCCGCCGTCGCCCTCGTCACCGTCGGCGAGCGCGACCTCGTCCCCGTGCTCGAGGCGCTCCCGGACACCTGGCGCGACCGCGTGGCCCTCGTCCAGAACGAGCTCCTACCCGCCGATTGGGCCCCCTACGACCTCGACCCGACCGTCGCCGTCGTCTGGTTCGAGAAGAAGAAGACCATCGCCACGAACGTGATCCTCCCGACGCCCATCGCCGGCCCCCGCGCCGCGCTCCTCGCGGACGCGCTCGCGACGCTGGAGATCCCCGCCGAGGTCATCGAGGCCGACGCGCTGCCGCCCGCCCTCGTCGCCAAGAACGTCTACATCCTCACGATGAACCTCGCCGGCCTCGCCGCCGAGGGCACCGTGGGTACGCTCTGGGAGCAGCACCTTCCCCTCGTCGATCGCGTCCTCGACGACGTTCTTGCGCTCCAGGCAGCCCTCCTGGGCGCCCCCGTCGACGAGGCCGCCCAGCGCGAGCACCTCGCCGCCGCCATCGCCGCCGACCCCGAGCACGGCGCCCGCGGCCGGAGTGCCCCCGCCCGCCTCGAGCGCGCGCTCGCCCACGCCGACGCCCTCGACCTCGAGGTCCCCACGCTCCGCGAGCTCGCCGCCGAGAACCTCGCGACCTGATCCACCCCACCGCTCCGAGCGAGCGCCCCGGCCACGAACACAGCGAAGCCCGGGCGAAGGAAAGCGCCCCCTTCTCGACAGCCGCGAAGCCCCGCCGCCGCGAAGGCCTGCTGGTAAGCCCAAACTAGCGAGCGCCAGCGAGCGGAAAACGTGAGGGGAGCGCGGCGGCCGCGCACGCGGCAAAGGCCGGCCACTGCAAAGGGGAGCGTGGCGGCCGCGAACGCGGCAAAGGCACGCCTCTGCCATGGGGAGCGCCCCGGCCGCGAACGCGGCAAAGGCCGCCCCCTGCGAAGGGGAGCGTGGCGGCCGCGAACGCGGCGAAGGCCGGCCAGTGCGAAAGGGAGCGGCGGCCGCGAACGCGGCAAAGGCACGCCCCTGCCATGGGGAGCGCCCCCAACGTCGCTCCGTAGCCCGGCCCCACGGAGCCGCGTTCGTGTGTAGTCGAAGAGCCGACCCGTGTGACGCCGCCGGAGGCGGCGCCGAGGGCCCTCCGGGCCCGCTGGTAAGCCCAAGTAGCGAGCGCCCCGGCCGCGAACGCGGCAAAGGCACCCCTCTGCGAAGGGGAGCGCCCCCATCTCCGCGCCGTAGCCCGGCCCCACGGAGCCGCGTTCGCGTGCGTTCGAAGAACCGACCCGTGTGACGCGACCGAAGGTCGCGCCGAGGGCCCTCCGGGCCCGCTGGTAAGCCCAAGTAGCGAGCGCCAGCGAGCGGAAAACGCGTGTAAGATGCGCTTCGAGATGTGCAGGCTCTTCGGCTTCCGCAGCGTGATCCCCAGTCAGGTCCACCGCTCCCTCCTGGACGCGGACAACGCGCTCGGCGTCCAGAGCGAGCGCCACCCCGACGGCTGGGGCGTCGCCTTCTACATCGACGGCGCCCCCCACCTGACCCGCAGCCCGCGCGCCGCCCTCGGTGACCACCTCTTCAAGCGCGTCAGCGGAGTCGTCGCCTCGGAGACCGTCCTCGCCCACGTGCGCAAGGCCACCGTCGGCGACCTCTCCGTGCTCAACTGCCACCCCTTCCAGCACGGGCGCTGGGTCTTCGCCCACAACGGGGAGGTCCGCGACTTCGAGCGCCACCGCCAGACGGTCCTCGCCGAGGTCGCCCCGCGCCTGCGCCGCTACGTCCTCGGCGACACGGACAGCGAGATCCTCTTCTTCCTCTTCCTCACCCGCCTGCAGCGCCACGGGCCGCTGGCCTCCCGCCTCGGCCTCGACGCGGTCGTCCCGGCCCTCCGCGAGACCACCCAGATCGTGCGCCGCCTCTGTGACGGGGAGACCGAGGCCTCGAAGGCGCTCCTCTCCTTCCTCGTCACCGACGGCACGACCATGGCCGCGTCCCAGGGGGGCAAGGAGCTCTTCTGGTCGTCCTACAAGGAGCGCTGCTCCGACCGGGAGAGCTGCCCCAGCCTCGCGCCCGAGTGCGAGGCGCCCACGCAGACCGGCTTCGTCAACCACCTCATCGTCTCGAGCGAGCCGCTCCAGGGCGAGAACGTGTGGCTCGAGATGAAGCCCGGCGACATCGTCGGCGTCGACTGGCAGATGCGCCTCCAGCGCTCGAGCGTCGACAAGCCGCACCTCGAGGTCCTCGCGTCTTGAGGCGCCCGGGGCCCGATCCGGCGCGCGGCGGCGCCCTGGCGATGATCGGGCTCGCGCTCCTCGCGGGCCTGTCTTCGTGCTCCGTCGAGCGAGGCTCGCTCCGACCGCGACCCATGCCGCGGGACGCGGGCCAGGACGCCGGCGCGGCGGACGCGTCGACCGGGGACGCGTCGATGGACGCCGGCGCGCCCGACGCCGCGCCGGACGCGGGAACGGACGCAGGCATCGACGCCGCCGCGGATGCAGGCATCGGAGTGGCCTGTGCCGAGGGGGCCGGACCGCGCGTGCGCTGGGACTTCGAGAGCCCACGGCCCCGGGAGGACTCGGCCGGGCGCGCCCCGGCGCTCGACCTGAGCTGGGCGCCGGACCTGCCGATGGGGGACTTCGGCATGGGCCGGGCCCAGCTGGACGGCGGGCGGCTCGAGGCCAGCCTCGAGGCGAGCCACGCCCTCGGGGAAGCCCTCCTCGCCGCCGGCTCCTACTCCGTCGAGGTCTGGCTCGCCTCCGAGGGCGCCGACCAGACGGGCCCGGCGCGGATCGTCACGTGCTCGACCGACGCCTTCCGCCGCGCCTTCACGATCGCGCAGGACGGCGACGGGCTCCTCTACCGGATCCGCACCACCGCCACGAACGAGAACGGCACGACCCGCGCTGGCTCGGTCGGCGGCGTCTTCCCCACCGACGGCTGGGTGCACGCCGTGCTCGTCTGGGACGGCGCCCTCGGACGGGCCTCGCTCCACCTCGGCGGCGCCGAGGCGACGGCCGACACGCACCCCGGCGAGCCGGCGGCGCTCGAGTGGGCCATCGACGGCGACGGCGAGCGCTGCGGGCTCGGCGCGGAGTTCGGCGAGCCCTCGGAGCCCCGCGCCTGGCAGGGGGAGGTCGCGCTCGCGACGATCTGGGATCGCGCGCTCCAGCGACGAGATCGCCTGCCTCGAAGCCGCCGGGCCCGACCGGCTCCTCGACTGACCACCGGGGCCCCCCAGCCGGGGAGTCGAGCAGCCGCTTCGCGGACGTTCGCCGCTCTCTCCCACGAGATCACCGGGCTTTTCGGGCTTCGCGGGGCTGGCCTGGCCCTTGCGTAGCCGGGGGCGATGCGCTCCTTCGCCTTCGCCCTCCTCGCGCTCCCGGTCGCCTGCGGCGGCTCCGCGCCCCCCGCCTCCCCGGACGCCGAGGACGCCGTCGCCATCGTCGGCGGCAAGGCCGACGAGTCGGGCTACACCGAGTGCGAGCTCGAGACCGTCGTCGCCCACCTGAACGACCCGGCGACCACCGTCGAGAGCCTCCGCGCCGACGGCCTCCACACGCGCGCCGCGCGCAACCTCCTCGCCCACCGCGACGGCCCGGACGGAGCCCCCGGGACCGCCGACGACGACCTCTTCGACGACATCCTCGAGGTCGACGCCGTCTACTACGTCGGCCCGGTCGCCCTCGAGCAGCTCGTCGCCATCGTGGCGCCTCTCTGCGAGGCCTCCCCCGACGCCGCCGTCGAGGTCTTCTTCTCGCCCCAGCCCCGCGAGCGCAGCCACCTCGCCCGGGCCGTGGAGCTCGTCGACGGCGCCGAGCGCAGCCTCGACATCGCCATGTACAGCTTCCGCGACGGCGCCATCCAGGACGCCCTCGAGCGCGCCGTCGAGCGGGGCGTGCGCGTGCGGATGATCTTCGAGAAGGCGAACGAGGACCGGCGTGATCCGGAGGGCTCGGCGAGCGCCCGCCTCGAGGACGCGGGCGTCGACGTCCGCTACGTGAACCGCATCATGCACCACAAGTTCCTGCTGGTGGACGGCCCGCAGGACGACCCGGCGCAGGCGGCCGGCGCGACGCTCATGACCGGCAGCGCCAACTGGTCGAACAGCGCCGCCACCCGCTACGACGAGAACACGCTCGTCTTCACCGGCCACGCCGAGATCGCGCTCCGTTACCAGCGCGAGTTCGACCACGTCTGGACCCACAGCCGGGACTTCGCGTGGAACCCGGAGCTCGCCGAGCGCGTCGACACGATCCCCGTCGCCGACGAGGCCCTCGCCGCCGCCGACGACCCCGACGCGGAGGCCCTCTTCACGAGCGCGAACTTCCGCACCTACGAGTCCTCGCGCTACGGCTGGACCTTCAGCCGGGTCCGCGGCCGCGAGGAGGTCGCCAGCCGCATCGTCGAGCTCATCGAGGCGGCGCGCGAGCGGGTCTTCGTCGCCTCCGGTCACCTCCGCTCGCGGCCCATCGCCGAGGCGCTCCTCCGCAAGCTCGAGACGGATCCGGACGTCGAGATCCGCGTCTACCTCGACGCCCAGGAGTTCCTGAGCGCCTGGACGCACGAGCGCCAGGTGGACGAGCGCGAGGCCTGCCTCGAGGAGGCCGCCGGCAGCGAGGCCCGCACCATGGACTGCCTCGACTACGGCTTCCTCTACGCCTTCGAGCTCGCCGACGCCGGCGTCGACGTCCGCTTCAAGCACTACAGCTACCGCTGGCACTACTCCTACGCCGCGCAGATGCACCACAAGTACCTGGTCGTCGACGACGCGCTCGTGACCGGCAGCTACAACCTCTCCGCGAACGCCGAGTTCGAGACGCTCGAGAACGTCGTCGTGCTCCGCGGCGCCACCTACGCGGGCGTCGTGCAGCGCTTCGTGGACAACTTCGACGCGCTCTGGGAGACGGGCCGCGCCGAGGGCCTCTACGACGCGCTCCTCGCCGACGTGAGGGAGGGCGAGGATGCGTTCCCGATCGTCTTCGACGCGATGGCGCTCACGTGGGACGAGGTCGACGCGCTCAAGCGCGCGATGCGCGACGCCTGCCCGGAGATCGACTCCGAGGACTTCCGCCGCCATCCGGAGCGCCACTACCGCTGCCAGCCCTGAGGGGCGGACGACGGAGACGCCCGAGAGCGCGCCCCGACGTGCCTCGGACGCCGAACGGCGAAATACGCGGCGAGAGCCCTTCGTAGGGACCCTCGAGAGCGACGCGGGCCTCCCCCCGGAGGTCACCGAGAGGCGAAGGGCCCTCGGACGCGGCGTCGCCCTCGAGGTGCCATGGAGCGACGAAACACACTCGCGGTCGTCTTGCTGACCTTCGTGACCTGCGGCCTCTACGGGCTCTGGTGGCAGTACCGGAGCACCCGCGAGCTGGCCGAGGCGACGGGGCGCGAGCTCTCGCCGGGGCTCGATCTCCTGCTGACGCTGTTCACGCTCGGCGTGTGGGGCATCTGGGTCGGCTACCGCAACGCGGAGATCGTCCACGACGCCTTCCGGGCCGCCGGGGAGCCGCACACGGATCGCTCGCTGCCGGTGCTCGTCTTCGGCCTTCTGACCTGGGTCACGGGGCTGAGCTGGCTGGTGCTCACGGGCATCCTCCAGGAGGACTACAACCGCCTCGCGGACGCCGCGATCGACGCGCGGGAGCTGGCCGGCGGCGACGAGCCGTGGATCGGCGACGCGCCCTTGCCGAGCGCCTACTGAGAGATGGGAGAGCGCACCATGCCGATCGTTCGCCGACGCAGCCTCTTCGTGGCCTACCTCTTCTGGGTCCTCGGTCTCGTGGGCCTCTGTGGGCTCCACCGCTTCTACACGGGGCGCATCTGGACCGGCCTGCTCTGGTTCTTCACGGGAGGCCTCTTCTTCATCGGGCAGCTCGTGGACCTCTTCCTGGTGCCCGGGCACTGCCGGCATCCGGAGTAGGGGAGGGAGCCCGAGCGAGAGCCCAACGGAGAGCCCGAGCGAGAGCGAGAGCGAAGGCCCGAGCCGGAGCCGGGAGCCCGAGCGAGAGCGAAGGCCCGAGCCGGAGCCGGGAGCCCGAGCGAGAGCCCAACGGAGAGCCCGAGCAAGAGCGGGAGCCCGAGCCGCCCGAGCCAGCCCGGACGGCGCACAGCAGAGAACGGAACGCATCCCGACCGAAGGGAGGGATCGCCACCCGCGGCCCCGCGGCGGCGTTCGGGCTGGTATCGTCCCCCCGATGGTCGACGTCCTGGTTCTCGCCCCGACCTCCCCCGATCTCCGCGGCCTCCGGGCGGCCCTCGGGGACGGCCTGGACGGGCACGTCGGCGCGCTCCACGTGCGCGCCAAGCCCATCGGGGTCGGTCTCCCCGCCGCCGGCGTCGGCGCGGCCCGGCGCATCGAGCGCTACCAGCCGCGCGCCGTGCTCCTCCTCGGCACCTGCGGCATCTACCCCGGCCAGGCTGGCTACCAGCCCCACGACGTGCTCGTCGCCCAGCAGGTCCACCTGCTCTCCCATGACGTCGACGCCCACCGCGCGGCCTTCCCCGATCCCATGTCCGTGCGCCTCGCGGCGAACGCCGCCATGTGCGCCGGCCTGACGGCCACGCGCGGACGCCTCGTGAACGTGGCGAGCCCCCTGGCCGAGACCCGCGACGACACCCTCGCGGGCTCCGTCCCCGCCACCCACGGCTGCCAGGCCGAGCACCTCGAGGCCTTCTCCCTCGCCCACGCCTGCCAGCTCCTCCAGGTGCCCTTCGGCGTGGTCCTCGCCATCACCCACGTCGTCGGCTCCTACGGGCGCGACGACTTCCGGCGCTTCCACCGGCAATCGAGCCTCGCCGCCGCGGAGGTCGTCGTCGGCTGGCTCCACGCCGGCGCCCCGGGGCTGCCCCACCGCGCCTGAAAAGCGCGCGTGACGGCCGGCCGCTTCCCGCGGTATCCCGGCTCCATGAACCGGCTCCAGGAGCTCCTCTCCACGCCCGCCGTCGACATCGCGACGGTCGCCCGTTACCTCGACGAGGCCGATCCGGCCCGGCGCCTCGGCGAGGCCCGGAGCCTCGGGCGCGCGCAGCAGCGGCACCTCTTCGACGCCGCCGCCGGCTTCCGTCCCATCGGGCTGGAGGATCTCGTCCCCTCGGCCGTGCCCGACGACACCGAGGTCGTCCACGAGGGGCGCAACACCATCCCGGTCTTCACGCGCTTCGCGAAGGTCTTCTTCCGCCCGCCGGAGCACGAGGCGCCGGGCGAGCTCTGGGGCTACAACCGGCAGGAGGAGACGCCCTTCCTCGAGACGGTCGTCGGGCCCGGCTACTACGTCGCCTACCCGCACCACGTGGAAGGCGAGGTGCTCGTCGACTACCTCCGGGTCCCGCCGCGCGGGCTGCCGCATTGGCCGCCGGTGCTGCCGAACTCCGCGCGCCTCTCGCGCTTCGTCTACCACGGCACCCAGGACGTGCTCCGGGGCGTCTCCGAGCACGTGAGCATCGGCCGCGCGCAGAAGCGCGGGAAGTGGCTCCCCGCCTGGTTCGTCCTCGTGCGCGTCGACGGCCCGATGGCGCGCTGAGAGGGCCGGGATCGCCCCGAGACGAGCCGAGGCGGCGATCGCGTGGGGGCCGGCCACGACAGGGCCCCGTCGGGCCATTGAATCCGAGCGACCGCTCGGCCGTCTATGGTACCGTGATGATGGTTGTTCCGGGGACCCGTGGGTCCTCGGTGGGGGACTTCGGACGGGATGATTTCGCTCCGACATAGGGTCCAGCGCATGGCGCTGGTGATGGGTTTCGTGCTCCTCGGTTCGTCGACGGCGCTGGCGCGCATGAGCGACGAGGAGTTCCAGCAGGCGATGCAGCAGCTCCAGGCGGACTCGCCGGACGAGCGGCTCGAAGCGGTGGAGCTGCTCGGTCGCCGCGGGTGGCGCCGCCGACGGGAGATCTCGCCGCGGCTGCGTCGTCTGCTCCGCACCGATCCGGACTGGCGCGTGCGCGCCTCCTCGGGCCGGGCCATCGGCCGGCTCTCCGTGCGGGACGCCGTGCCGGATCTGGTCGCCGCCTTGCGCGACCCGCAGGTCGAGGTGCGCGTGGTGGCGGCGGCCGCGCTCTGGCGCCTCCCGGACGCGGCGGCCGTGCCGGGGCTGATCGCGCTCCTCGACGATCGGGACGCGGCCGCGCGTCAGTGGGGCGCCCTGGCCCTCGGCGTGGTGCGCGATCGGCGGGCGACCGAGCCCCTGATCCGCATGCTCGGCGACACGGAGAGCGCGGTCCGCATGGACGCGATCCGCTCGCTCGGGCGCATCGCCGATCCGGCCGCCCTGGACGCGCTCCGCGGCTTCGTCTCGAACGGCGACAACGCCATCGAGGAGCGCCTCGAGGCCATCAACTCCATCGCGGCCCTCGAGTCGCCGGACAAGGTCAACGTGCTCGGGCGGTTGCTCGGGGACGATGAGGAGCGGATCCGGCTCCGGGCCGTGCGCGCGCTCGGGCAGGTCGGCGACATGCTGGCGGTCCCGCCGCTCCGGCGCCTGAAGGGCAACGAGCGCTCGGGGGAGATCCGCGAGGCCATCGACGAGGCGATCGCGGCCATCCGGCAGCGCGCCCGCGAGGCTCGCGAGAACCGCGGGAACTGAGACCGCGACGCCGTTCCGTTCGCCGGTCGACACCCGCTCGCCCGTTGCCCCCCGAGCCGCGCTCCCGCTTCGCCGGGGGAGCGCGGCTCGGGCGTCAACTGGCGTGTGGGTCGCGTTGATGGGGCCTCCCCCGGCTGGTAGACCGAGCCCGTGCGATCGCGCGCGTCGCTGCTGCTCTTGCTGATCCTCGCCTGCGAAGGCGCCGAGGCCGAGCCGACGCCGCCCCGACGCGCCGCCGAGTTCCGCTCGGACGTGGTGGACGCGGCCCTCGAGCAGGGCAGCGAGCTCGTCCGCACCCGCGGCTTCCAGGAGCTCGGCGAGCCCTGGCGCGGCTTCCTCGTGGACCGCGGCTCGGACGTGGACCAGGTCTCGCTCCGGAGCGGGAGCTGCTACGTCGTGCTCGGCGTGGCCTCGGAGGCGGTCCGCTCGCTCGAGCTGGCCCTCTACGACAGCGACGGGGCCGAGGTCGACCGGCAGGTGGCGGCCCGGGACGCGGAGCGAGCCGAGCTCGGGGCCTCCGCGCTCCACTACTGCCCGCCGCGCTCCGGGACCTACTTCGTCGCGGTGCGCTCGGTGGGCAGCGGGCTCTTCGCCGTGCGTCGCTTCGAGGGGCCGACCGGCCTGGACGTGCGCCTCGAGGGGCTGCTCCTCCGGCGCGAGGGCACGGCTCCGACGAACGGCGAGCCGGAGGCCCGATGAGCGCCCGCGCGCGGCCGCGCCGCGCGAGGCTCTGGGCCCTGGCGGCGCTCGGCCTGGTCGCCTGCGGCAGCCCCCCGCCGGACGAGCCGGCCTCGGCGCCGCCTGCCGGCCCCGGGCTCGGACCGCTCGACGATCTCGCCCGGCGCTTCGGTCGGCTCCGGCGGCGCATGGAGTCCCGGGGCTACGCGGACGGTGAGTTCGCGACCCGCACCTTCGCCCTCGAGGGAGAGGGCGTCGCGCTCCCCGTCGACGTGCCCGTGGGCGTGTGCACGACCTGGGTCGCGCTCGGCGGCGGGGGCCTGCGCGATCTGCGGATGACGGTCTTCGACGGGGACGGCCGCGAGGTCGCCGTCGACGGGCGGCGCGGGGAGGGGGCCCTCGCCCACGTCTGCCCGCCCAGCCTGCCGGACCGGCCCGCGTCGGCGCCCCACTACCTCGAGCTCCGCGCCCTCGAGGGCTCGGGCGCCATCGTCGTGGGCTCCTTCCGCTCCCGCCCCGCCGAGGGCGAGGGCTTCACCGGGCTCTTCGAGGAGGTCGTCGCCCCGCCCGTGCCCTACGAGGCGGTCGAGGCCGCCCTGACGGAGGCGCGCGAGGCGTTCCGGGAGCGGGGTCTTCGCGTGGACGGGGAGCCGGCCTTCCGGCGCATGGTCGAGGGCCAGGGCTGGCGCCGGCCCCTCCCGCTGGTCGCCGGGCGCTGCCACGTGGTGGTCGCCCGGGGCGGTGAGGGGGTCGAGGACGTGGACCTCTACCTCTACGACGCGCGGGGCGCGGAGGTGGCGCGGGATCTCGGCGCCGACGCGGCGCCGCGCATCGAGCACTGCGCCCGCGAGGACGGCGAGGCGACGCTCGAGGTGCGGGCCTTCGCGGGGGGCGGGGCCGTGGGCGTGATGGCGCTCTCGGGGCCCCTGGAGGTGCAGGCGGAGGCCGAGGCGCCGCCCGAGCTGGAGGAGCTCGAGCCGCTCGAGGCCCTCGAGGCGACCCTCGCCGAGCTCGCCTCCCGGGGCCTGGGCGAGCCGCGCTTCCTGGTGGAGGACGCGGCCATCCAGCCCGGCGAGGTGAGGCAACACGAGGTGGTGCTCGGGCCGGGCTGCGCGCTGATCGCCGGCGCCGGCGGGCCCGGGGAGCTCGACCTGGATCTCTACCTCTCGGACGCGGAGGGGGTCGTCGATCGCGACACGCGCGTGCATCGGAGCGCCCGGGTGGCCGCCTGCGTGGAGGGGCCCTCGACGCTCCGGCTGACCGTGAAGGCCTACGGGCGCGGGCGCTACGCGCTGGCCCAGCTCGACGTGCCGGGGGTGCTCGGGCTGGCGGAGCTCCGGCTGCGCACGCTGGTCGACGCGGAGGAGGCCGCCCTGGGGCCGCCGCGGCGCATCCTGCTCCGCCGGGGCGAGCCCATCCAGGAGCCCGTCCCGCCCGGCGAGTGCGTGGCCGTGGCGGTGGCCGGAGACGCCGCCGTGCAGGACGTCGATCTCCTCCTCCGGGCGGGCGAGACGCTCCTGGCGTCGGACACCGGCCCGGCGCCCTGGGCGCGGCTTCGCCATTGCCGAGCCGAGGAGGGCGAGGACGAGGCCGAAGGCGAGGCGCCACCGGCCGAGCCGCCGGTGCTCGAGATCGTCGCCTACCGCGGCGAGGGGGAGGTGCTGCTCCAGTGGCTCGCGCCGCGCTGATCGGGGCCCTCGTGCTCGCCGGCCTGGTCGGCGGCGCCGCGCGCGCCGACGACGTGGACGCCTGCCTGGAGGAGCTCGCGGCCCTGAGCCCCGGCGCCTCGCTGGAGGGCCGGGGGCGCGCCTTCGCGACGCCCGGCCGGGAAGCCCACGGGGCGTTCGGCCTGCCCCGGAGCGGCTGCGCCACCTTCGTCGCGAAGGCCGTCGATCCGGCGGCGGACCTCGACGGGCTCCTCCGGACGCGCGAGGGCCGGGACCTCGCCCGCGACGACGGACCGCGGCCCTGGGTCTGGCTCCGCTTCTGCGGCCGGGAGGGCCTCGAGCTCCACTGGAGCGTCGCCTCGGCGCGGCCCACGGAGGTCCGGGTCGGATGGCTCGTCCCGGGCCCCGAGCGCCCGGGGGCCGCCGCCCGGGCCGGTCGCTGCTTCGCGCGGCAGCCCGGCCTCCGCGGGGCGCCCCCCGAGCTCGGGCCGCCGCCGCCGACGCCGACCGCGGACGAGCGCGCCCGCCGCCTCGGCGAGGCGCTCCGAGCGCGCGGCTGGCGGGTGAGCGCGCCGACGCCGCGCCGCGTCGAGCCCGGGGAGGTGGGCCGGGAGCTCCGGCTCGCGGGCGGGCGCTGTCACGCGCTCCACGTCTTCGCCGCCGAGGGCCTCCGCCTGGACGGGCGCCTGCTCGGACCGGACGGCGCGGAACGGGTCGCCGACCGACGCGGCGCCGCCGACGTGGCGCTCGCGCTCTGCCTCGCCGAGCCCGCGACGCTGGCTCTCCAGCTCTCCGTGGCCGGCCGGGCCGGCGAGGCGACCCTCGTCCGCGCCGAGATCCCCCTGCCCGCCGGGGAGGCGCCGGGAGCCGGGGCCATCGCCCGGGCCGAGCTCCGCGCCGGCGCCGACGACTGGGCCCCGCGAGGGCGCGTGCACCTGCTCTCCGGGGAGTCGCTCCGCCTCCCGCTCCCCCGAGGCGCCGAGTGCCGCCGCTGGGCGCTCGTCTCGGAGGGGGCGACGGGCCTCTGGGAGCTCGCCCTCGAGGACCCGACCGGCCGGCTCGTCGCGCACGCCCGCGGGAGCGCGCGGCGCCCGGCCGAGCTCTGGAGCTGCGGCGCGGGGCCCTTCGAGGCCGTCGTGCGCATGCGCCGCGGGGGAGGGCGCCTGGCCCTCTGGGAGCGCACCCCATGAGGTGGCTCCTGATCGTGCTCCTCGCCGGCTGCGGCGGCGCCGGGGCTCGCGCGCCCCTCGCCCCGGCCGGAGCCGAGGAGCCGCCCCCGGCCGACGCGCCGTCCCTCCCGGGTCCGCTCGCCGAGCGCTACGCGTCCCTGGCGTCGGCCCTGGAGGCGGCCGGGCTCCGGCCCGAGGGGCCCGCGGAGACGGTCTTCCTCCCCCCCGGCGAGTCGCACGTGACGCCTCTCGAGCTCCCTTCGGGCTGCCTCAGCGTCGTCGCCTGGGGCAGCGCGGGCATCCGCGATCTCGACGCCGCCCTCTATGCGCCGGACGGCCGCCTCCTCGCCGAGGACGTCGCCCGCGACCCCCACCCGGCGCTGACCGCCTGCAGCGAGGCGCCTCGGCGCGCCTGGCTCCAGCTCACGGCCTACGCCGGTGCGGGCGAGGTGGGCTGGCGGCGCTTCGGCGGCCCCGAAGCGGCCCACGAGGCGATCGCGGAGGCGCTCGGAGGCCAGCCCGGTCGCGCCGGGCCCGATCCGGGGCTCGATGCGGAGCTCCGGGCCCTCATCCGGCGCGGCTTCACGGCGACCCACGCCCGCATCCTCGACCTCCCGGGCGACGCCCCGCTCCGCTTCCCCCTGCCGCTCGCCGCGGGCGAGTGCGCCGCCGTGGTCGTGCGCGGGGCCCCGGTCGCGCTCCACGTGGAGGTTGGCGGGGAGCGGCGCGTCGACGCCCCGGAGGGGGAGCGCGCGGCGGTACAGCTCTGCGTCCCGGTGGAGACCGATGCCCAGGTCGTCGTTCGCTCCGCCCGCCCCGCGCGCGTTCGGGCGCTGGTGGCGCGGGGACGCGAGTCCCGCATCGGTGGCGAGGCCGGTCTCTGGGAGGGGCGACGGATGGCGCCCTCGTCCCCGAGCGCCGACGCCGCCCTGGACGCCGCGCTCGAAGGTCGCCGCCCCCGGGCGCGCGGTCGCGTCGCCCTCCGCCGCAACGAGGCCCGCCGCCTCCGCCTCCCCGGGCGGGGCTGCCGGGCCGTGCTCCTCGCCCCCGGCCGCGGCCTCCAGGCCGCGGGGCCGGTCGGCGGCGAGCTCCACCGCCACGCGTTCGAGGCCCGCGTCTGTGACGCGGGCCTCGAGATCGTGGTGCGCGGACGCGGCGAGCTCGGCTGGGCCGTGCTCGCCGAATGAGCCTCTACTCGGCGTCGGCCAGGGCGACCCGGGCCGCCGCCTGCGCCGTCGCGGGCGCGCTCGGCAGCGAGGGCCGCATGCCGAGGCCGGCCCGCGCCACGATCGCCTCGACGAGGTCGTCGAAGTCGTAGCCCGCGCCCCGCGCGATCATCGGCAGGAGCGAGGTCTCGGTCAGCCCGGGGAGCGTGTTGACCTCGAGCACGTACTCGTTCTCCCCCTCGGTCACCAGCAGGTCGACGCGCGCCGCCCCGCTCACGCCGAGCGAGCGCGCCGCCCGCTCCGCGATGTTGAGCACGCCCTTGTAGCGCGTGGGGCTGAGCCGCGCGGGGAAGTGGTACTCGCTCTGACCCTTCTGGTACTTCGACTTGTAGTCGTAGAAGCGCCCCCGCGGGACGATCTCCACGGCGCCGAGGGCCCGCCCGTCGAGCACGCCGACGGCCACCTCGCGCCCGGTGACGAAGCGCTCGATCAGGATCGATGGATCGAACTGGGCCGCGTCCTCGCAGCGCTCGCGGAGCTGCACCGGATCGTTCGCGCGCCCGGCGCCCACGCTCGAGCCCGAGCGGCGCGGCTTCACGAAGGCCGGGAAGCCGAAGGAGCCGTGGATCTCCTCGAGCCGGTCCAGCTGGTCGGCCTCGAGCACGTAGTAGGGCGGGGTGGGGACGTTGTGCAGCCGGAAGAGCTCCTTCGACTTCAGCTTGTCGAAGGCGAGCGCGCTCGCGAGCACGCTGGAGCCCGTGTAGGGGATGCCGAGCAGCTCGAGGAGCCCCTGGACGCAGCCGTCCTCGCCGTAGGTGCCGTGCAGGGCGATCACCGCGAGGTCGATCGGGTTCTGGCGGAGGACCTGGTCGAGGTCGCCGTCGACGTAGACCTTGACCACGTCGTAGCCCCGCCGCTTCAGCGCGCCGAACATCGCCTCGCCGGTGCGGAGCGAGATCTCCCGCTCCGCGCTGAGGCCACCCAGGAGCACACCGATGCGCTTGTCCTTCATGTCGTTCTCCTTGGAACCGGCTCGCGTCGAGATCATCGCGTCCATCCCCGATCAGAGGTCCGTGTCGTGAGGTAGCGGGATGCGTGCCAGGAAGAAATCGTCAGTGATCCCGATGCTTCCCAGCTGGCCTCGGGCCCGACCGCGTCCCCGCGTCCACGACCTGATGCCTCCATGACTCGGCTATCAGGGTCCGTGGATGGGGGTCAAGAAAGCGGCGAGCACGTCTGCTGCGTGCCGGAACGAAGCCCTCCGTATGAGACCCCGCGCCACGGGCTGCAAGCGAAAGCCGCCCCCCATCAGGGCCCCGCGTAGAGCGCGATCGGCACGCCGCCTTCGCCTCCACGCGGCGCGTGCAGGGCCACCGGGATCACCTGCGCCCGCTCGAGCCGGAGCGCCGCCAGCGCCTTGGCCCGCGGGAAGGCCAGATCGACCGGCGCCTCTCCGAGCGCGTGGCGACAGTGCACGACCGCGTGCACCGGGGCGTCGCCGGGGTAGGGCGCCTCGTCCGGCGTGGGAGCGGGGGGGCCGACGTGCGCGAGCGCGCAGGGACGCGCGGTCTGCAGGTGCCCCTCGCGCGCGAGCCGATCGAAGTCGGCGCCGGCCGGGAGCGGGGCGTGGAGTGGCGTGGGCGGCGGCGGGGCCGGCGCCTCCCCCACGTTCGCGACGAAGGCGATCACCGGGTACCCCTCGAAGCCCACTCCCTCGAGCACTCGCACGCGGATCCGCTGCCCGTGCTCGACGAAAGGCGCGAGGCCCGCGCTCGCCTTCGGGAAGACCAGATCGGCCCAGCCCGCCCCCGAGGCCGCCTGGCAACGCACCGTGCGCCGGTGGCTCACCGGCTCCGGGTAGTCTTGGACGGCCCGCCGCGGGAGCCCCTGGAGCGCCCCCACGTGGGTGAGGTCGCAGATGCGCTCGAGCCCCACGAAGGCCTCCGGGAACATGCGGGCGAGGCGCACGTCGAAGGGCTCCGGGTCCTCCTCCGGCCACTCCTCGGGCGGCGGCGGGGTCGGCGCCCAGGGCTCGGTGGTGAGCTCGGCCGGCGGGACGATCGCCCGCTCGCCGTCGCACGCGCCGAAGAACGCGAGCGGCGCGACGCACGCCACGAGCCAGCCTCCCCGCAGGAGGGCGCCGAGGATCCGGCCGCGAGCCGCGCACATGCCGCGGAGCCTAGCTTCCTGCGCGCGTGACGCGAGGCGACGTTCCGCGCCGCACATCGTTGCCATCGAAGGGCCGCGGTGGTACCTCTCCGGACGCTCGGAGCCCCTCGCATGACCACCCGTTCCCACCAGGCGCCTCACCGGCGCCGACCTCGCGTCGGGCGGGCACGCAGCGAGGGCCGTTCTCGGCTCCCCCATCGCGGAAGCTCCCGCGGTGCGGCGGTCGAGCACGCACGCCCCGAGGCTTCACGACGGCGCCCCGCGGTCGGCCTCCGGGCCCCCCGGGCGTACGCATTCCTCGCCGGCCGCGCCGATGCGCGCCCCGGCCTCTCCGCGCCAGGCCGATCGCCGGCGCCCCTCCGCGACAACGACGGGCGCATCGCGTCCCCCGCGGACGAGGGGCTCCGCCGCCGCGCGCCTCGGCGCCTCCAACCCCGAGATTCACGACATGACGTTCACCGAAGCTGCCGTGGAGGTCCTCCGGCTCGTCGCTAAGCCGCTCCACTACAAGAAGATCACCGAGATCGCGATCGAGCGGAACCTCCTCTCCCACGTCGGCAAGACCCCCGAGGTCACCATGAGCTCCCGCCTCGCCACGATGGTCCGCAAGGACCGCGGCGAGGCCCCCATCATCAAGGTCAAGCCGGGTGTCTTCGGCCTGCGCGAGTTCTCCAAGGAGGTGCTCGACGCGGCCCAGCACGAGTCCGGTCACGACTACGAGCTCCCCAAGGAGCCGGCCGACGCGAAGGGCGAGGCGAAGGGCGACGAGAGCGCCCAGAAGAAGGGCGACGCCGGGAAGGGCGACGCCGGCAAGGGCGACGCCGAGTCGAGCGCCGAGAAGGGCGACGACGACGAGAAGAAGAAGGCCGAGGCCAAGGAGTCCCCGAAGCTCCCGGGCGCCGAGATGTTCCCCGAGGAGGAGGACGACGACGAGCCCATCCTCGCCAAGATCGAGAGCGGTGGGGGCGACGACGACGACGAGCCGAAGCGCCGCGGCAAGCGCCGCCGCCGACGCCGCCGGAAGGACGACGACGACAAGAGGAGCGGTGGTCGCGGCGGCAAGTCCGACGACGACAAGAGTGACGACGGCGGCGGCAGCAAGCGCGGCGGTCGCTCCCGGCGGAGCCGCGGGGGCAAGGGGCGGGACCGCTCCTCCTCCTCCTCTTCGCGCTCGTCGCGTTCGTCGCGGGATCGCGAGGCCGCGGCGCTCCAGGGCGAGTGGGAGCGCGAGCCCGGCGACGGCGATCTCGGCGGCAAGGACCTCGTCGACGCCATCGAGGCGAGCCTCGGGGGCCGCAAGCAGACGCGCACGCTCAGCTCGATCGCCGAGTCGCTCGTCAAGCGGGGGCGCCTCTCCGGCGACCCCTCCGCCCTGGCGCCGACGCTCGCCGCGGCCGTCCGGGGCGACGAGGCCCGCCGGGTCGCCGAGGGCGGTCGCCCGCGCTTCCGCCTCCGCGGGGAGAGCCTCGAGCTCGTCGAGTGGGCGCTCACGCCCGAGATCGTGCGCGCCGAGGACGAGGCGCTGAAGGCGGCCGAGCGGCAGCGCGAGCTGGTGCGCCGGGTCTTCGTGCGACGCCTGAGCTCCATGCCCGCCGCGGGGCTCCTCGAGCTCATCGCCAGCTGGCTGAACGCCGAGGGCGTGGTCGGCGTGCGCGGCGTGCACCGCGCCGACGCGAGCCCGGGGGAATTCCACCTGGCCGGCACGCTCCGCCGGGGCCCGCTCGAGATCCCGCTCGCGATCACCGTCCTCCGCGACGCCAACCTCAGCCGCGAGAAGGTGGTCGAGGTCCGCGGCGCGCTGCACCACTACGGCAACGCCCAGGCGGCCTGGCTGCTCGGGCTCGGCTCCGTGCTCCGCGGCGCGCAAGAGGAGGCGGCCGTGGAGAGCGCGGCGCCCATCGCGCTCTTCGGCGGCAACGAGCTCGCCGAGGCCATGGAGCGCGCGGGGGTCGGCGTGGTGCGCACCTCGGTGACGCTCTCCTGCCTCGACCTCGACCTGCTCGACGACCTCACGGGGCCCGGACGCAGCACGCCGGTCGAAGACGAGGACTCGGACGACGACGACGAAGACGACGACTCCGGGAAGAAGCGACGTCGCCGGCGCCGCCGCGGCGGGCGCGGCCGGAAGCGGGACGACGACGAGTCCAAGAAGAGCGACGACGACTCGAGCGGTTCGGACGACGACGGCGACGACTCGGACGACGACGACGACGGCTCCAAGTCCAAGTCGCGGCGGCGGCGTCGTCGGCGCAAGAAGCGCAGTGACGATGCAAAGAAGGGCGGCGGAAGCGACGACGAGGGGTGGCGCGAGGACCCCGACGCCGAGATCGACCGCCGTCGGCGGCGCGAGGAAGAAGAGGAGTAGGGTCGCGAGCGCGGACTGAACGTCCGCACAGTGTCGGCTGGCGTGCTGCTTTCCAGTGGCCTAAGCCCCGTGCGTCTCCACTGGGGGCTCCGGGGTGGGGCAGGAGGAAGCCATGCGGACGATCATCGCGCTCGCGCTCGTGCTCGGCAGCTGGACGGAGAGCCAGGCCCAAGAGGGTGAAGCTGCGCCGCCACCAGAACCCGAGGTGGAGGGGGTCGCTCCCTCCACCGAAAGCGAAGACGGTGCAGACGAGGGTGAAGACCCGGCCGAGGCCGGCGAAGGCGAAGAGGCCGAAGAGGGCGAGGCGGAGGAGCTGGACTCCGGTCCGGCGGCCATCGCGCTCGCCCGCGCCCTCGACGCCCGGCTCACCGTCTGGCAGCACGGAGACCGACAGGTCTATGTTCACCATTGTCGTCGCGCCCGCGTCGACTGCCGCGCTCGGGTCGTGACCTTCGCCCGCCTCCTCGCCGAGGCGGGCTATCGGCACGGCGTCGATCCCTTCATGCTCGCCGCCATCGCGCTGCGCGAGAGCGGCCTCAACCCCTTCGCCGAAGGGGCCGCCGGCGAGCGGGGCATCGTCCAGCTCCATCCGCGCGGCGTCGGCAGCCGGGTGCGATTCGTCCGCAACGAGCGCTACCGGGATCGATGCGCCCGGCGGGCCGATGCCTGCCAGGGTGAGGTGCTCGACGCGGGGGCGCGCCTCGTGGCCGCGGCCATCGCCCGGTGCGGGAGCGTCGCCGAGGGCCTCGGGCGCTACAACACGGGCGTCTGCCAGACCACCGGCTACTCCCGGCGGGTGATGGAGGAGCGACAGAACCTCCTCCGCCTGGCCAAGCGCACCGTCTCCTCCCAGGCGGCGGCCGCCCAGCTCCTCGACTGACGGGCTCCGCTCGCCGAGCGCCGGCAGAGACCAAGGGGGCGCCCGGGAAGTCGGGTCGCCGTGCGTCCGGGCTCCTCGACCGACGCGCCGGTCGCCGAGCGCCGGCCGAAGCCAGGGGCTCTCCCGCCCAGGAAGTCGGTCCGTCGGCGTGCGTCCGGGGTTCCCGGGCGCGTGGTCCGTGGCCGGAACGACCTCTCGCGTGGGCGGACGATTCCGCTCGGGCTGCGCTTCTCAGCCCACCAGCCGCGCGTGGGCGGCGCGCACGGCGGCGTCCGTGTCCGCCTCCGGCAGCACCACGGTCACCCGCACCGGCGTCACGATCAGCTCGGTGGGCGCCAGCCCCTCGCCGGCCAGCGTCTCCACCAGCGCGAGCGCCGGATCACCGGCTCCGCCGATCGCCGAGACGGCCCCGAAGCCCTCCTCGATCGTCGCGCCGAAGTCCGCCCGGAGCGCCTTGGCGTTCTTCTCCCAGTCCGGGGTCTGCGCCGTCACCACCAGCAGCTCCGTCCGCCCATCCGCCGTCCGCAGGTCCCGGCTGACGACGCCGGCCTTCCGCAGATGCCCGAGCGCGAAGCCCACCTTCTCGCCGCCGTCGTCGAAGCTCACCCGCGCGAGCCCCTTCTGCCCGACGACCGCGCGCACCTGCTCGCCGGGCTCGACGCCCTCGTGCACGACCGTCTCCTTGCCGCTCTCCAGGAAGGTCGAGCGCGCCCGGATCGCGATCCGATGCTGCCGCGCGAACTCGACCGCCTTCGCGTGGAGCACCTTGGCCCCGCTCTCGGCCATCTCCTGCATCTCGTCGTAGGAGAGCTCCGGCAGGTGCGTCGCGTCCGGCGCCACCCGGGGGTCCGCCGAGTACACGCCGTCCACGTCCGAGTAGATCTCCGCGTGCTCCGCCCCGAGCGCCGCCGCCATGGCCAGCGCCGTCGTATCGCTCCCGCCGCGCCCCAGCGTCGTGATCTCGCGCTTGTAGCTCATGCCCTGGTAGCCGGCGACGATCACCACCCGGCCGCGCGCGAGCTCGTCCTCCACCCGATGGGGCCGCACGTCGATGATGCGCGCGTCGAAGTGCCGGTCGTTCGTGATGATCCCGCTCTGCGAGCCCGTGAAGGAGATCGCGTCGACGCCCCGCTTCTGGATGGCCATCGAGAGGAGCGCCATGGAGATGCGCTCCCCCGTGCTCAGCAGCATGTCGAGCTCGCGGCGGGGCGGGCTCGGGTCGACGGCGTGGGCCAGCCCCAGCAGCTCGTCCGTGGTCTTCCCCATCGCCGAGACGACGACCACGACGTCGTGCCCGCGCTCGCGCGTGGCGACGACCTTGGCCGCGACCCGGTGGATCTTCTCCACGTCTGCCACCGAGCTGCCGCCATACTTCTGCACGACGATGCTCATGGCCCATCGATACGCCATCGCGCGGATCGGGGTCGAGTATTTGCGCGCGACGCTTTCGCGACAGCGTCCGGGGGCGCTGGTATATCGAACGCGTGAGCGCGCGGGACAGGGCGGACGAAGAGGCGGCGGCCGCGCGGGTCCTCGCCGCCTTCGGCGTACGCTTCGCCGAGCGCGCGCCCTTCCGCGATGATCGGGAGCTCGTGGACGAGCTCGTCCGGGAGGCCCAGCCCGCCGCCCACGCGCTCCTCTTCGCGCTCACCGTCGAGGTCGCCGCCGACGAGAGCTCCCTCGAGCACCACGAGGGCATCGCCATGGTGCACCTGCTCGGCCGGCGCGCCGCGCTCCTCGGCGCGAGCCCCGCCGCCGCCACCGCCCTCGTGCCCGCGCTCCTCGCCGCCCTCGAGGACGAGGCGCTCCGCTGCCCGGACGGCTTCGCGCGGCTCCTCGCCTCCACCTGCGTCGAGGGCTTCGTGCGAGGGCGCGAGGAGCGTCTCCGGGACGCCATGGCCGGCGCCGCCGCCGACGCCCAGCCCACCCTCGAGGTGTTGCCGGCGTGCCGGGCGCTCGTCCTCTGCGGCGATCACGAGCCCGAGCGTCTCGCCGCCCGCGCCGAGGCCTTCGGCCGCGAGCTCTTCGCCTCCGAGGCGCGGGTCGCCATCGTCGACATCTCTGCGCTGCGCGGGCCCGATCGTCATCGCGCCGCCGCCGTCGCGGACGTCCGGGAGGCCTGCGCGCTCCTCGGCGCGGCGTTCCTCGTGGCGGGCGCCGACGCCGAGTGGCGCGAGGCCCTGGCCGACGCCTCCGTTCCCGAGGAGGCCTGCGTGCCCACCTTCGGCGACGCCCTCGACGCCGCGCTCCGGACGCTCGGTCTCGCGCTCCGGCCGCGCATGAAGACCCGCTTCGAGCGGCTCCTCCGCGGCGGACCGGATCGTCAGTAGGCGCTGTCGTAGGACTCGGCGGCGGGCATCGCGCGGGCCGGCGCTCGCTGCGCGCGGTCGAGCGTGTCCAGGCGCCGAAGCTCGCGCTGCGCCTCCGCCTGTGTCCGCGAGAAGCGCGCCGCCTGGTTGAGCAGCCGCCGCGCCTCGCGCAGCCGCCCGAGCCGCCGATGGCAGTCGGCGCTCTCGAGCAACGCCTCGGGCACCTGCCGGTAGTCGGGGAAGCGTCGAAAGAGGTTCGCGTAGTGCTGGACCGCCGCCGCGCAGGCGCCGCGCTGCCGATGGCTCCGCGCGAGGTGGTGGAGCGCGCTCGGCAGCAGCTCGCGCGTCTCCGGGCGCGGGCTCTGGACCACCGCCTCGAACTCCTCGGCCGCCGTGCGGTAGTCCCGCCGCCGATAGCTGCTCATGGCCCGCTGGTAGGTGGCTCGCGAGCCGTCCATGGGCTCGATCGTGTTCGGGCTCGGTGCCCCCGCGCTCCGCTCCGCGCTCGGAGCCGCGGCCGCCGCGCCCTCCTCGGCCTCGGCCTGCTGGGAGAGCGAGAGCCCGTCGTCGGCGTAGCTCGGCAGCTCGGTGCCATCGAGCTGGGCCTGCTGCGCCTCGGCGCGCGCCCGGCGGGTCGCCCGGGGGCTGGGCTCGGGGCTGGGCGCGGGCTCGGCGGGGACCGGCGGCGGCTCGGCCTCGGCGACGCGCGGCTCCTCGAGCGGCGCCGCGGTCGCCCGCGCCGAAGCCGGCCGCGCCGGCCGCTCGCTCTCGAAGGTCTGCCCGCGCGTCTCCCGGTCCGTGTCGGCGCGCTCGGCTTCCGGCGCGTCCGTCCGAAGCGCCAGCCGCGTCTGCCCGTTCGCGTCCTCCTCCGCCGTCCGGTCACGCGGCTCCTCGCGGCGCGCCTCCTCGCTCTCGCCGTCCAGCGCGTCGGCCTCGGCCGCGTTCTCCGCGAGCACCTCCACGGGCGCCGCCGGCTCGGCGAGCTCGCTCGGCGCGACCTCTCCCTCCGGATCGGGCCGCATCACCGTCGTGCCGACCTCCGGCGCGCGATCCTGGGGCAGGTACCAGACGCCGATCGCCACCACGAGGAGCATCACGGTCGCCATCGCCACCTGGGGACCGGCCGTCAGACCTCGAGCCCATTCGAGGACCGACGCCCAAATACTCGTCTTCTCTTCGCTTTTGCCGGCATCGATCTCGGCGGAACCACCCGCCCGCTCGTCCCCCGCGTTCGCCGCCGCCTGGTCCCGGGCCGCCGCCAGGATCGCGCTCCGCGCCGCGCTCGGCATCGGCTCGAGCGGCAGCTGGTCGGCGAGCCGCTTGGTCGCCTCGAGCTCCGCCAGCTCCTCCCGGCACGCCTCGCACGCCTCCACCTCGCGCCGAAGCGCGGTGGCCTCGGCGTCGTCGAGCTCGCCATAGACGAGGTCGAGGAGGTGCTCGCTGTGCTCGCAGGTCATGGGAGGAGAGGGGTCGGTGGGATCGGGTCGGGGGAGGGGGCCGCTCAGCCGGTATTCAGCCGCCGTTCAGCCGCGGCTCAGCTCTTCAGCGTAGTCACGATACTCCTCCAGTGCTTCCTGGAGCCGCTGGAGCGCGTATCGCATGCGGGACTTGATGGTGTTCTCGGAGACGCCGACGATCGCGGCGATTTCCTTGAAGGGGAGGTGCTGCACCTGGCGCATCAGGAACACCTCCTTCTGCTCCTCCGGCAGCGTCTCGACGGCCGCCGCGATCTCGCCCTGGAGCCGCTTCGCGATGGTGTCCCGATCCGCCCGCGGCGTCTTCGAGGGCACCCGGTCCACCATGGCGGCGGAGCCCTCCTCGTCCCGGAGGGGCGCGTCGAGCGATTTGTGGCGGCGGAAGACCATCTTTCGGCTGTGGTCGATGCAGAGGTTGCGGGCGATCGTGTAGAGCCAGGTGCTGAACTTGGCGTTTCCCTTGAATTGGTCGGACCGCTGGACGACGCGCAGGAAGACGTCCTGCACCAGGTCCGCGGCCCGGTCCTTCTCGCGGACCGAGCGGAGGATGAAGTTGTAGATGGGCCGCTCGTAGCGGGCGAGGAGCGCCTCGAAGGCGCGCGCGTCTCCCTTCTGGAACCGGCGGAGCAGGTCCTCGTCGGAGACACCATCGAGCGCGGTCGTCACGGCTGCGGCCTTCCGGACTCGATGGGCTGGATGGGTTTCGGGGGATGCTCCTTGGGACGGCCGGGGCGCGGATTCGATCTACCGGACGGTCCGATCGCGGGGCCCGCCGCCCGCTCGCGCTCCCCCCGGGGCCCGGTTCGGGGGCGCCGGTCGCGAGACCAGCGCGGTCGGGGGGCCGCCGTCATCGCGGCGGATGATACCCGCCGAGCCCGCCGATTCCATGATTTGCACGCGTCCCGCATCGCCTGCATCTGCCCGAGATGGGACGGTTTCTGCCCCTCCGCGCTCGTTGACCGGCCCCGGGGCGGTTGGTATAAGCCGGGAGCCCCTGCAGTTCCTGGGGCGCCACCTTCCAGCACCCTCACGACGCTCTTCTTTTCTTTCCCCATTCAGTTTTTCCGAGCCGCGGCATGGCGCTCCCGACACCAAAGGTGCGATGGGCGTCCGAGACAGCAGACGGCGATCAGCGGAGAACGGGGTTCGGGGAAGGGGAGGCCGGGAGGCCACGCTCCGCGCGGACGCTGGGAGCATCGACGAGCAGGAGGAGCCCCGCCGGGGCTCGGACGATGAGGGGATGAGCATGCGCAGGACGATGGCGCGCCACGTGATTCTAGTCGCAGCGGTGGTGTCGCTCGCCAGCGGGCTTCCCTACGCCACGACCGGCGTCAGCGCCCAGGACGGCGCGGGGACCGAGTCCGGTGAGGACCCGAACGCGGGCGTCGGCGACGTCGGCGACGCGCTCGGCGGTGGCTCGGGAGACGGCTCCGGCGAAGCGGCGGAGGGCACCACGGGCGAGGGCGAGGCCACGGACATGGGCGAGGGCGCCTCGGACGACGCCGCTCCCGTGGGCGGCACCGAGGGCGAGACCGAGCAGAGCGCCGAGCGCGACGAGCCGATGGACGCCGGCACCTACGCCGTGCGCCTCCGCGACCTCGAGCAGCGCATCAACGAGCTCAAGGAGCAGATCTTCCGCTCCAAGGCGCGCCTCTCGCTCCTCGCCGAGACGGTCCTCCAGGGCGTCGTCGCCGGCGCGCAGGCCATCGTGGTCCACGAGAACCGCATGAGCTCCTCCTACAAGCTCGTGAAGGCGGTCTACGCGCTCGACGGCGCGCCCATCTTCAACAAGGCCGACGAGGAGGGCTCGCTCAGCGACCGCGAGGAGTTCCAGGTCTACAACGGCTCGATCGTCCCCGGCGAGCACACGCTCACGGTCAACCTCGAGTACCGCGGCCATGGCTACGGCATCTTCAGCTACCTGAAGGGCTACCGGTTCAAGGTCCGCTCCAACTACTCCTTCACCGCGCCCGAGGGCCGCGCCGTCACCGTGCGCGTCGTCGGCTACGAGAAGGGCGGGCCCACGGCGCCGCTCGAGGAGCGCCCGGCCATCCGCTACATCGAGCGGGTCCAGGATCGGGCCGCCGCGCGGCGCGAGCAGCAGGCCGAAGAGGAAGAGGAGGAGTGATGGGCCACCGCGGACGCAGGCTCCGCGGGCTCGTCCCCCCGTCCTCGGCCGGCTCCTTCGCGGGCAGCTGGCTCGCGGGGGCGCTCATCGCGGCCCTCGCGCTCGGCGCCTCGCCGGCAAGCGCGCAGGATCTGGACGAGCTCAACCGGGAGCTGACGGATATCGAGGGCGACCTCGACAACCTGACGCGCCAGCCGCTGCAGGCCTCCGCCGTCCGGAGCCCCACCTACGTCGAGGAGCGCCTCACGGACGGTGAGCTCTACTACCGGCTCCAGGACTACCTGCGCGCGTCGATCATCTTCACCGACATCGTCGACAACTTCCCGCGCCACCGCGCCTACCCGGACGCCCTCTTCCTCCTCGCCGACAGCCTCTACCAGGCCGGCGACTACCTCGGCGCCCGCACCAAGTTCCGGCTCCTCCTCGACCGCGCGGACGAGCCCGCCTTTCGCCCCTACGTACAGCGCTCGCTCGGGCGCCTCATCGAGATCGCCATCCACGTGCGCGACTTCGACGGCGTCGAGGCCTACTTCCAGCAGCTGAGCCGGCTCCCGCCGACCGAGGTCGAGGCCAACACGGCCTACTTCCGCGCGAAGTACCTATACAACCGCGCGGTCCCGCTCGAGGAGCAGCTCGAGGAGGGCGGCAGCGAGCAGGTCGACATGGCCATGCTCGAGCAGGGCCGCGAGGCCTTCGAGGCCGTCCCCCAGGGGAGCGCCTACTACCCCCAGGCCCGCTACTTCATCGGCGTCGTGCACACGCTCCGCGGCGAGTACCCGCAGGCCATCGAGGCCTTCCGCCGCGTGCTCCGCTCCGAGGCCTCGACGCCCGAGCAGCAGCGCGTGATCGACCTGACGCACCTCGCGCTCGGCCGCCTCTACTACGAGACGGACCAGCTCGACCAGGCCATCGAGGCCTACCAGGCCGTCCCGCGCACCTCGAACAGCTTCGACGACGCCCTCTACGAGATCGCCTGGGTCTACATCCGCCTGGGCGACTCGACCCGCGCCGAGCGCGCCCTCGAGGTGCTCTCCGTGGCCGCGCCCGACAGCCCGCACATCCCCGACGGCCAGGTGCTCCGGGGCAACCTCCTGCTCCGGAACGGCCGCTTCGACGACGCGACCGAGGTCTTCCGCCGGGTGCGCAACGAGTTCGGTCCGGTCTTCCGGGAGCTCGAGGACATCCGCGAGGCGCACGAGGGCGACCTGCTCGGGCACTTCCGCTCGCTCGTCCGGGAGAACATGGAGGACTTCGACGTCAACGACTTCCTCCCGGAGTCGTCGCGCAACTACGTCGACCTCGAGGGCGACTTCGAGCGCGCCGTGGGCGTGCTCAGCGACCTCAGCCAGGCCCGGCGCATGGTCGAGGAGACCGACGATCTCATCCAGCGCCTGACCGCGGCCATCAACGCGCCGAACCGGGTCAGCGTGTTCGGCGATCTCCGCCGGCATCGGGAGTCGACGACGTCGCTTCGCAACCGGCTCTCGCAGGTGCGCCGCCAGCTGGCGCGCTGGGAGGAGCGGCAGGGCGGGGCGAGCTCCGAGCTGCAGGCGGTCCGGGAGGATCGCCGGCGCATCGAGCGGGCCCTCGGCGGCATGCCGACCTCCGAGGACGACTTCATCTCCCGGGACGATCAGCTGCTCGGCCGCTACCGCATGCTCCAGCGCGAGCTGAGCGATCTCGAAGTGGAGCTGCTCGGCATGGAGGCGCGCATCGTCGCCACCGAGCGCTTCCTCGCCCAGACCGAGGGCGACCAGCAGGATCCGGAGGCGGTCCGCGCGGAGCTCGCCCAGCAGCGCGCCGCCGTCGCGACCTACCGCGAGGAGATCGAGGAGCTCACGGACCTCATCGAGATCGCGCGCATCCAGGTGGGCGTCGGGGACGTCCGCTACCAGCGCGACGACCGGCTCCGCGAAGAGTACAACCGGCTCGTTCAGCGCGAGCACGAGCTCGGCGGGCGCAACGGGCGCACCGGGCCGCTCTTCGCGCGCATCATCCGCATCGAGGCGCGCCTCGACCAGCACGACGCGACCATCGAGGCGCGCGTCGAGGAGCGGACGGCGGACATGCAGCGGGTCATCGACGAGGAGAGCCAGAACCTCGTCGGCTACCGCGAGGCCATCGCCGGCCTCGAGGGCGAGACCGAGGAGGTCGTGGGGAGCGTGACCTACGGGGCGTTCAACGACGTGCGGGATCGCTTCTACGATCTGGTGCTGCGCGCGGACGTCGGACGCATCGACGTCTCCTGGGCGCAGCGCGAGGAGCACCGGATGCGCGTGGACATCCTGACCCGCGAGCGCAGCCGCGAGCTGCAGGCGCTGGACGACGAGTTCCGCGACATCATGGACATCCGCTCGGATGACGAGGAGGGCGCGGAATGAGTCGCCCGCTGCATGTGAACGTGCTCCGAGGGGCGGGCCTGGCGCTGATGTTCGGCGCTTCGGTCGTGCTCGCCCAGCCGCAGGACGGCACCGTCCAAGATGGAACCGTTCAAGACGGAACCGTGCAGGACGGCACGGTCCAGGACGGCACCGCGCAGGACGGAACGGTCCAGGACGGCACCGTTCAAGATGGAACCGTCCAAGACGGGACCGTGGGGCGTGACCAGCCGCGGACGGCCGACACTCCGCCGCCGCTCCCCACCTTCCTCGACACCACCGACACCCGCATCGTCGACGAGCGCCCGCCGCCCACGCCCGAGCAGATCGCGGCCCTCCGCGAGATGGAGGCCGAGGTCGCCCGCTTCAGCCAGGCCGGCGGCGCCTACGGCAACACCGTCGTCAGCCTCGTTCGCCGCGAGTACCTCCGGCAGCGCCGTGGCCGCAACCAGTGGTACGCGCACCAGATCCGCGAGGAGGAGCGCCTCCTCGACGAGGCCCGCGAGAACGCCATCCGCCAGTTCGAGCGCTTCGTCCGCCGCTACCCGGACGACCCGACCTACACGCCCGACGCGATGTTCCGCCTCGGCGAGCTCTACTACGAGCGCAGCGCCATCCAGTTCCAGGAGGGCTACGACGAGGCCCAGGCCCGCATGGACGCGGGCGAGGAAGACGTCGAGCTCCCGGAGACGCCGGACTTCGACCCGACCATCGAGCTCTATCGCCGGCTGGTCGAGCAGTTCCCCGACTACCGCCGGCTCGACGGCGTCTACTACCTGATCGGCTACTGCCTGAACGAGATGGGCCGGCCCGAGGAGGCGCTCCAGGCCTACCTGAACCTGGTCTGCGCCAACCAGTACACCTACGACCCCGACCACCACCTCGAGGGCGACGACCTCGACGGCGAGGACCTCGACGGCGAAGGGGAGGGCGAGGACGCCGAGGACGCGCACCCGGCCCTGACGCTCGACGGCGACGAGGAGGAAGACCCCCTCGCCGAGCCCGAGTTCGTGAACCCCTACCAGGACTGCCAGCCGGTCCGCGAAGACGCCGAGTTCGTCAGCGAGACCTGGTTCCGCATCGGCGAGTACCACTTCGACGACTACGGCAGCCCGCACGCGCTCGACCTGGCCATCGCGGCCTACAACCAGATCCTCGACGACCCCGAGGACCGCAACTACAACCTCGCGCTCTACAAGGTCGCCTGGGCCTACTACCGCGCGAGCCGCTACCCGGAGGCCATCGACGCCTTCGGCCGCCTCGTGCAGTGGTCCGACGACGAGCAGGCGCGCACCGGCCAGGCCGGCTCGCAGCTCCGCCCGGAGGCCATCCAGTACCTCGGCATCGCCTTCGCGTACGACGACTGGAACGAGAACGGCCTCCCCGACAACGTCGAGGGCATGCCGCGCCCGATCACGCGCGTGCAGGATCCGAACCTCCTCCCGCAGGACCGCGACTGGACCGCCGAGGTCTACTTCGAGCTGGGCAACGTCTTCTTCGAGGAGGCCAAGTACCCGCAGGCGGTCGAGGTCTGGCGCCTGGCCCTCTCGCGCTGGCCGAACCACCCGATGGCGCCCGAGATCACCAACATGATCGCGCGCGCCCACCAGCGGAACAACGAGTTCGAGGAGGCCATCGCGGCCCGCTCCGAGCTCGGCCAGTACCTGCCGGGCAGCGAGTGGTACGACACGAACACGGAGAACCCGGCCGAGCAGCGTCGCGCCGAGGAGCTCGCGGAGAACGCGCTCATCGCGACCGCCATCCACGAGCATCAGACGGCGCAGCGCGAGCGGCGCCACTCGGTCGAGGCGGCGAACGCCGGCGACGTCGAGCGGGCCCTCGAGCTCTTCGACGTGGCCAAGGGGCACTACCAGCGCGCGGCCGAGGCGTACCGGCGCTACCTCGAGCGCTACCCGAACAACCCGCAGGCCTACGAGCTGCAGTACAACCTCGCCGACGCGCTCTACTGGTCGGAGAACTACGAGGAGGCGGCCCGCGCCTACGCCGCCGTGCGCGACTCGAACCTCGACGACGTGCACCTCAGCGAGTCCGCCCGCCGCGTGGTCGAGTCGCTCAAGCAGATCGCCGACGCCGAGGAGGAGGCCGGGCGCCTCACCATCCGCAGCGAGCCGCCGGCCCCGCAGGGCACGCCGCCTTCGGTGCGTCCGGTCGAGATGCCGCAGCTCCTGCAGCGCCTCGCCCAGGCCCGCGAGCTCTACCTCGCCCGGGTCAGCGACGCGCAGGACTCGGAGGGCGTCCGCGCCGCCTACGACTACAACAACGCGCTCCTCCTCTACTGGTACGGCTACTGGCCCCAGGCGAAGGAGCGCTTCGAGCGCATCTTCGACGAGCGCTGCGCCGGCCCCTACGCCGACTCCACCGGCGAGGTGGCGTGGGAGAACCTCCGCGCCATGGCCATCGCGCTGAACGACACCGACGAGATCGAGCGCCTGGCGCGCGACCTCTCGCGCCGTGGCTGCACCTTCAGCCCGGACGGCGAGGCCTGTCCCACGGGCGACCAGCTCCGGACCTTCTGCGCGAACCCGGACAACTCCGAGGACCGCTGCTGCCGGGCCATGGAGGACCTGACGGCCATCGAGTACCAGCGCGCGCTGGAGGTCTACCGGCAGGCCGAGGCCGCCACCGGGGACCAGCAGACCGAGCTCTACGAGCGGGCGGCGACCATGCTCGTCCAGGCCGTGAACCGGACGCCGGGCAACTCGCAGGCGCCCCTCGCCCTCGAGTACGCCGCGACCGCCCTCGAGCAGACCCAGCGCTTCGACTCGGCGCGGCAGCTCTACCAGCGGATCATCGACGAGGTCGGCCCGCGTCAGTCGGACGACCCGGAGCAGCAGGCCAGCCTCGACGCCATCGTCGCGAACGCCTACTTCCGCGTGGCCTACAACGCGAACCGCGGCTTCGACTTCGACACGGCCGTGGACAACTACCGGGTGCTCGTCGACTCGCGCCGCTTCCGCGAGTCGAGCGACGAGCGCATCGAGGAGTTCCGCCGCGACGCGCTCGTCAACACGGCCGTCATCTTCGAGCGGCTCCAGCGCTACGACGAGGCCACGCGCTACTACAACCTCATCCTCCGCTCGCCCGACGCGGACGAGGATCTGAAGCGCACGGCCACCTACCGCATCGCCGAGATCGCCTACAACCGGCGGAACTGGAACCTCGCCATCCGCGAGATGCGCGAGTTCATCCAGCGCTACCAGCGCGACGGGGACGCCCAGGAGCTCGTCGTGCAGGCCTACTGGCGCATCGCGCAGGCCCGCAAGGAGATGCGGCAGACGCGCGACTACATGCGCGCGCTCCAGGACGTGGTCTCGGCCTACGAGCGGAGCGGCCAGGAGCGGGGCTCCATCGCGGCCGAGTACGCCGCGCACGCCCAGTTCCTGATCACGAACGACACGGTCGACGAGTTCGAGAGCTGGGAGGTCGAGGTCGGCCGCCCGCCGACGCTCGAGGCCTACGTCCAGACCGTGCTCCGGGAGATCAACGAGGGCGCCGCCGAGGCCCAGCGCTACGCGGACGGCTTCAACGCCGTGATGCAGTTCGGCCGCCCGCAGTGGACCATCGCCGCCTTCGTGCAGCAGGGGCGGGTCTACGAGGTGCTCGCGCGCGCCGTCCTGAACACGCCCTTCGCCATGCCGGCGGATCTGCAGCGGCAGCTCCGGCGCGTGAGCGGCGACGCGCGCGAGGACATCCGTATCCAGGTCGAGGATCGCATCCGCATGGTCCTCGACGAGCAGGTCCGGCCCATCGAGTGCCTCGGCGTCGCGCGCTACGCGCTGGCCGCCCGGGCGGCGCGGGCCGGCAGCATCGACACCGAGTACGCGCGCGTGGCCATCGATCGGCTCCAGGCCTACGGAGACGAGCGCATCGCCGAGTGCATCGCCCAGGCCCAGTCGACCGACCCGAGCTTCCAGGCTTACCAGCCCGGCGAGTTCGCGCGGGCGCCGCGCGGCCAGAACCTGACCCTCGAGCCCGACACGGCGGCGCCGGCGCTGGACCAGTGAGGACGACCCCGATGGAGCGCATCCGGACACATCGGACCTTTTCTCCGCTCGCCGGCTTCCGCAGCTGGTCGCTCGTCGCGGTGCTCCTGGGCGCCGTGGCCTGGGCGCCGGCCAGCGGCTGCAAGGACGACGAGGAGACGACGGCCGAGGACGGCGAGGGCAGCAGCGGCGGTGAGGACACCGGCGGCGAGGGGATGAGCGATCTCGAGCGCCCGCCCGGGAGCCGCGAGCCCGACGAGGACGGCGGCGACGGCTGGGACGGCGACGAGGGCTCGGGCTCCGACTCGGGCGACGAGGGCGGCTCCGATGGAGGCGGTTCCTCGGATGGCGGTGACTCGGCCGGTGGCGACTCGGCCGGTGGCGACTCGGCCGGTGGCGACTCGGCCGATGGCGGTGAAGAGGCCGGGAACATGTGGGGCGAGACGCGCGCCGAGCAGTGCCGCGCCCCCGAGCGTCGCCAGATGAGCTCGGCCGCGCGCCGGGCCTTCGAGGACGGCGTCCGCGAGGCCAACCGGGGCAACACGGCCCGGGCCCAGCAGGCCTTCCAGCGCGCCATCAGCGAGGATCGAAACGCCTTCAAGGCCGCCTACAACCTCGGCGTGCTGGCCGACCGCGCCGGCAACACCAACCGGGCCATGGAGTACTACCGGCAGGCGCTCCGCATCCAGAGCGACTACGAGCGCGCCGCCGACGGGATGGTCACCATCTTCCTCCGGCGCGGCTCCGTGCCCGACGCGCTCGCCTTCATCGAGCCGCTGGCCCGCTCGCACCGCACGAACCTCCACCTCCAGGCGATCTACGCCGAGGTGCTCGTGCACGCCGAGCGCTACGACCAGGCCTGGGACGCCGCGCGCGTGGCGCTCCGCTGCGACGAGCGCTTCGTCCCCGCGCTGACCGCCATCGTGAAGGCGGCGCGGGCCCAGGGCCGGACCGAGCTGGCCGAGTCCGTGCTCGATCAGGCCCTCGAGGTCGACGAGCGCGACGCCGAGCTCCACTTCATCAAGGGCATGATGCTCCGCGACGAGCCGGGCCGCTTCCGCGACGCCCTCGGCGAGTTCCGGCGCGCCGTGGAGCTCCGTGGCGACTACGCCGAGGCCCGCGTGCAGCTCGGCGTGATGCTCCTGGCCGGCGGCAACTACACCGAGGCGCTCCAGCACTTCCAGACCGCCGCGCGGCTCGCGCCGACCCTGGTCGCCGTGCACCTGAACCTCGGCGACGCCTACCGGGCGACCAAGCAGTGGGAGAAGGCCAAGGCCTCCTTCGAGAAGGCGCTCTCCATGGAGTCCGAGCTCCCTCAGGCGCACTTCAACCTCGGCCTGATGTACCAGTCGGCCGGCGAGGACTTCCCGGGGCTCGACGCGCTCCAGGCGCTCGAGCGGGCCAAGCAGGAGTTCACGCGCTACCGCGATCAGATGGGCCCGCGGCTGCCGCGCGACGACCCGTCGACGGGCTACCTCGAGGACCTCGACCGGCAGATCGAGCGCACGCGCCGCCGCATGGAGCGCGAGGCGCGCCGGCGGGAGATGGAAGCCGATCGAGGCGCCCGCGAGGAGGGGAGCGAGTGATGAAGAAGGTGCTCACCACGTTGGCCATCGCCGCCATCGCCGTCGGCCTCTTTGCCCCTGCCCTCCTCGCCCCTGCGGCCGCCCTGGCCCAGGAGCCCGACGCGCGCGGCGTGATCGTGCTCCCCGTCCAGGACATCGAGGGCCGTCCACAGCGCCCGATGAGCATCCTGCTCCCCGCGCCGCGCGACGTGGTCCGCCGCACCGAGCGGCGTGATCGGGGCGAGGATCGGGTCCGCCGGATCCCCCGCAGCGTCCGCCGCGCGCCCTTCTGATTCCCCGTTCCCACCGTCTTCTTCGCGAGCCGAACCCCTCTCGAGCCACCGCCATGCGTCTGATCCTCGCCACGATCCTCTTCGCCGCCTCCTTCCTCGCGCTGGGCCCCGCCCCCGCCGAGGCGCAGAACCGGCAGCCGCGGGTCATCCAGCTCGAGGAGATCCGCATCGAGGGCCGGGTGCAGAAGCCGAACGCCTTCTACATCCTCAACCGCTCGAACCTCGGTTACGAGGTCCTCGATCTCCGGACCACCTTCGTCCGCGAGATCATTCGCAGCGTCCGGCGCGAGCCCTTCTGAGGCCGCGGCTCGCCCGTGGGGATCTTCCACGCGATCCAGGTCGCGCTGGCCGCGCTGGTCGCCGTGCTGGTGTGGCGGCGGGTGCGCCGGCTCGCCTTCGACGCGGCGGCGCTGGAGGGCCCGCCCTTCGTCCGCGCGCTGCTGAAGCGCGTCACCGCGGGAGAGCTCGATGGGGCGATGGCGCTGGCGCAGCGGGGCGGGGAGGCCTGGTTGGCGCGGCTGGCCCGGGAGGGCCTCGAGGCGCGGGCCGAGGGTCTCGACCCGGGGCTGGCGCTCGCCGAGCTCTTTCGCGATCTCCGCTTCGAGGCCGCCGACGGGCTCCGGACGCTGCGCATCCTCGCCCACGTGGGCACCGCCGCCGGGCTCCTCGGCGCCCTCGGCCAGTACATCTGGATTCAGGTCGGCGACCCGGGCCTCGCGGGCCTGGTGGCCGGTTTGCCCGAGGAGCGCGCCCAGGAGGGCGCCTTTCTGGCCATCGCGATCGGCATCGCGACCGCCGGCTTCGCCCTCTACGCGCGCGCCCAGCTGAAGGGCGTGGCCAAGGAGCTCCTCGACGGCGGGCGTAACCTCAAGGAACGATTGGAGAACGCGCTTCTCCGGCTCGATGGCGAGGACGCGCCCTCGCCCTGGACGCTCGGCGCGGAGGGGTGATAGGTTTCGCCCACGGGAGCGCCCGGAACTTTCGGCGACGCCCGTGGTCCAATCTGCCAGCCTCTTCCCGGGTCCCATCCAGGAGCCGACGAGGTGAAGCAGGGCGGGGCCGACCTGCCCGTCGACCGCACGACGAGGGAACGAGAGACGATGGCGACGCAGAAGCGACCGCAACAGGGCCAGCAGAAGGGCGGCCAGCGCCCCGGCGCAATGACCATGGCCATGCAGGCCGTGGCCACCAAGCCCCAGGGGCCGAAGGTCCTCCGGATCGGCCTCATCCAGGACGGCAAGATCATCGAGGAGCGGATCATCCGCCGCCGCGAGACCGTGAGCGTCGGCACCTCCGAGAAGAACCACTTCATCGTCCAGGCGAAGGGTCTTCCGGCCCGCTTCGATCTCTTCCAGCTCGTCGGCAGCGACTACATCCTCAACTTCACCGCCGACATGAAGGGCCGCGTGGGCTTGCCGGGGGGCGTGCAGCAGCTCGAGCAGCTCCGCGCCTCGGGCGGCGCGCGCAACGCCGGCTCGCACTGGCAGGTGAAGCTGAGCGACACGAGCCGCGGCAAGATCGTCGTCGGCAACGTCACGATCCTCTTCCAGTTCGTCGTGCCGCCGCCCGTCACCCCGCGCCCGCAGCTCCCGGCCGCGGCCCGCGGCGGCTTCGTGGCCGGCATCGACTGGCTCTTCACGGCCTTCGTCGTGTTCAGCTACATGACCTTCTTCGGCTTCGTCATCTACCTGGAGAACGCCGACTGGCCGATCCAGCAAGGGATCGCGGCCGTCCCGGAGAGCGTGGCCCGGTTGATCTTCGAGGAGCCCGCGCCTCCACCCGAGCCGCAGGAGACGACCGACGAGCCGACCGAGGAGCCCGAGGAGACCGACGAGGTCGCCGAGGTCACCGAGACGACGACGAGCTCGAGCTCGAGCTCCGGTGAGTCGAGCGGCGAGTCGAGCGGCGAGTCCAACCCGAACAACAGCGCCGAGGCCCGGGCCCGGATCGCCGAGGAGGTCGCCTCCAACGCCGAGGCCCTGATCCTCGGCGCGATCGACAACGCGGCCGGCGGCGCCCTCGCCGACGTGCTCGCCGGCGGCGCCGTGACGAGCAACGCGGAAGAGGTCCTCGCGCAGGCCGGTGGCGTCGGCGTCGCGACCCGCAGCAACAGCGGCACGCTCCGCACGCGGAGCGGCGGCGGCATGGGCTCCGGCGAGGGCGGCATGCTCGGCCAGCTCGCCGCGAGCATGAACGCCGGCATGGCCGCCATGGAGGGCGGCGCCGTGATGGAGCGCTCGATCATGGGCAACATCCGCCTCGACCGGGGCGGCGACATCGGCGGCTCTGGTGACTTCGACTCCAGCGTCGTCGTGCGGACCATCCGCACCCGCCTCCGCGCCATCCAGCGCTGCTACGAGACCGAGCTCCGCACCAACCCGACGCTCGAGGGCAAGGTCACCGTCGAGTTCACGATCGTCGAGCGCGGCACCGTGACCAACGCCCGCGCGTCCGAGAACACCACCGGCAGCGCGGCGGTCGCCAACTGCGTCGTCCGCACCGTCCGCCGCTTCCGCTTCAACCCGGGCCCCGACGGCGGCAGCGTCACCTTCAGCTACCCGTTCGTCTTCGCCCCGCAGAACTGACCCGCGAAGCCGTCCGATCCCGCACGTCCGCCCCCGCAACCCGGGGGCGTTCGTCGTTCCGGGCGTTCGTCCTGGGCGTTTGGCTCGGGCCGTCCGCCATCCGCAGGCGTCCGCCATCCGCAGGCGTCCGCCATCCGCAGGCCGTGACTGGGCGAGCGGGCTCGGCGCGGAGCTGGCAGAGATTCAGTCTCCACGAAGACGTGCGTTCCGAGCAAACGAAGGAGACCGAGGGCACGGGGCAGGTGCTGCGCCATCGCACCGCTCGCCGGTGCGATCATCTCGCCGCGGGGTGACTCATCCGGGCTGGCGGCCGAGCGCGACCCCCGCGATCGCCCCGTGGGCGCTTCGGCCGGTGGCGGCTCGTCGAAGCGGGGCGGACCCCGGGAAGAGCCGGTAGCAGGGCGAACGCGCTGAACGGCGGGCGACGGGCGAGCAACAGAGCCGTAGAACCGCAAAATCCCAAGGTTTCTCCGCCCATCGCTGCGTTGACAGGGTAGGGCGCGACGGTATACTCGGCACAGTTTCGGAGGGGACCCCCATGACTCGACGCATGCGCGTCATACTCGGCTCGGTGATCGCCATCGGGCTCGCGACCAGCGGCCTCGGCTTCGCCGGCGCCCAGAACGACGACGAGGTCGCGGAAGAAGCCCCCGCCGAGGGCGAGGTCGACGTGCGTCGCCGCGCCAACCTCGGGCCGCAGGAGCAGCTTCAAGAGGCGCGAGCCATCCAGCAGCGAGGCACCGACCTCAGCCGCCGGGTCTCCGCCATGCTCGACGAGGCCCGTCAGGAGCGCGACATCATCCGCGTGACCTGCGTCAACGACAAGCTCACCCAGGTGAACGCCAACCTCCGCACCGTGGAGCAGCGCATCGACAACCTCGAGGACGCCGTCGAGGCCGACGACTCCAGTCGCCGCAACCACGAGTTCACCGTCATCACCGTGCTCGGCCAGAAGTTCGTGGTCCTCGACCGCGAGGCCGCGCAGTGCATCGGTCAGGACATCTTCGAGACGGGCGCCACCCGGGTCATCACCGAGATCGACCCGGACACCCCCACGGAGGATCCAAGGACCCTCCCGGATATTCCGCCAGGGGTGATCCCCTTCGTTCCGCCCCCCGAAAGCGGGACGATTTGATTCGAGCCTGATTGAGACCGCACGCGACCGGTTTCGCGAAACGAACCTCCGCAACATGCTTCGAATGATCATCCGCACGGTGTGCGTGGCAGCCCTCTTGTTGCCTTCTGCGACCATCGTATCAGCACAGGCTTGGCTCGGTGACCGTGCGAGGCGCGAGGGGCCCGGCTTCCGCGTTGGAAACCTCGAGCTGCATCCAGGAATCGGAGTCGAAGGCGGCTACGACAGCAACGTCTTCATGAGTGATGAACCGGTCGGCAGCGCGATCTTTCGGATCACGCCGCATTTTGACGTTTCGACGCTCGGCGAGCAACGCCGCGAGGATGGGGGGGAAGAGCGTACCCAGGCCCCCAAGGTCCAGTTCCGTGCCGGCGTCGCCGCGCCCATCTATGTCTTTCTCGAAGACCAGGCTCGGAATGACGTTGGCATCAACGGCGACCTGGAGCTGAGCATTCTGCCGGATGGTCCCGTGACCTTCTCGGTCTACGACCGGTTCTCTCGACGTGTCCGGCCCTTCACGGAGTCGGGGGCTGGGAACGACTTCGGGAGGATCACGAATGTCGCCGGCGGCAACCTCAGGTTCCAGACCCGCGGAGGGGTGTTCAGCGCCAACCTCGGCTATGACTTGACCTGGCAGTTTTTCGAGAACGATGCGTTCGACTTCGGGAACGCGCTGATTCATCGGGCGGAGGCTGGGGCCAACTTCCGATTCCTGCCCCACACCACGCTCTTCTACGATTTTACGGCCGACTTTACGAACTACCAGGATCCGTCGGTGCTACGAGTGTCTGACAACGTCAGAGTTCGGAATCGTGTTGGCCTCAATGGCGCGCTCACCCCGCGGCTCTCCGCCCTCGTGGCGGTAGGCTACGGCGCCGTCCTCGTCGACGATCCCACCCTCCGCGACTTCGATACGGTCATTGCGCAGGCCGAGCTGCGTCTCAAGCTGTCTCCCACCACCAAACTGACGTTCGGCTACGAGCGGGACTTCCTTGGCTCGGTCATCGGCAACTGGCGCACGCGCGACCGAGGCTACCTCAACTTCCAATGGCTACTTGGTGGCTCGTTCCTGTTGGGCTTCGACTCCTGGGTCGGCTACCTGAAGTTTGGGACCATTGTGGACTCGTCCGGGGCTCCCATCACGGTAGACGGTTCCACCGAGCGCTCGGACGTGATGGTCAACCTCTCGCTCTTCGCCGAGTATAGGTTCACTGATTGGCTCGCGTTGAACGCGACCGTGGGGTACACGGGCGACTTCACGGACTTCGAGTACGATCGCCTCATCGGTATGTCGCCGGTGGTCGATCCGGCCGACTTCTCCAAGTTCCAGGCGTGGCTCGGCGTCCGCGTCTTCTACTGACCCGTCTGAACGCTGGGCAGCCGGTCAGCAACGAGCTGATGATGCGTACTGCCCTCCTGGCGTTCGTTATGAGCCTGGCGGCCTGCGGGGCGTCATCAGCGCCATCCGAGCTTCCGCCGCCGCCCCAGGCCGACTCGAGCCTAGGGCCGGGTGACCTCTTCCAGGTTCGCGTGTACGGCGAAGAGGAGCTCAGCAATCGGTATCGCGTAGCGGAGGACGGGACCATCGACTTTCCGCTGGTGGGAAGAATCGAGGTCGCCGGCCTCGAGCCGCCGGCGGTCTCCGACCTCGTCGCCGCCCGACTTCGGCAAGGTGAGATTCTACTCGCCCCTCAGGTGTCGGTCCTCGTCGAGGAGTACAACTCGAAACGGATCAGCGTTATTGGAGCCGTAGCACAGCCGGGTAGCTTCCCCATGACCAACGGCATGACCGTCGTCGAGGCCATCACCTCGGCGGGCGGCTTCACGAACCTGGCGGATCAGAACGGTACCGTGTTGACACGTCGAAACGAGGAGGGGGAGCTGGAGCGGTACCGCGTGCCGGTGAAGCGGATCACGGAGGGTCGCTCATCGGATGTTCCGATGCAGAATGGCGACATCATCTATGTGCCGGAGCGGGTCTTTTGATGGGTAGCAACATGTCAGCGTTCCGGGCGATGCGTTGGGCGAGGCGGAGGGCTCAGCGTTTCGTGCGCGAGCGGATCTCCGACCATGAGTTCAGCAGCTTGGTCTCGAGTCGTGAGCTCGCTGAGTATCAGCGGGAGCTGGCCGATGCGGGGCTCGATTCACTCATCGAAGCGAAGCGCTTGGAGTTTCAAGAGAGTGTTACCGGATCCGAACTCAACAGCCGAGGTAAGCCTTACCGTTTTGGGGCGCTCGGTGCTTTGGGAAGGCTTCGTTGGTACGCGTTGGTCCGCAAGACGAAGCCACGAGTGCTGGTTGAAACCGGTGTATGCAACGGTGTGTCGAGTGCCTACATCTTGCTAGCACTTCAAATGAACGGGGAAGGCCACCTACACTCGATTGATCTGCCGGAGTACACCGATTCATCCTACTCCGCCGAAGCGTTTTGGAGTGGCAAAGGCGGTGCTGCAATTCCCAAGGGGGCCCGGCCCGGTTGGGTGATCCCGGAGCAGCTCTTGGGGCGATGGACTTTTCTCGAAGGCCGATCCTACGAATTGCTTCCGCCGCTACTGCAGCGACTCGGGCAGGTCGACTTCTTTTTTCATGATTCGGAGCACTCATACCAATGTATGACCTTCGAATACGAAACGGCTCTGGAAGCGTCGGGGCCGGGCACCATTATCGGTAGTGATGATGTGGCGCGGAACACGGCATTCGACGACTTCTGCCGTCGGCATGGGTTTCGGGCTCGTCGCATAACGCCCGTTACGGCGCTCTGCGTGGTATCTTGAGCGACGGGGCAACTCGAAGGACATTATCGGGTATCGCTTGGACCTCTGTTGGTGCGGGAGGGCAGGCACTATTGAAGCTGGGGACGCTGGCTGTACTGGCCAGGTTCGTGTCCCCAGAACAGTTTGGTCTGGTCGCCGCAGCTCAGGTTGTTGTCGGACTCGCTGATCTGGTCGCCGATCTCGGGCTGGGGCCTTCGCTCATCCAGAAGAAGAGCCTGGATGATGATCAGATCTCCACTGCGACGACCGTGAACGTCTCCCTGGGCCTCGGCCTCTCGTGCCTTGGAATTCTGTTCGCCCAGGAGCTCGCTTCGTTCTCCGGATCGGAGCTCGCGGCTCCGTTCGTACAGGTCCTGTCTCTCAGCTTCCTGGCCCGCGCCCTGGGTGTAACAGCTCGCGCCCAAGTCCTTCGTGCTCTGCGGTTCAAGGCGGCGACACTGGTCGAGTTTGCGGCCTTTTTCGTGGGGCAGGTCTGCGTAGCGGTCTCCCTGGCCGTCGCTGGCTGGGGCGCATGGTCGATCGCTCTCGGCCTTCTCGCGCAAGCGTCGGTGAGCACGGGGCTCTTCCTGGCGGCGTCTCCAAGAGCATTGCGCTTCGGGTTGAGTCGTTCAGCCCTCGCGGACTTGGCGGGGTATGGCGCCGGCATTACCTTGGCCAAAGTCGCCAACTACGCGGCTCTCAAGGGGGACTATCTCATCATTGGTCGCGCTCTCGGCATGGACGCGCTGGGGTACTACAATCGGGCATATAAGCTGCTAGAGATGCCCGCGAAGTTGTTCTCCAAGATGAGCAATAAGGTGGTCTTCCCCTCTATGGCGCGTGTACAAGGTCAGAGTGAACGTCTTGGGAATGCCTATCTTCGCGGTGTGAGCACGCTGGCGACCGGAGGCCTGCTGACAAGTGTGTCCTTCTTTGTGTTGGCGCCCGAGCTCATCGGGGTATTCTTTGGTCCGGCCTGGGGGGAGGCTGTCGAGCCGTTTCGTTGGCTCGGATTGTCGTCCTACTTTCGGCTTGGATACAAGATGGGCGGTCTGGTATGTCGGTCGACGGGCAAGATTCGCGGCTACGTCGTCTCCCAGTTTTTCTACGCCGCTGTTCTCCTCGTAGGCACTCTGGGATTCGTCGACTCCGGCGTGGTAGCAGTCGCTCGGTGGGTTGGCGCGTCACTGGTGCTTCACTTCATAGTCCTGAACGGACTTGCTCTCCACATCTTGCGCATTAGCCCGTCGCGCTTCTTTGGCGCGCACGCGGCGGGGGTCGTGGTAGCGGTCTTGGCTGGTGGGCCGCTGTTCGTTGCGACGCTCGGCTTGCGCGCTGCTGGTGGGTCGCCATTCGTCGTGCTGTCTGGCGCTGCGGCGACCTGTGCAACAGCCCTCGTACTGCTTGCGATTTTCCCGCCTCGAATCCTAGTGTCCGACGTGAAGTGGTGGCGAGCACGTGTGTCAGCTGTCCTGAGGAGGAGGTCGGGTGAGTAGGAAGCCGTTTCGCCGTCTCGAGAGCCTGATGGGTCCCGTCGCGAGCAACGCGGAATTGCTCTTCGGGCGTACGCTTCCCGCGGGATTGGCCGAGCGCTTGGTGAGCGGGCTCCGTTTCGCGCGGCGTGCCTACATCGACTGGCAGACTCGAAGCCACCTGGTCTCATACCCGAAGTGCGGTCGGACGTGGCTCCGCGTCATGCTGAGTCGAGCAGTGTTGGACGCCGCCGGCTTGCCCACTCAGGGGACCGACCTGACGAAGGTTCAGCGCCTCCACCGCTTGGTCGAGGGGTCGCCGCGGGTTGCGGTCACGCATGACGATGATCCTCACCGCAAGACGCCGGATGAGCTTGAAACGGACAAGTCGGCGTACCGTCGTCGCCGAGTGGTGCTGCTCGTGCGCGACCCAAGGGACGTGATCGTGTCCCAATATCACCACAGGCGCTCTCGTGATCGGGATTTCGACGGAAGTCTGAGCGCGTTCTTACGCGCGCAGCGGGGTGGCTACGAATCGCTGCTTCGCTTCTACGCGATTTGGTGGCGAGGCAAGCAGGAGCTTCCCCATGCCGTCGTCGTTCGATACGAGGACCTGAGGTCGGACCCAGTCGCGCAACTCCACACCGCGGCGCTCGGGCTCGGCTTCGACCGGCTGCCCGATGCGAGCGCTCGGCGCGCGGTCGAGGCGAGCGCCTTCGAGCGAATGAGGAGACAGGAAGCCGTAGGTGGGTTCGCCAGCCACCGGCTGAGGCCGGGTGATCCGGACGTCCCGAACTCCTTCAAGGTCCGCAAGGGCCAGGTCGGAGGGTTTCGTGAGGAGATGTCGGAGGAGGACGTCGAGTGGGTGACCGACCGCATGAACGACGTGCTACCGCCCGGGTGCTTCGGCTACACGACGGGATAGCCGTACCACCCGTTGAGTGGCGTCCCGACGAGGGTAAAGAGGGCACGCCAGCGGGCCGGTAACTGGTGTCTCCAGCGTTCATCTAGGCGTATTCCCTCGAGTCGCCGGTGCCGCATGCGGTTTCCCGAGATGCCCGCGTACCTCTTCTGCGCGTCCGCGATGGGGGGGAGGGCGTCTGGCTCCACGCCCACGAAGCTGTGCAGTCGGCGCAGCTCGTCTACCGGCCTCGCGCAGAGGTCTTCATACCGAAGACGCAGCCATGGGACGTTCGGGTGCCGTCTGCGAATCGAAACCGCGCGGAGTGAGGGCCGTAACCAAGCATTGAAGGCTTGTCGGGGTCGTCCATACTTGCGGAGATAGCTGTTGATGACGGCCCTGCCATCTCTGACCAGGTGGACGACCCTCACGTCGATGTCTGGCGCCCAGCGTAGTAGCGCCTCGAGTCTCGCCGGTTGTTTGGAGCCATCGACGAGGATCTCGCAGTGCGCGGTGTGCGAAACAGCGTCGAGTAGCCATCTGTTGTGGCGGCTCCAGGTCGCCCGGGCCGACTCGTCCCACCCCTCCATCGCAGACCAGTGGGCGTGGCGAAGCGACAGCTCCCGAATGCCGACGTGCCATCGCACCCTCAGGCGGTCGTCGACTTCTCGCCAGAAGCTGGGTGAGCTGATGTCCTCTCCAGCGATCTGCCCACGCGCGATGACAGCGAGCTTGACGACTTCGCCCATACCGAAGACGCGCGGATGCGCGTTCAGGAGCATAGCGAGCAGAGTGGAGCCGCAATGGCCAGTTCCAAGTATGTATAGAAGCTTCATTCTGACAGCTGACAGAACTCGAGAATTCGTTGCGCACGCGCTGCCCAGGTATGCGCTTTGGCCCTGGCGCGAGCGTGGGCTGTGAGGGCTGCACTGCGTTCCGGGTCGGTGAGGAGGAGTCGGGCCTTTCGTTCCCAATCCGCGGGACTGGTTGGGTCACAGAGCGCGGTCTCAAGTGGCCCATAGAGCACCTCTCGCAAGACAGGCAAGTCGGAGGTGAGGAACGGGACTCCGGAGGCCATGTACTCGAAGAGCTTGAGAGGCGACATCCAGCGGCCTATCTGTTTTCCATCACAGCCTTCTACCTTCGCGCTGTAGGGGGCGAGCAAGAGGTCGCACCCTCGTCGGAATCGATCCGTTTGGTGTGGCGCGATGAAGCCGTGGAAGTGGGCGTTGGGGCAATCGGCAAGGACGCCCGACCAGTGACGAACCAGGTCTTCGGGCCCCCCGGCGACGTGGAAGTCGCACTCGGGCATGCGTCGTACCAGGCGGGCGATCAGGTCCATGCCCTTTCCAGGGTACAGCTGACCTACGTAGCCAATCCGCGTTCTCCCCTCCAGCCGAAGCGGAGGCGCCGAGCCAGGAGGGGATGCTGCATCGGGCTCGACCAAGACTCGGCCTGAGGCCCCCAACGCATGGAGGTCACGCTTCAGCGACTCGGTGATTGCCACCATGGCCCTGAGGAGTGGGTGTCGTCGAACGCTCTCCCAGCGAACTCGCCGACCGAATGAGCCGGTTGGGGGGGGGGTGTGGAACTCCACCGCGAAGGGGACCGCAGCCATTCCAGACAAGGCGCACCCCCATGCAAAGCGTCCGTACACGAAGTCGGCCTTCCTCCGACGAGCGATGAGGGCCGTCTTGGCCGCGGCGACGTGAGACCAGCCCCGGACACCATCCCACGGGTCGAGTGAGACGGTGTCGAAGTCGCCGTCGAGTCCGTAGAACTCCCGCACGGTGGTGGGTTCACTACTGTGAGCGGCGACGAGCGTGACCTCGTGGCCGAGTGAAGTGAAGGCGTCGCACATCCGTGCGATGTGCACCGAGTTGGCGGTCTCGCCGGGAAGATGGGCGAGCGATGAGTACACGATGCGCATACTCAGGCGGTCTCGTGGAGCTCATTGGGCTCGTCATCTCGGCTCGAATAGTAGCCCTTCCGTTGGTAATAGTAGCCGCCGTAGCCGTAGGAACGCCGCGACACGTCGAGGTCGTTCAGAACGACGCCGGCGATTCGTGCACCAACATCCCGGAGCTGGCGCACGGCGAGGCGGAGCTCCTCCTTGTGAGTCTGCTGGCCGCGCACCACGACGACCGTGGCGTCGACTCGGGGCGCGATGATCGCGGCATCCGTGACGGCACCGACCGGGGGGCTGTCGAGGATCACGCGGTCGTAGCGTCGGCGGGCCTCGGCCAGAAGATCGCGGAACCTCGTCACGTGAAGTAGCTCGCTCGGGTTGGGCGGTACCGGGCCGGCCACCAGGACGTCCAGGCCGCCAATCTCGGTCTCCTGCACGGCGTCCGAGAGCGAGTGCTCGCCAACCAAGATGCTGGTCACCCCTCGCTCGAGGCTGGTGTGGAACGTCTTGTGGATGCGGGGGCGCCGCAGGTCCGTGTCGATGAGAAGGACTCGGTCGCCGGCCTGAGCGAGGGTGATCGCCAGATTGGTCGCGAAGGTCGTCTTTCCTTCTCGAGGTCCCGGGCTCGTCACCACCAGCACCTCGAAGGGCTTCTCGGGTGACATGAAGGTCAGGTTCGTGCGGATGGCCCGGCAGTGCTCTGCGATGGAGGACATCGGGTGCGAGTAGGCGATGAGGTCGCGGTCCGTCATCGGACCCGCCACCCGCCGCCGTCGCTTTCGCTTGCGCGCTGCACCCTCCTCGGCGGCCGCGGGTACGACCCCGAGCACTGTGAGGCCGGTGGACTCGATGTCGCTCGGCGCCCGAATGGTCCGATCCATGTGGTCGATGCCGAGCGCGATGACGATGCCCAACACCAAGCCCAGGAAAGTCCCGGCGGCCAGGTTGAGTGAGAGCTTGGGGCTAACCGGACGCGTTGGGAGGAGGGCCTCGTCCACGACCCGGACGTGGTCGACGCGCATCGCCTTCGTCAGATTCGTTTGCGCGGTGCGCTGGAGGAGGAGTTCATGGAGCTCGCTGCTGTTCTCCCGCTCGCGATGGAGACGAGTGTACTCGATTTCCAACAAGTTGAGGTCCAGGCCCCGTTCGTTGGCTTCCTGTAGGGCTTGGCCGAGGCCGGTCTCTGTGCGTCGAACCTCGGCCAAATCGCCCGCGACGCTCGCCGTGACGCGCGCGATCTCCTCGGCGATCTTCTCTTCGAGGACCTCGATTTGGGCCGTCAGCTCCCGAACCATGGGGTGGTTCGTGCCCCGCGACACGTTCTCGGAGGCCCGCTGCGATTGGAGTCGCTGGAGCTCGGTCCGTAGGGTGCCCAGTGTCTCGTTCTGCTCGAGAACGGTCGAAGCGATCTCGGGATCCTCTGTGGCCCTCCTGAGCACACCGAGTCGAGCCTGCAGCTCGATACGGCGAGCTCGGGTCTCCGTGAGCGCTTGGCTGAACTGTCGGATGTCGTTCGCGATGATGTTCTGCCGGTCCTCGAGCGAGACGGAGAGAATGTTGTTGTCGCGTTTGAACTGATGAAGAGCGAGCTCGGAGCCTTCGAGCTCGCCCTTGAGGTCGTCCAGCTGCTCCTGAAGCCAGGCGAGGGCGCTCACGGTAGTCCCGAGCCGGTCCTCGAGGAGCTTCTCCAAGTAGCCATCCACGATCGTGTTCACCACGAGCTGCGCCCGCTCCGGGTCCTCATCGCGGAAGCTCACGGTGACGATGCGGGTCTCCTGCTCCTGCTCGACGGCGAGCCGGCTGCGTAGTCGGTCGGCTGCCAGTTCGACGCTGATGCCTCGCCACCCGTCACGCTCTTCCTCCGGCACTCCCACGAAGCCTGGGTCTCGATGCAGTCCGAGCTCGCGGACGGCGCGCTCGGCCACGGAGCGGGACTGGAGGATTTCGTTCTGGGTTCGGAAGTACTCGACGCTCGCCCAATAGCTCCCGACCGGATCGGCGACGTCGTGAACTTCGGCGCCGAGGGGGCGGGGAGGAGTCGGGTCGTATTCCAACGTGCACTCGGCCTCGAAGATCTTGGGCTGTCGAAGGGTCCAGAAGAGTGCGAGCAAGGCGACGATGGACGCCACCCCCAGGATGAGCCACTTCCGCTCGGCGACGGTGGCGAGCAGCTCACGCACGTTCACGGGCGGATCGGCCGTCCGGGCCGGCTCCGGGCCGACTTCTCGAAGGTGCGATACGTCACTCACTGCAGAGGTCCTCTATCACTGGTGTCCTGGCCGTGCCACGGCATTCACCGCCCTGCAGGCGGCCTCTTCGTCGTGGAGGCGACAGAGCTTCGCCCGGGCAGCGTACCCGCGCCGCTCGTCGCCGACCTCGCGTGAGAGGTCGATGAGGCGCCGGAGCACCTGCGGTGATGGGTCGAGACGCTCCGCTTGCTCGACTGCTCGAAGTGCCCGGGCCGGGTTGCCCAGCATCTCTTCCACATCGGCCTCGACGAGGTAGGTGCTCGTCATGCGCTCCGCGGAGATCCCCCCGAGCCCCCGAAGGTCGTCGACCGCCCGCCGCGCGGCGGCCTCTCGGCCGAGGGCGGCCAACGCCCGCGCTTCGAGGGCCAAGAGGGTCCCGTCAGGACCGATGGCATCTCGAGCCTGCTCCGTCACCTCGACCACCGCTGCGAATGCGTTCAGATCGGCGTGGGCCCGCGCGAGCTGCCGCCAAGCGCGCTCGTCTTCCGGGTGTGCTCCGATGAGCGTCTCGAGCGCCTCGGTGCGCGCGGCGCCCTCGAGGCGAGCCGCGCGTCGAAGCCCAGCATGGACATGACCAGGGTGACGCCGGAGTATCTCGTCGTCCATGCGAGCGGCCACGGCGTCATTCTCCGGTAGGCAGCCCGCCACGAGGTTCAAGGTCTGCGAACGGGTGATGCCCGCTTCCGGGATGGCCCGCCAGGCGCGCTGCGTGTCCGAGCTTCCCACGAGGGCGCACACGAACGGGGCGGTCATCTCGGGATCGCGCTCGGCACCGGCGCGGAGCTCCAGGAGAGCTTGGTCAGTTCGTCCCAGCGCGCTCAACACCCGTGCGGCCTCGATGTGCGGCTGGGGCCAGCGTGGAGCGAGCACCATGGCGCGATTGAGCGCGGGAAGGGCACTCGCGTCGGCGCGCCGGGCGAGGGCTGTGCCGAGCAGGAGCGGAAAGGCCGGCTCTGCCGGGTGGCGCGCGATGGCGTCTTCTGCATCATCAATCACCCGCTGCCAGTCGCCGCGCGTCAGCCCCATCTCGAGCGCGAGCTGCGTGCGCGTGGCGTCATGGAACAGGGAGCTCCACGCCGCGGTACCGAGAAGGCCACTCGCGGCCAGTGCTCCCACCAGCACCATGGGTCGCCTCGGAACGCGGATTTCTTCCTCAGGGCGGGTCACGATGGCGAGCGCGGCCATGACCACGATCGCGATGCCGGTCATCTCCAGGCTGAAGTCGGCCAGATTCTGGGCGGAAACGGCGACGAGGCCCGCCGTAGCGGCGGCCACGGCGCTGCTACGCGTGCGGAGGGCCCGTCGGATGAGCTCGGCGGCGACCCCGAGGAGGAACACCGCGCCGAAGATGCCCCACTCCGCCACGTGTTGGGCAATGATGTTCTCAGGGTGGGTCGCCCTCCGTAGCCCCCCGTGCAGCTCAGCGACGCCTACCGCGTAGGCTCCGCGTCCGACGCCTAGCAACGGGTGGGCGAGGGCAACCTGCACGCCCTCGAGGGCGAGCTCGTGCTTCTCATAGGGGCCCGATTCGAACTGTGTGCGAAGGTCCGACGAAGCCCAGTCCACGATGACGGCGCCGCCGATGATGAGCACGGCGACCGTCCACGTCAGCGCGACCCGCTGCCGAGAGCGAACACGACTCCGCGACCGCAGCGACAGGCCGGCGAGGAGGAAGAATGCCAGGCCGAGCGCGGCGGCTCCCCCGCGGCTCAGCGTATAGAGCGCGAAGGCCGCCTCCAGCAGGCACAGCCCGAGCCAGGCGACCCGCTGCGAGCGTCCCTCGGAGGTGGTGGAGAGCCAAAACGAAGTCACGGCACCGAGCACCATGAGCCCGGAGAGGTGGTTGCCGTTGAGCACGGGTCCCACCAGTCGAGGCTGGACGTAGATGGGGTCATAGACGCCGTAGACGAGCTCGGTGCCAGCTGCTGCGTGCGCGCCGATGACCAGCGCCGTCACACCCACCGCGGCGCTCGTGAGCTCGAGGACGGCGCGGCGACCGAGTCGACGCGCTACGCTGCAGCTTGCGGCGTAGACCGCCGCGCAGGCGACACCTCGGAGGAGCGCGGTCCAGCTGGCAATGGGCGCGAGCGAGAGCGCCACGAAGGCGGGCGGCTCACTTCCGAGCAGCCGGGCGCTTTCCGTGGTGTGCTGCACGGCGTGGGGCTGGAGCCATTCGACGAGTGGGGTGGGGAGCGGGACTGCCTGAAGGGCCGTCAGCCCCAAACCCGTGAGGAGCAGCGCGCCGATCGGTCCGGGTCGTGTGATGCCCGACGTTTGGGCCACCACGGCGAACGCCATCAACCCCAGCCCTGCGATGACAACCGTGGCCCACGCAGGAGCGCCAGCGAGCAGGAGTGGGCCGAGGGCGAGCGGGACGAATAGGGCGGCCCGCGCTCGGATCGCGTGCGTCAGCGCTCAGCTCCCGTCCGCCGCGCTCGCGGCGAACTCGCCCGAGGCGTGGGCGGCGCTGGCCGATAGTGACGAAACCCAATCTGGGTCGAGGGTGTCGGCCACGAGCTGCAAGAGGATTCGATCCTCCGGCGAGACCGTGCTGCCCGTGTAGCGAATGATGAGCTCTCCATCACCGAGAGTGAACACGGCTGCAACGAAGTCACGGCGCCGCCCCTTCGTCCCTTCGCAGCGATGGCGGCGAAGCGTGCGTTTCTGTCGCCTGACCTCCCACTCGACGATCGCGGAGCGACGACAAAGCTCGCCGAGGAGGTGATCCGGTTGCCTGTTCGGATCTCGGAGAATCGCGGGGACAGCTTCACGAAGGGTCTCCGTGAAGGGGGTGAGACGCGACGCGCGACGGCGGAGGCTGATGTACTCGAAGTAGCCGACGAAGCGCACGATGCCTACGAGCGCGACGCAGAGCAGCACGAGGGCGATGCCGATCTCGAGGCTGCGGCCCAGCGCGACGGCGATCGCCCCCACCGCAAAGAGAATGGTCAGCCCGTAGAGCAGGAGCACGGCCCGACGGTGGGTCAGACCCAAGTCGACCAGCCGATGGTGGATATGCCCCCGGTCCGCCGAGAATAGGGGTCGCCGCTCGAGCCAACGTCGCCAAATCGCGAAGAGCGTATCGAGGACCGGTAAGCCTAGTGCGACGAGGGGCACGACGATGGCCACGGTCGTCGAACTCTTGGTCGCCGCACCGAGCATGGACGTCGTGGCGAGGACATAGCCGAGAAAGAGACTGCCCGTGTCGCCCATGAAGATGCTGGCGGGGTTGAAGTTGTAGAAGAGGAACCCGAGAATGGCTCCTGCGAGGCCCGCGGAAAGGAGCATCACGAACACGCTGTGGTTGAGGTAGGCGACAGCGAAGTTGGTGACGCATACGAAAAACGCGACGCCGCCGGCGAGCCCGTCGAGCCCGTCGATCAGGTTGATGGCGTTCACGATTCCGACGACCCAGAAGACGGTCGCGGGGTAGGCGAGCAGCCCCAACTCCAGCTTGCCGATCATGGGCAGCGTGATCGCGTCGATCCGAAGGCCGAGTCCGTATGCGAGGGAAGCTGCGCCTACCTGAAGCAAGAGCTTCTGCCAGGCCCGCACGCCTCGGACGTCATCGACCATGCCCGTGCCGAGCATCAAGAGGCCCCCGCCGCCGATAGCGATGAGGATATCCACTTCGCCGAAGAAACGGCGACCGATCGCGCTCTCGAGGAGACCGGGGACGGCGACTGCGGCGAAGAAGGCAACGCCAACGGCGATGCCACCGAGCCTGGGGATCTGGCCCTGGTGGACGCGCCGACCCCCTCCGATGTCGACGGCGCCCAGTCGCCGGGCGAGCCGGATGACCACAGGCGTGAGCACCGACGCGATGGCCGCCGCGATGACGAAGGTAACGATGGAGGACTTCATGCGTTGTCTCCCTCGTTTCCGAGATAGCCCAGGTCGTTCAAGGGGTGGCGGAAGACCGTGCTGAACCAGCGGTCTACCCAGGGATCGATTCCCTCTTTCCACCGCTTCGCTGCCTCCCGGTCGAAGCCCTTCATGCCCTGCTTGTGGCCACGACTGACGACCTCTTGGTCGAGCATCTGCGGCTCGAAGGGGATGTCGAGGAACCGGCATATCCGGCGGATCTCACGGCCTTGCGCCGCCACCAGATCCTCGAAGCGGACCACCAGATAGGAGCGCGGAACCTCGCGCCGAGCCCAAGCCCGAGCACGCATCGCCTCCCCCCAGGCGTAGGTGACTACCGCAGTGATGAGGGCCTTCAGACTCGTGTCGGTGCGCTTGGCGAGGCGATACGGGCCCGGCAGCTCATGCGGCTTCTGTCGGCCGCGCCTTCGCCACTCGGACCACCAATTGCCGCGTGGGTCTCTCACCATGTGGACCACCTTGGCATCCGGGAACCAGTCGAACAGCTGGTCGAGGTAGCGGAAGTGGGAAGGTGTCTTCTCGCCGAGGATGGGCTTTCCCTGTGCCTCCGCGTAGGCACCCACCAGCGCCAGGAAGAGCGCGCGCTCGGTCCGGTCGGAGCGCGTGAGTCGGCGAACGAGGTTCTCGCGGCTGACGTTGTCGCGGAGCCACCGCCAGTAGCCCCAGTTCTTCTGCCAGGTGACTTGCCTGAACTCCCCCGAGTAGATGAAGTCGACGAGTAGTCGGAGGTCATCATCGTTCGCCAAGGAGAAGCGATCGCACAGGATGCGGCGCATGCCCTGGCTCTTCACGAGGTGGCCCAGGAAGTAGTTTTCCGACGCGACCGCGACACTGCTCGAGCGGTTCAGCACATTGCGCATGAGCGTGGTCCCGCTCCGGCTCACGCCAACGATGGATACGAGCGCAGGTGAGCTCATGTTCGTGGTCCTCGATGCCCTAGCGTTCCCATGCTCCAGACGACGATCAGGGCGATCACGATGTGGCTGACCAGGTAGACGAACCCCATGACAACCGGAGACTGGAACATGGTTAGGCACATGGCGTACATCGGGATGAGTGATGGGTGCGCGTCGTATGCTGCGACGGTGTCGGCGATCCACCTCTGGAACGCGCCGAACAGGCAGAAGACGAGGACGATACCCGGGATGTGGAAGTTCCAGTAGGCCTCGCCGACTGCGCCTGGCGGGACCCCGCCCGTCGTGCCGTAGAACGCCTTGCCCACACGGCCTCCGGTGAAGCCCGGCTTTCCGGCCCACAAGGCTCTGGGAATGGGCGCCGTGAAGAGCGCGACGTACGAGCTGCCGTAGAGCAAGTCGACGCGCTCGGGCACGCGGGCGAGGATGGCGAGCGTCGCGTTGTTGTTGTTCGCGCGGGTGACGATCTCGTCGCCTCCCCCTTCCAGTCCCTCGTCGAGATCCACGCTCCGGACGTTCTCCAGGCTGAACTCGCCGTCACGGAAGGCCGACCGCCGGAGCGGTCCCAGGACACCGATGACGTAAATGGCTGCGAAGGCGGCGAGCGCGACCCTCCCCACGCGGATCCGTCGGTCACGCATGAACACGACGACGAGCCCGACCATGGCGATGGATACGATGCTCCCGCGGCTCCCCGTCAGCGCGAACGAAAGGAACGCGAAGATGAGGGCCGCGACCCAAAAGCGAAGGTCGCGAGCCGAGTTGCGCCAGTAGGCCAGCCAGTACCAGAGCGCCACGAAGCCGAAGGCGACCAGGCGAGTGATGTAAATCTGGCCAGCGAGGCCCACATGGCGGCTGCGGGCGGTCTGAGAGAAGTGGGAGAGAAGGCCTCCGCGGGCGATGAGGTATAGGGTGACCACCCCTCCTGCGAACGCCATCGCGACCCAGATCCCCGTGTGGCGCCTGGGAAGCGCCAGCCTGAGGGACGGCACCGGGGGGCGGGGCATCGCCATGAACGCCACGAAGGCGCAGAGCACCCCAAGTGCTTCCAGCAGCAGGTCCTGGGCGACGAGCTGGTTCAGCTCGCTGGGCGAGTACTCGGGCAAGGCTCGGTGCCACGTGAGGCCGTGCACGAACGTGGGCAGTTTGCGCGGGAGCATCTTCATCACGCGCCAGAGCGAGGCGAAGACGAGCGGGTGGAACCATCCCCAGCCCTGCCGGTAGAACATCAGCGGAAGGGCGAACGTGAGGAGGTTGAGGCCCAGAGCGAGCAGGATGCTCGCACCGTTCGGGACTTGGTTTCGATAGCAAAGGAATACGACGACGACGTAATAGCCAAGGAAGAGCGCGAGAACGGCTCCGCGCGCCATTCCGCTCATGGATACGAAAGGGCTGCCCTGGCTGATGGCGCGGTGCCGCTGGAGGGCGCCCGTGGTGGTGGCCTGACTCAAGAGCGTGCTGAATGCAGTGGAAGGATGGTGCTACAGAGCGAACAGCGATGAGTATCCATGAGCGGGCCACTGATTCAACGCGCGGGAGGCCTCTCGTTCGCGGACGCGTGGCGTATTTCGTCAGCTACCCCCAGCGGATGGCCGGAGCGAACCGCAGCTTGCGCCAGCTCGTGTTGGGGTTGCGTCCCTCCTACGAGCCCCTCGTGATCGCTACCGACGAGGGACGAGTGACGGAGGCATACCGTCACGATGGAGTGGCGGTGCACGTGCTGCGCCCGGGGCGCGACCTCCACACCTATGGAAAGGGGGCGTTGCGCTGGTCCTCGGCACAGCGGGCTCGCGTGCTCGCGACGCAGCTCGCCCCGTATTGGTGGCGGGTTCGGCGCTTTCTCGGGCGCGAAGCGGTCAGCCTCCTGCACGTCAACGACACGCGGGGCGCGCTTCTGGCTGCCCCAGCGGCCGCCTCGCTCCGAATCCCGGTCGTGGTTCACGAGCGCGGGGAGAGGGCCGTGGGCGGGACGATCGCCAGGTTCGCCGACTCCGTGTCCACACGGCACATCGCTGTCTCGCGGGCGGTGGCCGACGCACTGCCTCATGCCCGGAGGATACGAACCTCTGTGGTCTACAACGGTACGGACGATGTTGCGACACCGGGGCCCTCGGTTCCCGAGCTCGAGCGACTCAGAGCGAAGGGCATCGTCACCCTGGTTTGCATGGCTTCCATCGTTCCGTTCAAGGGTCACCACCATCTCTTGCAGGCGCTCGGGCACCTTCGCGCCCGCCTCGGTGCGGGGCGCTTCGCGTGTTTCGTTGCGGGCGACTTCGTCGATGGCCACGAGGCCTACCACCGATACCTGGAGCGCCGACGCGATGAGCTCGGGCTCGAGATGGTGGCGTTCGTCGGCTGGCAGGACGACCCCTTCCGCTATTACCGCTCGGCGGACGTGTCCGTGATGGTCTCGGTGAGTCGTGAGAGGCTGGTCTTTGACGACGAGGTGATCGACGTCCGTGGCAACGAGGGCTTCCCTCGGACGCACCTCGAGGCGATGTGCTTCGGGCTGCCCTGTGTCGGTACGGGTATCGTCGGGGTTCCCGAGCAGATCGTGGATGGGGAGACGGGCTTCGTCGTTCCTCCTGGAGACCCAAAGGCCCTCGCCGATGTGCTCGAGCAGCTGGTGTGTTCTGGCGAGCTCCGCGAGCGGCTGGGCGCCGCGGGACGCCGCAGGGTGCTCGACGTATTCTCCACCGAGCGCTATGTCGCCGGCGTAACCGAGGTGTACGAACGGCTCCTTGGGCGATGAAGCGGCTCCTCTACCTCAACAACGCCTCGAGCACCTTCTTCAGCCACCGTATCGGATGGGCCCGGGCAGCGCGCCAGGCAGGTTGGTCGGTCACCGTGGCCGGCCCTTTCTCGGGGGAAGAGGCGAGAAGGCTCAGAGAGGAGGGCTGGGCCGTCGAGCCTTTCGCGCTCACCCGGGGGGTCGGGCGGCCGACTGACGAGCTCCGGACCTTCGCGCGCCTGCGAGCGCTCTATCAGCGCGTGGAGCCGGACGTGGTTCACATCGTGAGCCCGAAGCTGATCGCCTATGGAGGGAGTGTGGCGCGTGCAGTTCGGGTGCCGTCGGTCGTCTACACGATGACCGGGCTGGGGACGGGCTTTCTCTCGACCGGGCTGCGCGGGCACGTCTACCGAGCGGTACTCGGTGGGCTCCTCCGGGTCGCCTTCGGCCATCCCTCGCATAGGCTGGTCTTCCAGAACCCCGACGACGCCGCCACGGTGCGCCGGCTCACGGGCTACAGCGGCGTGCACGTCCTCGTTCGGGGTTCCGGAGTCGACCTCCGACGGTTCGGGCGGGTCCCCGAGCCGGCCGGGCCCCCGATCATTGGGCTCCCCGCCCGCATGCTCCGTGACAAGGGGGTCGAGGAGTTCGTCGAGGCTGCGCGCATCCTCCGTAGACGGCACCCCGAGGTGCGCTGCGCGCTCATAGGTGGCACGGACGAGGCCAACCCAAGCGCCGTAGCATCCGGCACACTTCGGGATTGGGTGCGTCAGGGCGTCGTCGAATGGTGGGGACATCAAGACGACATGCCCGCGGCGCTTGCCCGCTGCTCGATCATTTGCTTGCCCTCCTACCGAGAGGGGCTGCCCAAGGCTTTGCTCGAAGCGAGCGCGGTTGGGCGCGCGCTGGTCGCGACGGATGTGCCCGGGTGCCGCGAGGTAGTGATCGATGGAGAGACTGGCCTCCTGGTTCCCGTCCGCAGCGTGCGGGCGCTCACAGCCGCGCTCGAGCGCCTGGTCTCAGACGCCCCGTTGCGCGCCCAGTTCGCCGAGGGCGCGCGCCGCCACGTCGAGCGGGAGTTCTCGCTCGCCTTGGTGACGGAGGCCTTGCTCCGAGTCTATGGCGAGCTGGCGACCACGTAGGGACTCACATCCGTGAGCTTCGTCGCCGTGGTCGAGGCCAGGACCGGAGTGGCCTGCTGTTGGCGCGCACCCCTGCTGAGGGGTTCGGGGCCGATTCCGCGCAGGCTGCGTGATGAGCACGGGCTCGTCATGGGTCGCGTCCTCGGAGTAGAGGTCCAGGACATCCTCCATGCGGACGACGTACTCGGCGTCGACGTTGGGGATGCACCGCATCTTGTGCTGCCAGGGCTTGATCTTCTTCTCGCGTAGGCGCCTCCGCACCGTCTCGTCGGACAACGACGTGTGGTCGGTCATCGAGACGAAGGCGTCAGCCAGAAGCTGCATCGTCCACCGAGCGCGTCCGTCCGGTGGCTTTGAGCATGCCGTGGCGACGAGCAAGGCCTCCTCCTTACCCGTGAGTCTCCGGCTCTCGCCAGGCCGCGACTCGTCATGGAGCACGACCTCGAAGGGACGCTCTACGAAGCGCTTCTTGGCGCGGGTCCCGACGCCCACCAACGCGGCGATCTCCTTGTTCTGGTAGCCCTCGTCGGCAGCGAGCAGGACCTGCGCGCGTTCCACCTTCCGAGCCAACTTGCTCCCCCTGTTCACGAAGGTCTCGAGCGACTCGCGCTCTGCCTCGGTCAGCTCGACGACGTACTTCACGTGCATCCAGGCCTCTTTTCCTTGGAGGCGCTAGCGGATCAGGCTCCGGCCACCATGTCGATCCCCCCTCGGCCCACGAAGCCGACGTTCACCGAGCTCCAGGGTCAGTACCTGGCGTTCATCTACGCCTACTCGAAGATCCACACGCGTCCACCGGCGGACGCAGACATGCAGCGCTTCTTCGAGTCACGCCGCCGTCGGTCCACCGAACGGTCAAGGAGCTGAGAGCAAGGGCCTCATCCGTCGAACGCCGCGGACGGCGCGCAGCATCGAGCTGCTCGTCGCTCCCGACGACCTCCCCCTGCTCCGATGAGCACGTACCAATCGATCAAGTCCCCTGTGGTCGGGTACTAGCGCGCGGCACGACTCGGTTGGACGGCAGGGAGCCGCGCCGTGGTTTCACGGCTGTGTCGATGATACAGCCTGTCGGTACCAATCGAAGAAGCTCTTCACACCTTCCTCGACGGTCACCTTGGGATCGTAGCTGAGCAGCTCGCGGGCTTTGTCGATACTCGCGTAGGTGTAGGCGACGTCGGCGGCCAACATCGGACGGTTCTCGAGGTTGGAGGGCTGGCCGGCGAGCTCCTCTAGCATCTTCACGAAGTCTGCCAGAAGAATGGGCTCTCCGCGCCCGAGGTTGATGACTTCGTACTCGCAGGGGTGGTCGACAGCGGCGGCGATGCCTTGGGCGATGTCGGTGACGTAGGTCCAGTCCCGATGCATCTGACCGGCATTGTAGAGGGGTACGTGGCGCCCGGTATAGATATTGTCCAGAACCTTGTAGGCCATCATGTCCGGCCGACCCCGAGGGCCGTAGACGGTGAAGAAGCGGAGTGCAGTGAACTTCACGCCGTGCAGGTGGTGGTAGCTATGCCCGAGGAGCTCGGCTGAACGCTTGCTTGCCGGATAGGGAGCCAAGGGCCTGTCGGCATGGTCTGTCTCGATGAACGGGATCTGCTCCGTGCGACCGTAAGCCGAGGACGTGGACGCGAAGACCATCTGTACGTCGTGCTTCTTGGCCTCCTCCAGGAGGTTGAGCGTGCCGGTCAGGTTCACGTCGTAGTAGAGATGGGGGTTCTCGACCGAGTTGCGCACCCCGGCCATCGCCGCGAGGTGCACGATGGAGTCGAAGGTATGCTCAAAAAACAGTTTTGCGAGAAGCTCGCGGTCTCGGATGTCTCCTCGGACGAAGAGGAACCGATCGTCTTCGTCCACTTCCGCCACCTCGGCGAGGTTGGCGCGCTTCCGCGCGGGGTCGTAGTAGTCGTTGAGGTTGTCGAGGCCGACCACCCGGTCGCCCCGGCCGACCAGGAGGTCCGCAACGTGGCTGCCGATGAATCCGGCTGCGCCCGTCAAGAGGATCGTCTTCATGCTACATCGTCTCCTGCACGCGCAGCGCGCGCTTGCCAGCTCGTTACGTCCAGGTTGAATTCGTCGGCCAGGGCCTGGGTGTCTTCCGCATAGAGGGCGCGGAGATGCTCATCGGCCTCTTTCGAGAGGTCGGAGGGCGGAGGGGGGCGGCGCGGCTGGACGCGCCAATAGATGCTCCGAAGGGCGCTCTGGAGCCGTGGCGCCACACTCATGTGCGCGCCGATGCGGCGAGCGACGCGGTGGAGTTTGGGACGGCCGACACCGTAGGTCTCGTTCGCCGAAGGGAAGGAGAAGCCCGAGTAGAAGCTCAGGTCTACGTCGAACCGCGCGAGTAGCTCGCTTAGGACCTGGCGGGGACCGGCGACGAAATCCTCGAACGTCACCACCGTGAGGCGCTCGGGAGGAAGGGCGTCCCGCCAACGTCTCAGGAAGCGTACGTAGCGGCCGTGCTCCACGTCTCGGAGAAGAACCTGGGCGTCGCGCGGTCGGTGAAATGCGGAGACGACGTGCTCGGGACGGCCCTCGTGGAGCGCTCGCAGGTACTCGTCGAAACCGAGCTCCCTCTTCATGCGCCCCAGCGTGTGTTTTGTGTACTGGAAGGAGGAGCGCAGACGAGAGACGGGATCGCGGAGCACGAAGGCGACGGTCGGATCCGACGGCAGCTTGGGGAGCATCTGGAGCGCCGTGTCTTGGTACAGGTAGTGGGTCGTCGCTTCGACGATGACGGGGGCGCTCTCAGGAAAGAAGTCTTCGTAGCCTGCCAGGCCGCGCACATGGAAGCCCCGCTCGTGATCCGCGAGACTGTGGGTCGCGTCCATGAAGAAGAACGTCTCCTTCTTGGTCGCGCCGGCCACTGACGGATGGGCGATGAGCCAGCGGTAGAGACTGCTGGTGCCGCACTTCGGGGCTCCGCCGACTACCAGGTTGGGGAGCCGGGGCATGGTCACGCCTTGACGATGTTGGAGCTGGGCTCTCGAAACACGCCCCGAGTGTCCACGACCAGGTCCGCGTGCTCACCGACGAGCACGTAATCGACCGAGGTGTGGTCTGTGATCAGAACGACGGCGTCGAGGGCCGCCAGCGTCTCCGGAGTGAGCGGTTGCGACTCCATCGGCGGCAGCTCGGGCCAGCTGCGCATGCGCGGGGCCCGCGGGATGTGCGGGTCGTGATAGCTGACCTCAGCCCCCAGGTGCAGGAGTTCCTCGAGGACCTCGAAGGCGGGGCTCTCGCGTGGGTCGTCGATGTCCTTCTTGTAGGCAAGCCCGAGGATCAGGACCTTCGCTCCGCGGACCGCCTTGCGCCGATCGTTGAGTCCGAGGACGAGCTTCTCGACCACGTACCGGGGCATCTGTACGTTCACCTCGCCCGCGAGCTCGATGAACCGAGTCGAGGCGCCCATCTCCCGTGCCTTCCAGCTCAGGTAGAAGGGGTCGAGAGGAATGCAGTGGCCGCCCCAGCCGGGGCCGGGGTTGAATCGCATGAACCCGAAGGGCTTGGTCTCGGCGGCATCTAGCACGTCCCAGACGTCGATGCCCATCCGCTCGTATGCCAGCTTGAGCTCGTTCACCAGGGCGATGTTAACCGCGCGGAAAATGTTCTCGGTCAACTTGCTGGCCTCGGCCACGCGCGCGTGGCTCACACGCACCGTGCGTTCGATCACTTGGTCGTAAGCGAGCTGGGCGAGGTCACCCGACACCGCATCGACACCTCCCACGACCTTCGGGATCGTGCTCGTCCCGAAGCTGGGGTTGCCGGGATCCTCGCGCTCCGGCGAATAGGCGAGGAAAAAATCCTCTCTCAGCGTCAGTGTGGAGCCCTCCTCGAGGGCCCGGAGGACCAGCTCGTCGGTCGTGCCGGGGTAGGTGGTCGACTCGAGGATGACGAGCTGCCCCCGGCGGAGGCAGGTTGCGATGGCTTCGCTCGTGGCCCGGACGTAGCGCATGTCTGGGTCCCGGTTCGGGGTCAGAGGCGTCGGGACGGCGATTATCAGCAGGTCCGGCTCAGCCAGTCGATCGAAGTCACTCGTGGCGGCGAGCCGCTCCTCGCCAACCACCGACGCCACGCGGCCCTCGCCGATGTGCTTGATGTAGTCGCGGCCCGCGTTAACCGCGTCGGCCTTGGAATCGTCGACGTCGAAGCCGAGGACGCGGAAGCCTTTCTCTGCGAACGCGAGCGCGAGCGGGAGCCCCACGTAGCCCAGACCCACGATGCCCACGAGGGCCTTTCGTCGATGGATTCGGTCGGAGAGATCAGTAGCTAGGCGTTCACGCGGTGTGTGGGTCATCTCATGCTCGTGCGGCAGCACCGCTCCGGTACGGCGGTGGGTGTGTAGCGCAGCAGGCGCTCAGCGTTCAAGTCAGGTCGAAGAACCCAACGTCAGTCGATAGAACTCGTGCAGGCGCTCTTGAACGCGCTCGGGGCAGAACGGTGCGGCGGCCTGACGAAGCAAGGACTCGCTCGGCGGTCGTCGGGCCAAGGCGACGGCTGCATCGAGCAGTTGGCGGTGGTCGCCCTGAGGAACGACGGCTCCTGCGCCCGAAGCCAAGACCTCCCTCGCGGAGCAAACGTCAAAGGACGCCACGGGTCGGTTGCTGGAGACGGCCTCGATCATCGCCCTGCTCAGCCCTTCGTGTCGGCTTGCTACGATGACGACGTCGGCGGCGCGGTACCAATCGCCCATATCTGAACGGAATCCAGCGAAGCGAACGGCGTTCTGTAGGCCGATGTCGCGGACCCACTCATGGGCCCGTGCAGCTGTCTGGTTCGTCACCGGGTCCCCATCTCCGACGAAGCAGAGCAATAGCTCCGGTGTCGAGGCGGCGATCTCGCGAAAGCCACAACCTACGAGCCGGTCTTGCCCTTTGAGATCGTTGAAGTGCGCCGGGTAGAGCACGATCAAGCGGTCTCGCGGCAGCCCCAGAACGCGCCGCGCCTGCGCGCGCGTGCCTGGATGGATGCGCTGCGGATCGACGACGCTTGGCACCACGGAGACCCGGTTCGGCGACAGCCCTCGGACACGTCGTACGAGCAGCGCCTTCATCTCGTTGGACAGGACCAACCACCGCCTCGCTGCCCGTGCCCCGAACTGCCACCAGGGCCCGTATCGGTTGCCTTCGGGTTTGGTCCCACGGACGTTGAAGACGAACGGGAGCTTGCGTGCGAGGGCTGCCAAGCCGAAGCGCTGCAACGACTGAATATCATTGAGATGAAGTAGTGACGGGTCCGGGAGTGGCGGCCGGCGGAGGGCGCGAGAGCACCGAAGGAACTCATGAGCCAGACGGCCACCGCGCGAGCGGTGGTCCCAGTGGAGCACTCTAACAGGAACCCCAGCTGCGCGGAGATCACTCGTGAATTGGGTTCCTTCCAGGTTCGTGATAACCGAGGGAAGGAATCCATCGAGGCGACGGATCCAATTCGACAGGCTGCGGATGCCACCGTTCGCTCGCGCACCTGTCTGGCTCGCGGCGAACACGATGCGCTCAGAGACCATGACACACACACCGTGTCAGGCCGCGTGGCTGAGCACTAGGCGGAACACGTCAGCGTATGCCCTGGCGACGGATTCGGCTGTGAACTGACTCGCGCGAAGCTTTCCGCGTTCCGAGAATGCTCGTCGTCGCTCGGGATCATCGAGCAGACGGGTGATTGCGTTCGCCGTGGCCTCCACGTCGCCGACTGGGACGAGGGCTCCGTACTCGCCATCGGCGAGTATCTCCCGTGGCCCGTGGTCACAATCGGTGGAGACCACTGGAGTTCCGCACGCGAGGGCTTCCGCAACGACGTTGCCGAATCCCTCGTAGGCGCTCGTGAGAACGAACAGATCCGCCGCCTTCATGTGAGCGAAGGGGTCCGGCTGGAATCCCAGAAACTCGATGGACCGCGACAGTCCCAATGATCGAGAGAGCGCCTCGAGCGAGCTCCGAAGGGGTCCATCCCCCAGGATGCGGAGCCTTGCTGCGGGATGCGTCTCAAGCACTCGTGCGAAGGCTCTGAGCATGGTCGGGTAGTCCTTCTGCTCGTTGAGCCGTCCGCAAGCAAGAAGAAGAGGCCGCCCCGATGCCTTTGCGGGGACCACTGTCTCGGCGTCGAAGCCGTTTCCGGTGGCTGCGTTGTGGACCACCGTGAGAACTCGCTCGAGCGCGGGCTGCATCTCAAGCAGTTCCGCGGCCACTCCGTGCGAGAGGGCGATGATGGCATCGGCGCGTGGGTACAAGTGCCGAATGGCGAAGTGAACGGCAGGCTCCAGGCGGGTTCCCCGGTACGCTTCTCGGGGGTTGTTCTGTACGCATAGCACCCGCCGAGTATGGGCCGAGGGCGATGTCAGCATCGCCGCCGCATTTGGCAAGTCCATGAAGGAGCAGAGTATGGACGGACGCGAGCTGCGCGCACTCATGGACAGGGCGGGAATCGAGCGGAAGACAGATAGCGTGCTCGACCGTGTGAGATGTCGGACGAGTGGCCGAAAGGGAACGTCGTTCCGAATCTGAAGCTCATAGCTACCTCCGCTTCGGGCTACAATGATCTCGGGTGCGAACTCCGCGCGGTCAAGCGAGTTGGCGACACGGAGGAGATTCTTCTCGGCTCCCCCGCCACCGAGACGCCCAGTGAAGAGCATCACACGCGTGCGACTCATGGCTTCCCTCGAGCCACGACGAAGGCGTTGGCGAGGCCTGAGCTTCGAGCCAGGTGGCGGCGAACCGCTCGCTTTGCCCGCTGTCTCCAAGACCCGTCGGAACGGACCGTCCGGATACCACCTATGCATCGCGCCTCCAACGGATCCAGTTCGGCGGTAGAAACTAGGAGCCGGGCGGTTGCGAGAGTGAAGTATTGTACGTGACTCGGAGTGTGCAGAAGCGCTCTGGCTACCTTCGGGTGTAAGGACCCCATCAAGAGACTGCGTTGGGTGGTGAGGGGGACTTTGGCCACGACCAGTCCTCCCGGAGTGAGGAGAGCCGCCGCCCTCTCGACAAAAGCAAGAGGTGCGGGAAGGTGTTCCAAGACATCCCAAGACGTGATGACGTCGAATTGGGTCCTGAAATCGTATTCGAGGAAGTCGCCCGCGTCGGCCGCGAGACCCCGCTCGCGGCACTTCTCCGCTGACGCTTCAGAAAGGTCGAAGCCACGCGCTGTCAGGCCCATCTCGGCCGCCAGGTCCAGGAACTCTGCCCCGCCACAGCCGACATCGAGCACCGTGCGCACTTCTTGCGGAGCGTGAGGAGCCACTGACTCGGTCCACAACTCGAGGACACGGCGCCGAAATCTTGAATCCGTCCTAAACCCAGCGTAGTCGTGTCCGTATGTAGCGAGGAGCTGCTCCGTTGGCGGCGGGGCGATATGCTGATGGCCGCAGCGCCGGCACACGAAGCGCCGGTGCCCGGCCAGGGCCGTGGCTTCACGGACATCCGAGTGTCGACAGACAGGGCATTGCTTCATAGGAGATCAGTTCGCGAAACAAAGTAGGTGACCGTGCGCTTCAACCCTTCATGGAGATCGACCGTTGGCGAGAATCCGAGTGCCCGGCGGGCGCGGGAGATGTCGGGTTGCCGCTGCCGTGGGTCATCGGCCGGCAGGGGGCGCTTGACGAGTGAAGAGCTTGAACTCGTGAGCCGGCGGATGATCTCTGCCAGCTCACGGATGGTGTACTCTCCAGGGTTGCCAAAGTTGAACGGCCCGGCCTCGCTCGAGTCCTCCATCAGACACATCAGGCCGCGGACGAGGTCGTCGACGTAACAGAAGGAGCGGGTCTGCTGGCCCTCGCCGTAGATGGTCAGGGGCTCGCCGCGGAGCGCCTGGACGATGAAGTTGCTGACGACGCGGCCGTCGTCGATGGCCATGCGGGGGCCGTAGGTGTTGAAGATGCGGGCGACCCGGATGTCGACCTTGGCCTGGCGGTGGAAGTCGAAGCAGAGGGTCTCGGCGCTCCGCTTGCCCTCGTCGTAGCAGGCGCGGGGGCCGATGGGGTTCACGTTGCCCCAGTAGGACTCGGGCTGGGGGTGGACGTCGGGGTCGCCGTAGACCTCGCTCGTGGAGGCCTGGAGGAAGCGCGCGCCGGTGCGGTGGGCGAGCTCGAGGCCGTGGATGGTGCCCTGGACGTTCGTGAGGATCGTCTTGATGGGGTCGCGCTGGTAGTGGATGGGGCTCGCCGGGCAGGCGAGGTTGTAGATGCGGTCCGCGGGCGCGAAGTAGGGGAAGGTGACGTCGTGATCGAAGACGTCGAAGTGGGGATGATCGGCCAGGTGCGCGATGTTCTCGCGGGAGCCGGTGGAGAAGTCGTCGATGCAGAGGACCTCGTGGCCCTGCTCGATCAGCCTGTCGCAGAGGTGGGAGCCGACGAAGCCGGCGCCGCCAGTGACGATGACCTTCATCAGTTGCCCCGGACGCCGATGCCGTCGTAGATGAAGCCCTGGGCGCGGAGGCCGTAGGTGCTCCAGATGTTGCGGCCGTCGACGATGAGCGGGCGGCGCATGAGCTCCTTCAGCCGGTCGAAGTCCGGGTTCTGGTACTGGCGCCACTCGGTCATCAGGCAGAGCGCGTCGGCGTCCTTCGCGGCGTCGTAGGCGTCCTCGACGAAGCTGACGCGGTCGCCGTAGCGCTGCTTGGCGTTCTCCTCGGCCTCCGGGTCGTGGGCGACGATGGTCGCGCCGTCGGCGAGGAGGGCGTCCATGAGCGTGAGCGAGGCGGACTCGCGGATGTCGTCGGTGCGCGGCTTGAAGGCGACCCCCCAGACGGCGATGCGCTTGCCGCGGAGGTCGTCGTCGAAGTGGGCCTTTAGCTTGCGGAAGAGGACGCCCTTCTGGCGGTCGTTCACGCGGTCGGTGGTGGCGGCGAGTTCGAGCTCGAGGCCGTGCTCGCGGCCCGTGTGGACGAGGGCCTTCACGTCCTTCGGGAAGCAGGAGCCGCCGTAGCCGGGGCCGGCGTAGAGGAACTTGGGGCCGATGCGGCCGTCGCTGCCGACGCCGTGGCGGACCGCGTGGACGTCGGCGCCGACCTTCTCGCAGAGCATGGCGATCTCGTTCATGAACGAGATGCGCATCGCGAGCATGGTGTTGGAGACGTACTTGGTGAGCTCGGCGCTCGCCGGGTCCATGAAGACGACGCGGTTCTTGTCGAGGCAGACCGGGTGGTAGATGCGGGCCATCAGGTCGCGGGCGAAGTGGTCGTCCTCGTCGAGGCCGACGACCACCCGGTCCGGGCGGAGGAAGTCCTGGACGGCGTCGCCCTCCTTGAGGAACTCGGGGTTCGAGACGACGTGCACCCGGTGCGGGGCGTTCTGCACGAGCCGGCGGACGCGGGCGTTGGTGCCGACGGGGACCGTGCTCTTGAGCACGATGATGGCTTCGCGCTCGACGTTCTCGGCGACCATCTGCGCGACGGCGTCGACGGCGCTCAGATCGGCGCCGCCGTCGCCGCGGGGCGGGGTGCCGACGGCGACGAAGATGATGGTGGCCTGGCGGATGGCCTCCTTCACGTCGCTGGTGAAGGAGAGGCGCCCCTCCTCGACGTTGCGCTGGACGAGCTCCTCGAGGCCGCGCTCGAAGATCGGGATGCCGCCTTCCTCGAGGACGTGGATCTTCTCTTCGTGCTTGTCGGCGCAGATGACGGTCTGGCCCGTCTCGGCGAAGCAGGCGCCGCTCACCAGGCCCACGTAGCCCGTTCCAACCATGCAGAGCTTCATCGATTCTCCTCGTACCCCTCGCGCATGAGGGTGCCAGGGGAGTACAACCCGAAAGGTTGCCTGGCAAGGGTGTGAGGTTCAGGCCCGCCTGCAGCCTGCACGTGCCTCGCCGTTGGACGTGGCTCGGCACGACCGGCGTGGTGGCGCGGGCACACCGGCTGCCGAGTGGACGCTCAATCGCGGCAGCAGAGAACGCCCCCGCCAGCACCGCCATCCTTCGTTACGGCCGCGGCCTCGGAGAAGTTGCTCGCACCGCAGTCCCAGGTTGGCGGGAGAGCTGAACACGTCGAAGTCGCAACGGCATCCAACGGACGACACGAGGGCTTCGGCATGTCTCCCAGGTTTCCGCAGCCGAAGATGTCGTTCTGGCCGCCATCGCATTCGCGATTCCCCGTGCCGCTCTGGCGCTGCAGGAAGAAGAGATCGCCGCTGGTTCCTTCGAGAGCGCCGGTGCAGCCAGTTGGCGAGGAGGCGGCCACCTCGGCGGGGTCCTCACACACATGCCAGCCGAAGGCGCAGAGATCCTCGATGTTGCAGCCGGATCCCATCGGCCGAGGACCGTCGTCGCCACCCTCCCGCGCGCAAGCCGGAGCGACGTCGTCGAGGATACCGCGTTCGCTCCAAGCGCCGGAGCAGCCAGCGATGTCGGGACGGGTGACCGGGTCGAGGAAGGCTTCGCGCTCACCGTCCGCGCAGCCTATGTCGCAGACGCCGCCCTCGTCGGTCATCATGTCGCAATCGTCGTCACGCTCGTTGCAGCGCTCGTCGGCGCCCGGGTTCACGTCTCGGTCGTCGTCGTCGCAGTCCTCGCAGGCGAGGAAGCCGTCGCTGTCCGAGTCGAGGTCCGGGTCGCCGCAGCCGCAGACGCCCGGGTCGAACTTCATCGGGTCGAAGGGGCAGCCGTCTTCGCAGTCCGGGGTGCCGTCGGAGTCGCTGTCGTCGTCGGGCGTGCCGCAGCCGCAGACGCCCGGCTCGGTCTTGTCCGGGTCGTCGGGGCAGAGGTCGCTGCCGGCGTCGGCGTCCGGGCCCGCGTCGGTGGGGCCGGCGTCACGGCCCGCGTCGTGGCCCGCGTCCGTGCGACCCGCGTCGCGGTCCGTGGCGGCGTCCTCCTGGGCGAGGCCGGTCCGGTCGATGGAGCACGCCGAGGAGGCGGTCAAAAGCAATGCGAGGAAGGTCGAGCGCAAGGAAGGTCCCCTGGGCGAAAGGGTAGTCGCGCGGGTGGGCGAGCCAAGGGCTTTTCTCCCGACACTCATTCGACCGCGCGCGGCCGTTGGCCGATAGTGGCGGCATGCGGGCGATGGTCTTGGCGGCGGGGCTGGGGACGCGGCTTCGGCCGTTGACGCTGGAGCGGCCGAAGCCGGGGGTGCCGTATGGGCTCGCGCCGCTCGCGTGCGTGTCGCTCGAGGCGCTGGCGGCGGTGGGGGTGCGGGAGGTGGTGATGAACACGCACCACCTCGGGGAGCGGCTGCCCGGGTTGCTGGAGCCACATCTCCCGGCGGGGATGTCGGTGCGCTACCTTCACGAGGAGACGCTGCTGGGGACGGGCGGCGGGGTGGCGAACGCGGCGGGCTGGCTGCGGGAGGCCGACGGGCCGGTGCTGCTGCTCAACTCGGACATCGTGTTTCGGCCCGATCTGGGGGCGGCGCTGGAGACGCACCGGCGCCTGGGCGCGCGGGCGACGATGGTGCTCCGCCCCGATCCGGCGGCGGAGCGGCTCGGGGCGATCGATGTGGACCCGGATGGCCGGGTGCGGCGGCTACTGGGGGAGCCGGCGTGGGCCGGGGAGACGGCGCGCTTCATGTTCACGGGGGTCCACGTGCTCTCGGCGGACGCGCTCGACGACATGCCCCCGGAGGGCTGCATCGTGCGGCACGCCTATCGGCGCTGGGTGGATGACCCGGAGACGGTGGTGGCGGGCGTCGTGGACGAGGGGCCCTGGCGCGATCTCGGCACCCTCGCGGCCTACCTGGGGGCGCAGGTGGAGCTGGCCCGCGCGGAGGGGGGGGCGCTGGTGCATCCGAGCGCGGAGGTGGACCCGGCGGCGGAGCTCGACGGGTGCGTCGTCGGCGCGGGGGCGCGGATCGGGCCCGTGCGGCTCGCGCGGTGCGTCGTCTGGCCGGGAGCGCGGGTCATCGAGAGCCTCGAGGACGCCGTCGTGACGCCGGAGCGGGTGGTCACGGTGGGCGCATGAGCGCGCGGGAGCTCTTCAAGGCGGCGGGGGCGCGCTTTTCGGTGCGGCGGGTGGCCGAGCTGCTCGCCGAGGAGGGCATCGAGGTCATGCCGCTCAAGGGCGCGCTCCTCCTCGAGACGGTCTACGCGGGGAAGCTCCGGGTCATCTCGGACGTCGACCTGCTGGTGCGCCCGCGAGACTACGCCCGGGCCGCGCGGCGGCTCGGGCAGGCCGGCTTCTCGGAGCTGGCCCGGGATCGGGATGACCGGAGCCGCACGCTGAAGGGGCCCTTGCCCTGCGTCGTCGACCTCCACCGCTGGCTCTTCCAGCGGCACCTCTTCCGGCTCCGCACCGACGCGCTCTTCGCGCGAGGGCGCCCCGACGAGGCGCTCTTCGGGACGCGGATCGTCCTCCCGGACCCGCGCGACCTCTACGCGCACCTCCTCGGCCACTTCGCGAAGAGCCGCTTCGGGCGGGGCCACGGCGCCAAGCTCGCCGAGCTCGACGCGGTCCAGGCGCACCACGCGCTCTCCGCGCCCGTGCTGGCGGCTCATCTGCGGGCGACGGGCATGCTGCGCGTGGCGACCTACGTGCTCGGGCGCTCGGGCTCCGCGTCGGCGCGGGCGCTGCTCGATGCGCTCGAGCCGGGCCTGGTGGACCGGAGCGTCGTGGAGTCGGTCCGGCCGCTGCTGGAGCGTCGGCGGGCGGGGGCGCTGAGCGTGGTCGGGGTCCACGGCCTGAACGAGAGCCTGCCTCGCGCTTCGCTCAGCCTGGCCTCGCATCTGCTCGGGGGAGCGCGACGCCGCGTCCTTCCGGTCTGACTCCGATCGGTCGGCTGCGACCGGAAGAGCGTCAGCGGCGCAGGTACACGGAGGCGAAGGCGCCGAGCCAGCGACCCAAGCGGGGCCGTGCGTCGAGCGCCCCCTCGACCGGCCTCAGGCGCACGCTCCAACGGGATCGGGCGCGGCGAGGGAGCCTCGTGAGGATGGGCTGGAGCGTGCCCTCGAATGCGACGTCGACCTCGCGAAAGAGCGCCCGGAGCGTCTCGAGATCGCGGTCCCCCAGGGGCCGGTCGGCGCCGCGATCGATCCGGCGAAGGCCGCGGCGAAGGCGCAGGACGCTCTGTAGTGCGGGGCTCAAGCGGGGCTCGAGGAGGAGGGCCTCGGCGCCAGGGGCGAGCACGCGGTGCAGCTCGGGGAAGAAGCGGCGCCGGTCGAGGTGATGGACGGTGCCGCGGGCGAACGCCAGATCGAAGCTGGCAGCCCGAAAGGGGAGCGCCTCGGCTTCGACGCGGTGGAAGAGGAGGCGGTCGGTGGGGGTGCCCATGCGGCGGAGCCGGGCGAGGGCCACGCGCTGCATGCCGGAGCTCACGTCGACGTGATCGACGCGCAGGGCGCCGTGTTCCACGAAGCGCCAGGCGTCCGTGCCCGAGCCGTCGAGCACGAGGACGCGCCGGCCCTCGACCTTCCCGAGGCTCGGGTGGGCGCGGCGGATCGGGTCGAGGCTCGCGCCCCGGCAGATATCGGCGTCCCACCACTCGGGCCCGTCGGGTCGGGGGAGGGGAAAGGGGGCCAGCTCCCGGGCCCGACGATCCCACTCGGCGGCTTCGGCGTGGGCCAGGGGGGCGTGGATGGGCCAGTCGAGGCGGCGCTCGGCCGGGTGCCAGGTGGCGGCGGGTTGGCCGTCGCGGGTTCGGAGGGTGACGCCGTCCGTGGCCGCGCCGCCCGTGGCCGCGTCTTCGGTGGCCGCGGCGTCGTTGGCCGCGACGTCCAGGGTGACGGGGGCGCCGGTGCGGGGGTCGCGGAGGTGATCCCACATGGGCGTGGGACGGGGGCTCAGCCGGTGCCCATCACCTTGGCGAGGACGCAGGTGATGTTGTCGGGGCCGCCGTTGGAGTTGGCGCGCTCGATGAGCTTGGAGCAGGCGCCCTTGAGGTCCTTCTGCTCGGCCCGGACGATCTCCTCGATCTCCTCGTCGCTCGCCGGGCCGCAGAGGCCGTCGCTGCAGAGCACGTAGATGTCGCCGGGCTGCGGCTTGTCGAGCTGCGTGTCGACCTTGACGCTCTCCTTCATGCCCAGCGCGCGCACGATGACGTTCTTGTGCGGGAAGTTGGCGATCTCCTCCTCGCTGAGCCGCTTCATCTTGATGTAGTCGTTCAGCAGGGAGTGGTCTTCGGTGAGCTGCTCGAGCTTGTCGTCGCGCAGCCGGTAGCAGCGCGAGTCGCCCACGTGGGCGATGAGCACGCCATCGTCCACGACGAGGATGCCCACGAGCGTGGTGCCCATGCCGCGCAGCTTGGGGTCGCGCTGCGCCGCCTCGTAGATGCGCAGGTTGGAGAGCTTGATGCTCGTGATGAGCCGGTTCTCCTCGTACCCCCGCGACTTGTCCATCTTGTACGGCCAGGTCGCCTCGGGATCGGCGCTGGTCGCCCGGAAGAACTCGCGCAGCGTGTCGATCGCCATCTGGCTGGCCACCTCGCCCGAAGCGTGGCCGCCCATGCCGTCGGCCACGACGTAGAGGTTGTCCTCCTCGTCGACCGCGAAGTTGTCCTCGTTGTGGCTTCGCTTCATGCCGACGTTCGTTTCGCCGGCGGCGATCACACGTGCTCGAGCCACGGGGTCCAGACCTCCGAAAACATTCGCGAAGAGCCTACGTGGCCGCTCGCCCTGCGGTCAAACGAAAGCCCGAAGGAGGGGGCTTCTTTTCCTGCGCGGGTCCGGGCGGGCTCGGCGATCGGCCCTTGCCCTCGGCCCTCCGCCTCGATACGCCTGCGCCGTGGAAGACGACGCCCGAGCGGAATTGCAGGAGCTCGCGGACGCGGCGCGCGCCCTGCTTCGCTGGGAAGAGGAGCTCGGTGGCGTCGGGGTGCCGGCGGTGGAGCCGCCGCCCTTTCCGGCCTCCACGGCGCCCTTCACGGAGCTGGTCGGGGACGCGGCGATGCCCCCGGCCGAGCCGAGGCCGCCCGTGCGGCAGACGTCGTCTTCGACGAGCGCGGCGGCTCCCCGCCCTCCCGCCGCCTCGCAGCCGCCGGCGCGCGAGCCTGCGCCGACTCCGCAGCCCGAGCCGGCGCGCGAGCCCGAGCCGCGGGCGGCGGAGCCGAGCACCCACCCGGGGGACGTCATCGCCGAGCTCCGCGTGCTCCAGGAGGACGCCGCCGAGTGCACGCGCTGCCGCCTTCACGAGGGCCGCACGCGCAGCGTCTTCGCCCGCGGCACCCCCTTCACGGACCTGGCCTTCGTCGGCGAGGGCCCCGGCTACCACGAGGACCAGCAGGGGCTCCCCTTCGTCGGCAAGGCGGGGCACCTCCTCGACAAGATGATCGCGGCCATGGGCTACGAGCGCGACGCGGTCTACATCTGCAACGTCGTCAAGTGCCGCCCGCCGCAGAACCGCACGCCGAAGCCCGACGAGGCCGGCGCGTGCGCGCGCTTCCTGGAGCCTCAGCTGGACCTCGTCGCGCCGAAGGTGATCGTCGCGCTCGGGCGCTGCGCCGCGGAGAACCTCGGCGTGGTGGAGCCGGGCGGGCGCGGCTGGCGGGGCCGCTGGGGGAGCTGGCGAGGCGTCCCCGTGATGCCGACCTACCATCCGGCTTTCCTCCTCCGCTCGCCGCAGTTCAAGCGGCCGGTGTGGCAGGACCTGCAGAAGGTCATGGCCCGGCTGGGCAAGCCGGTGCCGGGGAAGGGCTGAGTAGCCGGGAGGCCCGCGCTGGCGATGCCGGTCCCCTCGTTCCCCGGATGCGCATCGGGGAAGGGCGAAGGCGCCGGCGGGGCTCCCGAGGCGTGGACCGGGCCCGGAGGCGCCCGGAGGCGATGGGCGCCTTGGTTCGTCGCAGAGGCGCGCTATCTTCCGCCCGTGCCCTTCGAACCCGACGACGACTTCGACGGCCGCGACGTCCTCGACCCGGATGTCGCCGATGCCGAGGTCCCCGACGCCGACCTCCAGGACGGCGAGGACGCGCATCCGGACGCCTTCGACGACGACGTCCTCGACGACGACGCGCTCGACCTGCCGCCCCTGCCGGCCGTGGGCGAGGAAGAGGAGGAGGGCATCGACGTGGATCCGGGCCTCGGGCTCGACCTCGGCGAGGAAGAAGAGATCGGCCTCGACGCGGCGGAGGGCCTGGACGACTTCGACCCCGTCGACTTCCTCGACGAGGGGCTCGACGAGGCGGTGGACCTGAGCGACGCGGAAGAGGCGGGGGACCTGGTCGGCGGGCTCGGGGAGGGCGTCGCGGATTCGGAGGCCGGTGAGTACGGCTGGACGGACGGCACCGAGACCTTCGACTCGGCCGAGTGGGACGACGAAGACCTGGTCGACGAGATCCGCGACGGCACCGAGGAGGACGACGGGGCGCTCTTCGACGTGGACGCGGGGCTCCACTTCGACGGGGACGACGACCTGGCGGGCTTGCCGCCTCTGGACGAGGGGCTGGGCGACGAGGACGGCGAGGAGCTCGCCGACGATCTCGACCTCCAGGGCGATGGCGACATCGACCTCGCTCCCCTCAGCTTCGAGGAGGAGGCGCGGCTCATGGGCTCGCAGCTCCCGCCGCCGCTGGACCTCCCGGCGGAGCGCCTCTTTCGCGGGCCCGCCTACGACGTGACGGTCGTCGGGGAGGTGCTCTGGGTCGCGTCGGACGAGCTGGTGCGCCTCCCGGTGGACGCCGGGGCCGGGGCGCTCCCGGAGACGGTGCGGGCCGAGGGGCTCGAGGCGGAGGAGCTGCTGACGGTGGCGGCCGCGCCGGACGCGGTGATCGTCGGCACCCGCCTCGGCGGCGTCTTCCGCTCGATGGACGGGGGCGCGCGTTTCGAGCCGATCAACGGCTGGCGCAGCGGGGGCGAGCCCTCGGTGGGCTGCCACGTGCGCTTCGACGGGGCGGGGCGACTCTGGCTCTGGGCGGGCGGCGCGCTCTACCGGAGCGAGGACCTCGGCTCCCGCTGGACCGGGCCCGTGCTCCCCTCGCCCGTGCTGGACGCGACGCTGGACGAGGAGGGCCGCCTGGTCGTCCTCGTCGGCAGCGGGGGCCAGCTCGACTTCCTCCGGGCGCGGGTCGATGGGCGCGCCTTCGACGCGGTGGGGGCGCCGCTCGCGCGGGAGGCGGGGCGCGCCTACCGGCTGGCGGCGCGCGGGGAGCAGCTGGCGGTGGCCGGCGAGGGCGAGGCCGCGGGGCCGGCCCACTTCGCCGCCGGGCGCTGGGAGCGCCTCGACGCGCTCGCGGGCGCGCACCTCGTGGCCTTCGCCGGGGGGGCGCTGCTCGCGGCCCGGCACCTCGCCTCGCAGGACCGGGGCGTGCTGCTCAGCGCCGCCGGGGCCGGCGACGCGCCTCGCCTGGTTCTCGACCTCCGGGTCGCGCTGGGGAACACTTCGGGGACGCGGGCCGAACCGGGCGACGATCAGCGCATCCACGCCCTCTCGCCTCGCTCCGGCGCCGTCCTCGTGGCGACCGGGGCCGGGCTCTGGCGGCTCCGCCTCGCGCACGCATGAGCTCCCGCTTCGAGCCCCGGATCGAACGCCTCCTCGACGCCCTCCAGGCGGGGCTCGGGGGCGGGCCCGCGGACGCCGTGCGCGGCGAGCTCGGCCTGGGCTCGGACGCGGACGATCGGCACGTCGCGCGCTCGCTGGTGCAGATCGTGGCCGCCGTGAGCGTCGCGGACGCGGGCCGGCGGCCGGTGGAGGTGGCGGTCGAGGTCGACGCCGGCGAGGAGGACGGGGCGCCGAGCGCGGACTCGTCGCTCCTCGGGCGGCTGGAGGGCCGGGGCAGCGACGCGATCGCCGTCGACCAGGTGGACGACCTGCAGACCCTCCTCGCCGTCCTCCGCGGGGGCAGCCTCCGGCAGCGCCGGGCGGTGCTCCAGCACCTCGTGGAGAACCTGGGGGATCGGCCGGGGCGCGAGCAGAAGCAGATCATCGAGACCTGCGAGGCGATCCGCGACGTGGAGCTGGAGCAGGACCTGGCCCGGGCCCGTGAGTCTCTCGGCGGGGCGCGGGGGCGGGCGGCGCGGGCCGATCGGGAGACCTGGAAGCGGCGCGTGGACCGGCTCGAGCAGGCCATCGACGACTTCTGGGACGCCCAGCGGAGCGTGGAGCCGGTCGGGGACCTGCCCGGCGACGAGCGGGCGCAGATCCTCCAGCGCACGCGCGACCTGCCGCCGCTCGTCATCGGCCACCTGGCCGCCGTGCTCGAGGGCGTCGACGGCGTGAGCTCCCGCGGCGCCCGGCGCGAGCTGCTCGAGTCGCTGCGCCACGCCGGGGACCCGCGGCTCGTGCCCTCGCTCACGAGCCTCCTGGACAGCGGCAGCCCGGAGATCGTGACGGAGGCCGCGCGGGCGCTCCGGCGGATCGAGGACCCGCGCATCCGCCCCTCGGTCGAGCGGGCCTACGAGCGCTCGGTGGTCGACTCGACGCGGGCCGTGCTGGCGGCGGCGCTCGGGAGCTGGGGGGATCGGCGCGGGCTCGACTACGTGCGGCAGCTCCTCCAGCGGGACGACCCGGAGGTGCAGCTCGCGGCGCTCGAGGCGCTCGAGACTCTCGGCGGCGCCGAGGACACGGAGGCGGTGGCGGCGCTGCTCGAGGAGGGGGGCGCGCTCACCCTCGGCGCCGTGCAGACGCTCGCGCGGGTTGGGGACGCGCGGGCGCTCCGGCCGCTGGCGGAGCTGGAGGCCTCGACGCGGGTGTCGGCGGTCCGGGCCGCGGCGGAGGAGGCGCGGCTCGCGATCGTCGCGCGCATGGAGCTGCGGGGCGAGGAGCTGGACGAGAGCCTCGAGGAGACGACGCAGGCGATCCGGCTGGCCCACGAGGAGCGGCCGGAGACGCCGACCGGGGCGCGCTTCAAGGCGTTCCGGAGCTACCTCTTCGGGCAGCTCCTGCTGGCCTTCGGCGTGGTGAAGGCGGGCATCGCGCGCCTCGAGCAGGCGGCGACGCTCCGGCCGGGTTGGGCGCGGCCCTGGGTGGCCATCGCGCTGAACCACGCGCGGCGGCGGAAGCACGCGGCGGCGCTGGCGGCGTTCCGGCGGGCCATCGAGACGGACAGGAGCATGGTCGAGCGGAACCCGATCACCATTCGCTCGCTGGCGCAGACCTTCCTGCGCCGCGCGGAGCAGGTGGAGCGGGACGGGCGGCACGACATCGCGCGCGGGCTCCTCGGCGAGGTGCTCGACCTCGACCTGCGGCGCGCGCCGCCGGCGGTGCGCTTCGAGATCCAGCGGCGGCGCAAGGCGCTGCAGAGGGCGGCGTGACGGCGTCGCTCCCGGACGCGGCGCGGGCGGCGCTGGAGGCGCTGCGCGCGGACGAGGGCGGGGCCGGGGAGGTGCGCCGCGTGTCGCTCGAGGTGACGGCGGCGGGGCGGACGGAGCTCGTCACCGTGACGCTGAAGGAGGGCGGCGCGCTGCTGGTCGCGGCGACGGACGGGCGGCAGGACGGGCCCCACGTGCGGGCGGCGCTGGCGCTCCTGGCGGGGGCCTACGAGGCGCCGACGGAGCAGGACGAGCCGGGCGAGGAGCCGAGCGCCAAGGCTCCCCGCGCGGAGCATGCCGAGATCGCGGACGCCCTCGACGAGCTCCTCGTCGCGGTGGTGCGCATGGGCGTGGCCGAGGCCTATGGCGCGGCCAGCGTGGACGAGGCCATCGAGCGGCTCCTCGGCTGCGTGAGCCCGCCCGTGCCCGTGGGGATCGCGCGCTTCGTGGGGCGGCTGCGGACGGCGCTGGCGGATCAGGACACGCCGGCCGTGGCGCAGGTGCTCGACGGGGCGGCCCGGGTGGTGGCGGAGCTCCGCGGGGGGGAAGGCGGGCAGGAAGGGGCGCGGCGGCTCCAGGCGTGGCTCGGTCGGCCCGGGGATCTCGAGGGGGAGCGGGAGACGGTCTTCGACCGGACGCTCGTCGAGGTGGCCCGGGAGTGGATCGCGGGCACGTCGCGGGGATCGATCCAGCGGCGCTACATGCTCTGCACGACCACCGGGGCGCTCTACCGGGAGGACCGCGGGCGGACCGAGCCGGGATCGGTCGGGCCGTGCCCGAGGCAGGTGATCGCGGGGCTCGCCGAGGTGGAGGCGGGGCCCGTGCCGAGGCGGCTGCGGCTGATGCAGTACGCGGTCTCGCCACGGGTGACGGACGCGCTCTGGGACCGGACGACGCAGGTGGCCGCGCCGCGCTACGAGTCGCTCCGCCCCGAGTTCCGCTCGTCGCTGAAGGCCTTCCCGGCCCTGGCGGAGCCCTTCGCGGTGGTGGGGGTGGATGAGCTGGACGTGGACCGGCGCCTCGTCATGGACGGGGAGGGAGACGCGCTGGCCTTGAGCCTGGAGCCCGCCGTGGCGGGGCGGCTCGGCGCCCTCGCTCAGGAATGCGACGGGGTGCGCTGGATCGCCGGGCGGCTCTGGGACGAGGACGGCGTGCTCGCGATCGAGCCGTTCTCCGTGCTCTTCGCGACCGGCTCGGGCTCGCTCTTCGAGCGGCTCCTCTGACGCACGTAGGCGGCGACGCCGATCAGGGCCGCGAAGGCCAGACGGGGGGCCACGCCACGGGGTGAGGAGGCGCCGAAGGCTTCCAGGCCGGCCACCAGGAGCGTGAGGGCGGCGAAGGCGACCAGCGTGGCGCGGAGCGCGCGGGCGAGGGCCCAGCCGCGGGGGCCGAGCTCGCCGTCGGTCCGCCAGCGCCGGACGAGGAGGGCCAGGGCGAGGGCGGTCGCGCCCGGGCCCCACCAGGGCGAGAGGTCTTGCTCGGCGGCCGCGGAGGCGCCGGCGAGGGCGGCCAGGGTGCCGGTGGCGAGGAGCGTGCCGGTGGCGCGCGCCGTGGAGCCGCGCGGGCGGGGGGCGCGGCGCTTCTCGAGGAGGCGAGCGGCCTCGGCGGCGAGCTCGGCCCCGCTCGCGAAGCGCGTCTCCGGGTCGCGGCTCATGGCGCGCATGACGAAGGCCTCGACGTCGAGGGGCAGGTCGGGCGCATGCGCGGAGGGGGGCGGGGGAGCGCTCTCGAGGATGGCGGAGAGGACGGCCGTGGCCGGGCCCGTGTCGTAGGGCGGGGCGCCGGTGAGGGCGCGGTAGAGGATGGCTCCGGCCCCGTAGACGTCGGCGCGGCCGTCCACCCCGGCCGAGCCGCGGACCTGTTCGGGGGCCATGTAGGTCGGCGTGCCGACCACCGTGCCGGTCTTCGTCAGGGCGGCCTCTTCCTCGACGTGGGCGACGCCGAAGTCGAGGAGCTTCGCGCCCTGGGCGTCGAGGAAGACGTTGGAGGGCTTGAGGTCGCGATGGATGACGCCGGCGGTGTGGGCGGCCTCGAGGCCGTGCCCGAGGTCCACGGCGAGGGCCAGGGCCTCGTCGACGGTGAGGCGGCCGACCCGGCGGAGCCGGGCCTGGAGGTCTTCGCCTTCCAGGCGCTCCACGACCAGGCTGGGGCGGCCGTCCGGGGTACGGAGCACGTCGAGGACCTGGGCCACGTGGGAGGAGCGGATGCGCGCCATGGCGCGCGCTTCGCGCTCGAAGCGGGCGAGGGCGAGGTCGTGGTCGGCGAAGGCGCCGTGCAGGACCTTCACGGCGACGCTCCGCCGGAGCCGGAGGTGCGTCGCCGCGTAGAGCTGGCCCATGCCGCCGCGGCCGAGGGGGGCGTCGATGCGGTAGGTGCCGCCGAGGGTCGCGCCGATCAGCGGGTCCAGCGGGACGTCCTCGAGCTCGGTGCCGTCGTGGGCGCAGGTCCGCCGGGTGGCGCGGAAGCGCGCCCCACAGAGCGGACAGCGCCGCGCCGAGGAGCGATGCGCGTCACGCGGCGCGTCCGGAGGCGCGGCTCTCGCGGCGAGAGAGCTCACGGGGAGACGCTAGCGGGTTGTGGGGGTGGGGTCAGGAAAGCGGCAGGTGGGCTTGCCGGGGGGAGGGGGTCGAGCGGGGAGCATGGAGCGTCGAGCCCGAGCGGGGAGCGTCGAGCCCCCGGCCCAGCGGGGAGCCCGAGCCCAAGCGGGGAGCGAGAGCCGGAGCCCAGGCTGGGAGCCCAAGTCCAAGCAGTGGGCCCCGAGCCCCAGCGGGAAGCCCGAGCCCAAGCCCAAGCGGGAAGCCCGAGCCCAAGCCCAAGCGGGGAGTGAGAGCCCGAGCCCGAGCAGGAAGCGAGAGCCCAGGCTGGGAGCCCAAGCGTGGAGGCCCAAGCGTGGAGCCCAAGCCCAAGCGGGGAGCGAGAGCCGGAGCCCGGGCAGGAAGCGAGAGCCCAGGCTGGGAGCCCAAGCGTGGAGGCCCAAACGTGGAGGCCCAAACGTGGAGCCGAAGCCCAAGCCCAAGCGGGGAGCGAGAGCCGGAGCCCGAGCCGGAAGCCCAAGCCCAAGCTGGGAGCGTGGAGCCCCAGCCCGAGCCGTGGAGCGTGCAGCTCGAGCCCAAGCTGCGAGGTCGCTTGGGGGTAGGTGGATGGGCGCTGCTCGGGGGGCGGCTCGCTGGGGGGTCTGGGTGTGGGTCAGGCCGTGGCGGCGCACGTCTCGCGCCAACGGCTGTGCGTCGGGCTCGTTCTGGCTCGGGTGCCGTTGTCACGGGACCTGCGCCTGGGGTGGGCATGACCCACACCCAGACCCCCCAGCGAGCCGGTGCCACCTCGGGCCGCTCCTCTTCTTCCGACGATTCGGTTCGGCAGCTTCTCGATGCGCGGCCGGCCAGTCTCCGGTTCCACTTCATCGCGCACGAGCGGGCGCTCGAGGCGGTGGCGCTGCTTCAGCCGGCGCTTCAGGTCATCCGGCGGAAGAGCCGGAGCCTCTTCGGGCAGCTCGACGCGGCGCTCGACAACGTCGTCGGGAACGTCGCCGAGGGCGACGCCAAGTCGGGCGGCCACCAGCGGCAGAGCTTCACGGTCGCCCTGGGCGAAGCCCGCGAGGCACGAGGACGCCTCGCGACCGCCTACGTGAAGCGATACGTCGCCCTCGCCGAGATCACGCCCGGCGCCGACAAGCTCCTCGAGGTCGAACGCATCCTCGCCCGCTTCGTCTGACCCCGTGCTGGGCGGGGCCCCGGAGCGCCTCCGGACCTCCCACACTGCGAGGGCACGAGCACTCGCTCAGGGATGCGCGCGGCCCCGTGCTCCTGCGGGGGACGGGGGCGTCAGCGCCTATGGGCTTCGTTCGCTGCGCTCCCTGGCTCGAGCAGGGAGCGCAGCGAGGGCCCGTCACTCGTAGTGCACGTTGCCGAAGACGTCGTCGTCGAAGCGCGGCGTCTCCATCAGGCTCCCGTCGGGCGCGTCGCGGCGCACCACGATGAGCCGGCGCGAGACGATCTCGTCGCTCTCCCGCGCGAAGACGGTGATGTAGTTGATACCGCCGTGCATCGGGATCTCGGTCTCGAAGCTCACCCGCGTGCGGTCGTCGGCGCGGCGGGTGCTTCGGTAGTGCACCTTCCGGGCGCCGGCGAAGATGTAGAGGTCCCGCACCAGCGTCTCGTCCACCGCGGTGCCGCGGAGCGTGATGCTGTTCTCGCGGGTCACGAGCGTGCCGCCGTAGTCCACCTCGATGCGCGGCGGCGCGTGGTTGAGTTGGAACTCGAGCGAGCCGCCCTGGCCGTTGCCGAGCTGGCTCTCGGCCACCCACGCGACCTGCTCTTCCCCGAGGCGCACCCGAACGAAGCCATCGAGCGTGGCCTCGGCCGGCAGGGAGAGCCCGCCCCCCTCGACCTCGGCCAGGATCTCGGCCTCGGCGTCGGGCGCGGCGCGGACCACGGCTCCGGGCGAGAGCGTCACGCGACCGCTCCGGGCCGCGGGCGTCGAGCCCCCGGGCAGGATGGGCACGATCACCTTCTCGGAGATCGACTCGCGCAGATCGGCGTCGATCACGGAGAGCTCGAGCTTGGTCTCGTCCCGCTCGAAGTCCTCGAGCACCTCGAAGGTGAACCGAACGAGTCGCTCCTCGCCGGGCGCGATGTCGTCGATCCGGAAGCGGCCGTCGCGGAGCAGGATGCCCCGGCCGCTCAGGTTCCGCAGGTTGGCGTGCGTGTCGAACGTGCGCCCCCGGCCCACGTTCCGGACCCGCAGGTAGAGGCTCGCGTGCTCCCCGCGCTGGAGCCGCCCGTCCCCGTTGCCCTCGATGTCGTCGGCGACCTGCACGTAGTACGCGAACTGCGGCCGCGGGAGCGCCTCCACGCGCGTGCGCAGCTCGGCCGGCTCGGGCGCATGCCCATGGAGCTCGTCGAACTCGATCTTGATCCCGTCGGCCCGGTCGGGCGTGTCACGCGGGAGACGGCAGACGCGCTCGTCGTTCTCCGTCGTGCACGTCCCGAGCGTCGTGGTCCACTCCTTCGTCTCGCCCGGGTTCAGGCGGCCGAAGACGAGCTCCCGATCGTCGAAGAGTCGGTAATCGCTCTTGGTCGTGCCCCGCAGGCGGAAGAGCGGCGCGTCGCCCTCGTTCGTCACCCGCACCCGCACGGAGAAGGGCTCGCCGGCCCGACCCACGTTGTCCGGCCGGTTCGTCGACACCTCGACGCGCACCGGGCTCGGGCCGCCGTCCGGCCCCTCGCTCCAGTCGACGCCGAGCCGCCGCAGGTCCGCGATGGCCCGGTTCATCTCCTCGGCGCGCACCTCGGCGAGCACGGGCTGCGCCTGCTCGAGCATCTCGCGCCGGTCGCTCGCCCGGACGCGCGTCAGCAGCTGCCGGGAGAAGCGCAGGAGGAACTCGTCCTCCTCCTCGTTCTCGTTGTCCCGCGGGTCCTGCTCGCGGAGCTGCTGCCGCATCTCGCGGTTCAGGTAGTAGCGGAGCACCTCGCTCGGCCGCACCCGCTCGCGCACCCGATCGCTCGTCAGCGCCGAGCGGAGGTCGGCCTCGCGGAGGTAGGCCTCCGGGTCCACGGCGAGGTCCATGTCCTCGGCGTCCACGGTCATCGGATCGATGGCGATGTCCGGCACGATGCCGACGCCCTGGATCGAGAGGTCCCCGGGGGTCAGGTACTGCGCGATCGTCAGCTTCAGCGCCGAGCCGTCCTGGAAGTTGTTCAGCACCTGCACCGAGCCCTTGCCGAAGCTCCGCTGGCCGATGACCAGCGCCCGGTCGTGGTTCTTCAGGGCGCCGGCGACGATCTCGCTGGCCGACGCGCTCGCGCCGTTCAGGAGCACGACCATGGGATAGGCGGGCTCGGTCCCCTCTCCGCTGGCGAACTTCTCCTCCCGCTGACGCGGATCGTTCGAGCTCGTCGTCACGATCGTGCCGCTCGAGAGGAACGTGTCCGAGATGCGCACGGCCTGCTCGAGGAGGCCGCCGGGGTTGTCGCGGAGGTCGAGCACCAGGCCCTGCAGGTCCTGCCGGTGCAGCTCCGCGAGGGCGCGCCGGAGGTCCTCGTGCGTGTTGCCCTGGAAGCTGTTGATCGAGATGTAGCCGACGCCCCCGTCGAGCATCCGCGACTCGACCGAGTCGATGTGGATGACGGCGCGGACGAGCTCGACCCGCTGCGGGTTCTGCCACTGACCCTGGCCGTTCCGGCGCCGGACGAAGACGGTCACGCGCGAGCCGGGGGGTCCCCGGAGCCGATCGACGGCCTCGCTCAGCGGCATGTTGAGCGTGGACTCGTCGTTGATCTTCACGACCCTATCGCCGCGCTCGAGGCCGGCGCGGGAGGCCGGCGTGTTCGGCATGGGCCGGATGATCGTGAGGTGCCCCTCGCGGATCGAGATGACGATGCCGAGCCCGCCGAACTCGCCGCGCGTGCTCATCTGCATCTCCTCGAAGATGTCCGGCGTGAGCAGCACGGTGTGCGGATCGAGGGTCCGCAGCATGCCGTTGACGGCCGTGTACTCGATGTCCCGGAGATCGACCTCCTCGTCGTGGAGGTTGTCTTGGAGGAAGCCGAAGATTTCCCGGAAGCGGCGCGCCAGCGACCAGGGGCTGTTCACGTCGAGGGCGAACTCGCGGCGCTGGTCGTTGACCTGCACGGCCAGGCTCTCGGCGCCGTCCTCGTAGTGGACGATGACCGGGGCGACGCTCCGCTGAATGGCGTTCAGGCCGGCCAAGAGCATGCGCCGGTGGTCGATGCGCTCGGGCTCCACGTAGTGGTCGTTGACCTCGAGGATGGCCCGGTTGAGGACCTGGAGCTGGGTGAGATCGTACGGGTCCTGGCTCCGCGCGGCCTGGGCGCGGGGGCTCCCGTCGATGTCGATGTCGAGGCCGTTCGGCTCGTTCCAGACGAAGGTGATGGTGAATGCCGCCAGCACGGCCGCGAGGGCCAAGAGCGGCTTCCACAAACGCTTGATCGTCGGCATGTCGTTCCTTCGGCCCCTCATCGTCGCCGGGCCCGCGGGGGCCGGCTCGTGCCCCGCCGGGGGCGTTCGCTGATCTCTGGGTGCGGGCGGGTCTCTCGAACATGGGGTCGGAGCGGGTCCGTGTCCGTGACGGAGTGCGCGTGGCGCCTTTCGGACGCCCACTGGCCCTCGCTCTTCCCTGCGCTCTTCCCCGGCGTGCTCGTGGACGGCGTGTTCGTGCCCGTGACCCTCGTGAGCTTCGTGCTCGGCGTGTCCCGACGACCCCCCGAGGGGGCGGCCGCGGGCCGCATCTTCTTCGTCTCGGGAGTGTAGCGACCCACCCCTCGCTCGGCTACCGGGCCATGGGCCTGGGCGGCTGGCATGTCTTCGCTCACGGGAAGAGGACGTCCGAGCGGGGCGTGATGTTTCTCGCGCTGGGCGAAATGTCGCGATCCGCCCGTCGCGCGGCCGCGCTGGGAGCACCAGCCCGGATGAGTGACCCCGCGGCGTGATGATCAGGGGTTCGGGTTCGCAGTCGCTTCTCGAGAGGCGAGGAATACAGGCGGTATTCCGGCGAAGCGAGAATCCGCTGCGGGCCCGAAGGACTGTGCGAGGGCGCGTCGACGGGTGACGAATCCGGGCTAGGGTCGCTGCCGTGGCAGAGGCCGCGGAGCAGCACGAGGAGAAGCCCACCGAGCGCGCCGAGGAGGAGCTCGAGGGCCCGGAGATCCGGCGTCTCCGGCGGGCGATCCGGCGGCGGCGTCGGCTCGCCCTCTTGGCGATCGGCGGGAACGCCATCGTGGCCCTGGTGATGCTCGGGGGCCCCTACTGGCGCGGCCGGGAGCGCGCGCTCGAGGCCCGGCAGCGCTTCGCGGAGGCGGCGGCCTGCGTCTGGGGCGGCCAGCCGGCGGCGGAGCCCGGGCTGACCTTCCCGGAAGGCGACTGGGCGCACTACGCGGACGCGGCCCGTCAGGAAGGCTGGCCCGGCACCTGTCTCGAGGCCCTCGAGGCCGTCGCGCCGGCGGAGGTCTTCTGGCTCTTCCCGGACACGCGGCATGCCGAAGGCCAGCTGCGCCGGGCCGTCGCGATGGTGCGCCGCGAGCTCGAGGCGGCGTCGGGGCCCCGGGCCGAGGGCGCGCCGATCCCCGCGCGGCCCCGGCTCGCCTTCGAGCGCCTGGCGGCGGCGCTCGGCGTGCTCTGCCGGGAGGCGGACGCCCGCCTCGACCTGGACGCGCCGGCGATCGCCTTCCAGGCGCCGGCGCGGAGCGCGACACCGGAGCGGGTGCCGCTGCGGGCGGCCCGCGAGGCGGAGCTCGAGGTGCGGCCCTGGGTGGAGGGGGCGGAGCTCCTGGCGATCGACCGCCGGGGGATCAGCTGGGTGCGCGTCGCCGGCGGGCGTGTGGATCAGCGGCGGCTCCGGCGGCCGCGGCTGGTGGCGCGGGCGTTCCGGGGCGGCGAGGTGCCCTGGCTGCTCTGGCGCATGGACGACGCACGCTGCGCACCCGATTGCAGCCATCGGGCTTCGGGGCTGGCCCCGCTCGGGGACGAGACGGTGGTGACGCCGGAGCCGATCTGGCTCGAGGCCCACCCGGTCACGGCCCAGGCCGTCGCCGTGGAGGGGCGCGAGGCGTGGATCGTCGCGCGTGGCGAGGCCGGACCGGAGCTGCGGCGCTTCACTCTCGACGACGCCGGGAGCGGCGAGGAGGCAGCGGAGGCGGAGGACGCGGAGGCGGAGGATGCGGAAGCCGGGCGGGCAGAGACGGAGCGCGAGGAGCCGGCCGCGGCGCCGCTCGCGCCGGTGGAGCGCTGGGCGCTGCCCGGCGCGGAGGACCCACAGGTGCGGCCCGGCCGCGTGGACTGGTGGCACGAGGGGCGCCACTGGAGCTGGGAAGGTGGCGAGGTGCGGAGCGGGGCGCCGGGGGAGGCGGGCTGGGCCCGCCTGGACGCCGGTTGGCTCGCCTGGAGCGAGGGAGAGCGCGTGCTCCTCGAGCGGGGGGACACGCGGTTCGAGGCGCCGAGCCGCACGCTCGAGGACGTGCTCCTCCGTGGTGGCGAGGAGCTCGTCGGGATCGTGGGACGGGACGCGGAGGGCATCGCGTGGGCCCTCCGTTGCGCGGCCGGGGAGGGCTGCGGGGCGTGGGCCCGCCTCGGCCCGGCGGACGCCCTGGACGCGACGGCCCACGGCGACCGGCTCCTCGTGGCCTGGAGCGAGAGCGAGGAGGCCCCTCAGATCCGCGTGCGCGCGCTCGGACCCGAGGGCTGGGGCGAGCCCCAGGCGCCGGCGGCGTGCTTCTCCGAGGGGCCCCTCAGCCGGACCCCAGTGGGCTTCTGCGGCCGCCCCTCCATCGGCAGCCGCCGCGGTCGCGTCGTCCTCGTGGCCCGGGAGGGGTCCGACGCCCTCGTCCTCGAGTCGCGCGACGGGCGCCGCTTCGAGCCCCTCCACGGGCTGCGCTGAACGACGCGCGGGCGACCTCAGGCGTCGGACCAGGGGGTCCGCTCGAAGAAGCTCCGGCGGACCTTCGGGTTCAGGCGCTCGAGGTCGAGCACGACCAGGAAGTCGATGACCTTGAAGGCGAGGTCGAGGGCCGGGCGGCTGCAGACCTGGGCGCCCAGACCGAGGTAGCTCTGCATGAGCGGCGGGATCTCGGCCGGCGCCGTGGCGCCCCGAGAGACGCGGTCGTCGCAGCGGAGCGCGGGGAGGGGCTCGAGGCGGAGCTCCGGGTGCATGTGGCCCTGGGCCTCCAGCGCGTTCTCGAGGAGGTGGCCGGCGGCTGGATCGGTCGTCGGGATGGAGCAGCAGCCGAAGAGGTAGCGCTTGTCGTTCCAGGCGAGGTAGCGCGCCAGCCCCTTCCAGAGGAGGTGGATCACCCGGCCGTTGCGGTGGTCGGCGGCGACGCAGGCGCGCCCGATCTCGGCGCCGCGCGCGAGGACGTCGGCAGGGAGCGGCCCGAAGTCGAACTCGCCCTCGGAGTAGAAGCCGCCGCGGGCGTCGGCCATGGGCTTCATCATGAAGCGGTAGGTGCCGACGATGGCGCCGGTGCCCGTGTGCTCGACGATCAGGTGGTGGCAGGCGGCGTCGAACTCGTCCTCGTCGCGGCCGAGGGCGTAGGCCTCGTCGAGGCCCTCGTCGAGCTCGAGGTTGAAGACCTCGAAGCGGAGGCGCTGCACCGCGCGCAGGTCGCGCGTGCCCTGGGCGAAGCGGAGCCGGTAGCGGCCCGCGCGGAGCTCGCCCCGGGGGACGCCTTCGGGGTGCTGGGGGTAGGCCTCCGCCGGGAAGAGGGGAGCGGCGCGGCCAGGGAGCTCGACGTTCTGCTGCGTCATGGAGAACCTCCGTTCGCCCGCCAGCTCTGGGCGCGCTCCTTTCCGCGCCGGTGCCCACCCGGTGACGGGCCCGTGGAGTCGTCCCTTCGTCACCGAGCGGTTGCGGGCCCTTCGCCGCCTTCACGGGCTCGTCGTCGGCCCTTCGCCGGGCTGCCGAGTCGGCCGCGCGGGGCGGGGATCGAGCGAGGTGGCGCGCAGGGCTTCAAGCCCGTTGAACTTTGGGCCCCATGCACTAAACCCCCAGCACCGTGCGCTGCCCCTACTGCGCGACCTTGGAGAACAAGGTCATCGACTCCCGCCTCTCCCAGGGCGGCGAAGTGATCCGCCGCCGGCGGGAGTGCGAGGGGTGCGGCCGTCGCTACACCACCTACGAGCGGGTCGAGCAGGCGCTGCCGCTGGTCGTGAAGAAGGACGGGCGCCGCCAGCCCTTCGATCGCGACAAGATCCTCGCGGGGCTCCGCCGCTCCTGCGCCAAGCGCGACATCTCGGCCGAGGCCCTCGAGCGGGTCGTCGACAACGTGCAGCGCGCCATGGTCGAGCGGGGCAAGCCCGAGGTGCCCTCGACCTTCCTGGGGCGCATGGTGCTCGAGCAGCTCGAGGACCTGGACGCGGTGGCCTACGTGCGCTTCGCCAGCGTCTACCGGGAGTTCCAGGACGTGGAGGAGTTCGTGCGGGAGCTCGAGCGGCTCCGCACGGGGGCGGACAGCGAGCCGCCGGAGGAGCTGGACGGGCGAGGCGAGCCGGGTGAGCCGGAGGTGCGCTCGGACGCGGGCTCGGACGAAGGCTCGGACGCGGGCTCGGACGAAGGGGCGCCGGTCGATTCATGAGCGTCTCGCAGGACGAGCGCCTCATGGCCCGTGCCCTCGACGAGGCGCGCCGCGGCCGGCCGAGCCCCAACCCGCACGTCGGCGCGGTGGTCGCCTCGCCCGCGGGGGAGGTCCTCGCGGTCGGCCACCACGCGCGCGCCGGCGACGCGCATGCCGAGGTGGCCGCCATCCAGGCGGCGCCGCGCACGGAAGGGCAGGTGCTCTACGTCACCATGACCCCGTGCAACCACCACGGGCGCACGCCGCCCTGCACGGACGCGGTGATCGCCGCCGGCTTCGCCAAGGTGGTGGTCGGGGCGACCGACCCGGCGCCGCACGTGCCCGGCGCGGTGGAGAAGCTCCGCGCGGCCGGCATCGAGGTCGTCACGGAGGTGCTCTCGGGTGAGTGCCGCGCGCTCATCGCGGACTTCGAGAAGCACATCACGACGGGCCTCCCGCACGTCACGCTGAAGGCCGCGGTCACGCTCGATGGGCGCATGGCCGCGCGGACCGGCGACTCCAAGTGGATCACGGGGCTCGAGGCGCGCACCGAGGCGCACCGCATGCGCGACCGGGCGGATGCCGTCCTCGTCGGCGTGGGCACCGTGCTCGCGGACGATCCGCAGCTGAACGTGCGCCACGTCGAGGGGCGCGACCCGATCCGGGTCGTGCTCGACGCCGGGCTGAGGACGCCGGCGGACGCGAAGATCCTCGGGCAGGGCGGGGCGACCTGGATCCTCCACGGTCCCGGGGCGCCGGCCGAGCGGCGCGCGGCCCTGGCCGAGGCGGGCGCCGAGCTGCTCGAGCTGCCCGCCGTCGAGGGAGCCGTCGCGTTGGACGCCGCGCTGAAGGCGCTCGGGGAGCGCGAGGTCGTGCGCCTGCTCGTGGAGGGCGGCCCGACCGTGCATCACGCGCTGCTGAGCGGCGGTTTCGCCGATCGGGTGGCCGTCTTCGTCGCGCCGCGCATCCTCGGCGACAGCCGCGCGCCGAGCTTCGCGAGCGCGGACGTGCCGCGGGCGACCATGGCCGAGGCCTGGGGCCTCGAGCGCGTGCGGAGCCGGCCCCTCGGCGTCGACATCCTGATCGAAGGGGAGCTCCCGGCCCGCGAGGAGCGGTGATCGTCCTCTCCCCGTCGGGTCGAGCTTTGAACACGAGCTGCTAGGTAGGAAGCGTGCGCACGGAAGCCATCGAGAGGGTGCTCGCGGCCCTGGAAGACATCCGCCAGGGCAAGATGGTCATCCTCACCGACGACGAGGATCGGGAGAACGAGGGCGACCTCGTGATGGCCGCGGAGCTCTGTACGCCCGAGACCATCAACTTCATGGCGCGGCACGCGCGCGGCCTGATCTGCCTGAGCCTCACGGAGGATCGCTGCGATCGGCTCGAGCTGCCCATGATGGTCGGCCACAACAAGTCGAGCCGGAGCACGGCCTTCACCGTGAGCATCGAGGCCCGCCACGGCGTCTCGACGGGCATCAGCGCGGCCGATCGGGCGCACACGATCCGCACGGCGGTGGCGCCGGACGTGCGCCCCTCGGACCTCGTCAGCCCGGGCCACGTCTTCCCGCTCCGGGCCAAGCCCGGCGGCGTGCTCCAGCGCACCGGGCACACCGAGGGATCGGTCGATCTCGCGCGCCTCGCCGGCCTCGACGCCGCGGGGGTGATCTGCGAGATCATGAACGATGACGGCACGATGGCCCGCTACGACGACCTCGTCGGGTTCGCCGAGACGCACGGCCTGCGCCTGCTGAGCATCGCCGACCTGATCGAGTACCGGCTGAGCCGGGAGCGGCTGGTGCGCGTCGCGCGCGAGGGTGAGGTGAAGCTGCCCGGCGGGGGCGCGTGGAAGGCGCGCGTCTACGAGGTGCTGACCGACGCGCGGCAGTTCCTCGCGCTGGTGCACGGGGAGATCGACCGGGAGCCGACGCTCGTGCGCGTGCACACCGCGAGCGTCCTCGGCGACATGGTCGGGCTCGAGGAGCCGAGCCGGGTGCAGATGCGCGAGGCGGTCGAGGCCATCGAGGCCGAAGGGAAGGGCGTCATCTTGCTCCTGCCCTCGGGCGCGAGCCTCGGCGAGGAGCTGGCCTTCTTCCTGGGGCACGAGGCGCCGCATCGGCCGCGCCCGCAGCAGGGCGAGGTGCTCCGCGAGTACGGGCTCGGCGCGCAGGTCCTCGCTGACCTGGGCCTCGGGAAGATCCGCATCCTGACCAACCGGCCGCGCCGCATCCCCAGCCTCGACGGCTACGGCCTCGAGGTGGTCGAGCAGAAGCTCGTCCGCGAAGATGGCTGAAGAGACGCCCCCGCACGGAACCGAGAGATGAGCACCTACGAAGGACACTACGTCGCCCCCGCCGACGCGCGCTTCGCCATCGTCGCGAGCCGCTTCAACCACTTCGTCGTCGACCGGCTGGTCGAGGGGGCCCAGGACGGGCTCCGGCGCCACGGCGTCGACGAGGAGCGGATCGACACGGTGCTCGTGCCGGGCGCCTGGGAGCTGCCCCTGGTGACGGCGCGCCTGCTGAAGAGCGAGAAGTACGCGGCCGTGATCGCCCTCGGGGCGGTCATCCGCGGGGCGACGCCGCACTTCGACTACGTGGCGGGCCAGGCGGCCTCGGGCGTGGCCTCGGCGATGATGGAGTCGGGGGTGCCGGCGATCTTCGGCGTGCTCACGACCGATACGATCGAGCAGGCGGTCGAGCGCGCGGGCACGAAGGCCGGCAACAAGGGCTGGGAGGCCGCGCTGGCGGCCCTGGAGATGGTCGACCTCGGCGTGAAGCTGGAGAAGGGCGGGGTCTGAGATGGGGAAGGTCGAGCGCGGCGCGCGCCGGAAGGGCCGCGAAGCAGCGCTGCAGATCCTCTACCAGATGGACGTCTCGGACCTCTCGGCGGAGGACGCGCTGCGCGCCTACTGGACGCACCTCGGGGGCGCCAAGGAGGCGGAGAGCTTCGCGAACCAGCTGGTGCGCGGGGTGGAGACGCATCGGAAGCGCATCGACGAGACCATCCGGCAGGTGAGCCACCACTGGCGGCTCGAGCGGATGGCGCGGGTGGACCGGAACATCTTGCGGCTCGCGACCTTCGAGCTGCTCGAGATGGGGGACATCCCGCGGCGCGTGACGCTGAACGAGGCCATCGAGCTCGCCAAGCGCTTCGGCAGCGAGGGGAGCTCGGGGTTCGTCAACGGCGTGCTGGACCGGATCGCGAGCGACCTCGGGAAGGGCTGAGGCGCCGTGGAGGTGCGCTTCGTGCCGGCCGATCTGCGGCGGCTCGACCGGCTGAAGAGCGAGGCGCTGAGCCTGGCGTTCTTCGAGGACGAGCGGCCGCTGCGGGGGGCGCTCGGGCTGGTCGACTGGCGGCTCTGCGGCTTCCTCTCGCGGGAGGTGCGGGCGGGGCGCGTGCGCGGGGTGGAGGGGGAGGTGACGCTCACGCCGACGCAGGGGCGGCTGAGCGTGGACAAGCTCTTCCTCTTCGGGCTGGGGCCGCGGGCGGCGTTCGGCCCGGAGGTCTACGAGGGGTGCGTGCGGCGGATGTTCCGGACGCTCGAGCGGGCGAAGGTGCGCTCGAGCGTGTGCGGGCTCCCGGGGCGGTCGGTGGAGGCGATCGAGCCGGAGGAGGCCATGGAGCGGCTGCTCGGGGTGGCGGGGGAGTTCCTCGAGCACGACGAGCTGACGCTGCTCGAGGGGCCGGACGCGCAGAAGGCGATGGAGCCCGTGCTGCTGCAGGAGCGGCGGCGGGCGCGCGCGTTCTCGGGCTGAGGGCCCGGCGCCGCCCGTCGTGTTCGGGCGGGGGGTTCGGACGGGCGCTCGGACGCCCTCGCGGCTCGGGCTTCCCGCTTGGGCTCGAGCTGGCGGCTCGGGCTCAGGCTCGCGGCTTGGGCTTCCCGCTTCGGCTCGAGCTCGCAGCCGGGCTCCCGGCTCCACCGCTCCTCAGCGTAGGTGCGCGGGGAGCTCGTCCGGCGCGGGACTCGCGCCGTGACCCGCTACTTCTTCCGGGCTGCGCCCTTCTTGGCGGCCTTCTTCGAGGAGCGCTTCTTGGCGGTCTTCTTGGGAGCGGCCTTCTTGGCGGCCTTCTTCGAGGAGCGCTTCTTGGCGGT
>PABA01000005.1 GCA_002699025.1 Sandaracinus sp. | reverse complement strand
CCCTCACGCGATCCCGTCCCGGGTACGGCTGTGCGCTCCCTCACGCGATCCCGTCCCGGGTACGGCTGTGCGCTCCCTCACTCGAATCCGTCCCGGGTACGGCTGTGCGCTCTCTCACGCGATCCCGTCCCGGGTACACCCGTGCGCTTCCTCACGCGATCCCGTCCCGGGTACGCCCGTGCGCTCTCTCACGCGATCCCGTCCCGGGTACGGCCGTGCGCTTCCTCACGCGATCCCGTCCCGGGTACGGCTGTGCGCTCTCTCACGCGATCCCGTCCCGGGTATACCCGTGCGCTTCCTCACGCGATCCCGTCCCGGGCACGGCTGTGCGCTTCCTCACTCGAATCCGTCCCGGGTACGGCTGTGCGTCACCTCCTCTGCCGGTGCACGTCGCACTCGTTTTAGCGTTCCTGTACACGTTCACCGGCGGGACGGTACGATCGGGGGCCGCCCGCCATGACCACCGAGCCCGTCGCCGACGCCCTCCGCACGCTCCACCCGGCCCTCGCCGACACGCCGGAGCTCGCCCCCACGCTGCACGCCCGCTGGCGCCGCGGTCGCTTCCCCCGCGACGTGGAGGTCGACCCGCCCATCGCCGACGCCGCCCACGTCTTCGATCGCGGCATGGTCGCCTGGACCGAGAGCGAGGCCTCCCCCGACGCCTTCGCCGGCGCCTTCGAGGGAGACGCCCTCGAGCCGACCTTCGTCTGGGCCGCCGCCGGCGTCGGCCGCGACGAGCTCCGCCTCGCCCCGCTCCTCGAAGCCGCCCTCCGCAGCGAGCAGCGCGAGCGCGCCCGCATCGTCGTCCGCAACCGCATCGTCCAGGGCCCGCTCCGCGACGCCCTCGCCTGCGCGCCCCTCCTCGGCACCGGCGACTGGGTCGGCGAGCCCGCCAACGCCGAGGCCAGCGCGCGCCTCGAGATCCTCCTCTGGGAGGCCGGCGCCCGCGCCCTCGAGCTCCCGGACCTGGGCCGGTGGATCTGGGACTCGGAGAAGACCTTCGAGGCCGTCGTCGCCACCCCCGCCCGGGGCTCGCTCCGCGGCCGCGTCCTCGCCGCGCGCTGCCTCGAGGTCGCCGCCGGCGGCATGACGGCCATGACCGACCCGCAGCTCGTCGGCCGCACGCTCCAGGTCCTCCAACCGCTCCTCCTGCACCCCGAACCCATCGTCTGGATCCACGCCGCCCGCGCCTTCGGCCGCCTCGCTGGCGCCTTCGAGCCCCTCGAGGGCACGCTCCTCGACTGGGTCCACGGCGCCACCCTCGTCCTCCGCCAGCGCGCGCTCACGGCCTTCGCCTCCCTCCCCTCGCGCCGCCTCGGCTTCCTCGGCCACGAGCTCGAGTCGATCCTCGACTCGCCGGAGGAGGCCGCCTGGGGCCTGGCCGCCGCCGCCGCCGCGACGCCCTACCTCTTCCACGAGCGCCGCGACCTCTGGGATCGGCTCGCCGATCGCATCACGGCCGGAGACGGCGGCGCCGTGGCCGCCCGCGCCCTCGCCAAGGGCCTCGCCACCCTCTGGCGCCGCGGCGAGGACCGCGAGGAGATCGAGCCGACGCTCCGCGACCTCCGCCAGAGCGCGCGCCGCGCCGAGGGCGAGAGCGTCGACGACTGGCGCCGCTGGCTGGACACGCTCGGCGCGACGGATCCGGTCGAGGACGCCGAGCGCGACCCCCTCGACCTCGAGATGGGCCTCGAGAACCTCATCCGCCTCGCCGCCTTCTATGACGACGAGGAGGCCGACGCGCGCGCCGCCCGCTTCGCCCGCTCGCTCGGGCCGACCCTCGACGAGGCGCGCCGCGTGGCCCTCGGCGAGGGCTCCGTGCGCCACCGGGCCGCGGGCTTCAACGCCATCGAGGGCTGCGCCCGCTCGCTCGCGCTCCGCCTCTGGGGCCCGATGCTCGCCACGCGCCCGAGCGGCGACGGCATCTCCGAGCCGGACCTGGAGGCGACCTGGGAGATGGTGGCGCGCATGCCCGCCGAGCTCCTCGAGGTCGTGCGCGAGCTCCGCACCACCGACGAGCGCGACGAGCCCCGCTACGAGGTCGCCCTCGAAGTCCTCGCCATCAAGCTCGGCGGCTACACCCTCGACGCCTGCGGCGAGGAGCGGACGCACCTCCGCGGCCAGACGGCGCACGACACCTGCCTGATGCTGCGCAAGCTCGACGGGCTCGTCGACGGCTCCCGCGAGCTCCCGGGCTCGCTCCAGAGCGCGCTCAGCGCCCTCTTCTGGCGCCTCGTCGACACCACCCGCGGCACCAGCCTCGGCGAGGTCGACGACGTCGAGTGGCTCGGCCCCTTCGCCGCCTGGTGGGCGCTGGTCATCGACCGCCCCGCCGTCCTCCAGCAGCTCGCCAACGCGCTCCCGATGATCGCCGAGGGCGCCCTCGAGACCTGCATCGGCCTGGCCGAGGAGCTCCGCGAGCTGCTCTCGGGCGAGCAGGAGGAGGGCCGCTGGGGCGACGAGGCCAAGGCCAAGCTCGCCGAGCTCCGCGCGGACGGAACCGAGCTCGGTGAGGCCCTCGACGGGCTCGCGCGCTCGCTCGGCCGCTTCGCCGACGCCGCCGGGCCGCGCCCCGATCTGGAGGCCCTCTGCCTCGAGCTCGTCATGGCCGCCGAGCGCCTCCAGAGCGCCCTCGCCGATCCGGTGCGCGCGCTCCACCCGGCGAGCGAGCAGCCCATCGACGACTCGCTCACGGAGCGGACGAGCGTGAACGCGCCGCGCATGGCCTCCATCGTCCAGCGCGCCATCCGCGCCCGCGACCTGACGCTCCTCGAGGTCTGGTTCGCCTCCCTCGGGCCGACGGCCGCAGCGCTCGTCGAGGCGGCCGTGAAGGCGGCCGTGAAGCGCACGCCCCCGCCGCCGCCCACGCCCAAGAAGAAGCAGCCGAAGATGGTCGTCGGCTACGAGCTGGTGAAGCCGCTCGGCGAGGGCGGCATCGGAAGCGTCTGGCTCGTGCGCAAGCCGGGCGCCGACCGCTTCTTCGTGCTCAAGATCCCCAAGCGCGACGTGCTCGAGAACGCGAGCGATACGGAGCGCGAGGGCATCCTCGCGAGCTTCGTGGACGAGGCACGGGCGCTCGCCGGCCTCTACCACCCGAACGTCGCGAACATCATCGACCGGGGCGTCGCCGACGACATGCCCTACCTGGTGCTCGAGTACCTGATCGGGGCGGACCTGAAGCAGTACTCGGAGCCGCGGAAGATGACCCTCTTCGAGCTCGGAAAGGTGGTCCCCGAGGCCTGCGCCGGGCTGACGGCGCTCCACAACGCGGGGCTCGTCCACCGGGACATCAAGCCCGCGAACCTCTGGCTGCGCCTCCCGCTCGCCGGCGGCGTCCGCTTCGACCCGGAGAAGCACCGCGATCCGGCCCAGGCCCAGCCGCTCTCGACGGTGATCATCGACTTCGGCATGGTGCGCGCGCAGAAGGTGAGCGCCGAGGTGGGCGGGCGCTTCGTCGCGGGCACGCCGGGCTATATCGCCCCCGAGCAGGTGCTCGATCCGGTGGAGCTCGACGGCCGCGCGGACGTCTACGCGCTCGCCGGGACCATCTACAACGTGACGACCGGGCGCACCTTCTTCGACGAGATCGAGGACAAGCGCGAGCGCATCGTCGCGCACATGCGGCGCGACCCGATGGAGGACGCGAGCCGCTTCGAGCAGTGGCCGGCGGCGCTCCAGAAGCTGATGCGCGCGGCGACGGCGATGGACTGGAAGGACCGGCCGACGCCCCTCGAGTTCGGCAAGGCGTTCCAGGAAGCGCTCTGACGCCGCGCCGGCGGGCCGCTCCGCCGATGGACCCGGCTGCCGGACCCGCTCGGGCCACGCGCCGCGCGGAGCGGACGCCTCGCGCGCTCCCCATGCCGCTCACGGCGGCGGGGTGGGGCCTTGCGTTCGTGGGCGATTCGCGGGAAACCGGCGGCCGCACCGAAACGAGAGACGACGCGATGACCAAGCCGACCATCCTCTACACGAAGACCGACGAGGCCCCCTTCCTCGCGACCTACTCCTTCCTGCCGATCATCCGCGCTTTCACGGCGCCGGCGGGCGTCGAGGTGGAGCTCCGCGACATCTCCCTCGCGGGCCGCATCCTCGCCAACTTCCCCGAGGCCCTGAAGGACGACCAGAAGGTCCCCGACGCCCTCGCCGAGCTCGGCCGCCTCGCGAAGACGCCCGAGGCGAACATCATCAAGCTGCCGAACATCAGCGCCTCCGTGCCCCAGCTCAAGGCCGCCATCGCCGAGCTCCAGGCCCAGGGCTTCGCCGTGCCGGACTACCCGGAGGAGCCGGAGACGGACGAGGAGCGCGCCATCGCCGCGCGCTACGGCAAGGTGAAGGGAAGCGCCGTGAACCCCGTGCTCCGCGAGGGCAATTCGGACCGGCGCGCGCCGAAGGCGGTCAAGGAGTACGCCCGGAAGAACCCGCACCGCATGGGCAAGTGGACGAGCGACTCGAAGTCGCACGTCGCGACCATGGAGGCCGGTGACTTCCGCCACACGGAGAAGTCCGTGACGCTCCCGAAGGCGACCACCGTGCGCATCGAGCACGAGGCGAAGGACGGCACGAAGACCGTGCTGAAGGACGGCCTCGCGCTCCAGGAGGGCGAGATCCTCGACGCCGCGACCATGAGCAAGAAGGCCCTCGTCGCCTTCCTCGAGGCGCAGGTGAAGGACGCGAAGGAGAAGGGCGTCCTCTTCTCGCTCCACATGAAGGCGACGATGATGAAGGTCTCGGACCCGATCATCTTCGGCCACGCCGTCCGCACCTACTTCCACGACGTCTTCACGAAGCACGCGGCGACCTTCGACGAGCTCGGCGTCGACCCGGCCTACGGCTTCAACGACCTCCTCACGCGCCTCGAGGAGCTCCCGGCGGAGAAGCGGGCGGAGATCGAGGAGGACATCCAGGCCGCCTACGAGAGCGGCCCCTCGCTCGCCATGGTCGACTCGGACCGCGGCATCACGAACCTCCACGTGCCGAGCGACGTGATCATCGACGCCTCCATGCCGGCGATGATCCGCACCTCGGGGCAGATGTGGAACGCGGCGGGCGAGACCCAGGACGCGAAGGCGACCATCCCCGACAGCAGCTACGCGCCCCTCTACCAGGTCGTGATCGACGACTGCAAGGCGCACGGCGCCTACGACCCGACGACCATGGGCAGCGTCTCGAACGTCGGCCTGATGGCGCAGAAGGCCGAGGAATACGGCTCGCACGACAAGACCTTCGAGATCGAGAAGGACGGCGTCGTGCGCGTGATCGACGCGGACGGGAACGCGCTCCTCGAGCACGCCGTCGAGCAGGGCGACCTCTGGCGGGCCTGCCAGACGAAGGACGCCCCGGTGCGCGACTGGGTGGGCCTCGCCGTGCGCCGGGCGCGCGAGTCGGGCACGCCGGCGGTCTTCTGGCTCGACGAGAGCCGGGCCCACGACGCGCAGCTCATCGCCAAGGTGAAGGCCTACCTCCCCGAGCACGACACGGAGGGCCTCGAGATCCACATCCTGCCGCTCGAGGAGGCGACGCGCTTCAGCCTGAAGCGCATCCGCGAGGGGAAGGACACCATCTCGGTGACGGGCAACGTGCTCCGCGACTACCTCACGGACCTCTTCCCGATCCTCGAGGTGGGCACCAGCGCGAAGATGCTCTCGATCGTGCCGCTGATGAACGGCGGCGGGCTCTTCGAGACGGGCGCCGGCGGCTCCGCGCCGAAGCACGTGCAGCAGTTCCAGAAGGAGAACCACCTCCGCTGGGACTCGCTCGGCGAGTTCCTCGCGCTGGCCGTCTCGCTCGAGCACCTCGCGAAGACCTTCGACTACCCGAAGGCGAAGCTCCTCGGGGCGACGCTCGACGACGCGACGACGAAGTACCTGCTCACGAACAAGTCGCCCTCGCGGAAGGTGAACGAGCTCGACAACCGGGGCAGCCACTTCTACCTCGCGCTCTACTGGGCCGAGGCCCTCGCCGAGTGCGACGACGCCGAGCTGAAGGCGCGCTTCGCGCCGGTGGCGAAGGCGCTCGCCGAGGCCGAGGAGAAGATCGTCGCGGAGCTGAACGAGGTCCAGGGCCAGCCCATGGACGTGGGCGGCTACTACATGCCGGACGAGGCGAAGGTCGCCGAGGCCATGCGCCCGAGCGCGACGCTGAACGCGATCATCGACGGCGTCTGAGACGGACGCGCCGCGCCCCCCTGCAACGCGGGGCGGACGAGAGGAGGCCGCGCAACCCCCTGGGATGCGCGGCCTTTTCCGTGCCCGCCGTGGACGCTCGAGACGCCGAACGGTAGAGTGATGGGGCTCGCCTGCGGGCCGCCGGGTTCCCTCGGCTCCCCGTCGTTCCCGGTGAGCTCCGATCCGCTCGCGCGGGTCGCGTCACACCGCTGCGCGGTGCGCGTCCCCTCCCCGAGCTCGCTCTCGGGCGGGTCTCGGGCCCGGACGCCCTGCGCGCTTCACGGTTCCCCTGCGAGCTCTCGCCGGTGCCCTCCCGCGCCTGGTCTCGGGCTCCCCATCCCCCCGAATCGAAAGGCCGATGCTCCACGTCGTCGACAGCCCTCCGCCCCGCCCGCGCCTCGAGCTCTTCAAGCGCAAGCACCTCCGCGAGCTGCCCCAGCTCCAGCGCATGAGCGAGGACACGCTCCTGCAGCTCGAGGCGGTCTCCGCGGTCTTCCCCTTCCGCGTCAACCGCTACGTGCTCGAGCAGCTCATCGACTGGGACGCCGTCCCCGACGACCCGATCTACCAGCTGACCTTCCCCCAGCCCGGGATGCTCGCGCCGGACGTGCTCGGCCGGCTCGTCGACCTGCTGCGCGGGGGCGCGCCGCGCGAGGCGCTCCAGGCGACCGTGCGGGAGATCCGCGCGACCCTGAACCCACACCCGGCCGGACAGCTCGAGCTGAACGTGCCGCGGAACGCGCGCGACGAGGCCGTCTGGGGCGTGCAGCACAAGTACCGCGAGACGGTGCTCTTCTTCCCCGCGGCCGGCCAGACCTGCCACGCCTACTGCACCTACTGCTTCCGCTGGCCCCAGTTCGTGGGCGAGCCGGACCTCCGCCAGGCGGCGCGGCAGAGCGCGGTGCTCGTCGACTACCTGAAGGCACACCCGGAGGTGACGAGCGTGCTCATCACCGGGGGCGACCCGATGGTCATGAAGACCAAGGCGCTGCGCCGGGTGATCGAGCCGCTCCTCGTGCCCGAGCTGGCGCACGTGACGAGCATCCGCATCGGCTCGAAGTCGCTGAGCTACTGGCCGCACCGCTTCACGACCGACGACGACGCCGACGACGCGCTGCGGCTCTTCGAGGAGGTGCGGGCGAGCGGGCGCACGCTGGCCTTCATGGCGCACTACACGCACCCGCGGGAGCTCGAGCCGCCGGCGGCGCGAGCGGCGCTGAGGCGTGTCCAGGACGCGGGGGCCGAGGTGCGCTGCCAGGCGCCGCTGATCCGCCACGTGAACGACGACGCCGAGAGCTGGAAGACGCTGCTCGCGCGGGAGGTGCAGCTCGGCGCGCACCCCTACTACATGTTCGTCGAGCGCGACACGGGGGCGCGCGGCTGGTTCGAGGTGCCGCTGGCGCGGGCGCACGCCATCTACGCCGAGACCCTGCGCAGCCTGACCGGGCTGGCGCGGACCGTGCGCGGGCCCTCGATGTCCTGCACGCCCGGGAAGATCATGGTCGACGACGTGGTGGAGATCGGCGGCGAGAAGGCCTTCGCGCTGAAGTTCCTGCAGGCGCGGGACCCGGCCTGGGTGGGCAAGGTCTTCTTCGCGCGCTTCGATCCGGAGGCGACGTGGATCGACCAGCTCGAGCCGGCCTTCGGGGAGGCGCGCTTCTTCTGGGAGGCGCCGCTCGAGCGCATGCAGCTCACGCGGCAGCCGCGCCCGTGGCTGAGCGCTCCGCCCGGCACGGAGCCCTGAGGGCAGGCTCCTCGGACGAGCTTGCGGGAGGAGCGGAGGCGTTCTGCTGGAGCCGAAGAGGGCGCTGCGCGGGGCGCCTGGAGGGAGAGGTCGACATGGCGCCCCTCGCCGACGCCATCGGCGCCCGAGGCGAGGGCGTCGGCTTGCGGCCGCCCCCGCCTGGGGAGACGCTCTCGTCGTGACCCATCGCGCGCTGACCCTCCTCGCCCTCGCCGCCCTCTTGGCCTGCGGGGACGACGACGCGGATCCCATCGACGCCGGCGGCGACACCGGCTCGACGGTCTGCGTCGACGACGGGGCCTGCGATGACGGGCTCTTCTGCAACGGGGCCGAGACCTGCGCCCCGGACGCCGCCGGGGCCGACGCGCGCGGGTGCATGCCCGGAGACGCCCCCTGCGCCATGAGCGCCTGCGACGAAGCGGCCGATCGCTGCGACGACTGCGGCATCACGGCCGACGTGGACGGCGACGGATTCGACGCCATCGCCTGCGGGGGCGAGGACTGCGACGACGACGACCCGGACCGCTTCCCGGGCAACCCGGAGCGCTGCGACGACGTCGACCAGGACTGCGACCCGAACACGCTCGGCTTCCTCGACGCGGATCGGGACGGCTCCGTCAGCGCCAGCTGCTGCAACGGCGAGCGCTGCGGGGGCGACTGCGACGACGACGACGTGGCGCGGCGCATCGGGCAGCTCGAGCTCTGCGACGAGGTCGACAACGACTGCGACGGATCCGTCGACGAGGACACGGCCACGGCGAGCTGGTACGAGGACCGCGACGGCGACGGCTTCGGCGTGGCGACGGCCTCCCTCGCGAGCTGCGTGCCTCCGGCGGGCTACTCGCTCCTCGGCACGGACTGCGACGACGGGGACACCTCCATCAGCCCGGTTGGCGTCGAGCGCTGCGACGAGGTGGACCAGGACTGCGACGGGAGCGTGGACGAAGGCGTCTGCGCGACCTGCACCCCCCGCGCGGAGGACTGCGACGGCGTCGACGACGACTGCGACGACGTCATCGACGAGGGGGACGTCTGCGCCACCGGCTGCGTCCCGGCGGCCGAGCGGTGCAACGGGCGGGACGACGACTGCGACGACGCGGTCGACGAGGGGGTCGAGTGCGCCATCTCGCCCGAGACCATCGTCGACGTGAGCGCGGGGCTGAAGCACACCTGCGCCATCGACGGCATGGGGCGGGTCTTCTGCTGGGGCGCCAACGCCTCCGGCCAGGTGAGCCCGCCGGCCGGCGCCGACGTGCTGGTGCCGCGGCTCGTGAGCGGCCTCGAGGGGGTGTTCGTCGAGGTCGCCGCGGGGGGCTTCAGCACCTGCGCGCGGCGCGTGGACGGGCGCGTCTTCTGCTGGGGCGAGAACGAGCACGGCGAGATCGGGGCCGGCGCCGATCCGGAGACGATGCCGCAGCTGCCGCCCACGCAGGTCGTGGGGATCACGAACGCCGTGCAGCTCGCGGGCGGCTACTGGAACCACTGCGCGCGACTGGCGGACGGCTCCGTGCGCTGCTGGGGGCAGAACGAGAGCGGGGAGCTCGGCCAGGGCACGGATGGAGACCTCTCGAGCACGCCGCTCCAGGTGATGCGGCTCGGCGAGCGGGTCACCGACCTGAGCTTCTTCATCGGCGCGGGCTGCGCCGTGCGCGACGGGAACGCGCTCTGCTGGGGCTACAACGTCGAGGGCATGGTCGGGAACGGCACCACCAACAACCAGCTGGTGCCGTCCACGCTGGTCGAGCTCGAGGGCCCGCGCGTGAGCGCCGTCGGCGTCGGCGGCGCGGACGACGGGGGAGCCATCCGCTACTACGGGACGAGCTGCGCCATCGCCGACGGGACGGTCTGGTGCTGGGGGAGCGAGCGCGATGGCGCGGCCGGCTCGGGCACGGCGCCAACGACCGAGCCCATCCTGCGACCCCAGGACACCGGCTTCGCGGCCGTGGAGATCGAGGTCGGCGGACGGCACGCCTGCGCGCGGACGGCGGCGGGGCGCGTGCACTGCTGGGGGCGGGACACGAACGGCCAGACCGGCTGCCTGCCCTTCCGGAACGCGCCCGGGGCGCCGGTGCCGCTGGCGCCGGAGGGCGAGCCCCTCGAGGACGTCACGCTCGTCGCGGCCGGCGGCTTCCACACCTGCGTCCGCCTCGGCACGACGGAGCTCCGCTGCTTCGGCTGGAACGACGCCGGCCAGCGCGGCGACGGCGGCCCGACCGACGGCCTCGGCTCGGAGGAGTGCCGCCCGGTGCGGGTCGAGCTGATCCCCTGACGCGCCGGCGGAGCCCCTCGGGAGCCGGCCGAACGGGAGCCTTCGGAAGATGCGCAGGCCGCCCATGGAGCGGGCGGGCTTGCGGCGCCCCGACGCACCGGGCACTCTCCTCCCGACGCCTGCCCTGGCGTCCACCATGCGCGCCTGAAGAGCTCCACCGATCGCCCGAACGGCCGCCGCCCTCCCGCGGGCGGCGCGCGTCGAGCGCGTCCTTTCCCTCTCGCTCTTCCGGTGTCCCGTGCCCTCTTCCCCCCGCGTCCTCGCGCGCGGCCTCGCCTTCGCGCATGGCGGCGGCCCGCCCCTCTTCACCTCCGTCGACCTCGATCTCGGACCTGGCGTGCACGCCGTCGTCGGCCCGAACGGCGCCGGCAAGACCACGCTCCTCCGCCTCCTCGCCGGTGAGCTCGAGCCCACGGCGGGCGCGCTCCGGCGCGAGCCCGCCGAGCTTCGCGCCCATCGGCTGCGCCAGACCCTCGACGCCCCCACGGAGGAGGTCGAGCGCCTCGCCGCCTGCTGGGACGGCGAGGCCTGCCGGCTTCGCGCGCGCCTCGCCCTGGACGACGGCGGTCCCTTCCGCTGGCCGACGCTCTCGCCCGGGGAGCGCCAACGCTGGCAGCTCGCGGCGGCCCTCCACGGCCACGACGACGGGCTCCTGGTGCTCGACGAGCCGACGAACCACCTGGACGCCACCGGCCGGGAGGCGCTGCGGGGGCTCCTCGGCGAGGCCCGTGGGCTGGTGCTGCTCGTCTCCCACGACCGCGCGCTCGTCGACGCCCTCGCCAGCCACACGCTCTGGGTCGAGGCCGGGCGCGTGCGCTGCTTCGCCGGGGGCTACGCGGCGGCGAGCGAGCAGCGCGCGGCCGAGCGGGAGGCGAGCCGCCGCGAGCGGAGCGCCCGACGCCGCGAGCTGACGCGCCTCGGGCGCGAGCGGGCCGCGCGGCGGGAGCGAGCAGCCGGAGCGGCGCGCGCCATCTCCACCCGCACCCGCTCGAAGGGCGTCCGGGACTCGGACGCGCGCTCCGCGCCCCGGAAGGGCCGCGCCGTCGACGCCGCGGCCACCCACGCCCGGGCCGCCGGCCAGCTCGACGCCCGCGTTCGCCGGGCCGAAGAGGCGCTGGCGTCCGCGCCGTTGGAGCGGGTGCTCGGCGGCCCGATCACGCTGGAAGGTCGCCGGGCCGCGGGGCGCTTCGCGCTCCGCGCGAGCGTCGGGCCCCTCGCGGTCGGCGCGCGCCTGCTGCTGCCGCGGCGGCCGTTCGTCGTCGCCCGGGACGCGCGGGTTCACCTGGCCGGCCCGAACGGCGCAGGAAAGAGCACGCTGCTCCGCGCCCTCGCGACCCGCTGGGACGGGCCCGCCGAGGGCCTGCTCCACCTCCCGCAGGACCTCGACGAGCCGGCGCGCCGCGCGGCGCTCGCGGACACCCTCGCCCTCCCGGCCGACGCCCGGGGCGAGGTGCTCGGCTTGCTCGCCGCCCTCGGCGTCGACCCGAAGGCCGTCCTGAAGACGCCCCTCCCCTCACCCGGCGAGGCCCGGAAGCTCCTGCTCGCCGGCGCGCTCCACCGGCCCACGCGCCTGCTCCTCCTGGACGAGCCCGAGGGCCACCTCGACGCGCCCTCGCGCGAGCGCCTCGAGGACGCCCTCGAGGCCTTCCCGGGCGCGCTCGTGCTCGTGAGCCACGACGACTGCCTCGCCGAGCGCACCTGCGACACGCGCTGGTGGCTCGAGGGCGGCGCGCTGCGCGAGGAGACCCGAACGGGAGGCCCCCGCGACCACGACCGGTGAGGCGATGGCTGACGGCGACCGCACGCACACGCGGATCGCCAGCGCGCGTCGACGCGGATCGCTCGGGCGGGCTGGCGCGGATCGCTCGGGCGGGCTGGCGCGGATCGCTCGGGCGGGTTGGCGCGGACCGCTGATGCGCGCTGGCGCGGAGCATGGGCGCGCGCTGATGCAGGCGGTGACGCGCTAGCGCGGATCGCTCACGCGCCCGGTCGCAGGCCCCCCGACGAGGATCTGCCGGCCCGCTACCGCAGCTCCGAGACCGAGCGACGCAGCTTCAGCCCGTCCCGCGCCAGCTCCGGCGAGACGTAGAGCGACTCGATGGTCTCCGCGCGCCCGCCGTTCAGCGTGGCCTGCGACGAGCGCCCGGCGTGGAGCTCCACGCGCGCGAGGCCGAGCTCCGCCGGCAGCGCCGCCCCGTAGGAGCGCGCCCCCGAGCGGCCGTCGTAGCTCACCAGGAAGGGCACGCCGCGCCGCCGGAGCCGCTCGAGGACCGCGACGAAGCGCTCGCGCGCGAGCCCCTGGTGGTAGCGCTTGTCCGCGCCGCGGGTCGTGCCTTCCCAGGGCGGGTCCAGGTAGACGAGGTCCCGCGGGCTCGCCCGCTCGAGGAGCGCTTCGAAGTCCGCCGCGTGCGCCTCCGCCCGGCCCGCCAGCAGCCGATGGGCCCCCTCGATGCGCGCCCGCATGCGCTCGGGGCGCGTGCCGCGGCGGCGCCGATCGGCGGACTGGTTGAAGGCGCCCGCCGCGTTGAAGCGCACGGCGTTCTTCACGCAGCGCGCGAGCAGGAAGAGCAGGCGCGCGGCGCCCCCCTCCGCGTTGAAGGCGTCGCGCACGCGCGCGTACTGGCGCGCCGGGTCGTCCCCCTGGGCCTCCCAGAGCGCCGCGTACTCGTCCGCGAGCTCTCCCGGCCGCTCGAGGATGGCGCCCCAGAGCCGGGCGAGCGGCGCCAGGCTGTCGCCGAGCACGTGGCGCCGCGCCAGCCCCCGCGAGGCGGCCGCGAGCGTCAGCGCCCCCGAACCCGCGAAGGGCTCGAAGAGCGTCTCCACGCGCGCCGGCGCATGCTCGAGGATCAGCGGCGCGAGGCGACGCTTGCTGCCCTGGTAGGGGATCGGATGGGGGACGCCGGCGGCCACGGACCGACCATAGCGCGGCCCAGGCCGCGACGGAGGCGGAGCGCGGTCGCCCTGCCCTCCCTGCCCGGTCCTATGGCTCCTCGCCCGGGATGCGGAAACGCGCCGCGTTCGCCGCCTGCTCCGCCGCCTCGTCGCCCTCGCCGAAGAACGCCGGCACGGGCCGCGGCTTCTGGAGCGCGCGCCGCACGGCCGGCCGCTCCCCCACGCGCGCGAACCAGGCCTGCAGGTGCTCGAGCCCCTCCACCGAGACCTTCGCCCACGGGTACGAGCGCGCGTACGGGTACATGGCCATGTCGACGATCGAGTACGCCTCGCCGAGCAGCCAGGGCCGCCCCGCGAGCCGCCGATCCACGACCTCGAGCAGGCGCCGCGACTCCGCCACGTAGCGCTCGATGGCGAAGGGCACGTGCTCCCCCTTGGGCGCGGCGATGCGCTGGAAGTACATGGCCTGCCCCATCATCGGACCGACGCCGCTCATCTGGAACATCAGCCACTGGAGCGCCTCCGAGCGCGCCTTCGCTCCCGCGGGCAGGAAGCGCCCGAAGCGCTCAGCGAGGTACCAGAGGATCGCGCCCGACTCGAAGACGGCGAAGTCGCCCGCCGCCCGGTCCACGAGCGTGGGGATGCGTCCGTTCGGGTTCAGGGCGAGGTACCCGTCCTCCTTCTGCTCGTTCTTCCCGAGGTCGACGGGCGTGAGCTCGTACTCCACCTCGAGCTCCTCGAGCAGGATGAGGGGCTTCCAGCCGTTCATGGTGGAGGCGGTGTAGAGGTGCAGCTCGGGTCGCTCGGCCATGGTCATCTCCCCCCGCGTGGTCGCCTCGGCGCCGGGAGCGTGACGCGACGGCGGCCATGATGGGGCGCGCTGGGGCCGTGATAGCTTGGCCGCCATGACGATCGCGACCTTCCCGCTGAACGACGGCCACGCCATCCCCGCCCTCGGCCTCGGCACCTGGAAGTCGGCCGACGACGACGCCTACCGCGCCGTGAAGGAGGCGCTCCGCGTGGGCTACCAGCACATCGATGGCGCGTGGATCTACGGCAACGAAGAGCAGGTCGGCCGGGCCCTCGCCGAGAGCGTCGCCGAGGGCGTCGTGGCCCGGGAGGACGTCTTCGTCACGACCAAGCTCTGGAACTGCTTCCACCGCCCCGAGGACGTCGAGAAGGGCTGCCGCGAGTCGCTCGCCAAGCTCGGCCTCGAGCAGGTCGACCTCTACCTCGTCCACTGGCCCATCGCCTTCCGGCCGGGCGTGATCATGCCGGAGGACGAGGAGGGCTTCCTGCCCCTCTCGGAGGCGCCGCTGGCGGCCACCTGGGAGGCCATGCTCGCGCTGCGCGAGAAGGGCCTCGCCAAGAGCGTCGGCGTCTCCAACGTCTCCCCCTCGACGCTCCGCCAGCTCGTCGCCGACACGGGGGTCGCGCCGGCCGTGAACCAGGTCGAGCTCCACCCCTACAACCCGCAGCCCGAGCTGATGGCCACCTGCGCGGAGCTCGGCGTGCACCTCACGGCCTACTCGCCGCTCGGCTCCATGGACCGGCCGGCCACCATGAAGGGCGAGGACGAGCCGCCGCTCCTGAAGAGCCCGAAGGTCGCCGCCGTCGCCGACGCCGAGGGCCTCACGCCGGCCCAGCTCCTCATCGCCTGGGCCATCGCCCGCGGCACGAGCGTCATTCCCAAGTCGACGAACGCCGGGCGCATCGCCGAGAACTTCGCCGCGGGCGAGGCCACGCCGGGCGCCGACGCGCTGGCGGCCCTCGACGCCATCGAGACCCGCTACCGCTACGTGAACCCCTCGTCGCTCCTGCGCCCCGGCATCACCCACGACGGCGACTTCTGGGCGTAGGGGTGCGTGGGGGCGCGTAGGGGTGCGCACGCGCTCCTCGCCCGGATCGTCACCAGTCCGCCCGCCCTCGCACGATCCTTCGGAAACGCAGCCGGTCTTCGCCGGGGGAGGGCCACCCACCCGCGCCCGCCCGCGCCGACGGTTCACCCGTTCGTCACCGACTCGGTGTACACCCGGGTCCTGCGCCCGCGCCCCGCGGGTCGCGAGAGAGGAGCTCGATGAGCCACCCCGACCTGATGGCCGATCCCGACCTCCGCCCCTTCGGGCCCCTGCTCCACGTGGCCTGGGCCGACGGCGAGCTGAAGGACGAAGAGCTCGCGCGGCTGCGCGAGGTCGCCCTCGCGACCCCCTGGCTCTCGACGGAGGCGCGCGAACGGCTCGCCGTCTGGCTCGACCCCGCGGCCCCACCGAGCGCCTCCGACCTCCGCACGCTCCTCGCGGGCCTGCGGCAGGCCGCCGGGACCCTCCCGGAGCTGAAGCGGCGCGACCTCGTCGGCCTCGGCGCCGCCCTCGCCGCCGAGGGCGCGAGCGGCGAGGTGGGCGACGCCCTCGGCGCGCTGAGCGACGCCCTCGGGGTCGACGGGCGCGGAGCCCTCGAGCGCCTCCTCCCGACCCGGCCGCCCGAGCCCGCCGCGCCCGCACCCCGCTTCGACCCGGACGCCCTCGCCGCGCTCTTCGACGCCCCCTACGGCGCCGTCCGGGCGCGCGCCCGCGGCTTCCTCGCCGACCCGGCCCACCGCCTCGATCCGGGCGCGAGCACGGCCGCGCAGCGCGAGCGCGTGAGGGCCCTGCTCCTCGAGCTCGCGGACGCCGGCTTCGGCCGCCTCGCCTACCCCGGCGTCACCGGCGAGGAGGGCGACGACCTCGGCGCCTTCATGGCCGCCTTCGAGACCCTGGGCCAGGGCGAGCTGAGCCTGCTCGTGAAGTTCGGCGTCCAGTTCGGCCTCTTCGGCGGGAGCCTCTTCTTCCTCGGCACGGAGCGACACCACGCGCTCCTCCCGCAGGTCGCCACCGGCGAGCTCCTCGGCTGCTTCGCCATGAGCGAGCTCGGCCACGGCTCGAACGTCATGGCCCTCGAGACGACGGCCACCTTCGACCCGGAGACCGACGAGCTGGTGATCCACACGCCGAGCGAGTCGGCGCGCAAGGAGTGGATCGGCAACGCCGCGCTCCACGGCCGCCTGGCCACGGTCTTCGCCCAGCTCGAGGTCGGCGGCGAGGCCCACGGGGTCCACGCCGTGCTCGTGCCCATCCGCGACGAGGCCGGCGCGCCCATGCCGGGCGTGCGCATCGGCGACTGCGGCGAGAAGCTCGGCCTCCACGGCGTCGACAACGGCCGGCTCTGGTTCGACCGGGTCCGCGTCCCGCGCGCCAACCTCCTCGACCGCTTCGCGCGCATCACGGAAGAGGGCACCTACGAGAGCCCCATCGCGAGCCCGACCAAGCGCTTCTTCACCATGCTCGGGACGCTGGTGGCCGGCCGCATCTGCGTCGCGAGCGGCGCAGCGAGCGCGAGTCAGGTCGGCCTCGCCGTGGCGGTCCGCTACGCCTTCGCGCGGCGCCAGTTCGGCGCCGAGGAGGGACCCGAGCTCCGGCTGATCGACTACCCGCTCCATCGCCGCCGGCTCATGCCCCTCCTCGCCCAGAGCGTGGCCGCGCGCGCCGCCGTCGCCCGGGTCCGCGCGCGCTACCTGGAGGAGCACGACGCCGAGGACACGCGGGAGCTCGAGGCCCTCGCCGCCGGCGTGAAGGTCTTCGCGACCGACCACGCGACGCGCGCCCTGCAGGCGGCGCGCGAGAGCTGCGGCGGCCAGGGCTACCTGGCCGAGAACCGCATCGGCCCGCTGAAGAGCGACACGGACGTCTTCACCACCTTCGAAGGCGACAACGCCGTGCTCCTGCAGCTCGTCGGCAAGGCGCTCCTGCTCGACTTCCGGAAGGCCTTCTTCGACGATCGCGTCTTCGGCGTGCTGCGCTTCCTCGGCGCGAAGGCCTCGCGCGCGGCGCGGGGGAGCGCGGTCCGCAATCGGCCCGACACGCGCGCCGAGCTCCGCGACCCGGAGACCTGGAGGCAGCTCTTCGCGGACCGGCGGGACGAGCTCGTCGAAGGCGTCGCGATGCGCATCCGCAAGCGCCTCGGCGAGATGCCGGCGGAGGAGGCCTTCCTCGCCGTGCAGACGCACCTCGTCGCGGCGGCGCGGGCGCACGTCGAGGCGGAGGTGCTCGAGGCCTTCCTCGCGCTCGTCGACGCCGCCGGCGGAGCGGAGCGCGAGGCGCTCGAGCGGCAGTGCGGGCTCTGGACGCTCTGGCGCCTCGAGGAGGACGCGGGCTGGCTCCTCGAGAACGGCTTCCTCACGGGGGCCGGCGCCCGGGCGCTCCGCGACGAGGTGGACGCCCTCGCGGCCGAGTGCGCGGACGACGCGATGGGGCTGCTCCACGCCCTCCGCATCCCCGACGCCTGCCTCGGCGCGCCCATCGCCTTCGGCGACCCGGCCGAGCGCTGAAGATCAGTCCGCGGGCGGCGGCAGCGGCGCCAGCTCGGTGAAGAGCTCGCCTGCCTCCGACAGGCGGCCGACGGGCACGTAGTCGCAGACCGCCGCGAACTCGCCCCAGAGCGCCTGCACGGCCGGGTGCGTGTGCGCGGCCTCGATGGCCTCCTTCGAGGCCCACTCGAAGACCTCGACGACGGTTCCGTCGGCGGCCTCCATGAGCACCGGCTCCCGCTCCGTCACGAGCCCCTGGGCGCGCAGCCGCGGCACGTGCTCCCGAACGAGCCTGCGCAGCGTCTCCTCCCGACCGGCCTTCGGCCGGTACGCGACGATGACGATCCGCCCCGCCATGCTCGCTCCCTCCGCGCCCCCGGCCTCCGTGCTTCGCGCCATGCTCCCTCCCCTCGGGAGCGGGATACCACGCGCCGGCTGGCGCGCGCGCCGCGGCGGGCCCAGGGAGGGGACGTGAGCGAGAGCTCCCCGACGAACCCGCGCCGCGGCGATCTGCTCGCGCTGACCTCCGCGATCTTCGCGGCGGTCTTCCTGCTCGCGTTCCGTGCCGCGAACGCCGAGGCCCCGCGGGCCGCGGCCGTGCTCGCGATGCTCGGCTGGTCGACGCTCTTCAACGCCGGCGTCGCGCTCGTCCGGGCGCGGGGCGGGCGCGCCGGCTGGCCCAGGCGCGTCACGGTGAGGGCGGCCGCCGTGCTCGCCGTGCTCACGATCCTGGGGAACGTCGGCGTGGCCGGCGCCCTCGAGCACCTCGACCCGGGGCTGACGAGCACGGTGCTGCAGACGCAGATCTTCGTCGTCGGGCTCGGCGGCTGGCTGCTCCTCGGCGAGCGCGTCGGGGTGCGCTTCTTCGTCGGCGCCGGCTTCGCCCTCGCCGGCTTCGCCCTGCTGGGCATGGACGACCCGCGCGAGGCCGACGTCAGCCTCGCTGGCCTCGGCTTCGCGCTCCTCGCCTCCACCAGCTTCGGCGGCATGCTCCTCTACACGCGCAAGGTCATCCGCCGCATCGACCCGGTGACGGTGAACGTCTTCCGGCTCGTGCTGGCGGTCGCCGCCCTCGGGGCCTGGCTGATCCCGCGCGGCACGCTCGACGGCCTCTCCACCGAGCTCTGGCTCGCCACGGCGCTCGCCGCCGCCTGCGGCCCCTTCGCGAGCCGGCTCTGCCTGATGTTCGCCGTGCGCCACATCAGCGCCGCGCGCACCAAGCTCATCACCCTGCTCTCCCCGGTGTTCGCGTTCGCCCTCGAGATCGCCTGGCTCGGCACCTTCCCCTCGGCGCGCGAGCTGGCGGGCGGCGGCCTCATCCTCGCGGGCGTCCTCCTCCCCATGCTCGCCGACCGCGCCCGCCGCCGCCCCGGGAGCCGAGCGCGGACGCCGCTGGCCCCGAGCGAGGACGACGCGGAAGGACGCCAGGCCCCGGAGACGGGCGCCGAGCGCTGACCCGGACGCGGCGCGCCCAGGCCCGACGCGAGCGCCTCCGCCGCGCTCCCCCTGACGCCGCACCGCGCCGGCCCGGGTCACGTTTCGCCTCCCGCCCCGACGGAGCTATCGAGACGCCGCGCCCCGAGCGCGAGAGGAGAGCCATGAGCGAGTCGAAGAGCGAGTACGTGCCGCCGAAGGTGTGGAAGTGGGACCCGGAGGGCGCCGGGCGCTTCTCGAAGATCAACCGGCCCATCGCCGGCCCCACGCACGAGAAGGAGCTCCCGGTCGGCGAGCACCCCTTCCAGCTCTACTCGCTCGCCACGCCCAACGGCGTGAAGGTCACGGTCATGTTCGAGGAGCTCCTCGAGGCCGGCCACGCGGGCGCCGAGTACGACGCCTGGCTCATCGACATCCTCAACGGCGACCAGTTCTCGAGCGGCTTCGTCGCCGCGAACCCCAACTCGAAGATCCCCGCCCTCGTCGACCGCAGCGGAAACACGCCCCAGCGCGTCTTCGAGTCCGGCGCCATCCTCCTCTACCTCGCAGAGAAGTTCGGCGCCTTCCTCCCGAAGGACCCGGCGAAGCGCACCGAAGCCCTGAGCTGGCTCTTCTGGCAGATGGGCGCGGCCCCCTACCTCGGCGGCGGCTTCGGCCACTTCTACGCCTACGCCCCGGTGAAGCTCGAGTACCCCATCGACCGCTTCGCCATGGAGACCAAGCGCCAGCTCGACGTGTTGAACCGGCGGCTCGCGGAGAACGAGTTCCTCGCCGGCGACGAGTACAGCATCGCCGACATGGCCGTCTGGCCCTGGTACGGCGCGCTGGTGAAGGGGAAGGTCTACGACGCGGCGGAGTTCCTGAGCGTCCACGAGTACGAGCACGTGCTCCGCTGGACCGATCAGATCGCCGCCCGCCCCGCCGCGAAGCGCGGCCGCATCGTCAACCGCACCTGGGGCGATCCGGAGAGCCAGCTCCGCGAGCGCCACGCGGCGAGCGACTTCGAGACCCAGACCGCCGACCGGCTCGAGGGCGAGGGCTGAGGGGCGCCGCGGGCGCGCGAGCGGCGCGTGGCGAAAGCGAACGGTTGACACGGAAGCCCCCCTTCAAGACGATGGCGCGCACTCGGTCCCCGGACCGATGGAGCTTCCCCTCATGGCCGACCTCGCTGGCAAAACCGTCCTCTGCGCCGACGACGACCTCGAAATCCTCGGGCTCGTCACGCGCCACGTGAAGTCCCTCGGCGCGACCGTGCTCGAGGCCTCCGACGGCGAGGAGGCACTTCGCGTGGCTCGCCGCGAGAAGCCCGACCTCATCGTGCTCGACGTGATGATGCCCGGCATGAGCGGCTGGGAGGTCTGCCGGGCCGTGCGCGAGGACGAGAACCTCGCCGACACGGGCGTCCTCATGCTCACGGGCATCGGCGAGCGCCTCAACGAGATGACCTCGCCCCTCTACGGCGCCGACGACTTCCTCGACAAGCCCTTCGACCTCGAGGACCTCGAGGCGAAGCTCGAGGACGTGCTCGCGAAGCGCGCCGGAGGCTGAGTCCCGTGAGCGGGCCGAGCCTCCCGCTCGTCGACGACGCGCCCCTCCGGGCCGCCATGCGCGCCTCCGAGCGCGCCGGCGCCCTCCTGGCGCTCCAGCTCCTCCGCCGTCGCCTCGGCGCCCTCGGCGCCGCGCGCGTGCTGGGCGCCGTCGCCGCCGCCTCCCTCCGTGGGGAGCCCTTCCCCGGGCGCCCGGTCGACGCCCGCGATCGCCTCACCCGCCGCCAGGCCGCCGGCCCGGTCCTCGTCTGGCGCGCCCTCCGCCCCCGCCTCGGCGACGCCGAAGCCCTCGCCCTCACCCGCGAGCTGGTCCTCGCGGCCGGCGTGCGCTTCCTGGCCCCGCTCCTGGCCCGCCTCGATCCGGCCGAGGTGCGCGACGTCGCCGCCCTCCGCCCCTTCGCGGGCCGCTTCTTCAACGCCGAAGGCACGCTCGAGCGCCTCGAGGGGGACCCGCCCGGCGTCCTCTTCACCGTGCACCGGTGCCGCTTCGTCGAGCTCCTGGACGCCGCCGACGCGCGCCCCCTCGCCCCCCTCTTCTGCGAGGTCGACGCCGCCTTCTTCCGCCCCGCCTACACGCCGATCCGCCTCGAGCGCCCGAGCACGCTGGCCGCCGGAGGCCCGATCTGCGACTTCCGCTTCCGGGCCCCCGGGCCTTCGGCCGAATGATCCGGGCGAATGACCCGGGCGAATGGCCCGGGCGAATGATCCGACCGTTGATGGCGTTTTCGGGACGTGCTAGCTGCCTCCTCGTGCCCGGCCTCCCGTCGGCCGGCCACCCCACTCCGCCCATGCCTCGTCTTCTTCCCCTCCTCCTCGCGCTCGCCCTCGGCCTCTTCGCCTGCGGGGGCGACGACGATGGCGAGAGCAGCGGCGAGGGCGAAGGCAGCGGCGAGGAGCAGGGCCCGCGCCACGGGCTCACGGCCGAGCAGGCCTCCGAGCTGCTCGTGAAGGTGGGCGACGCGGAGATCACCGTCGGCGAGTTCGCCGAGCGCCTCGCGGACCAGAGCCCCTACCTGCGCGCCCGCTACAACTCGCCGGAGCGGCGGCGCGAGTTCCTGAACAACCTCATCCGCTTCGAGCTCCTCGCCGCCGAGGCGCGGCGCCGGGGCCTGGACGAGCTGCCCGAGGTCGAGCGGACCCGGAAGCAGACGATGATCCAGCAGATGATGAAGGACCTCTTCGAGGACCGGATCCGCCTCTCGGACGTCACCGACGAGGAGATCCGCGCCTACTACGAGGAGCACGAGGACGAGTTCAACAAGCCGGCGCAGGTGCGGGCGAGCCACATCCTCATCGCGGACCGGGCGACGGCGGAGCGGGTGCTGGCAGAGGTGCGGGCGAACGAGCGCGACATGGCGATCTTCTCGCGGCTCGCGCAGCGGCACAGCGAGGACGAGGAGACCCGGCGGGGCTCGCGCAACGGGGACCTCCGCTTCTTCGGCCGCGACGGGAGCCGGGGCGGGGACACGGACGAGGCGCCCGTGCCGGCGCCGCTCGCCGAGGCGGCCTTCTCGATCGAGCGCATCGGGGGCGTCTACCCGGAGCTGGTGCAGACCGACGCGGGCTTCCACATCGTGAAGCTCACGGGTCGGCGGGCGGCGCTCCGGCGCACGCTCGAGGAGGCGCGGCGGCCGATCCAGAACCGGCTCTGGCGTCAGAAGCGCGAGGACGCCGTGGAGGAGTTCGTGGCCGGTCTCCGGGAGGAGGCCGAGGTCGAGGAGAACCTCGGCGCGCTCGACTCGGTGCGCATCGACCTCGGGCCCGAGAACGTGGCCGCCGTCCCGGAGGGCGCGCCCGCCGACGCCCTCGAGGTGCCCGAGACGACCATGGGCGCGACCGGCATGGCCCCGAGCGCGATGGCCGCCAGCATGGCGCCTTCGACGATGGCCCCCGCGACGATGGCCCCCGCGAACATGGAGAGCGACCAGTGAGGCGCCTCGTCCCCCTCGCGCTCCTCGGCGCCCTCCTCCTCCCGGCCGGCGGCCGGGCCGACGTGATCGAGCGCGTCGTCGCCACCGTGAACGACGAGGCGATCTTCCTCTCCGATCTCCGCCGGCGCGCCGTGCCCTTCCTCGACCGGCTCATGCAGGCCCCCGAGGCGCAGCGCCTCCCGGCCCTCCGCCAGCTCTACGAGGAGCTCCTCAGCCGCCTCGTCGACGAGGAGCTGATCGAGCAGGCCGCCCGCCGCATGCAGGTCCGGGTCACCAGCCGGGACGTCGAGCGCGCCGTGCGCAACGTCATCCGCCAGAACGGCCTGACCGAGCAGGAGTTCTGGGAAGCCGTGCGCGCCCAGGGCTACACGGAGGCCCAGTACCGCTCGGACCTCCGCCGCCAGCTCCTCCGCTTCAAGGTGCTCAACCAGCGGGTGCGCGGCCGGGTGAACATCACCGAGGCCGACGTCCGCCGCACCTACGAGCGCCGCGTGCGGCAGGCCAACCGGAGCCTCCGCTTCCGCACCTCGCACATCTTCCTCCCCGTCGCCGAGACCGCCGGCGCCACCGAGGTCGCCGAGGTCCGCGCCGAGGCGCGCGCGATCCGGTCCGATCTCACGGTCGAGTCCTTCGCCGACGCCATCGCCACCTACGGGGGCGGCGAGCTCGGCTGGCTCCGCCAGGGCGACCTCCCGGAGGATCTCGAGAGCACGCTGCTCACCATGGACTCGGGCGAGATCAGCCAGCCCGTCCGCGGCTCGAGCGGCTTCCACATCTTCCTGCTCCACGAGCGGGAGCGCGGCGGCTCCGGGATCCCCGAGTTCGACGAGCTCCGCGACCAGCTCTACCAGGAGATGCTCGGGCGGGCGATGGAGCGGCAGGAGGCCCTCTTCCTCCAAGAGCTCCGGCGGAGCGCGATCATCGACGAGCGCCTCTGACGCCCTGCCCCGCCCACCGGAGGCACGCAGGATGGCCATGGCGAGCGACGGTGAGAGCGGCCCGGAGCCAGCGGCGAGCGAGCCCCGCCCCCCGAGCGCCCGCGAGCCCGGACCGAGCCTGCGCCGGGCCTGGGCCCTAGCCGGGGCGCTCCTCCTCGCCCTGGCCCTCTTCACCTTCCTCCGCCCGGCGCCCCGCGAGGTCGCCCGCCTCGAGGCGACGCCCGCGGACGGCTTCGAGGCCCGCGCGCTCTCCCGCGCGATCCGCTACTCGGCGCCCTTCGAGGTCGAGGGCGCGCGCCTCGTCGACGTCGCCCTCGCCGCCGAGCAGGGGCCGGACGCGCCCCCGACCTACGCCCACGTGGCCCTCGTCGCCGAGGCCTCGCAGGCCGTCCGCGAGCGGGAGGCCGAGCTCCACCCACACGGCCACGTCCGCTTCGATGGCGTCGCGCCGGGCCGCTATTCCGTCCGCCTCTCGGTGGCCGACGCCCCGGTCCGCGCCCGCGTCTCGGTCGGGGGACGCAACGTCCGCCTCTTCGGCGCCGCCACCGCTCTCCTACTCCTCCCACCGCTGTGGATGACGCTGCGCCGCCGATCCGGTAGAACGGCGGCGTGAACATCGACTGGAACACCGTCGGCAACGCCGTCCTGCAGTCGATCCTCTTCAGCGTCATCGGGATCGTCTTCTTCGCGCTGGCCTTCTGGCTCATGGCGAAGATCTCTCCCTTCTCGGTGCGCAAGGAGATCGAGGAAGACCAGAACACCGCGCTCGCGGTGGTCATGGGCTCCGTGATCCTGGGGATCGCGCTGATCGTCGCCGCGGCGATGCTCGGCTGAGGGCGCCACGCCGGACGACCTCGAGGACGACGCGGCGGACGACGTGGCGGGCGACACGGCGGACGACACGGCGGACGAAACCGCGCACGACGCGGCGGACGAACCCGTGCAGGGCTCCCCATCCCCCGGCGCCGACGCGGCCTCGCGAGAGAGGGAGGCGCCACGCGCCGCTCCGTCGAGCTCCGAGGGCCCGGGCTCCGGCTCCCCCGAAGGCCCGGACGCGCCCCGGCTCACCCGCGCCTCGCGCACGCTCCTCTTCCTGACCGTCCTCATCATCGCCACGAGCGGCCTCGTCTACGAGCTCCTCGCCGGCACCGTCGCCAGCTACGTGCTCGGCGACTCGGTCACCCAGTTCTCGACGACCATCGGCACCTACCTCTTCGCCATGGGCATCGGGAGCTTCCTCTCCCGCTTCGTGAAGCGCGGCGTCGCCCGCCGCTTCCTCGAGGTCGAGCTCGCCGCCGCCCTGGTCGGCGGCCTCTCGGCGCCCCTCCTCTTCGTCGGCTTCGCCCAGGCCGAGGCCTTCGCCGTCCTCCTCTACGGGACGATCGTCGTCATCGGCACGCTCGTCGGCCTCGAGATCCCCCTCCTGATGCGCATCCTCAAGGAGGAGCTCGCCTTCGAGGAGCTCGTCGCCCGCGTCCTCACCGTCGACTACATCGGCGCGCTCCTCGGCTCGGTCCTCTTCGCCATCGTCTTCGTGCCGACCCTCGGCATCACCCGCACCTCGCTGCTCTTCGGCATGCTCAACGCGCTCGTCGCCCTCCTCGGCACGACCGCCCTCGCCCCGCTCCTCACGCGCGGCGACGTCCTCCGCGTGCGCGTCCTCGCCGCCCTCCTCCTCGTGCTCCTCGGCGGCACCTTCGCCCAGGCCGACCGCCTGACGAGCTGGACCGAACAGAGCCTCTACGACGAGCCCATCGTCTTCGCCGAGCAGAGCGCCTACCAGCGCCTCGTCGTCACCCGCGGCGGCCCCGTGACCAGCCTCTTCCTCGACGGGAACCTCCAGTTCTCGAGCGTCGACGAGCACCGCTACCACGAAGCCCTGGTGCACCCGGCCATGGCCGCCGCGCCGCGCCGCGCCCGCGTGCTGGTCCTCGGCGGAGGCGACGGCCTCGCCCTCCGCGAGCTCTTCCGCTGGCCCGAGGTCGAGCACGTCACGCTCGTCGACCTCGACCCGGCCGTGACCCGCGTCGCCCGGCGCCTCTTCGCCGACCTGAACGCCCACAGCCTCGAGGACCCGCGCGTCGAGCTCGTCCACGACGACGCCATGGTCTGGCTCGACGAGCGCCAGCGCGCCGCCCCCGCGAGCGGCGACGCCCTCCCCTACGACGTCGCCATCGTCGACTTCCCGGACCCGAACAACTTCTCCCTCGGGAAGCTCTACACGCGGCGCTTCTACCGCCTGCTCCGCACGGCCCTCGCCGACGACGCGACGGTCGCCATCCAGAGCACCTCGCCCCTCTTCGCCCGCCGCTCCTACTGGTGCATCACGGAGACCGTCCGCGAGGCCGGCTACGCCGTGCGCCCCTACCACGCGACCGTGCCGAGCTTCGGCGAGTGGGGCTACGTGCTCGCCTCCCCGCGCCCCTTCGACGCGCCGAGCGCGCTCCCGCCGCCGCTCCCGGCCGCCGAGCTCCGCTACCTCAGCGACGCCCTGCTCCCGACCCTCTTCGTCTTCCCGCCGGACATGGGCCCGCTCGAGGTGGAGACCAACCACCTGAACGACCAGGCGCTCGTCCGCTACTACGACGCCGAGGAGCGGCAGTGGGCGAACTGAGGTCGCGCCGGCGCGAGATGCTGCGCCTGCTCCTCGGCGCGCCCTTCGCCGCGAAGCTCCTCGCCTGCGAGGGCGCGCCGCCCCCGCAGCCCCCCGAGGGGGCCCTCCTCGGCCCGGACCATCGGCTCGGCCATCGGCTCCGCGAGCCGCCCCCGCGCGAGGCCTGGCGCGACGCCCCCACGCGCCGCGTCCCCGTCGCCATCGTCGGCGGCGGCCCGGCGGGCCTGAGCGCGGGCTGGCGCCTGCTCCGCCGCGGCGAGCGAGACTTCCGCCTCTTCGAGCTCGAGCCGGCCCTCGGCGGCACCAGCCGAAGCGGTGAGAGCGCCCTGACCCGCTACCCCTGGGGCGCCCACTACCTACCGGTGCCGCCGACCTCGAACGTCGACCTCCGCGGCCTGCTGGTCGAGATGGGCGCCTTCCACCGGAGCGAGCCCGCCGAGCGGCTCCTCGTCCGCGAGCCCGAGAGCCGCGTCTTCTACCGCGGCTTCTGGTACCCGGGCCTCTACCCCTGGGCCGGCGCGAGCGAGGAGGACCTCGCGCAGCTCGCCCGCTTCGAGGCCCGCGTGGCGGCGCAGGTCGAAGCCTTCCAGATCCCCTCGGCCCGCTCCGCCCGGGATCCGGCGCACCTCGCCCTCGATCGGCTCAGCGCCGCCCAGTGGCTCGACGAGGGCGGCTTCACCTCGCCCCGGCTCCGCTGGCTCGCCCGCTACGCCTGCCGCGACGACTACGGGCTCGAGCTCGAGGAGACGAGCGCCTGGGCCTTCGTCTTCTACTGGGCCGCCCGCGCCGCCCGGCCCGAGCAGGCCCTCGAGGGGAGCGAGGTCCTCACCTGGCCCGAGGGCAACGGCGCGATCGTCGAGCACCTCGCGGGCGTGATCGGAGACCGGGTCGAGACCGGCCGGGCCGTCGTGCACGTGCACGAGACGCCCGAGGGCGTGCAGCTCCTCCTGCTCCGGGCCGACGGCGAGACCCGCGAGCGCGTCGTGGCCGACCACGCGATCCTCGCCGTGCCCCGCTTCGTCGCCGCCCGCCTCGCGCCCGAGCTCGGCCTCGAGCTCGACGGCTACGAGGTCGGCGCCTGGGCCGTGGCCAACCTCCACCTGCGGGGCCGCCCGCCGGGCCGGGGCGCGCCGCCCGCCTGGGACAACGTGCTCTACGACAGCCCGGCGCTCGGCTACGTGACGGCGACGCACCAGCGCGGGCGCGACTTCGGCCCGACCGTCTGGACCTGGTATCTGCCCTTCACGGACGCGGACGCCGAGGCCGGGCGGCGGCGGCTCTTCGAGGCCGAGCATGCGGACCTCGCCGACGCGGTGCTCGCCGATCTCCGGCGCCCGCATCCGGAGCTCGACGAGCACGTGGAGCGGGTCGACGTCTGGCGCTGGGGCCACGCCATGGTGCAGCCGCGCGTGGGCTTCCTGCGGGACGGGGCGCGCTTCGAGGACGGCCGCCCGCGGGGTCACGTGCACCTCGCGCACTCGGATCTCTCCGGGCTCGCGCTCTTCGAGGAGGCGTTCTTCCACGGCGTGCGCGCCGCCGACGAGGTCTGGGACATCCGCCGCGGCGCGGTCTTCCAGATCGGTGAGGGAGCCGCCGACGAAGCTGGCGAAGAAGCCACGGGCGGTGCCGCCGAAGCCACCGAGCCAGCTGCCGAGCCCGCCACCGAGGACGCCACCGAAGCGAGCGGAGCGACGACGGGCGCCGAGGAGCCGGCTTGAGCCTCTTCGCGAAGGGCGGCCCCTGGCTCTTCGGCCGGCGCACCGACCTCCTCGCCTTCGGCGGGAGCGCGGCGCTCGCCTTCGCGCTCCTCGGCCTCGGCGCCCAGCTCGGCATCCTCGAGGCCGACGCCCCCGACTGGATCTGGCTGAGCTGCATCCTCGTGGTCGACGTCGCCCACGTCTGGTCGACGATCTACCGGGTCTACCTCGACGGCGCCGAGCTCCGCCGCCGGCCGCTCCTCTACGTCGGCGCGCCCCTCGCCTGCTACGCCGCCGGCGTCCTGCTCCACGCCATGAGCGGGGCCCTCTTCTGGACCGTCCTCGCCTACGTCGCCGTGTTCCACTTCGTGCGCCAGCAGGTCGGCTGGGTCGCCCTCTACGCCCGCCGGGAGGGAGCGGGCGCCCTCGACCGGCGCGTCGATCTCGCCGCGACCTACGCCGCCACCGTCTGGCCCCTCGTCTGGTGGCATGGGCACCTGCCGCGGAGCTTCCACTGGTTCCTCGAGGGCGACTTCGTCGTCGGCCTGAGCGCGGAGCTCGCCGCCTGGACCTTCCCCCTCTACGCCGCGCTCCTCGGCGGCTGGGCGCTCCGCCAGCTCATCCGCCTCGCCGGGCGCGGCCCGAAGCCGAGCCCCGGCAAGCTCCTCGTCGTCGCGACCACCTGGGCCTGCTGGTACGTCGGCATCGTCGCCCTCGACGGCGACTTCGCCTTCACCGTGACCAACGTGCTGATCCACGGCGTGCCCTACCTCGTGCTCACCTACCGCTACGGCCGCCACCGGGCCGCCCGCCGCCCCGCCTCGACGCTGGCGCGCGTGCTCCGCGGCGGGGCGCTCGTCTTCGTGCTCAGCGTGATCGCCCTCGCCTTCGTCGAGGAGCTCGCCTGGGATCGCTGGGTCTGGCACGACCGGCCCTGGCTCTTCGGCGAGGGCGGCGAGCTCGGCGCCTTCGCGCTCAGCCTGCTGGTCCCGCTCCTCGCCCTCCCGCAGGCGACGCACTACGTCCTCGACGGCTTCATCTGGCGCATGGGCCAGAACCCCGTCCTCCGCTGAGCGGCTCCCTCTCCCTCTCCCTTCCTTCGGTCGGGAGGCGATCCGCCATCCGCCATCCGCGATCCGTAGCGGGCGTCGACTGCAAGGCCTGGGGCGCGCTCAGGGGACGTCGAAGCCCGCGTCCCGCAGCATCGCGCTCACGGCCATCAGCGGCAGCCCGGTGATCGCCGTGAAGTCGCGCCCCTCGATGCGCTCGAAGAGCGCGATGCCGAGCCGCTCGATCTTGTAGCTCCCGCAGCAGTCGAGGGGCGCCTCGCGCGCGACGTAGCGCGCCACCTCCGCCTCGCTCAGCGCCCGGAGGTGCATCCCGTGGACGTCCACGTGCTCGCTCCGCTGCCCCTCGGGCCCGAGCAAGCAGACGGCCGTCACCAGCCGATGCGCCCGCCCCGCCAGGCGCGCGAGCTGGGCCCGCGCCTTCTCGGGCGTCCCGGGCTTGCCGAGGATCGCCCCGTCGACCTCCGCCACCTGATCCGAGCCGAGGATCCACGCTCCCGGGCATGCCTCGCGAAGGCTCTCGGCCTTCGCCCGGGCCAGCGCCCCCGCCCCCGCCTCCGGCGGCCCGCCGGCGGCCATCACCGGCCCTTCGTCGCAGTGGTGGGGCACGGCCTCGTAGGGCACGCCGAGCCGGTCCAGCAGCTCCCGCCGGTAGGGCGAGGTGCTCGCGAGGATCAGCCGGGCGCTCATAGGAAGCACTTCCCCTCGCCCCGGTAGGTCGGCGCCTCGCCCACGACCGCGCCGCCGCGCAGGAGCAGGAGCGTCTCGAAGCGCTCGCAGAGCTCGCCGGCCTTCGCGTGCCGGAAGAAGACCGGGTCGCCGATCGCCGGCGTGATGGGCCCCTCGACCTTCAGCGGCGTCTGCACCTCGCCGGCCCCCTCCTGGTCGAGGAGCGCGAGGCCCGCGGGCAGGTAGGGCTTCGGCAGCTTGTCCTTGCCGGCGCCGCCCGAGGCGACGTAGCCGCCCCCGTGGCAGGCCACGTAGCCCGGCCCCGGCCGCCGCACGACCGGTACGGCGAAGCCCGCCGCCGGGAGGTGCTTGAAGCCCGCGAACTCGTCGAAGAGGCCCGGGGCGTAGAGCCCCGAGCCGGCCGTCGACTCGGTCACGCTCGGGTCGCCGGCCGTGCTCTCGAGGCTCCCCGTGCCGCCGCCGTTCACGAAGCGGAGCGCGTGCCCGTCGGCGCGCAGCGCGTCCACCACGGCGCCGCGGCGCCGGCGGAGGTCGCGGATGGAGCGCTTCTTCAGCTGGCGCACGAAGAGGTTGAAGGCCCGGTTCGGCGTGCCGTCTGGGAGGCCCGCGATCTGCGCCTCGTAGCCCATCACGCCCTCGAGGCGGACGTGCGAGGCGGCGTGGATGGCCTGCCCGAGGCGGCGCGCCTGGGCCGCCGTGCGGATGGGGCTCCGGCGGACGCCGAAGAAGAGCCCGGGGAGCGGGAGGGCCATGTCGACGTCGAGGCAGAGGGGGAGCTCGACGTCGCGCTCGGCGGCGAGGGCCGAGAGCCGGCGCACCTGCTCGGCGTCGTCGACCATGAGGGTGATCGTCTTGCCGGCCGCGACGTGCTCGAGCGCCTGGCGGATCTCGCTCGGCTCCACCGTCGGGTAGGCGACCAGGAGGTCGTCGAAGCCGTGGTCCGCGAGGTGGGCGGCCTCGGCGGCCGTGTAGGCCATGACCCCGGCGAAGCCCTCGTGGGCGAGCGTCCGGCGGAGGACCTCGACGCAGCGGACACTCTTCGAGGCCACGCGGATCGGGTTGCCGCGGGCGCGGCGCGCGAGCGCGTCGAGGTTGCGCTCGAGCAGGTCGAGGTCGCAGAAGGCGAGCGGCAGGCGGCGCCCCCGGACGGCCTCGCGGTAGGTCGCGTAGCTCGGCATCGGCGCGGAGCATAGCTCAGGCAGGCCGGGAAGATTCTTACACCGAGTGTCGGAATCGGCGCCAGGGAGCGGTGCGCGCAGACCCCACCCGCGACCTCTGTCCGCAGCCACGCCCGGCGAGCACCGCCCGGCGAGCACCGCCCGGCGAGCACCGCCCGGCGAGCGCCGCCCGGAGCCGCGTCGCGAGGCCCCGTCCACGAGCGACGCGCCCGCGTTCGGCGCCGGCTTCACCTGGCGCGCGGACGGCGCTCCGCCGAGCGGCCGCCGCGGTCGGCTCAGCGCTCCCGGAGCCAACCGGCGATGGCGTCGACGAGCCGCCAGCGGAACTCGGCCTGCACGGCGAGGTCCTGGCGCACCTCGATCTCGATGGGCTCGCGCCCGTGGCTCCGCGCGTGACGGTCGACGCTGTAGATGAGCCCCTCCTTGCCGGACCAGGGCTCGTTGTAGGCGACGTGGAAGCCGGCGTCGCGGAGCGCGCGCCCGAGCTCGAGGCTGATGGCCTCGTGCGTGTCGTAGAGCACGCCGATCTCCATCCACCGCTTGGTGCCCTCGTAGACCGGCGTGAACGTGTGCACGGAGAAGACGATGGGCGCCGAGGAGGCCTCGACCACCTCGTCGGCGGCGGCGTGGTAGGGGCGGTAGTAGCCGGCGAGGCGCCGCTCGCGCTCCTCGGCGTCGAGGTCGAGGTTGAAGCGCACGGGCTCGCCGTCGGCGACGTCGCGGAAGAGCGTCTCCGCGCCCTCGGGGCGGTTCGGGTCGACGAGCAGGCGGGAGAAGCGCGAGAGCACCGCGGCGCAGCTCAGGCGCCGCTGGAGGTCGTAGGTCAGGTCCGCGGCGCCGAGGTCGTAGGCCCAGTGCGTGCCGACGAGGCGCTGGTCGGCCTCGGGCCAGCGCCAGGGCGCCGGGAGCCGCTCGGTGGCGTGCTCGCAGGTGAGGACGACGGGCCCGTCGCCGCCGAAGATCTCGACGGCTTCGGTGCGATGGGCGGGGGCCGGGGCGGAGTCGCGCACCGCACGAACTTGGTGAAGGGGCGCGAAATGGGCAACCATTTGTCGCATCTCGGCTGCTGGGAGGGGCGCGAGCGCGCGGAGGCGTGCGGGAGCGCGGGAACGGAAGCCGAGGGAGCGAGAGGCCGGATTTCGATGGGGGACGACGAGGAAGAGCTGCCTCGGGTGGCGGGCGTGCCCGTGCCGGAGGACGACGACGAGGAGGTCGTCGGGCGCGACTCGGCCGAGCGCTTGAGCTTCTCCGAGCTCGAGATGCTGGGCGACGAGGACGACGCGGAGGAGGCGCCGGTGGCGGGTGTCGCCCTCCCCGCTGCGGCCGATGAGACCGCCGCCCCCGTGGCCGGCGTCGCGCTGCCCGAGGACGACGAGGGCGACCCCGGCGAGGACGACGACGGCGAGGACGCGGCGGCGCCGGACCCGGGCGTGCTCGCGGAGACGACGGACTCGGGCTTCACCCGCCTCACGCCGGTGCTCGAAGAGGACGCGGACCTGCTCGAGCTCGAGGAGGTGGCCAACGCGCCCCCGCCCCTGCCCCCGGTGCCGCGGCGGGCCCAGCGCCCGCCCCCGGCGCCGCTCCCCGTGCGCCGGCCCAAGGCCTCGGCGCCGCCCCCGCCGAAGGAGGAGCGCCCGGCCCCCGACGTACCGCCCCGGAGCTCCGGCATCGACTTCGAGAAGATCCTCCACATGGAGCACCCGGCGCCGAGCGATCCGGGCGCCGACCCGGAGGAGGACTTCATCTCCATCGAGGCGCCGCGCCCGCCCGGGAAGGCCGAGGCCGAGGCCGAGGCATCCGGTGGAGGCCGCTGGCTGGTGGCGCTGGTGCTCCTCGGGGCCGCCGGCGCGGGCGGCTGGTGGTGGACCACGCAGCAGAGCGCGGCCGCCGAGCCGGACCCGATGCAGCTCGAACCGGTGCACGTGGCCGTCGCGCCCGCCCATGGGCAGAGCGACGCGGAGCGCCCCGCGGAGGGGCCCGTGGCGGCGGAGAGCGTGCAGGTCGAGCCGGAGCCGGAGACGAGCCCGACCGAGCCGCAGCCCGAGGACCCATCCCTGGAAGCCGAGCCGGAGACGCCCGCCGAGGCGACGGCTCCGGAGAGGGCCGAGCCGGAGCGGCCTGAGCGGCGACCCGAGCCCGCGCGCCCCCGCGAGCCCCGGGCCGAACGGGCGGAGCCACGCCCCGAGCCCGAGCCGGAGACCACCCCGCCGCAGCCCGCGCGACCCGAGCCCGAGCGACCCGAGCCGCGGCCCGAGCCCCAGCCCGAGGACCTGCCCCCCACTCCGACCCGCGAGCAGGTGCAGGCGGCGCTGGCCGCCGTGCGCCCGGCCGTCCAGGCCTGCATCGAGGGGCACGGGACCGTGCGCGTCCGGATCATCGTCCGCGGCGCCTCCGGTCGCGTCACCACGGCCGTGGTGCAGGACGGCTACTTCGCGCGCCAACCCTACGGCGGCTGCATCGCTCGCGCCGTGCGCACCGCGCGCTTCCCGCGCTTTCAGCAGAGCACGTTCGTGATCGTGTACCCGTTTCAGCTCTAGTTAGAAGCGCGCGCAGCAGCCCGTAGGGCGCCTTCGTGCGCCCGTGCCCGGTCGCTTCCCGCGGCGAGCGCGCGCCTCGGCGAGACGGCACCCGCGACCGAGCGCGTCCTCCCTCGAACGGGCACGGACACGGGAGCGCCTTCTCAGGCGGCGCTCAGGCCTCGATCTCGGGCTCCGGCTCCTCCAGCGGCTGCGCCTCGCCGCGGATGATCTGGAGCATCCCCTCGACCTCCATGGCGACCTCGATCTCCGGGTTCGTCTGGAGGAAGCGCTCGAGGAAGCCTCGCGCCTGCGGATGCTCCCCGCGCTGGAAGTGCACCATGCCCAGCAGGTAGAGCGCGTCCGCGTCGTCCTTGCGGAGCCGGAGCACCTGCTTGCCCATCCGGAGCGCCCGCGCGTGGTCCCCGAGGAGCCGCAGCGTCTGCCCCGCCGCGACCATCGCGCCGATGTACTTCGGCGCCACCTCGAGCGCCGTCACGTAGCACTTCAGCGCGCGCGGGAAGTCCTCCCGCTCGAAGTAGGCGTTGCCGAGGAAGAAGTGCGCGTACTCGTTCTCCGCGTCCACCTCGACCACGCGGGTCAGCTCGGCGAGCGCCGCGTCGACGTCGCCCTCCTGGAGCAGCTCGAGCCCCTCCTCGACCGCCGACCACTTCGCGGCGTCCCGCTCGGCCTCGGCCGGATCCTGCGCCTCGTCGCTCATGCCCCCCACCATGGCGCACCGGCGCGCGATGGCAACGGGGCGCGGTGGCAACGGGCCGGGGGCGCGGGGTCGCGAGGCCGACGGGCGCGGGGCCGGGGAGCGACGGCGCGAGGGCGCCCCGAGCGGACTCAGGCGCCGCCCGAAGGACCGTGATCGTGCGGCAGGCTCGTGCGCGGCGAGCGCAGGTAGACGAAGGGCGTCTCGGCGAGGAGGTTCGAGACGCGCGCCATGTAGACGTCGGCGCTCTTCTCGACCTGCCGCGCGAGGTGGCTCTTGTCGTTCCCCGCGCGCATCACCAGGCCCCAGCGCGGGTGCGAGAGCTCGCTCGCCTCCTTCGCCAGCGGCGCAATGCGCGCGTCCAGCGCGAGCACCTCCTCGCGGATCGCCTGCATGCGCTCGCGGAGCGCCTCGGCCGACTCCTCCGCCTGCGGCCCGTAGCCCTTCTCCTTGCGCTGGATGAGCAGGCGCACCTGCGAGTAGGCGTGCTCGAGCCGCTCCTTCTCGGCCATCATCCGGGTGAGCTCGGCCTGCTGCGGCTTGAAGCCCTCGAGCGCCTCGAGGTCCTGCTCGAGCTCGCGCACCACCAGCGCCGTGCGCCACCGGAGGATCTTCTTGCTGCGGTTCACGTCGCTGAAGATGTGGTCGCCGACGTAGAGCACCTGCTGGCCCGCGATGTCGAAGACCTGCTCCACCAGCCGCGCGTGGCCGCCCACGTAGAAGCCGCCCGGCTGGAGCGGCCCCACGACCGGCTTGAGCGTCCCCTGCACCTCGTCGACGACCTCGAAGACCGCGCCGTCGCCCTCGAAGAAGCTCGGCTTGCGCGCAGCGACGACCACGAGGTCGAAGAGCTCCTTCCAGGTCATGTCGCCCGGGAGGAAGCGGTCGAAGGCGTAGCTCATCATGGCGCGCGTGTAGAACCACTCGCTGTTCGTGATGAGCAGGACCTTCTTGCCCGCGGCGCGAAGATCCATGAGCGCCAGGGGGAGCTCCTCGTCGAGGTCCACGAAGCGCTCCGGGTCCGCCATGATGTCGCGCTTGAGCTCGCCCATCATGTGCGCCTCGTCGATGGCGCTGCGCACGCCCGCGTAGACGTCGCGGTAGGCCATGGGCTGGCCGAGCTCCTCGAGCTTCTCGTCGTCGAGCAGATCGACGCACTGGGCGAAGAGGCAGGCCTCCGAGAGCGCGAAGAGCGTGTTCATGAAGCGCCAGCGCGGGTCGGCGAGCTCGATGATCTCGCGGGCGTAGATGGCGCGCTGCTTCTCGAAGCTGAGGTCGCGCGTCCCGTGGCAGGCTTTCTTCACGTAGCCGAAGCGGTTGGCCTTCACGACGTTGCCGAGCTCGAGGTCGAGGATGAGGCCGAGGCTGGCGAAGCTCGGGTCGAACTCGAGGTGCTCCACCGGCCAGCCCTTCTCGAGGAGGCGCTGCTTGGCGTGGTGGTAGGCGTGCCGCTCCCACACCTCCGTCCGGTAGTGGATGAGCGTGTAGTCCATGTCGAAGCCGATGGCGCGGATGGACCGGAGGTTCAGCGTGCGGTTGCAGAAGATGCGCCGCTGGGGCGAGGGGAGCTCGAAGTCGATTTCCACGCGGAGCGGCTTACCACGCGGCGGCCCCCCGGTCCGGTCGGCGGCCGTCCACTCCTCGCGGAGCCCCCGTCGCGGCTCTCGGACGGTCTCGGACGGTGGAGACGTCGCGCCCGCTCCGTCGCGACGCGCGGGCGTCGCGCCCGAGGCGGCAGGCTTCCTCGGTCGCGCAGGAGCCTATTCGCGCAGGAGCCTATTCGCGCAGGAGCCTACGCGAGACAGGAGACTACTGGAGCAGAGACACGGAACGAGCCCCTGCGAGGAGCCCCGGGCTGCGGCCCGACCGCCCCTCGGGGTGTCAGAACTTCAGGCCGTTCTTCGCGCGGTGCTTCCACCAGCGGTACGTCAGGTACCCGGTGCCCGCGAGGCCGGCGACGGTCAGCGGGACGACGCCCACGGTGGCCGTGGCCACGCCCGTCGCGACGGCGGCACCCCCGGCGACGAGGCCGCGCTTGCGCGACTCGTCCTTCACCTGGCTGCGCGTCTTGCTGCGATCGCCCACCTCCCCAGCTTATCACGCGATCCGCGACCTCGCCCCCGGCCCGCCCGCCGGAAACGGCCCGACCGCCCTTCCCTCACGCGCTCTCCCGGTCCCGCGCTCATCTCCCGTTGATCCCCCCGAGAGGGGCCGATAACCTCCCGCCCCGTGAGCGAGAACACAGCGGCAACGGCGGGCTCCCCGTCCTCGGGCCCCCTCGGCCCCGGCGCGCTCGTCGGCGGCCGCTTCCGCGTCGAGGAGTCGGTCCGGGAGGACGCCCTCGGCGAGGTCCTGCGCGCCCAGGATCAGAAGACCAAGAAGCCCATCGTGCTCCGCGTCCTGCGCGGGGATCTGCTCGACGCGGCCGGCGTGAAGAAGCTCCGGGAGGAAGCCCGCATCGCGGCCCGCCTGGCGCACCGCAACATCGCGGCGACCTACGGCGTGGGGACGAGCGGGCGCCCCTTCGTCGCCTCCGAGTGGGTCGAGGGTCACGCCCTCTCCGAGGTCCTCGAGAAGCGCGAGGCCGAGGGCCGCCACATGTCGCTCCGCGGCGCCTACAACGTCGTCGCCCACGTCTGCCGCGCCCTCGCCGCGGCCCACGAGAAGACCTGCCACGGCGCGCTCCGCCCGGAGACCGTCTGGGTCACGAAGTCGGGCCGCGTGAAGGTCACCGAGTTCGGCCTCGACAAGGCCCTGGTGGAGACCCGCGGCCCGGACGCGCTCACCCCGGCCGAGCAGGCCTCCCTCGCCCCCGAGGTGAAGGCCGGGCAGCCGCCCACGCCGCGCAGCGACATCTTCGGCGTCGGCTCGATCCTCTACCAGCTGCTCACGGGGAAGTCCCCAGCCGAGGGCTTCATCCCTCCCTCGCAGGCGCATCAGGACGCGACCGAGGAGATCGACCAGGTCCTCCTGAAGTGCCTCGCCGCAGACCCGGACGCCCGCTACGCCTCGCCCGACGAGGTGCGCTCGGCGCTCCAGCCGCTCGTCGCCGACGCCCCCGAGGTGCAGGCCGCCGCCGACTTCGACCTGGACGTCGACGTGGACGTCGACGGGGACGGCGAGGTGGACGAGCCCGCGCCCCCCGTCGCCGCGGCGCCGGCGAGAGCGACCGGGGCGAGGGCGACTGCGGCGAAGGCCCCCACGCCACCGAAGGGCCCGCCCAAGCCGCCGCCCGCCCCGGGCGCGAAGCCCCAGGTCGGTCAGCGCGTGAGCCTCCAGGACGACTTCCGCGGCGGACCGGCCGCCGGCGCGCCGAAGGCCCCGGTGGCCGCCGCCTCCGTCGACCTCGGCGGGCTGCTCGCGAAGATCACCGAGAACGACGCGCCCCGCTGGATGGTCGTCAAGGACGGCCTCGACCACGGCCCCTTCTCCGGCCGCGAGCTCGTCGAGCTGATCGTCAAGAGCGACGTCCGCGAGGAGCACGACCTGCTCAACATGGACACGGGCGAGCGCAAGCCCATCCAGGAGTGGGAGGAGTTCGGCGAGTTCATCGACCAGGCGCGCATCCGCCGCGAGGAGGAGGCCCGCGTCGCCTCCATCGCCCGCGCCGAGTCCGCCGAGAAGCGCTCGGGCACGTTCAAGATCGCCATCGCGGCGGCCGTCGCCCTCGTCTTCGTCGCGGGCGTCGTCATCTTCTTCGCCACCCGCGAGGCCGGCGGCGAGGAAGAGGTCGCCCAGGCCGACCTCGGGGACCTCTTCGAGCGTGGCGAGATCGAGCTGAGCGGCACCGCCGGCATCCTCCCGGACCCGCCCCGGCGCCGCCGCGGCGGTGGCGGCGGGGGCATGCGCCGGACCGTGATGGGCGGCTCCTTCGTGGGCTCCTACGAGCAGGCCATGAACGTCGCCATCGAGCTCGGCGACGCGACCATGTCCGGCGGCCAGGGGCGCCTCAGCCCGGCCCAGGTGCAGAACACCATGAACCGGCAGCTCAACCGCATCTTCAACGCCTGCGTCGTGCCCGAGTCGCGTCGCGGCGGGCGCCTCGGCAACGTCCAGATCGACATCGCCATCGCCGGCAGCGGCCAGGTCATGGGCGTGAGCGCCCGCCAGGGCTCGGGCGCCTTCAAGTCCTGCATCCGGCGCACGGTGCGCGGCGTCCGCTTCCCGAGCTTCGGCGGCCAGCGCATGGGCGCCCGCTACAGCTTCTCGGCTCAGTGATGCGCTCTCTCCTCGCGCCCCTCCTGGCGGCGACGCTCGCCCTCGGCTGCCGGGCCACGCTCCAGAACGACCTCTCGGAGAACGAGGCCGATCAGGTCCTCGTCGCGCTCCACGGCCAGGGCATCGGCGCGGCGAAGGAGCCCGCCGGCGGCACGGGCGAGGCCCGCTACACGGTGACCGTGAGCCCGGAGGAGGTGGCCCCCGCGCTCGAGATCCTGCGCGCCGAGGGCCTGCCCCGGGACGACGCGCCGGGCCTGAACGAGGTCTTCGGCGAGGGCGGCCTCGTGCCGACGGCGACCGAGGAGCGCGCCCGCTACGTCGCGGCCCTGAGCGGCGAGCTCTCGCGCAGCCTCCGCGCCATCGACGGCGTCATCGACGCGCGCGTCCACGTGGCGCTCCCGGACCGGCGCCGCATCGCGCTCGACGAGGACGCCCCGCGCCCGCGCGCCTCCGTGCTGCTCAAGTACCGCGGCGCGCCGCCCTACGAGGAGGAGGCCGTGCGCGCGCTCGTCGCCGGCGCCGTGCAGGGCATGGAGCCGACCGACGTGGCCGTGGTGGGCGTCGAGGCCTCCCCCGCCCCCGAGCGGCGCGAGGCCAACCTGGTGAACCTCGGGCCGGTCACGGTCACGCGCGGCTCCTCGACGGCGCTGAAGGCCATCCTGGGCGGCGCCCTCGGCCTGCACCTGGTGCTGGCGCTGCTCCTCGTGCTGGCCTGGCGCCGGCGGAACGCGCCGCCCGAACCGGCGGACGAAGCCGCGGCCCCTTAGGGGGCGTCTCGCGCGCGGGGCTGGCGCCACCGGGCGCGGGCCCCATGCCTCGATGGCATGGCTTGATTGCGCCCGGGCGCTCGAAGGACACTCGCCGCGCGCCGCGGGGTGTGGCGCGGGCGGCCGCGCCCGGGCGAGCCAGCTGGAGGGAGTGGAATGTCGAAGAAGTTTCTGGAGAACACGAAGGTCTTCATCGAGCAGGCGACGGCGCTGCTCGACTACCGACCGGACATCGTCAAGCAGCTCGAGACGCCGCACCGGGAGGTCCGCGTCGAGCTGAACATCCGCATGGACGACGGCTCCATCGGCACCTTCATCGGCTTCCGCGTCCAGCACGACGACGCCCGGGGCCCCTTCAAGGGCGGCCTCCGCTACCACCACCACGTCGACTCGGAGGAGGTCACGGCCCTCGCCTCGCTCATGACCTGGAAGACCGCCGTCGCCGGCGTGCCCTTCGGCGGCGCCAAGGGCGGCATCCAGGTCGACGCGAGCACGCTGAGCGACGCGGAGAAGCAGCGGCTCACGCGGAAGTTCATCGACGGCATCCACGATGTGATCGGCGCCAAGAGCGACATCCCGGCCCCGGACGTGAACACGGACGGCCAGACCATGGCCTGGATCTTCGATCAGTTCGCGAAGTACCACGGCTACGAGCCGGGGGTCGTCACCGGCAAGCCCGTGGCCCTCGGCGGCTCGGAGGGGCGCACGCAGGCGACCGGGCGCGGCTGCGTGTACGCGACCGAGGAGATCCTCGCGCACGAGGGGGAGGAGCTCGAGGGGAAGACCGTCGTCATCCAGGGCTTCGGCAACGTCGGCACCTGGGCTGCCCACGACTACGTGGCCAAGGGCGCGAAGGTGATCGGCATCTCCGACATCAGCGGCGGCTACGTGCGCGAGGAGGGCATCGACGTCGCCGACGCCATCGCCTACGCGAAGGAGAACCGCGGCCTCGAGGGCTGGGAAGGCGCCGAGAAGATCGACGGCGCGAAGATCCTGACGATGGAGTGCGACATCCTCGTCCCAGCGGCCCTCGGCGGCGTCCTCACGAAGGAGAACGCCGGCGACGTGAAGGCCCGCTACATCGTCGAGGGCGCGAACGGGCCGACCGACCCGGAGGCCCAGGACATCTTCGACGAGAAGGGCATCCACGTCGTGCCCGACATCTACGCGAACTGCGGCGGCGTGACCGTCAGCTACTTCGAGTGGTCCCAGAACATGCAGCACTTCTACTGGGACGAGGAGCGCGTGAACCAGGAGCTCCGCAAGGTCATGAAGAAGGCCTTCGCGGATCTGATGGCCATCCGGCGCAAGCACGAGTGCAACCTCCGCACGGCCGCCTTCGTGCTCGGCGTGAGCCGCGTGAAGGAAGCGCTGGACCTCCGCGGGCTCTAGGAGCGCGTATTCGTCAGCCGACCCGACGGGCGTCGCGCCTCGAGCGCGGCGCCCGCTTCGTTCCGTCGCGCCCTGCCCGCTCGCCCGCCCGCCACGGAGCGGCGCCGACCGGTCAGTCGTCGAGACCGTGGAGCTTCATCGCCGTGGGGCTCCGCGGGACGCTCTTCGGGTCCGGCTCCGTGCCGAGCCAGCGGTCCACGTCCGGGTAGACGAAGGAGTACCAGTAGTCCTCGTTCCGGTAGTGGTGGAAGCGGTGGTTGCGCCGGACCCGCTTGAAGAAGCGGCTCTTCGGCTTGACCCCCGTGTGGACGAGGAAGTGCGTCCACTCGTAGAGGAGCGCCATGGTGGAGTAGGCGGCGATCCCGGTCGCGGCCTTGCGGGGGCTCGCGCCCGTGACGACGACCCAGAAGGCGAGGTTCGCGGGGATGGCCGCGCGGATGACCTCGGGGGGGAGGAGCGTGAGGTCGACGTCGCGCGGCTCGCGATGGTGCGCGCGGTGCTTGCGGGCGAAGAGCGGGTCGACGCGCCGACCGAGGATCTCGCGCGGCTCGATGTGGAGGAGGTGCTTGTGCGCGAGCCACTCCTGGAACGGCCACCAGGCGACGACGGCGCCGCAGATGCCGAGCTCGGTGATCGTCGGCGGGCCGAGGCAGGCGCGGACGGCCCAGCCGAGGGCGGCCTGCTTGGCGATGAGGCGCGGGCCCGGCCGGCTGAAGAAGACCCGCGCCGCGTCCCGGAGGGTCTCGATGCGCTGTCCGTCGACGGGGCGGTCCGGCGTCGGGTCGGCCACCTCGGGAGGCACGCCCCGGGTCTCGCGTCGCGCGCCCGTCGGCGCGTTCGTCGTCGTCTGCGTCATCCCGCTTCCCCCGTCTCTCCGCCGCGCTCGACCAGCCCGCCGAGCAGCGCCTCCGCGGCCTTCGCCCCGCGCGCGACCAGCCGCGCCGCCGCCTTCCGCGCCGCCTCCGGCTGCCCGCGCCGGACCGCGCGCACGAGCGCCCGGTAGCCGGCCCGGTGCGTGACCTCGTCGGCGAGCGCCGGCGCGAAGGTGTCCTGCACACCCTCCCAGGCGCGCTCCATCGTGTTGAAGGCGAGCTGGTAGGCGAGGTTGTCGCTCGCCCGCACGAGCACGCGCCAGAGCGCCAGGCTCCGGCGCTGGAGGGCGACCACGTCGTCCGCGGGCTCCGCCTCGAGGGCCGCGAGCGCCTCGTCGAGGGCCGCGAGCTCCGCCTCGCCCCGCCGGAGCGCCGCGAGCCGAGCGATGTCCGGCCCGAGGGCCGTGCGCATCTCCACGAAGCTCCGCACGGCCTTCCACTGCACGTTCCCCTCGCCGTCGAGGAGGAGGCCGACGAGCAGCTCGAGCCCACCGGTCTCCCGGAAGTCGAGGACGCGCGTGCTCTCCCCTTGGCGGATCGCCACCAGCCGGAGCTGCTGGAGCCGCTTGAGCGCCTCCCGGAGGGCCGCCCGATTCACGCCGAAGCGCTCGCAGAGAGCGCGCTCCGAGGGCAGCGCCGTGCCCGCCGCGAGGGCCCCCGAGAGGATCCCGTCGCGGAGCTGCTGGAAGACGGCCTCCGAGAGCGAGCGCCGGGTGACGGCGCGGATGGGCGGCTCGACCATGGGAGCACGGTGCCACGCCACTGGACTGCTCGTCAACTGGTCAGACCAGCAGATGAGCAGTCAGTGAGAGGCGCGACCTTCCTCGGGCTGCCGCGCGCGTCCCCTCCTGGCACGTCGCGTCTCCCCACAGGCACGGACGGGCACGGGCATGGACGCGGATGGACACGGGCCCGCGCACGGAGTGGGGCTCGGCTCTCCCGGCTCCGCGGCAGGGCCACGGGTCCTCCCCCCGTCAGGTATGCTCGCGCTCCCGTGATCCGCCTCGAGGACGTCCACCTCGCCTTCGGCGACAACACCGTGCTCGACGGGGTCTCCCTCGAGGTCCCGCCAGCGTGCATCTACGCCCTCATCGGCCCGGGCGCCGCGGGCAAGAGCGTCCTCTTCAAGGTCGTCGCCGGCCTCCTCCGCCCCGCCTCCGGCAAGGTCTTCGTCGACGACGAGGAGCTCGGCCCGCTGAACGAGATCGAGCTCGCCCGCGTCCGCAAGAAGATCGGGATGCTCTTCCAGAACTACGCGCTCTTCGACATGAACGTCGCGGAGAACATCGCCTTCCCGCTCCGCCGCCTCTTCGACCTCTCCGAGGAGGAGATCGCCGAGCGCGTCGCCGAGCGCCTCGAGCGGGTCGCCCTCCCCGGCACCGAGCACCGCATCCCCCAGAGCATGTCCGGCGGGCAGAAGAAGCGCATCGGCGTCGCCCGTGCCACCATCGCCCGACCGCCCATCGTCCTCTACGACGAGCCCACGGCCGGCCTCGATCCGGTCACCAGCCAGAAGATCTACGACCTCGTGCAGGAAGAGCAGCGCGCCCAGGACACGACCGTGATGGTCATCTCGAGCGACGTCGCCGGCGTCCTCACCATCGCCGATCGCGTCGGCATGCTCCACGAGGGCCGCCTCATCTTCGACGGCACGACCGACGACGCGAAGGCCTCCACGGATCCGGCCGTACGTCAGTTCGTCCACGGCCTCACGGAGGGCCCCCTCTGATGGGCGCCCCCGCGGCCCCCGTCGGCGTCCTCCTCGCCCTCCCCCAGCGGGTCGGCGCCTTCCTGCTCGCGCTCGCCACCCAGATCGGCGGCGTGACCATCCTCCTCGGTCAGATCCTCCGCCGCCTCAACCCGGCGCGCATCGACCGCCACGAGCTCTTCCGCAACCTCAACCGCATGGGCGTCCGCTCCGTGCCCATCATCTCGGCCACCGCCGCCTTCACCGGCGGCATCATGGTCGTCCAGGCCGCGCCCTTCGTGGAGCAGTTCAACGCCAAGGGCTTCATCGGCTGGGCGGCGACCTTCACCACCTTCCGCGAGCTCGGCCCGCTCCTCATCGGCCTCATCTTCAACGGCCGCGTCGGCGCCAACAACACCGCCGAGCTCGGCACCATGCAGGTCACCGATCAGGTCGACGCCCTCCGCGCCCTCGCCATCGACCCGATCGCCTACCTCGTCGTCCCGCGCGTCCTCGCGATGATCAGCATGATGGTCGTGCTCACCATCCTCGGCGACGCCATCGCCCTCGGCGGCGCCATGCTGACCGCCGACCTCCTCCTCGACGTCGACCCGCGCATCTTCTGGGCCTCCGCCATCGAGCGCCTCGAGACCTGGGACTTCTTCGTCGGCCTCATCAAGTCGCTCCTCTTCGGCGTCATGATCGCCCTCATGAGCTGCTACTACGGCCTGGCCACCCGCGGCGGCGCCCCCGGCGTCGGCCGCGCCGTGAACGCCTCGGTCGTCGCCTCGGCCGCCGGCGTCTTCATCGCCGACTACTTCTCCACCTTCGTGCTCGACTGATGGCCTTCACCGCCCGCGCCGAGAACGTCAGCCCCCTCGCGGCCCTCAAGAACGTCCTCCAGGACGCCCTCGCCGTCGCGCGCGTCGGCCGGCGCACGATGCACTACCTGATCCGCGGCAAGCGCGAGCCCGGCTCGGTCGCCCGCCAGATGTTCGCCATCGGCAACCAGTCGCTCTTCTTCATGTGCATCACGATGGCCTTCATCGGGGCCATCATCACCTTCCAGACGGGCCTGCAGTCGAAGAAGCTCGTGCCCGACTTCTCGATGATCGGGGCGACCTACCTGAAGCTCCTGATCCGCGACCTGGCCGCCTCCGTCGGCGCCCTCCCGCTCGCGACGCGCGTCGGGGCCGGCATCGCCGCCGAGATCGGCTCCATGGTGGTCACCGAGCAGGTCGACGCGCTCCGCATGTGCGCCGCCGACCCGGTGGACTACCTGGTCGTCCCGCGCTTCATCGCCTCGGTGATCATGGGGACGGTCATCCTGATCATCGGCGGCTTCGTCGCCTATGGCAGCGGCATGCTCGTCGCGCAGCTCATGTTCGACGTGAGCCCGCACACCTTCACGAACCTCTCGCTCGTCACCATGGGCGACCTCGTCCTCGGCGTGTCGAAGGCCGTCACCTACGGCGGCGCCATCGCCCTCGTCAGCGGCCAGCGCGGCCTCGCGACCTTCGGCGGCTCGGAGGGGGTCGGCTGGGCCACGACCGAGGCCGTCGTGGGGAGCTGCTTCGCCATCATCGTGCTGAACCTCGTCATCAGCACCATCGGCTACTTCTTCGTGCCCGCGCTCTGACGTCCGCGCTTCGACCCCGCGCCGACGCCCTCGCTCCCCTCTCCGCTCCGATGCCCATCCGCTTCGTGAACATCCACAAAGCCTTCGGCCCGAAGGTCGTGCTGCAGGGCGTCGATCTCGAGGTCGCGGACGGCGAGTGCTTCTTCATCATCGGCGCGAGCGGCGTCGGCAAGAGCGTGCTCATCAAGCACCTCATCGGCCTGCTCCGCCCCGACGAGGGCGACATCTTCCTCGGCGAGGAGGAGGTCAGCCGACTCGACGAGCGCGCCCTCTACCCGGTCCGCATGAAGTGCGCGATGGTCTTCCAGAGCTCGACGCTCTTCGACTCCATGACCTGCGCCGAGAACGTCGCCCTCCCGCTGCGCAAGCACCGGGGCATGAGCATGAAGGAGGCCATCGACGACGCGCGCCGCCGCCTCGAGAAGGTGCACATGCAGGACTTCGCCGACGCCTACCCGGCGGCCCTCGGCGACGGCATGCGCAAGCGCGTCGCGATCGCCCGGGCGCTCACGCTGGACCCCGAGTACGTGCTCTTTGACGAGCCCACGACCTCCCTCGATCCGGTCAGCGCGCGCCGCACGGACGAGCTGATCCGGCGCCTCTGCGACGAGTTCGGCGTGACCAGCATCGTCGTGAGCCACGACCTGGTCTCGATCTTCTCGATCGCGGACCGGATCGCGATGTTGTACAAGGGCACGGTGCGGCTTCTGGGTACGCCGGAGGAGTTCCGGAACACCGAAGACCCCATCGTGCAGCAGTTCATCCAAGGCCGCGCGGAGGGGCCGATGGAGGTATGAAGGGCCTCTCCCTCGAGGTGCGCGTGGGCCTCTTGGTCCTCGTGGCGCTGGTGCTGCTCGGCGGCTTCGTCTTCATCCTCGGCGGCGTCGAGCTGGGGGACCAGTACGACCTCTACGTCGACTTCGACAACCCGGGGAACGTGCAGCCCGGCGCGCCGGTGAACGTCGGGAGCATCCAGATCGGCACCGTCGAGGGGGTCGAGTACTGGGGCGGGCGCCTCGATCCGCAGACCGGACGCCGGCCGCTGATCCGCACGCACCTGCGCGTCGACGAGAACGTCCGCGAGACCATCCACGAGGACGCGATGTTCTACGTGACCTCGCAGAGCGTGCTCGGTGAGTCGATCATCGCCGTGGACCCGGGCGATCCGGAGCGGCCGGCCCTCGAAGACGGGGCGATCGTGCAGGGCGTCGACCCGCCCCGGCTCGATCTGGCGCTGGCCCTCGCCTACGACCTCCTCGAGAACCTCTCGAAGCTCCTCCGGGACAACCGGGAGGAGCTCGGCACCCTGCTCCGCTCGGCGGCGAACATGATCCGCCAGATGGACGAGCTGCTGCAGGAGAACGACAACCGGCTCGACGCCATCCTGGCGAACCTCGAGCGCGCCACCGAGCAGACCAACGAGGTGCTCGACGGGGCGAACGGGATCGTCAACGGGCAGCGGCTCCAGCGGACGCTGCGCAACGTGGACCGGACGCTGGCGTCGGTCTCCCGCGACATCGACCCGATCCTCGAAGACGTGCGCGGGATCACCGAGCAGGGCAACGAGGCGCTCGGCGCGATCGGGCCCGAGCAGCAGGACGAGATCCGCACGGCCATCCACGAGGCCTCGTCGCTCGCCGAGGAGGCGAACGCGACCATCGCGGACGCGCGGGCGATCGTCTCGCACATCCGCGAAGGGCGCGGCACGGTCGGCGCGTTCGTGATGGACGAAGAGATCTACGACGACATCCAGGAGATGCTTCGGGACCTGAAGCACAACCCCTGGAAGCTCTTCTGGCGCGAGTAGGCGCGCGCCGCCCGACGACGGTGCTTCCGGGGCGCGTCCTCGGGGAGAGAGCGCGCGCGACCGGGCTCACGGCTCGCGGACCCGTCCGCGCCGGGCTCGCCGCGTCGGGAAGGGATCGCGGCGGCGCGGGCTCGCGGCGGCACGGGCTCGCGGCGGCACGGGCTCGCGGCGGCACGGGCTCGCGGCAGCACAGGATCCCGGTGGCACGGGATCCCGGTGGCACGGGCTCGCGCGCCCTCACATGCCCGAGTCGGTGCCGGCGTCGGTCCCCATGGGGCCCGACGGCGGCACGGATCCCGGTGGCACGGGATCCCGGTGGCACGGGCTCGCGGAGGCTCACATGCCCGAGTCGGTGCCGGCGTCGGTCCCCATGGGGCCCGCGTCCGTCCCGGCGTCCATCTCCATGGGCCCCGCGTCCGTCCCGGCGTCCATCTCCATGGGCCCCGCGTCCGTCCCGGCGTCCATCTCCATGGGGCCGGCGTCCTCTTCCATGGGCCCGGCGTCCTCTTCCATGGGCCCGGCGTCCTCGCCCGGACCCGCGTCGATCCCCGGGCCCGCGTCCACGCCCGGCCCCGCGTCGACGTCCATCGCCGCGTCCATCTCGACCGCCCCGTCGCCCGCTCCCGCGTCCAGCGCCGGCACCTCCCCCCCGATGGGGCCCAGGTCGCCGGAGCAGACGCCCTCCACGCAGGCGAGGCCGGCGGCGCACTCGAGCGAGCGGGCGCAGACCTCCCCCGCGGGCCTGTTCAGGCCCGTGTCGCCGCAGGCGGTGAGAAGAATCGCGGCCAGGAGCCCTGCTCGCATGGTCGCCATGGTACGACCGGAACGTGAAGGTCGTCCACGGTGACCGGTAGCCGTCCGGCAGCCCCGGACGCCCCACCGGCGCGAGCGAGACGGCACCCAAGGACGGGCGCGCTCGTGGGTCCAACTCTCGTCGCCGGGGGCCCGCGTGCGCGATCGGCGGCCAAAAAGCCGAAGCATTCCCGCTAGCTGGCGCGCCACCCGGCGTTGACAGGCCGGGTCCCGACCTGCTAGGTTACGTCGCCACCGAGGGCCTTTCCTCGAACGGAGTACGCCGCATGTCCGAGCAGAAGGAATCCTCCGTCCTCTTCAACCTCAAGGAGCTGATGGACCTTGAGGAGGACCGCATCAAGGACGAGGAAGAAGAGCGCCGCCGCGCCGAGGAAGAAGAGCGTCGCCGCAAGGAAGAGGAAGAGCGCCGCAAGCGCGAGGAGGAGGAAGCCCGACTCCGCGCCGAGGAGGAGGCTCGCCTCGCCGAGGAGCGCAAGAAGCGCGAAGAGGAAGAGCGCAAGAAGCGCGAGAAGGAAGAGGCGGAGATGCGTGTCCGCCTCGAGGCCGAGGCGAAGGCTCGCGCCGCCGAGCAGCAGCGCCTGCTCGAGCACGAGCGCGAGATGGCCGCCATCAAGGCCAAGGAGAAGAAGGGCATCCACCCCGGCATCATCGTCGGGCTGGTGGTGCTCCTGATCGGCGGTGCGGCCGGCGTGTACTTCGGCGTCATCAAGCCGGAGCAGGAGCGTGCGGCCGAGCAGGCCCGGCTCGCGCAGGAGGCCGCCGACCGGCAGGCCGCCGAGGCGCGGGAGGCCCGCGAGCAGGCGGCCCGCGAGGCCGAGGCGCGGCGCCAGGCCGAGGAGGAGCGTCAGCGCGCCCTCCGCGAGGCGCAGGCGGCAGCCGAGGCGGCGGCGGCGTCGATGGAGGCCGAGACCACCACGACGCGCCGGCGCGTGCGCCGTCCCCGACGTCGCTCCACGATGCGGGCGAGCAGCATGATGGGGATCAGCGACGATCCGCTCGCCGGTCTGGACCTGTAGACCCACTCCGCTGCAGGACACGAGGAGCCCGGGCCCCACGGCCTGGGCTCTTTCGCGTTCGGGGGCTTCCTCGCTCAGGCGTACTCGCTCGGGCGCTTCCTCGATCGGGCACTCTCGCGCTCGAGCTCGCTCACCCGGACGATTTCGCGCGCGGGCGCTTCCGTGCTGGCCTCGCCCCCGACCATGAGGCGTGCGCCGTTCCGGGAGGAGCGAGGGCCGGACGCCCGCGCCCGTTTCCTCCCGCCGGCATCTGTGCCATGCCTCGGCCCATGGACGCCCGCGCCCGACTGGTCCTTCCCCTGGACGTGCCCTCGCTCGAGGAGGCGGGGGGCTGGCTCGAGCGGCTCGCCGGCGAGGTCGGCGTCTTCAAGGTCGGCCTCGAGCTCTTCACCGCCGCCGGCCCCCGGGCCGTGGAGGCCGTCCACGAGGCCGGCGCCGCCTGCTTCCTCGATCTGAAGCTGCACGACATCCCGGCGACCATGGCCAAGGCCACGCGCGCGGCCGTCCAGCTCGGCGTGCGCTACCTGACGGTGCATGCGGCGGCGGGCCCGGCGGCGCTTCGGGCGGTCGCCGAGGAGACCCACGGCACCGCGACGCAGCTCCTCGCCGTCACGGTGCTCACCTCCCTGGACGCCCTCGAGCTGGACGCCGTGGGCCTCGCGGGCCCGCCCGAGGCCGCCGTGGAGCGCCTCGGCCGGCTGGCCACCGAGGCGGGCATCGACGGCCTCGTCTGCTCGCCCCTCGAGTGCGCGCCGCTCCGCGCCGCCCTGGGCGACGCTCCCACGCTGGTGGTGCCGGGCGTCCGACCGGCGGGCAGCGAGAAGGGAGACCAGCGCCGCACGGCGAGCCCCGGCGAGGCCATCGCCCGGGGCGCGAGCCTGCTCGTCGTCGGCCGGCCCATCCGCCACGCCCCCGACCCGGCCGCCGCGGCGCGCGCGATCGTCCGGGAGATCGCCGAGGCGGCCTCGTGAGCCGGCGTCGTGGACGAGGGAAGGGGCGGCGGCCCGAGCCGGAAGGCGATCGGATCCTGACGGGTCGACGCTTCGTCCTCGAGGGGCTGAAGGGCGGCACGATCCGCGAGATCGCCATCGCGCATGGCCTCGGCGAGAAGCTCCCGGAGCTGCTCGAGGCCGCGGCGCGGGCCGGCGTGACGCTCCGCGAGGCCGACCGGGACACGCTCGACCGGCTCAGCGGCGGCGTGAAGCACCAGGGCGTCGTGGCCGTCGGGCCGCCCTATCCCTGGCGGAGCGTCGACGAGCTCCGCGCGCGCGCCGCGGAGCCCGCGCTCCTGGTGGCGCTCGACGAGATCACGGACCCGCACAACTTCGGCGCGATCGTCCGGAGCGCGATCGCGTTCGGCGCCGACGGGCTGCTCGTCCCCAAGCATCGGGCGGCGAGCGTCACGCCGGTGGTCGTGCGCGCCTCCGCCGGAGCGACCGAGGTCGCGCGCATGGCCAAGGTGACGAACCTCCAGCGGACGCTCCAGGCCCTCGGCGACGATGGCCTGCAGATCGTGGGGCTCGACATGGAAGGCGAGGTGGAGCTCGGCGCGCTCCCGGAGGCGCCGCTCGGGCGCGTCGTCGTCGTCGGGTCCGAGGGCAAGGGGCTCAGGCGCATGGTGCGCGAGCGCTGCACGCTGATCGCGCGCATCCCACAGGCCGGGCCCGTCGCCTCGCTGAACGCCTCGGTCGCCGCGGGGATCGCGCTCTACGAGGCAGCGCGCCAGCGCGATTGATGCCGAGACGGCGCGCGCGGGTGCCCTCGAGTCGCCTATGCTCGCGCCCGCGGCCGCTGCGCCGCGACGACCCCCGACGTCACGAAGAGGACCCGATGGCCAACCGGAAGAAGACCCCCTCGAAGAGCCGGAAGGCGGCCGCGAAGAAGGCCGCGAAGAAGCCGACGCGGACGAGCGCGAAGAAGGCGCGCGGCTCGGCGGCGAAGAAGCAGAACGCACGGGACCCGAAGAAGACCGCCCCGAAGAAGACGTCCCGCAAGACCGCGAAGAAGGCCGCCCCGAAGAAGGGCGCGAAGAAGGCCGCCCCGAAGAAGGCCGCCCCGAAGAAGGCCGCCCCGAAGAAGGGGAACCGGAAGCCGGCGAAGCGGGCGCCGCGGAAGGCCGCAGCGACGAACGCGGCCGCGGGCCCGCGCCCGAAGAAGGTCAAGCGCGTCTGCATCCTCACGGGCGGCGGCGACGCACCGGGCCTGAACGCCGTGCTCCGCGGCTTCGTCAAGCACGCGCACGAGCTCGACATCGACGTCTTCGGCGCCGAGGACGGCTTCACCGGCCTCATCGAGCCCGGCGGCTTCCGGCGCCTCCGCCCCATGGACGTCCGCGGCATCCTCCCGCGCGGCGGCAGCGTGCTCGGCTGCTCCAACCGCGCCAACCCCTTCAGCTACCCGGTCGGCGAGAAGGGCGAGGAGGAGCTCGTCGACGTGAGCGATCGCGTCGTGCGGCGCCTGAAGGACAACGACATCGACATCCTGGTCCTCGTCGGCGGCGACGGGACCATGGCCATGGGCATGCGCTTTCAGGAGATGGGCATCCCGGTCGTCGGCATCCCGAAGACGATCGACAACGACCTCGCCGCCACGGACTTCACGTTCGGCCTCGACACCGCCGTCACCACGGCGACCTGGGCCATCGACGCGCTCCACACGACCGCGGAGGCGCACGACCGGGTGATGATCCTCGAGCTGATGGGCCGCTACGCCGGCTGGATCTCGCTCAGCGCGGGCATCGCCGGCGGCGCCGACGTGATCCTCATCCCGGAGATCCCCTACGACGTGGAGCGGGTGGCGAAGAAGATCCGCCAGCGCTCGGAGCTCGGCGCGACCTTCTCCATCGTGGTCGTCGGTGAGGGCGCCCGGCCGAAGGAGGGCACGGTCTCGACGATCTCCGAGGGGCGCGAGGGGCACCTCCCGCGCCTCGGCGGCGCGGGCCATCGGCTGGCCGCCGAGCTCGACGGCATGGTGCCCCACGAGATCCGGACGACGGTGCTCGGCCACATCCAGCGCGGTGGCTCGCCGAGCTCCTTCGACCGGCTCCTCGGCACCCGCTTCGGCGTGGCCGCGGCCGAGCTCTGCAAGGAGCGAAGGACCGGGCGCCTGGTCTCCCTGCGCGGGACGAGCATCGTGAGCGCGCCGCTCGAGGAGGCGACCGCCGAGCCGAAGCTGGTCGCGCCGGACGGGCAGCTGGTGAAGGCGGCGCGAGCGGTGGGCATCGAGCTCGGCGGCTGAGCGGGCTGCCGCGTCGGCCGCACCACGTCCGGCTAACGCCGGGGGCCGCTTGGCATAGGGCCCGCGAAGCGACGAGAATGGGAACGCGACGAGAGGAGGATCGATGGAGACGTGGATGATGATCGCGGGGGCGGGGGGCCTGCTCGGCCTGATCGCGCTCGGCGGGATGATCTGGGCCTTCCGGAAGCTCGAGTCGCCGAAGAAGTGGGCCGCCCTCGGCGGCTTCGTGGTGCTCGGCGCGGCGGGCGCCTACCTCTCGCTCAACGCCACGGCGTTCGAGACCACGGAGGAAGAGGCCGAGATCGAGGAGCAGATCGAGGACTTCGACGCGCCCCTCGACGACTTCTGAGCGGGGCGCGTCCGAGCTCCGCGGGGGAGGACGTCCTCGACCCTTCCAGCCGGGAGCCTCCGCTCGGCGAGCTCTCCGGGCAGCGAGCTCTCCGGGCAGCGAGCTCTCCGGGCAGCGGCCCGTCGGCGTCAGCCGAGGTTGAGCATCGTCATCAGCTCGCGGCTGGTCTTGCCGAGCTCGGCGCGGATGACGATGTCCGCGTCCTCGTCGAAGGGGGTCGGGTCGCGGTTGATGATCGCGACCTTCGCGCCCGTGCGCTTCGCGAGGGGCAAGAGCCCGGCGACCGGGTAGACCCCGAGCGAGGTCCCCATGGCGAGGAGCACGTCGGCCTCCTGCACCTCCGCCTCCGCCTCCTTGAAGGCCTTGGGGAGCATCTCCCCGAAGAGCACCACGTCCGGCTTGAGCGAAGCCGAGCCACAGTGCGTGCAGCGCGGCGCCTCCGCCTCCTTGCCCTCGTAGCGCCGGAAGAGGCTCTCGATGTCCTCCTCGGCTTCGCACTCGAGGCAACGAAGGCGCCGGAAGGAGCCGTGCACCTCGAGGACGCGGCTCGAGCCGGCCTTCTGGTGCAACCCGTCGATGTTCTGCGTGACGACGCTGTGCATGCGCCCGCGCATCTCGAGGCCGGCGAGGAGCCGGTGGGCGAGGTTCGGCTTCGCCGCGGCGAGCATGGCGAACTTCTCGCGCCAGAAGCGGTAGAAGCGCGCCGGGTCCTCGAGGAAGCCGTCGATGGAGGCCACGTCCATCGGGTTGGCGTCCTGCCAGAGGCCGCTGTCGCCGCGGAAGTCGGGGATGCCGGACTCGGTGGAGACGCCGGCCCCGGTGAGCGCGACGACGTAGCGCGCGTCTTCGAGCAGGCCGGCGAGTTCGGCGACGGGCATGGCGGGACCATACAATTTCGACCGGCCGGCACAAGCGGCCGCGGCGCCCCCGACTGGGGGCCGCCCGAGAGCCGGGCGACCCCCGGGCGACCACGCGCTATGGTGCGCCGGTGACGACCGCAGACGGGAGCGCGCGCCGCACGGCCGCGGCGCTGATCATCGGCAACGAGGTGCTCACGGGGAAGGTCCAGGAGGCCAACGTGGCGGTGCTCGGCCAGACGCTCTTCGCGCTCGGCGTGGAGCTGCGGCGGGTGGTGATCTGCCCCGACGAGATCGAGGGGATCGCCGCGGACCTGAACGGGCTGCGGGCGAGCCACGACCTGGTCTTCACCAGCGGGGGCGTGGGGCCGACACACGACGACATCACCATCGACGCGGTGGCCCACGCCTTCGGGCGGCGGGTGGTGCGCTCGGCGGAGATCGAGCGGCTGATCCGCGGCTACCACGAGCCGAAGGGGAACGAGGTCACGGAGGCGCACCTACGCATGGCGAACGTGGTCGAGGGGGCGCGCCTCGTGCGGACCGCGGAGGTGCTCTGGCCGACGCTCGCGCTCGAGAACGTCTACGTGCTGCCGGGGGTGCCCGAGGTCTTCCGGTTGAAGCTCGAGGTGCTGAAGGACGAGCTCGCGCGGGGCGAGGGCTTCGTCAGCCACGCCGTCTACACGCAGTGCGACGAGGGGGCGATCGCGAAGCTCCTGGCGGACGTGGCCGAGGCGCACCCGGGCGTGACCATCGGCAGCTACCTGAAGTGGCGGAGCGAGGACTACCGGACGAAGATCACCTTCGACGGGCCGGACGAGGCCGCGGTGATGGCGGCCGCGGACGAGTTCGTGGCGGGGATCGGCGCGGACGAGCTGGTGCGGCGGGGCTGAGTCGGCGCGGGCTGAGTCGGGGCGGGCTGAGTCGGGGCGCGTCGGAGCGACGAGGCGCCCCGACTGTTCGCACAGCAGCGCGCGGGGGCGAGCCCGCTTCGCTCTGTTGCCCGCTGCGCCTCGGCAGCCCGCGCGGCGGTCGCTCCGCGAACGCGGCATGGACGCCCACGTCGAGCGACAGCACGGACGGCGGATCGCGGACCGCTTTCTCGCCGAAGCGAGACCCTCCCGGGCCCTGCGGGCACGGGCAGGGGCAGGGGCACGGGCACGGGTCTGACACGGGTCTTCAGGGCGGGATCGGGCGGAGGGCGATTCGGATGGTGGTCGTGCCCGCGGGGAAGTCGACCTCGACGTCGTGGGGGAAGTGGCCGGGGGCGGTGATCGTGATGCGGTGCCGGCCCGGCCGGATGCGCCGCGGGCGCCCCTCGAGCACGCGCGCGGAGGCGACGAAGGCCTCGTCGACGTAGACCCGCGCCTCCTCGGGCTGGGCGATCACCTGGAGCTTCGCCGGTTCGGGCCGGGTCTGCTGGTAGCAGCCGCTGGCGCCGAGGAGCGCGAGGCCGAGGAGCGCCGCCCTCACCACGGCACGCCCTCGACGTCCGGGAGCCGCTCGGCCGGCAGCCCCACCAGCACCACCGCCGAAGCGTCCACGAGCGGGCGCACGGCCCGCACCTCGGCGTGCCGATCCACCGCCCGATGGGCCACCGTGGCCGCCCGCGGGGACGCCGCCACGCGCCCGAGCTGCGCGTCCACCCAGCGGTGCAGCCGCTCCTTCGCCCGCGCCTCGCCGCGCCGCCGCGCCGAGAGCCGCTCCGCGCTCCAGCGCCCCACGCGCGGGTCGGGCGTGCCGAGCGCCGCCACCCGCACCTCGCCCTCCACGACCGTCGGTGCCGTGTCGCCCCACGGCAAGGTCGGCAGGGTCGGCGTCGTGGGCGCCTGCGCGACCGCCGCAGAGGCGAGCGCGAGGAGCACGATCAGCGGAGCGAAGAAGCGCACCGCCCCACTCTGCCCTCACTCCCACTCGATCGTCGAGGGGGGCTTGGAGCTGATGTCGTAGACCACCCGGTTGGCGCCGCGCACCTCGTTGATGATCCGCGAGCTCACCTTGGCCAGCAGCTCGTAGGGCAGGCGCGCCCAGTCCGCCGTCATGCCGTCGCGCGACTCCACGGCGCGGATGGCGATGGCCCACTCGTAGGTGCGTCCGTCGCCCATCACGCCCACCGTCTTCACCGGCACGAGCACGCAGAAGCTCTGCCAGAGCTTCTCGTAGTAGCCGGCCGCGCGGATCTCCATCTCGAGGATCGCGTCCGCCTCGCGGAGGACGTCGAGCTTCTCCTTGTCGATCGCCCCCGGGCAGCGCACGGCCAGCCCCGGCCCCGGGAAGGGCTGCCGCATGAGGACGTCCCGCGGCATGTCCATGGCCGCGCCGACCTCGCGCACCTCGTCCTTGAAGAGCAGGCGCAGCGGCTCGACCAGCTCGAGGTTCATGCGCTCGGGGAGCCCGCCGACGTTGTGGTGGCTCTTGATGACGACGCTCGGCCCCTTGAAGGAGACGCTCTCGATCACGTCCGGGTAGAGCGTGCCCTGCACCAGGTAGTTCACGCCCTCGATCTTCTGCGCCTCCCGGTCGAAGACGTCGATGAAGACCTTTCCGATGATCTTCCGCTTCTTCTCCGGGTCGTCGACCCCCTCGAGGGCCTTCAAGAACTCCTCGCTCGCGTCGACGTGGATGATCTTCAGGTGGAGACGTCCCCGGAACATCTCCATGACGCGCTCGGCCTCGTCCTTCCGGAGCAGGCCGTTGTCGACGAAGATGCAGGTGAGCCGGTCGCCGATGGCCTTGCTGACGAGCATGGCCGCGACCGAGCTGTCCACGCCGCCGCTGAGCCCGCAGACGGCCTTCGCGTCGCCCACCTGCTCCCGGATGGCCTCGACCGCCTGGTCCACGAAGGAGCCGGGCGTCCAGTTGGCCTCGAGGCCGGCCACGTCGAAGAGGAAGGCGCGGAGCATCTCGGCGCCGCGCGGCGTGTGCACGACCTCCGGGTGGAACTGGAGCCCGTAGAACCGGCGCTCCACGTCGCCGACCGCGGCGAAGGGGCTGTTCTTCGTGTGGCCGAGGACCTCGAAGCCGTCCGGGAGCTGCTTCACGCGGTCGCCGTGGCTCATCCAGACGTCGACCTCCTCGCCCTCGTGGAAGGAGGCGAGGAGCGTCTTCGGCTGGTCGACGATGAGGTGCGCCGGGCCGTACTCGCGCTCGTCGGCGGCCTCGACCTCGCCGCCGAGGAGGTGGCTGGTGAGCTGCATCCCATAGCAGATGCCGAGGATGGGCACGCCGAGCTCGTAGATCCGGGCGTCGACGCTGGGGGAGCCCTCGGCGAAGACGCTCGCGGGGCCGCCGGAGAGGATGATCGCCGGCGGGGCGAGCGCCTCGAGCTCCTCGAAGGGCATCGTGCAGGGGTGGATCTCGCAGTAGACGTGCTCCTCGCGGACGCGGCGCGCGATGAGCTGCGTGTACTGGGAGCCGAAGTCGAGGATCAGGACCGGGCGCGGCATGGCTCGCACTTATCACGATGGCGCCGGCCCGTCCCGCCCTCTCGACGCGTCCGCGCCGCCGGGCCGGAGCCCCGCGGCGCGCATGCAGAGCGGCCTTCCGCCCTCAGACCCGGTAGTTGGGCGCCTCTTCCGTGACCACCACGTCGTGCACGTGGCTCTCGCGGAGGCCCTGGGAGCTCTGGCGGACCATCTTGGCCTTCGTCTGGAGCTCCTCGATGGTGCGGCAGCCCGTGTAGCCCATGCCGGCGCGGATCCCGCCCACGAGCTGATAGACGACGCTCGAGAGCGCGCCGCGATAGGGCACGCGCCCCTCGATGCCCTCGGGCACGAGCTTGCGGCTGTCCTCCACGTCGCCCTGCGAGTAGCGGTCCTTGCTGCCCTTCCGCATCGCGCCGATGGAGCCCATGCCGCGGTAGCTCTTGTAGGTCCGCCCCTGGTAGAGCACGAGCTGCCCCGGCGACTCGTCCGTGCCCGCGAAGAGCGAGCCGAGCATCACGCTGCTCGCGCCGACCGCGAGGGCCTTCACGATGTCGCCGCTGAACTTGATGCCGCCGTCGGCGATGACCGGCACGCCCTTCGGCTTGGCCACCCGCGCGCAGTCGCTGATCGCCGTGATCTGCGGCACGCCGATGCCCGCCACGACGCGCGTCGTGCAGATCGAGCCCGGCCCGATGCCCACCTTGATCGCGTCGACGCCCGCGTCGATCAGCGCCTCGGCGGCCTCGGCGGTCGCGATGTTGCCGGCGACGAGCTGCACGTCCGGGTGCTCCTTCTTCGTCGCGCGCACGGCGTCGATCACGCCCTGCGAGTGCCCGTGCGCCGTGTCGATGACGAGCACGTCGACGCCCGCCTTCACCAGCGCGTCGACCCGCTCCTCGCGATCCGGGCCCACGCCGACGGCCGCGCCGCAGCGGAGGCGCCCCATCGAGTCTTTCACGGCCTGCGGGTAGCGCTCGGCCTGGAGGAGGTCCTTGATGGTGATCAGACCGGCGAGCTTGCCCTCCTCGTCGACCACGAGGAGCTTCTCGATGCGGTGCTGGTGGAGCAGCTCGCGGGCGCGCTCCTGGGAGACGCCGGGCGGGGCCGTGACCAGGTCGCGGGTCATGAGCTGCGAGACGGGCTGGTCGAGGTTCTTCTCGAAGCGGACGTCACGGCTCGTGAGGATGCCGACCGGGCGGCGGTCGCCCTCGACCACCGGGAGGCCCGAGATCTGGTGCTCGCGCATGACCTCGAGGGCCTGCGAGAGGCGGAGATCGGGGGCGATGGTGATCGGGTCGACGATCATCCCGCTCTCGGCGCGCTTGACCTTGAAGATCTCGCGGGCCTGCTCGGCGGGCGTGAAGTTCTTGTGGATGATGCCGAGGCCGCCCTCACGGGCCATCGTCACGGCCGTGCGCCACTCCGTGACCGTGTCCATCGCCGCCGAGAGCACGGGGATGCGCAGCTCGAGGTCGCGCGTCACGCGCGTGCGGGGGTCGGCGTCCTTGGGCAGGAAGTCCGAGAACCCCGGCAGGAGCAGGATGTCGTCGAAGGTCAGGGCCAGCCGCAAGCGTTCCTCGATCACCACGCGCCTCTCGGTCGAAGGAGGACGGGGCCTCGGGGCCCCATCGGATGGCGGCGCAGCCTAGCAGGTGGTCGGCGCCCCGCCGAGGCGGGCTGTGTGGATCGTCAGGAGATCGTCGCGCTCGGGGACAAACGAGGGGGGCGGGGGAGGTCGGCGAGGCGGTGGGGTGGGTTCGCCGAAGCACGGCGGCGGCGAGGGGCGTGGGCTGGGCTCAGCTCGCTCGCGGGTGGCTCGTTTCCGAGGGGCTCGGGTCGGTGGGGCTCGGGTCGGTGGGGCTCGGGTCGGAGGGGCTCGGGTCGGAGGGGCTCGGGTCGGTGGGGTTTGGTCGCGGTCGGCTCGATCACGGGCACGGACCTCCCACCGTCCGTCAAGCGGCTTGTGGCAGAATTCCCTGCCGCCGCCGACGGTCGTAGAGCTGGCCATCGCGGAGTGCCGCGATG
>PABA01000004.1 GCA_002699025.1 Sandaracinus sp. | reverse complement strand
GGGGGGGGGGGGGGGGGGGGGGGGGGGGGGGGGGGGGGGGCCCCCCGCGGGGGGGGGGGGGGGGGGGGCCCACGCCCGGGAGGACCGGGGCGCTCGGAGCGGCGGGTGGGGAGAGCGGGGCGCTCGGCAAGGGGCGCCGCGTGGGCTCACGCTCGGGGGGAGCGCGAAGCGCGGGGTGATGGGGGACGGGGAACCGGGGCCCGTCGCGTGGACCCACCGCGCCGCCGCGCGCCCCCCGAATCGTCCCGTTGGCCGAGTCGAGCCTCGTGCACGAGGACGAGGACGAAGGGTCGCGCGTCCCCGCCGACCACGTGCTCCGCCGAGAGCGCGAGGCGCGTCCGCCACGCGAAGCGCCCCGTCTGCCGAGTCGAGCCTCGAGCACGTGCACGTGCACGAGGACGAGGACGAAGGGTCGAGCGTCCCCGCCGACCGTGGCCCAGTTCCCCGGCCCCGGGCCCCCGTCTCCCCCGCGCCCCGAAGCCCCAGCGCGTGGACCCACCGCGCCGCCACGCGAAGCGCCCCGTCTGCCGAGTCGAGCGTCGAGCACGTGCACGTGCACGAGGACGAGGACGAAGGGTCGAGCGTCCGCGCCGACCACATGCCGACCGTGGTCGAGCTCCCCGGCCCCGGATCCCCATCTCCCCCCGCTCCCCGAAGCCCCAGCGCGTGGACCCACCGCGCCGCCACGCGAAGCGCTCCGTCTGCCGAGTCGAGCATCGAGCACGTGCACGTGCACGAGGACGAAGGGTCGAGCGTCCCCGCCGACCACGTGCCGACCGTGGTCGAGTTCCCCGGCCCCGGACCCCCATCCTCCCCCGCTCCCCGAAGCCCCAGCGCGTGGGCCCACCGCCCCCTCCCCCGCCGCGCCCCCCGGCAGCCCCCCCGCCGAGGAAGGCTCCCGCCTTCCTCGGCCCTAGGCGCCGACGGTCGCGCGGATCGCCGGCAGGCGCATCTTCCAGAGGAAGCCGTCGAAGTAGAAGTGGACCATCGACTGGTACACGGTCCAGTAGCCGATCCACTCGTAGGTCGTGAACCCGAGCACCTGGGGCATCGCCTCCCGCGGCCAGATCCAGCGCCCGTAGTACTTCAGGTACACGAAGGCCACGCCGAGCGCCGCCGCGCTCACGACGTAGACCAGGATGGGCCGCCCGAGGAAGCGCGCGATGGTCGGCCGATGCTCGAGCGTGTGCCGGTAGCGCCGCCGCTGGAAGGCCCAGACGAAGACCATGTACTCCACCGCGTGGCTCAGCGCGTAGGCGAGGTAGGCCTTGAGCGGGTGCACGAGCAGGAAGCTCGCCGCGAGCAGGGTCGTGCCCGTCGCCATCACCAGCCGCGGCCGGCTCTTCAGCCCGTTCACCCGGTGCTCGGCGCGCACCCAGATCGCCAGGCTCGCCACCACCAGCAGGCCCGTCGGCCACATCATGACCTCGGCGGTCTCCGCGAAGAGGTCCAGCAGGGGCCCGAGCGCCTCGCGGCCGCGGCTGAAGAGCCGGTCGATGTCGCTCCGGTACTTGCTGCCGAGGTAGAAGAGGTAGAAGGGCAGCCAGGCGAAGATCAGCAGCCGGTCCACCCAGCCGGGCACCTTCTCCTCGTTGCCGCTCTTGGCGTTGTACATGCGGAAGATGCCGTACTTCTGCATGTAGACGTGCCAGATGTTCCAGGCGCCGGCGAAGACGGCGGCGAAGTTCAGCACCGAGCGCACCCGGAGCGAGCGGGCGTCCGCGGGCCAGGCCACGAGCGGCACCAGGATCGTCGCGAGCGCGAGGGCCGGGAAGACGAAGCGCGGCCCGGCCTCGCCCCGGTCCTTCGCGCGGCGTCGGGCGATCAGGTCGAGCGCCACCGAGGCGCCCACGAGGCCCGCCCAGAGCGCCCAGTTCCCGTCGACGCGCTCCCAGCCGGCGTGCGGCATGGCGCGCTGCCCGCCGAGCACGAGCAGCCCCACGGCGCCCCCGGCGAGCGCCGCCGCGCCCAGCTCGGAGAAGCGTGGCCGCCCGGCGTCGCCGCGGTCGCGGAGCAGGATCTGCACGAGCAAGAGCACGGCGCTGCCGAGGGCGGCGGCGCCGATCGGCGAGAGGTAGTAGCCGCCGCGCGCGAGGAAGGGGCTCGCCGCGAAGGCGACGAGCATCACGAGCGGGAAGATCGTGAAGCGCACCGGGTGCCGACCGAAGACCTGCCCGTCCATGTAGACGTAGGGGAAGCCGTAGTGCCGGTGGACGTCCGTGAAGGCGAGGACGATCAGGTAGCCCCAGAGGTAGTCGATCCGCTGGTGGTCGCCGAGGAAGGCGACCGGCAGCAGGAAGGGCAGCCAGCTGAAGGCGTAGGCGAGGGTGTCGACCCAGGGGGCGACGTGCCAGGTGCCGACGCTTTCGTTCGGCGAGGGAACACGAAGCCACCGCATCGGGCCGAAGGGTTGCGGGTCGGAGGGCGCGACGCAACTGCGGGCGTCGTGGGGCGCGCTCTCTCGCCGCGAAGCCGTCACGAAGCGCCGGCTTGCCGATGGGTCCGCGGTGGGGGATCGTCGGGAGCGTGAGCGGTGGGCTCGAAGAGCGTCTGGCGAAGCTCCGCGAGGGCTACGCGGCGAAGATGGGCACGAAGATCGACGCCCTCGAGGCCGCGACCCGCGACGTGGTCCGCGAGGGGCGGGCCGAGGACATCGAGCGGCTCTGGGGGCTGGCCCACAAGCTGGCCGGCACGGCGGGCTCCTATGGCTTCGAGAAGCTCGGCGAGGTGGTCCACGAGATGGAGGACCTCGTCGCCCCCTTCCGGGCCTCGGGTGCGCCGCCGCGGCCGGTCTGCGACGGGCTGGCGCTCCTGATGGACCAGGCCCGCACGCTCGCGGAGCCCTGAGCGGCCAGGCCTGCGCGCTCGCCGCTGCGATCCGCGTCTGCGATCCGCCGCGCCGCCCTCTGCCGCGCCGTGATCCGAGCGCCGTGCGCCGAGCCGGCCGCCGGCACCCCGGACGCGTCGGCGCCCGCGGCCGGAGCCACGGGCGCGCGAGGCGAGACGCCGACGCGGCTCAGCCGGCGGCCTGCACGTAGCGCATGCGCAGGTCGTAGAGCACCTGCTGGAGGAGCCGCTCCTCCTCGCCGGAGAGGTTCCCCTGGGTCTTCTCCTCGATCATGGCGATCAGGTCGATGCTCTGCTTCGCCATCGGGAGGTTCCGGGGCGGCATCTGGCCGTCCGGGAAGAGCTCGGGGGGCGCGGCGCCGAGGTGCACGAGCGCCGTGCTGCTGAGCGAGAGCACGAAGGTGTTGAAGTCGACCGGCGGGGCCTGCGTGGTCTGCTTCTCCTCGACCTCGTCGGCGCGGCGCTCGGCTTCCGCCTTCTCCTCGGGCGTCAGCGCATCGTCGCCCATGACCTCAGGCCTCCGCCCCGGCCTCGGCCTCCGCCGCGGCCTCACCCTCGGTCGCCTCGTCCTCGGCGGCCTCTTCCTCGGCCTCGAGATCGACGACCTCGGCGTTCTCCTCCACGTCGGCGAGCGACTTCAGGTACTGCTCGTACTCCTTCTTGCCGAGCAGCCCCTTCTTCATGTTTCGCTCGACGATGCGCTTGTCCACCAGGAAATCGTCCACCTGCTTCGCCATATCAGTCAGCCTCCGAGGGTCGCGAGTGTAGGTTTCGCCCCCGCCGTGTCAAACGCGCGACACGCGCGGCGGGTCGGGGCGCGACCCCTCTGGGCCGGAGTCTGACCCCAAGGGGCCTCGCGCGCCCGCCGGAACGCCCCGGCCCCCCTCGCGCCGCTCCGCGCGCCACGCCACCCGCCATCCCCGCGCTCGGCGTCCCCGTCGGGTGTACCCTCGCTCCCATGCCGGTGCCCGTCCCGCCCCCGGGCGAGCTCGTCCGCGAGCTCGAGGTGCTCGTCCACGCGCACCACCCGCTCCTCCTCTTCGAGACGGTCGAGGAGGACCGCGTCCGCGTGCTCCTCTCCTACCTCGCCGACCGCGTCGGCATCCCGCTCTTCGTCTGGAACCCGGCGAGCGGCCTCGAGATGGTCGGCCCGGACGGCGGACGCCCCGTCGGCACGGAGAAGCCCGAGCAGTGCCTCGCCTTCATCGAGTCGGCGGACCTCGAGGCCATCTTCTTCCTCCCCGGCTTCCCCGAGCTCGAGAGCCCGCTCGCGCGCGGGCGGGTGAAGGAGATCTACCGGCGCTACTTCCGCCACCGGGGCCAGGTCGTCTTCTGCGGCGCCTCCGTCGAGCTCCCGCTGGACCTCGAGCCCCTCTTCACGCCCATCGAGCTCCCGCCCCCCTCGCTCGAGGTCTACCACCGCTTCGTCAGCAGCCTGCTCCAGGAGATCGGCGAGCGGCGCCCGATCCACATCGATCTCTCGAGCGACGACGTCACCCAGCTGCTCAACGCGCTCCACGGGCTGACCTTCTTCGACGTGCAGAAGCTCATCAGTCAGGCGGTCATCGAAGACGGACGCCTCGACCAGCAGGACCTCGACAAGGTGCTCGAGGCCAAGCGCCGCATCATCGAGCGCTCGGGGCTGCTCGAGTACTTCCCGCACTCGCACCAGATGCGCGACATCGCCGGGCTCGGCCTGCTCAAGCAGTGGCTGCGCAAGCGCCGGCGCGCCTTCTCGGACGCGGAGCGGGCGAAGGCCTTCGGGCTGACGCCGCCCAAGGGGCTGCTCCTGCTCGGCGTGCAGGGCTGCGGCAAGAGCCTCTGCGCGAAGGCCGTGGCGGCCGAGTGGGGCCTGCCGCTGATCCGCCTCGACCCGGGCAACCTCTACCAGAAGTACTTCGGCGAGTCGGAGCGGAACCTCCGGCGCGCCATCGGCATCGCGGAGGCCATGGCGCCCTGCGTGCTCTGGGTGGACGAGATCGAGAAGGCGCTCGGCCAGGGCGACAACGACGGCGGCACCTCGCAGCGGGTCTTCGGGACCTTCCTCGCGTGGCTGCAGGAGAAGAAGGAGAGCGTCTTCGTCATCGCGACGGCGAACGACATCTCGAACCTGCCGCCGGAGCTCCTGCGCAAGGGGCGCTTCGACGAGATCTTCTTCGTGGACCTGCCGAGCCGGGAGACGCGGGCGCGCATCTTCGACGTGCACCTCCGGCGGCGGAAGCGCGACCCGGCGGGCTTCGACCTCGACCGGCTGGCGGAGCTCTCGGAGGGCTTCAGCGGGGCGGAGATCGAGCAGGCGGTGGTGTCGGCGCTCTACACGGCCTTCGACGAGGAGGTGGACATCGACACGGAGCGCGTCGCGGCCGAGATCGAGCTCACGAACCCGCTCAGCGTGACCATGGCGGAGAAGCTCCAGGCGCTCCGCGCGTGGGCGCACGATCGGGCCGTGCCGGCGGAGTGAGCGCGGCCGCCCTGGCTGAGGCGGCTCGAGCCCTGGCTGGGGCGGCCCGCCGACCACATACCTCGAAGGTGCCCGACGCTCCCCGAACGACGCCGACTCGCCGCTGGCCCCGGCGCCTGGGCTTCGCCCTCCTGGCGCTGCTCCTGCTGGGGGCGCTCGGCGTGGGCGGCTTCTTCTGGTGGCTGCGGGTGCCGCCGACGGACGCGAGCACGGCCGAGGCGGTCGCGCTCTTCACGGAGGTGATGAACGGCGCGACCGAGAAGCGGCCCGAGGCGCTCTCGGCGCTCGCCGGCGCGCTGGATCGCGACCCCGAGGACGCCCGCGCGCAGCTCTGGTTCGGCCTCGCGAACCTCCACGGCTACCTCGAGCATCGCGAGCTGCCCTACGCGATCCGCGCGACGCGCGCCTTCGAGGAGGCGGCCGCGCTCGCCCCGGAGAACCCGAGCGCCGAGGGCTGGCGGGCCTTCTTCGCCTACCAGGCCGCCGAGAGCCGCGAGGAGGACATGGCCGAGCCGACCCGCGAGCTCCTCGAGGCCGCCGCCGCGGACCCCTCCTTCACCAGCTTCCTCGCCGCCGTCTCCCTCGCCGACCGCCCCCTCGAGAGCGGGCTCCCGCAGCGCACGCTGGCGCCCCTCGAGGCCGCCGGCGACTGCGGCGACGGCACGAGCTGGACCTGCCGCACGGGCGAGCTCTTCCCGCACGGGCCCGAGGGCTACCACGCGACCGTCGGCGATCTGCGCGTCCGCCTCGGCGACCTCGAGGGGGGCCAGGAGAGCTACGCGCGGGCCCTCGAGATGCCGGCCGCCGCGCGCTGGCCCTACCGCGACGCCTTCGAGGCCTGGGTCGAGGCGGCCCCCGAGCGGGCGCGGCGCTTCGCCGACGACGACCCCTCGAACGACCCCGAGGACATCTTCTTCGCCACCGGCGACCGCGCCTGCGCGACCTGCCACGAGCGCTGAGCGCGTCGCTCGGGTGCCGATCGCAGGCGCGGCCCTCAGCGGGCGACGGGCGGGCCGAGCCAGCGGGGCTCGACGCGCGCCGCGCCGCCCTCGAGCTCGAGCGCGACGTGATGCCGCCCCCGCCGCCCGTGTCGCGGCACGCGCGCCGCGTTGACGAAGAGCGTCGGGCCCTCGCGCGCCTGCCAGCGCCGATCGCCGCCCTGGCCGCGGAGGCCGTGGTGCATGTGCCCGAAGCAGACCGCCGCCACCCGCTTGCCCGTCGCCGCCGCGTGGTCGAGGGCCGCGCGCAGATCCGGGTCGCCCCAGTCGCCGCCGTCCGGGTGGAAGTCCCGCCCGCAGGGCGCGTCCCGCTCGGCGCCGAGCCCGGTCGGCCCGTCGTGGGCGAGGACGACGAGGGGCCGCTCCGCCGGGGCCCGGTCCACGAGCGCCCGGAGCTTCGCCGCGGAGCCGGCCATGTCCTCCACGCCGAAGGCGCGCCGGAGGTAGCGCGCGTACGCGAGCCGGGGGCCGCCGCAGCTGTGCGGGCGCGCGGCGAGGAGGGTGAAGGCGCCGAGGTCGTGGAGCGCGTAGCCCGTCAGGCGCACCGGCCCGAGGGCCTCCCGGAGCGCCTCGACGCGCCCCGGCATGCGCCGCCCGAGCACGCGCCGGAGCGGCGCCCAGCGCGGGAAGATCTCCGCGCCGAGCTGGAGCGCGTGGACGGCGTCGTGGTTGCCCGGCAGGCAGTAGGCGGGCGTGCGGAGCGCCGCGATGCGCCGGGCCGTCGCCAGCCCGCCGCGCACCGTGTAGCCGGCGAGGTCGCCGACGAAGAGCACGGCGTCGTAGCCCTCGGCGTCGAGGAGGGGCGCGTCCTCCGCGTCCCAGAGCTCGTGCACGTCACCGACGATCGCCAGGCGCATCGACGCTCCGCGGGCGGCGTCGCCGCTCAGCGCACCTTCGTCTTCGCGCCGGCCATCTTCAGCACGGCCCGGAAGTGCGCCTTCTCCACCGGCGTGACGCTGATGCGCATGCCCTTGCGCGTGACCCACATGCCCTCGAGCTCCGGGGCCTCCTTCAGCGCCTTCAGCGGGACGATCTCCGGGAACTTCTCGACGAAGCCCACGTCGACGACGTCCCAGCGCGGGTCGTCCTTCTTCGACTTCGGGTCGTAGTACTTGCTCTTCGGGTCGAACTGCTCGCGATCGGGGTGCGCCTCGCCGACGACCTTCACGACGCCGACGGCCCCCGGGGGCTTGGCGTTCGAGTGGTAGAAGATCACCAGGTCGCCCTCCTTCATGTCGCGCATGAAGTTCCGCGCCTGGTAATTGCGCACGCCCTCCCACTCCTCTTCGCCGTCCTTCTCCATGTCGTCGATGGAGTAGACGTCGGGCTCGCTCTTCATCAGCCAGTACTTGCGGGGACGCTTCGCCATGGCCGCGACCATAGGTCGCGCGCCCGAGGTCGTCGAGGGTGGGGCGACTCCGCGAAGCCCTCCGCGTCTCACCTTCGCTCCGCCGGGGATCGTCGACGTGCACGTGCCCGTCGGCGAGGACGGCGGGAGGTCTCAGCGGAGCGCGGCGATGGCGTCGGCGACGGGTGCCCAGAAGGGCGGCGCCACGTCGTGGCCCATGCCCTCGAGCACCAGGAGCTCGGCGCCCGGGATCAGCGCCGCCGTCTGCTCGCCCGCCTCGAGCGGGACGAGCGGATCCTCGGCGCCGTGGACGACGAGGCTCGGCGCCTCCACCCCGGGGAGGGCCTCGACCCGCGGCCCCGACGCGAGGAGGGCGACGAGCTGCCGCGCGGCCCCCTGCTGGCGCTGGAGCCCGGGCACGTGGGCCTGGAGATCGAAGCCCCGCGCCGCCAGCGCCCGGACCCGCGCCTCGTCGAAGGCCGCCCCGCTCAGCGTGCGGAAGGCCTCGACCTGGTGCGCGATGGCGGCCTCGCGCTCGGTGGGGATGGGCGTGAAGAGCACGTCGAGGGCCGCCGTGCTGGCGAGCACCTTCTCCGGGTCGCCCGTCGACGACATCACGCTCGTCAGCGAGGCGACCCGCTCCGGGTGCGCGATGGCCAGCGTCTGCGCGACCATGCCGCCGAGCGAGGCGCCGACCAGGTGGGCCCGCTCGAGCTCGAGCGCGTCGAGGAGCCCGACCACGTCGCGGGCCATGTCGGCGAGGAGGTAGGGCGCGTCCACGGGCTCGCCGGCGAAGGCCGCCTGCACGACGCGGCCGATGTTGGGCGGCGTGACGTCGAGGAAGTCGCTCTCGCCGACGTCCCGGTGGTCGACGCGGAGCACGCGGAAGCCGCGGGCGGCGAGCGCGTCGCAGAAGCCTTCGTCCCAGTAGGTGCGCGGCCAGGCGAGGCCCATGAGCAGGACGAGCGGCGCGCCTTCGCCGCGCTCGTCGATCCCCAGGGAGACCGTTCCCGTGTGCACCCGCGCCATCTCTGCCCCGCCGCGATTCCGTCGCGATTCCGTCGCGCGTCAGCGACGGGCTCCCGCCCGGTCCGCTCCTGCGTCCCGACTCAGCCCTCGGCGCGCTTGCGCGCGAGGTACTCGTTCGTGAACTTCGCGCTGCGCTCGTAGTTCTGCTGGATCTCCTTGGCGACGAAGCTCTCGAAGATCTTGCCGATGCCGAAGATGGAGCAGCCGATGCGGAAGTCCACGACCCGGACGGCCTTGTCGCCCTTCGGCTCGATGACCATCTCGCCGGCGATGGAGATCTTCTTCGGGAAGACGCCCGGGACGACGTTGAACTCGTAGCGGTGGCTGCCGTCGTCGCTCTTGTGGAGCTGGCCGTGCTCCTCGAAGGAGACCGTGTCGCCGAGCGCCTTCACGAGGACCTTCGGGGCATCCACGTGGGGGACGATGTGGGTCTTGCGCACGCCCGAGTCGAAGTCGTCCTCGATGACCTCGTACTCGTAGCCGAGGAGGTCCTCGTACATGGCGTGGTTGAAGTTCCCGAAGTGGATGATCTCCCAGAACTCGTCGACGGTGCAGTCGACGTCGTGCCGCATGGTGAAGGTCTTCATCGCGGCGCTGCATAGCACCCGCTCCGCGGCGGGGGAAGCGGCTGGCCCGCGGTCGCGCCGAGCGCTCGGACGCGGGGCGACGCGCCCGTCGGCGAGGGAGCTGCTAGCCTCCGGCAGTGCGCTCGCTCCTCACCGTGGCTCTGATCTCCCTGCTCGCCGCGCCGCCGGCCGCCGCGCAGCAGTGCGCGCCCGGGCAGGCCGTGGGCGATCCCTGGCCCCAGAACGGCATCGCCATCCGCCCCGTGGACACGACGCGGAGCGCCGTCTTCCGCCTCCGCCCCGAGGACGGCCGAGCCATCCGCTGCGCGCTGATCTACGCCGTCCGGCGCGGGCGCGGCACCGTCGCCCCCGAGCTCCGCGGCGCGCTCCGGGGGACGCCCAGCGCGCCCTGGGTCGACGAGTCCGGCTGGGCGCGCATCGGCGCCTGGTACCTCCAGCTCGAGGGCGACGACGAGGTCCTCCTCTCGCGCACCCTCTCCATGACCGACCGGGCCCGCATCGGCCTGCGCGCCACCGCCGTGAAGCGCGGCGGCCAGTGGGTCGTGACCTCCATCGACAGCGTGATCTCGCACGCCCGCCGCTGAGCGCCGAGGAGCGAGTCCTCCCCCGGCGGCCCTATTCCGGAGCGCCAGGGGGCGGTGGCGTCTCGAGGCTCGGCGCGCCGGCGCAAGCGCGCCGAAGCTGATCCAGGAGCGCGTCGAAGCGGCGCCAGGCTTCGGCGTCCCAGTCGCCGCTCCCTCGCTCCGTGAGGAGGGCGTCCACGCGCGCGAGCGCGTCCTCGCCCGCCTCCACGCGTGTTCGCCGCCGCTCGAGGAGCGAGTCCTCCCGCGCGGAGGGAGCGAGCCCGTTCAGGGGGTCGAAGCGCGGGGCCGGCGGACCGCAGCGTGCCAGGTCCTCCTCGCCTTCTGCGCACGGCCGGCCTCCGAGCTCCGGGGTCGCGATGGGCGCGCCGTCGCGCTCCTCGGCGGGGCGCGCGGCCATCAGCACGTTCACCAAGGCCCACGCGAGGTAGGCGGCCACCGCGAGGGCGCGCTGGCGCCGCCGCTCCGCCGCGATGGTGACGTCCTCCGCGCGCTCGACCGCCCGACACTCCGACAGGACCTGCGCGAGCGCGCGGCGGGCCGGGTCGTCATCCGTCCCGACGGCACCGGCCGGAGGGGGGTCGAAGGGCACGAGCGGCGCAGGAGGAGGGCGGCCGCAACCCATTCCGAGAGCGACGAGCGCTCCGAGCCCCATCCGCCATCCGAGGCCCGGCATCGCCATGTGTCTTCAACCCCCACTCGTGCCCACCATTCCCAGCGGCCGGGCGAAGAGCACGGCGCCGGGGCCCGAGCACGGGGCCCGAGCTCGCGCAGAAGCTCGTGCCCGAGCGGAAGCCCGAGCTCGAGCGGAAGCCCAAGCCGAAGCTACGGCGGGAGCTCGAGCCGAAGCTGCAGCGGGAGCCCGAGCGCAAGCAGGAGCTCGAGCTCGAACCCGAGCGGCAGCCTCAGCTCGAGCAGGAGCTCGAAGCGGCCCCGTCAGCCCGAAGCGCCGCCGGAGATGGAGAACGAGCGACGCCGCGCATCTGGACGGCTTTCGCCGCCACCCGTCGTCACCGCCCGCCCGGCCGAGGGAGCGCCCCCATCTCTGCCCGTAGCCCACCCACGGAGCCGCCTCCCCCGAGTCCTGTCCAGGCGTACGGTCAGCCCGAAGCGCCGCCGGAGATGGAGAACGAACGACGCCGCGCATCTGGACGACCTCCGCCGCCGCCCGACTTCAGCCCCCGCCCGGCCGGGGGAGCGCCCCCATCTCTGCCCCGTAGCCCGCCCACGGAGCCGCCTCCCCCGAGTCCTGTCCAGGCGTGCGGTCAGCCCGAAGCGCCGCCGGAGATGGAGAACGAGCGACGCCGCGCATCTGGACGACCTCCACCGCCGTCCGTCTTCACCGCGCGCCCGGCCGGGGGAGCGCCCCCATCTCTGCCCCGTAGCCCACCCACCCACGGAGCCGTCTCCCGCGAGTCGCGCTCAAGCACCCCGCCACCCCGAAGCGCCGCCGGAGATGGAGAACGAACGACACCGCGCATCTGGACGACTTCCGCCGCCGCCCGTCTTCAGCCCCCGCCCGGCCGGGGGAGCGCTCCCATCTCTGCCCCGTGGCCCGGCCCCACGGAGCCGCGTTCGCGCACCGACGAAGAACCGACGCATGTGACGCGGCGGCCACGCCGCGCCGAGGGCCCGACGGGCCCGCTGGTAAGGGCCGCGAAGCGGCCGAGATAGCGAGCGGAGCGAGCGGACACCGCCACGCCGCGCCGAGGGCCCCACGGGCCCGCTGGTAGGGGCCGCGAAGCGGCCGAGATAGCGAGCGGAGCGAGCGGACACCGCCAAGCGGCCCACGGCCGCGCGGTAGGGGCGCGCAGCGCCCAGATCAATCCGTGAAGAGCATCGTGACGACGGTGATGTTGTCCTCACCGCCGTTCGCGTTGGCCGCCGCCACCAGGTCGTGCGCGGCCTTCTCCATGTCGTCCCCGGCCTCGCCGACCAGCCGCAGCAGCTCGTCGTCGTCGATCATCCCGCTGAGCCCGTCGGAGCAGAGCACGTACACGTCCCCCGCCTGCGGCTCGTCTGGGACCATGTCGACGGCCACCGAGTCCTGCATGCCGAGCGCCCGCGTGATCACGTTCTTCGGGAGCTCGTCCTTCTGCTCCTCCGTCATGTCGGGCATGACGAGCAGATAGTCGTTCAGCAGCGAGTGATCGCGCGTGAGCTGCGTGATCTCGCCCCCCCGGATCCGGTAGGCGCGGCTATCGCCGACGTGCGCCACGTAGAGCTTCGACTTGTCCTTCGAGAAGAGCGCGCCGACCACCGTCGTGCCCATCCCGTGGACCTCGCGGTGCTTGATCGACGCCTCGAAGATCTTCCGGTTCGCGAGCTTGATGCCCGTCACGAGCCGGTTCTCGTCGATGCTCAGGTGCGGATCGAAGCTGAACGGCCAGGTGGCGTCCTCGTTCGCCGTCGCCTGGAAGAACGACGCGATCGAGTGCGTGGCCATCTTGGAGGCCACGTCTCCGGCCCGATGACCACCCATACCGTCGGCCACGATGAACAGCCGATGCTCCGGCAAGATGCAGAAGCTGTCCTCGTTGTGCTCCCGTTGGAGCCCGACGTCCGATAGACCTGCCGCGATGAAGTTCATGGGCCAGCCGGGGCAGGTCGCAGATTCCTTTGGGGACGCTGGTCGTGTCAAGGTTCCCGTGTGTTTCCGGCCGGTATTCGTCTGCTCTCGATGACCCTCGTGGCTGCGCTCGCGGGCGCATGCGGCTTCGGGGGGACCCCCGATCCGCGCAACCTGGAGGGTGCCATGGCCTACGCGGCCCTGGCGGTGGAGCGGGACGACCCCGCCATGCTCTTTCGTATCGTCGACGCGCGCGCGCGTCACGCGATGATCTCCATCGTGAACGATCGGCGCGCCGCCGCCAGCCTCGTTCGCGAGACCTATCCGGAGGCCGAGCGGGCCGCGGCCCTCGCGCGTCTCGGCGACGCGGCCGAGGTGGAGAGCGCGCGCGAGCTCTTCGCGCGCCGCTGCGACGCGGCCTGCCGGAGCACGATCGGGGGCGACGTCGGAAAGCCCGAGCGCACCGAGACGGAGGGCGAGGAGACGATCGTGCACACGGCGCGCGGCACCACCGTGCGCGTCTGGCGCGCGGAGGAGGGCGACTGGTGGGGTCTGGTCTGGCACACGGACGAGCTCGACGAGGAGCGCGCCCGCGCCAACCGCGATCTCCGCCTCATCGAGGAGAACGCCGAGACCTACCGGCGCCGCCGCGAGCTCGAGGGGAGCGAGAGCGACGCGCCGACGAAGGCGGACTGAGCGCCTCTCCCCGAGACCGGCCCTCCGATGAAGCCGCAGCTGTCCGGGCAGAAGTCGCGGAGGTCAGAAGTCGCGGAGGTCGCCGTCGCGGACGACGCGCCGACGAAGGGGGACCGAGCGCCTCTCCGCGAAACCGGCCCTCAGACGGATCAGATGGAGCCGCAGCTGCCCTGGCAGAAGTAGCGGAGGTCGTCGTCGCGGATGGAGCCGCAGCTGCCCTGGCAGAGGTAGCGCGTGTCGTTGTCGCGGATGGAGCCGCAGCTGCCTTGGCAGAGGTAGCGGAGATCGTTGTCGCGGCTCGAGCCGCAGCTGCTCTGGCAGTAGTAGCGCGCGTCGTTGTCGCGGATGGAGCCGCAGCTGCCCTGGCAGAGGTAGCGCGTGTCGTCGTTCCGGATGGAGCCGCAGCTGCTCTGGCAGAGGTAGCGGAGATCGTTCCCGCTCGCGCCGACCTTCCGCGCGACGACGGCGGCGCCGCGCCCGCTGCCCTGCGCGACGGCGAGCGTGGCGAAGCTCCCCGCGCAGAGGGCGAAGAGGAGCCCCCGCACCCAGCTCGTCCCGGAGATGCGTCCCATGTCGTCCTCTTACGGCGTCTCGCGCGGCGCGCTTCCCTCGCGGCCGTCTCCCGGGCGCGCGAGCTGCGCCTCCTCGAGGGCGAGCACCCGGTCCATGCGCTCGAGCACCCGGTCCGCCCGCGCGAGCGTCCCCTGCCCCTGCCGCACCAGCGTCGTCGCCTCGTCCACCAGCTCGGTCGTGCGCCCGACCAGCGCCGGCACCTGCTCCACGAGCAGCGGCCGCAGGTCCTCGAGCAGCTCCCCGAGCGTCTCGACCAGCGAGCCCGCCTTCGCGACCAGCCCCACTCCTCAGCCCACCATCTCGCGGAGCCGCGACACGATCCAGTCGCCGGTCTCCCGCGTGCCGAGGTCCCCGCCGACCTCCGCCGTGCAGTGCCCGGTGTGGACGGCCTGCCGCACCAGCTCCGTGAGGATCTTCTCCTCCCCCTCGTAGCCGAGGTGCGAGAGCATCATGCCCACCGTCAGCACCGTCGCGAGCGGGTTCGCCACGTTCTTCCCGGTCAGCGGCGGCGCGCTCCCGTGCACCGGCTCGAACATGCTCACCTTCCCCGGGTGCACGTTGCCGCTCGCGGCCATGCCCATGCCGCCCTGGAGCGCCGCGCCGAGGTCCGTGACGATGTCGCCGAAGAGGTTGCAGGTGACGATGACCTCGAACTGCGAGGGGTCGAGCACCAGGAAGAGGCAGAGCGCGTCCACGTAGACGTGCTTGGCCTCGATCTCCGGGTACTCCTCGGCGACCTCGAGGAAGCAGCGGTGCCAGAGCTCGTGGGCGTGCTTCATGGCGTTGTGCTTGTCCGCCATGTGCACGGTCTTCTTGCCGTGGGCCTTCGCGAACTCGAACGCGGCGCGGATGATGCGCTCGACGCCCTTGCGCGAGTTCACGTCCTCCTGGATGGCGATCTCGTCGGCCGTGCCCTTCTTGAAGTGGCCGCCCATGCCCACGTAGATGCCCTCCGTGTTCTCGCGGAAGACCGTGAAGTCACAGTCGTGCGCGGAGTACCGCTTCAGGGGCATGAGCCGATCGTGGAGGCAGACGATCGGGCGCACGTTGCAGTAGAGGTCGAGGCCGAAGCGGAGCCCGAAGAGGATGTCGCGGGCGTGCTTCATGTCGGGCACGCGCGGGTCGCCGAGGGCGCCGAGGAGCACGGCGTCGCACTCCTTCTCGATGGTCTCGGCGACGTCGGCCGGGAAGGTCGTGCCGTCGTCGAGGTAGCGCTCCGCTCCCAGCTCGAAGGGCAGGAGCTCGAGGTCCCAGCCCCGGATCTCCCGGAGCGCCTCGAGGACCTTCACGCCCTCCGCCACGACCTCGGGGCCGATGCCGTCCCCACCGATGACCGCCACCTTCTTCGTCATGACGCCGGGCATACCGCCGCCCCCGAACCCGGTCCATGAGCAAAGCCACGACGACGACCCGAACCGAAGACCCGTGCCCGTGCCCGTGCCCGTGCCCGTGCCCGCCGACGAAAGAACCCGAGGAGCAGGTCACGCGAGCCCACCGAACCCAAGACCCATGCCCGCCGACGAAAGAACCCGAGGAGCAGGTCACGCGAGCCCCCGAACCCAAGACCCGTGCCCGCGCCCATGCCCATGCTCATGCCCGCCGACGAAAGAACCCGAGGAGCAGATCACGCGAGCCCCCCCGAACCCAAGACCCACGCCCGTCCCCGCCGGGGAAAGAGCTCGACGCGCGAATCCACGAGCCCGCGCCCCCTCGAACAGAGCGAAGACCCCGTGCCCGTGCCCGCGCCGTCGCCCGCGCCGCGCTCAGTGGGCCGCCAGCGCGCTCGAGCCGTGCGTGCACCAGACGCCGCGCCGCCGCCGTACACACACGTCGGCGACCGCGTCCCGGTTCAGCCGCCCGATCTGCATCGTCGAGCCGTAGCGGTCGGCGCCCCAGCCGGCCTGGTTGCTGAGCTCGACGTTCGTGAGGTGCTGGTAGGGACGGAACTCCTCGCCGTTGGAGAAGGCACAGACCACACCGGTCACGGCTCGCCCGCACACGTCCGCGTCTCCGTCGCCGTCGACGTCCACGAGCTGGAGCGAGCCCCAGCTCGAGCGCCTCCGACGCCAATCGTCCCGGTCCGAGAAGCGGCGACCGCTCCAGAGCCGCGTGGCGCCGAAGCGGCCGCCGAGGTTCGGGGCGCAGTAGATGCCGAGGGGCTTGCGCATGCAGACGTCGGCGTCGTCGTCGCCGTCGATGTCCCCGAACATCAGCGTGGTCGCGTAGCTCAGGTGGCGGAGGCGCGAGTCGTCGTCGTCGCCGAAGTCGTCGTCGAGCCAGCCCTCGAGCGGCCCGAAGCCGCCCCTGCGCCGCGCCCGCGCGCAGACGATGCCCGCGTTGCTCCGTCCGCAGAGGTCGGCGCGGTCGTCGCCGTCGACGTCGACGAGGCGGAGCGAGCCCCAGTAGCGCTCTTGGCTCCAGCCGCGCCCGTCGGAGAAGTCGCGCGTCCAGCGCACGGGGACCTGCTGGAAACCCACGCCCGAGTCCCAGAGGCTCTTCACGCAGTACACGCCGTCCCGGTAGCGCGCGCAGATGTCGTCGTCCCCGTCGGCGTCGAGGTCCCCGAACATCAGCGTCGCGCCGTACCGATCCGGGAGGTACCCGTCGGCGTCGGAGAAGGCGGCCGTGTAGGTGCGCGCGGAGGTGAAGCCGGCGCGCCTGCCGAGGTGGTACGTGCTCACGCAGCGGACGCCGGTGTTGCCGCGCCCGCAGAGCTCGAGGCGGCCGTCGCCCTGGAGATCGGCGAAGCGGAGCGAGCCCCAGTGGCTCCGGGCGACGTCCCAGCCGACGTCGTCGCCGAACTCGTGCGTCCAGACCGAGAGCGCCTCCTCGTCGAAGCGGCGCGGTCCGAGGACGCCGGGGATCGCGTCCAGGGGAACGAAGGTGTAGCCGAGCTCCTGGAGCGCCGGGATGAGCCGCTTCGTCAGCGAGACCGCCTTGCGCGTCTCCCAGGACGTCGGTCGTCGGTCGTGGAGCTGGACCACGCCGTGCGTGCTGCCGTCCCGGGCGACGTGCCGGAGCATGACGTCCGTGCACTCGGCGGAGGACATGTGCACCTGCTCGAGGCAGCCGTAGTCGTGTTCGGGGCGGGACGCGGGCCCGGGGACCGTGTGGTAGATCGGGCCGAGGAGCGTGCCGACGTAGGGGTCGTCCTTCACGAGCTCCCAGGTCGCGTCCGACCAGCCGTTGCCCGGGGGACGGAAGAGGCGGACCTGGTCTTCGATGAAGGCGTCGAGCGTCCGCTGGTTCTCGGTGAGCTGGTAGAGCGTGTTCGGAGGCGCTCCCGTCACGACGGCGTGGTCCTGGGTGTGGTTGCCGACGCGATGACCGAGGCGGATGAGCTCCGCGTAGAAGCCGTGCGGGTAGCTCGACTCGTTGCGGATGCAGGAGCCGGTGCCGTTGGAGTCGGCCGGTGGGGCGCCCTCGAGGTGGCAGCCGTTCACGAAGAAGGTGGCCGGCACCCCGCGGGTGGCCAGGAACCGGGCGATCTCCAGCGTGCCTTCCCCGGGGCCGTCGTCGTAGGTGAGCGAGAGGTAGCCGGCGGGCAGCCCCCAGCCGTCGATCTGGTGCTCCGAGAGGGCCTGCGATGCGCTCGCCGTCTCCTCCACGCCACCGTCGGCCGGTGGGATGATGTCGAAGGGCGCGTGCGCGGCCGGCGCGGGCTCGGAGCAGGCCGGGGTCAGGGCGCAGGCGAGGAGCAGGGCGAGGGGCGAAAGGCGCGTCGGGATCGGTCGGGGCATGGCTCGCTCTCGGGTCGGAGGGCGCGAAGGGGGCGCCCTCGCAGATCCCGAGAACGGCGCGAGCCGATGTGATGGCGTCGCGTGTGGGTGCTCAAGCTACAGTGAGCGACACGCGCGAGCGCGAGTCTCGTTCGCGCTGCCGTCCCGGAGGCGGCCATCCCGCAGGATGCGGCCGCGCGGGATGCGGCCGCGCGGGATGGGGCCGCGAAGGATGCGGGGAAGGCGTTCGACGCGCGCGCCCTACTTGCGCGACTTCTCGAGCAGCGCCTCGACCGGCGCGAGCCACCCGGTCAGCGACTCGACCACGTGCGAGACGTCGACCTTCAGGCGCTCCCCGAAGAGCGTCAGGTCGAGCACCAGGTTCGAGATCGCCATCTCGATCAGCGACACCTCGTCGGTGACCACCGCCCGGTTGTCGCTCGTCTCCTCCGCGCGCCCGACCAGCAGGTTCTGCTTGTCGACGAGCAGCACGATCCGATGCTCCCAGTGCTCCTCGAGGTCGGCCGGCTCGATGCCGTAGCTGAACTGCGTCCCGACCTCGTCGGGCAGCGGCGTGAAGCTGAAGAGCACGACCTCCACGCCGCGCTCGACCGCCTCCTCGAAGGCCTTCTGGAGCTGCTCCGCCTCGCGCCCCCAGAGCGACGCGACGACCCGCTGCTTGGCCTTGCCGACGAGCTGCTCGGCCTGCTCGAGCATCGCCTCGTAGCCCTCGACGGTCCACGTGACCGAGCCGTTCGGCTCCTCGTTCAGCGCCTCGAGCCCCTCCTTCAGCGACTCGAGGTTGCGCCCGAAGCGCGTCTCGAGGAGCTGGAAGAGCTTCTGCGGGGGGAGCGGCACGTAGCGCGCCGGCTTCTCGTTGACCGCGTTGATCAGCCCGAGCCCCTGCAGGCGCTTGAGCACGTTGTAGATGGCCGAGCGCGGCACGCCCGAGCGCGTCGCGAGCTCGTACCCCGTCGCCGGGTGCTGCTTCAGGAGCGCCAGGTACGCCTTCGCGTCCGTCGCGTTGAAGCCCAGCTGCCGCATGGCAGCCACCACCCGCTCTTCGACCTCCTCCGCCACGTATCGCTCCCGATCCAGCCCTGCGCTCGGCAGATCTGCCCCGACACTACCATCGGAGACACGTCCGCGCGCGACCCGCTTCCTAGCACACGCTTGACACCCCGCACGCAAGTAACTCATAAGAGAGTTACATGTTTCGTCAGCATTTCGATCGGACCTCCCGCGCCTTCTGGGCCAGCCGGGGCCGATCGAGGCTGGCGAGGCGGGGTCGGCGGGGCGGAGTGGTGTCTCCCCGGTGACGCCGGGGGGTCCGCCGCCGAATCGAGAAGGGGTGTGCACGTGGCCGAAGGACTCAGGCTGTCGCGGATCGGGGCGCTCGTCGCGCCGTGGATCGTCGCGTGTGCCGGAGGTGGCTCCCCCGCGGGCCCCGGCCTCCCGCCGGGCTCGGAGGGCCCGGAGAGCTGGGATGGCGCCGCCGTCTACGCGGAGCAGTGCGCGAGCTGCCACGGCGACGCGGGGGAGGGCGGCCTCGGCCCGGCCGTGTACTCCTGGGCCGACGGCCGCGACGCGCTCGTCGCGAACATCGACGAGACCATGCCCTACGTCGACCCGAGCGAGTGCCGCACGGGGGGCTGCGCGGAGGCCGTCGCGGACTACGTGCTGGGCCTCGACGGCGTGGTGCTCTGCGACGACCCGCCGCTCCCGGCGCGGCGCCTGCGCTTGCTGACGCGCCGCGAGTACGCGGCCACGGTCCGCGACCTGCTCGCTCCGCTCGGCGGCATGAGGGAGACCGGGCCGGACCCCTGCACGGACGGCACGACCTTCACCTACGACGCCGGCGGCCGGAGCCTCGGCTCGGTGCACGTGGCCGGCAGCTTCAACGGCTGGGATCCGGCGGCCTGGCCGATGCGCGCGGAGGGCGGCGTCTGGACGCTCACGCGCGTCGTCCCGGAGGGGCGCCACGAGTACAAGCTGGTGCTCGACGGGGGCGAGTGGATCACGGACCCGGCGAACCCGGAGACCGCGCCGGACGGCTTCGGGGGCGCGAACTCGGTGCTCGAGGTCGCGTGCGCAGGCGGCGGCGAGCCCGGGGGCGCGGTGGCGATCGCGGACCTGACGCGCGCCATGCCCGTGGAGACCCGGCCCGAGGCCTTCCCCTTCGACAACGCCGCGGACCCGGCGGTCGTGACGAGCGTGCACGCGCAGGAGTACCTGAGCGCCGCCAAGCGCGTGGCGGACGCGGTGGGCGCGCGCGTGGTCGAGCTCGTGCCCTGCGAGGGGGACGACGCGGGCTGCGCGGAGCAGTTCGTGCGCACCTTCGGCCGGCGCGCCTTCCGGCGCCCGCTCACGGACGAGGAGCGGGCGCGCTACGGGGCGCTGGCGACCGGGGAGGCGAGCCGCGCGGAGGGCTGGCAGGTCGCGCTCCACGGCCTGCTCGCGTCGCCGCACTTCCTCTACCGGAGCGAGGTCGGCGAGGCGCACGAGGGGGCCTTCCGCCTGACCGGCTGGGAGATGGCCGCGGCCCTGAGCTACGGCCTGCTCGGCACGACGCCGGGCGACGCGCTCCTGGACGCGGCCGCGGCCGGGGAGCTCGACGACGCCGAGGGCGTGGGCCGCTGGGTCGACCGGCTCCTGGCCAACGAGGGGGCGCGGGAGCAGCTCGGCGTCTTCGCGCGCCAGTGGCTCGGCGTGGAGGGGCTCGGCGAGCTCACGCGGGGCCTCGACCCGGCGCTCCGGGCGGACCTCGTGGAGGAGACCGAGCGCTTCGTCGCCGAGGTGGCCTTCGGGGGCGGGCGCTTCCGCGACCTGCTCACGGCCGACTGGACCGTCGCCAACGATCGGGTGGCCGCGCACTACGGCCTCGAGGGGCCCGGCGACTGGGGCCGCGTGACGCTGCCCGAGGAGCGGCGCGCCGGCGTGCTCGGCCACGCGAGCCTGCACGTCCGCTACGCCCACTCCGACCAGAGCTCGCCGATCCAGCGCGGGACCTTCCTCCGCCGGCGCCTGCTCTGCCAGGACTTCCCGCCGCCCCCGCCCGAGGCCGGCGGCGTGCCGGACGTGGACCCGACGGCGACGACGCGCGAGCGCTTCCGCCAGCACACGGAAAACCCGCGCTGCTACAGCTGCCACCAGTACATCGACGACCTCGGCTTCGGCTTCGAGCGCTTCGACCAGGACGGCCGCTACCGTGACGTGGAGAACGGCCAGCCCATCGATCCGAGCGGCGTGCTCCGGGACGTGGAGGGCTTCGGGACGGACACGGAGGCGCCCTTCGCGAGCCTGCCCGAGCTGGGCGCGCGGCTGGCCGAGTCGGAGGCCGCGCCCGACTGCTTCGCGCGGCAGGTCTGGCGCTTCGCGCACGGGGCCCTCGAGTCGGACGCCTGCATGGTGCGCGAGCTCGAGGAGCGCTTCCGGGCGAGCGAGGGCGACATCGGCGCGCTGCTCCGCGAGGTCTACGCGAGCGAGCGCTTCCGGCTGCGGCAGACGCCCGGCGCGGGGGAGACGGGAGAGAGCGAATGAGCCAGCGAGATCGAGGCCGCCGCACCTTCCTCCGCGCGCTCCTCGGCGGGGCCGCCGCCGCGCCCTTCGCCGGCGCGCTCGGCCACCGCCCGGCCCTCGCCGCCGGCCCGAGCGGGCGCGCGAAGCGCCTCATCGTCTTCTACTTCCCCGACGGCGTGGCCGGGCGCAGCCAGGACGGTGAGGGCTCGCTCTGGGAGGCGCGGAGCGAGGGCGGGGGCATCCGCCTGAGCGAGCAGCTCCAGCCGCTGGCCGGGATCGAGGACCGCTGCGTCTTCGTGAACGGGATGTCGATGGGGCGCGCCGACGAGGGGAGTCACCCCGGCGGCGCGAAGAAGCTGCTGACGAACAAGGACGGCGGCTTCGGCATGAGCGTCGACCAGTTCCTCGCGTCGACGGTCGGCGGCGGGAGCCCCTTCCGGCACCTCTACCTCGGCGCCATGGCGACGCTGAACGGGGCGAGCGGCGACAAGTTCGTGAGCTACCCGAGCGCCGGCGTGACGGCCGCGCCGGAGGACGATCCGCGGCGCGCCTTCGGGCGGCTCTTCGAGGGGGGCGTGACCGTGCGCCCGGGCGACGGGCCCGACCCGGAGGCCGAGGCGGCGCGGCGGCGGACGCGGAGCGTGCTCGACGCGAGCCTGGCGGACCTGAACGCGCTCCGGGCGCGGCTCGGGACGCTCGAGAAGAGCAAGCTCGACCTGCACCTCGAGTCGCTCCGTGAGGTGGAGCGGCGCATCGCCGGCGTGGAGATGCCGCCGCCGGCGGAGGCGCCGAGCTGCGACGACCCGACGCTCGCCTACGACGTGCCCGAGGAGCAGCGCTTCGAGCCCGGGATGTTCCCGGCGATCCTGCGCGCGCAGACCGACCTGATGGTCACGGCGATGGCCTGCGGGCTGACGCAGGTGGGCGTGCTGCAGGGCTCGCACCACACGAGCGAGCTGATCATGAGCCGTTTCATGGGCGCCGAGATGTACGACCCGGGCTTCGACATGCGGAGCCACCAGGCGTCGCATTACGGCGCGCGGCACGATCGCTCGAACCGGCTCTTCGTCGACTTCCTCGCGCAGCGGCGCTGGTGGGTGAGCCAGTTCCGCTACCTGCTCGAGGAGCTCGAGGCGCGGCCCGAGGGCGACGGGACGATGCTCGACCACTCGCTGGTGCTCTTCTGCACCGAGGTGAGCGACGGGAACACGCACTCGCACCAGGACATGCCCTTCATCCTCGCGGGCGGCGGCGGCGGGTGCGTGAGCGGCGGGCGCGTGCTCGAGACGGGCGGGCGGCGCCACGGGGATCTGCTCGCGGCGATCTGCACGGCGATGGGCGAGCCGGTCGGCGGCTGGGGCGACGGGAGCGGCGAGGTGCTCCCGGGCCTGCTCTCCTAGCCGCCGGCCCGCGGCGTCGCTCCGCGCCTTGCGCAGCCCCCTCCCTCGCGCGAATTGCTCTCCATGCGCACGCTGACCGCCGCCCTCGTCCTCGCCGCGCTCGTCGCCTCCACGGGTCTCGCGCAGCGCCGCCGCTTCCCGCCGCCCCCCGAGCACAACGACCCGCGCCAGGAGACGCCGCCGCCGCGCCCGAGCCAGGAGAGCGCGCAGGAAGGCGCGCGCCAGCTCTTCGAGGCCATCGTCCACGACGACCCGGAGCGCGGGCTGCCCTTCTTCATGTCGCGCGAGGTGTTCCGCCAGGTGAAGGGCGTCGCGGATCCGGACCGCTTCTACGACCGCATGCTCGCGCTCTTCCACCGCGACGTGCATGCGCTCCACGAGGAGCTCGGCGACGACGCCGAGCGCGCGACCTTCCTCCGCCTCGAGCTCTCGCGCCGCCGCGGCTGGGTCGTCCCCCGGCAAGAGTCCAACCGCCTCCCCTACTGGGCCCAGCGGCACAACTGGCTCTACTACCAGGTCGGCGAGGAGGAGCGCCGCTTCGAGGTGCGCACCATGAACTCCTGGGACGGCCAGTGGTTCGTCACCCACCTCAGCGAGTTCCGCCACCGCTGAGCTCCGCGCGGCGAGGCGAAGAGGGTGGAAACGGACCATGGCATCGCGTAGCGTCGCGCCATGCAGAAGCACCAGCTCACCCTCGCGCTCCTCCTCGGCGTCCTCATCGGTTGCGCGACCTCCTACGCCACGCAGGCGACCTCGGTGACCGCGCAGTCGGGGTCGGGCGCCTCCGGCGACTTCCGCGAATGCGTCGCGTACACGCTCGACTTCGACGGCGATCCGGAGGACCTCCCGGGGAACGCCAAGCCCATCGACGGCTGGACGCCGGTCGGGGGCACGCTGACCCAGGGCGGCGAGAGGCCGGCCGTGGTCCTCTGCCGCTGAGCGAGGGGCCCCCATTTAAGGGGCGCGCGGGGCGGAGCGTGAAGGCTCTCCCCCGTACGCCCTCCTCGTCCACCGGGGCCGTCCGCTCGACCAGGGGGGCGAGCCCGCCGACGACGAGGCCCTCCGCCTCAGCCACGTCCTCCTCGCCAACGCCCTCCCGGCTGCGCGCTTCGGCTTCACCTTCGGCCCCACGGTCCACGCGCGCTGAGCCCACCCCGCGGGTCGCGCTCGCTGGAAGGGGCGCGAGGTGCGCGGCGTGAGGGGCCCAGACACGCCCAGCTCCCCATCCCCCCGGCCGCAGGCCGGTCGCCGCCGAAGGCGACGAAACCCCGGCCCCCGCCGCCGCCCGCCGCCCAGTCGTCCCCCGCCGCCCGAGAGAGCCCGGAGCAGGGCTCGCGGCGGCGCGCTCGATCCACATGCCCCAGTTCCCCCATCCCCCGGCCGCAGGCCGGTCGTCGCCGAAGGCACCCCCAACCCCCCGCCGCCGCCGACCCCCCGCCGCCGCCGACCACCGCCCACCGTTCCCCGCCGCCCGAGAGAGCCGGGAGCGGGTCTCGCGGCGGCGCGCTCGATCCCCATGCCCCAGTTCCCCCATCCCCCCGGCCGCAGGCCGGTCGTCGCCGAAGGCGACGAAACCCCGACCCCCCGCCGCCGCCGCCCGCCGCTCGCGGCGGGCGGCGGCGGCGCGTAGGCTGCGAGCATGCGCTGGGGAGTCTGGGGAGGCGCGGCCGCGTTGCTGTTCGCGCTCGGCTGCGGGGACGACGCGCCGGGGACGGCGGCGCGCATGGACTACGCGGCCGTCGGCGAGGACTTCTGGGCGGCCCCCTTCCCGAGCGAGGCGCGGCGCGGCCCGGAGGGGATCGACGTCGCGGCCTTCCCCAACACGACGCGCGCGGCGATCGTCGACGCGTTGAAGGAGCTGGTCGCCGAGGAGGAGGGCTTCGCCACCACGGCGACGCTCTACTTCGCCTTCGACGCGCCCCTCGACCCGGCGGTGCAGGCCGAGCCGGAGGAGACGACGACGCTCGACGCGCCCGTGCTCCTCCTCGCCTTCGACGACCCGGACGCCGCCCCGCACCCGATCGAGGTGCGCTTCCGCGAGGACGGCGGGCCCTTCGGCGCGCCGAACCTCCTCTCGCTCCTGCCGCTCCAGGGCGTGCCCCTCGCGCCGAACACGCGCTACGTCGCCGTCGTGCGCCAGCGCGTCCGGGACGCCGAGGGGCGGCCCCTGGCCGTCGCGCCCGCGGTCCGGACGCTCCGCCGGGGCGGCACGCCCGAGGGCATGGGCGAGGCCGCCGGCGACCACGGCGAGGCCCTCGCGGCCCTGGCGGAGCGCGGCGTGGACGACGTCGCCGCGCTCAGCGTCTTCCGCACGGCCGACCCGCTCGCCGCGATGCGCGCGCTCCGCGAGGGCATGCTCGCCCAGCCGCTCCCGGAGCTCGCCGCGCCGCTCGCGCTCCTCGAGACCCACGAGGACTTCTGCGTCTTCCGCGGCGAGCTCCCCATGCCCGTCTTCCAGCGCGGCGAGCCGCCCTACTCGAGCGAAGGCGGCGACATCCTCTTCGAGGGCGGCGCGCCCGTCCTCCAGGGCACCGAGACGGCGCGCGTGCTGGTCACGATCCCGCGCCGGCCCGAGCCCGAGGGCGGCTACCCGCTCGTGGTCTTCAGCCGCACCGGTGGCGGCGGCGACCGGCCGCTCGTCGACCGGGGCTTCCGTGACGAGAGCGGCGAGCCCGTGGAGCCGGGCACGGGCCCGGCGCGCGAGTTCGCCCGCGTCGGCTGGGCCGGGATCAGCATCGACGGCCCGCACGGCGGCCTCCGGAACATCACCGGCGGCGACGAGCAGCTGCTCATCTTCAACATCACGAACCCGCGCGCGCTGCGGGACAACATCCGCCAGTCCGCCGCCGAGCTGATCCTCGCCGCCGAGCTCGCGGAGACCCTCGAGGTCGACGCGAGCGCGTGCCCGGGCGCGGAGGGGCCGGCGCGCTTCGACCGGTCGCGCTTCGCGCTGATGGGCCACTCCATGGGCGCGACGATCAGCCCGCTCGCCGCCGCGCTCGAGCCGCGCTTTCGGGCGCTGCTCCTGAGCGGCGCCGGCGGGAGCTGGATCGAGAACGTCATCCACAAGGAGAGCCCGGTCCGCGTGAAGCCCTTCGCCGAGCTCCAGCTCCGCGTGGCCGGCCGCTACGACCTCCACGAGCACGACCCGGCGCTCGCGCTCCTGCAGTGGGCCGGGGAGGGCGCGGACCCGCCCGTCTTCGGCGCGGAGCTCCGCGCGCTCGGCACGCACGTGCTGATGATGCAGGGCATCGTCGACACCTACATCCTCCCGCCGATCGCCAACGCCAGCTCGCTCGCCTTCGGCCTCGACCTCGGCGGCCCGCCCCTCGACGCGAGCGAGCCACGCCTGGAGAGCTTCGTGCCGCTCGCCTCGCGGCTCCCGCTCGTGGGCCGCGGCCCGGTGGACCTCCCCGCCAGCGGCAACCGGGAGGGCGTGACGGCGATCGTCACCCAGCACCTCGAGGGCCCGATCGAGGACGGCCACGAGGTGGTCTTCCAGACCGAGGGCCCGAAGGCCGAGTACCGCTGCTTCCTGGAGACGCTGGCGCGAGACGAGCCGCCGGTCGTGCCCTCCCCCGAAGGCTGCCCGTAGAACCCTTGCCCATGCCCGTGCCCGTGCCCCTGCCCGCAGGCCGAAGCGCCCTTCACCGTGTCAGGAGCAGCTCACCCTTCAACCCGTGCCCGCAGCACCTCGCCACCGGGGCGAGTCAGCCCAGCGCGTCGGCGACCGGCAGCTCTCCTCCCGGCAGCTCTCCGCCCGGCCCCTCTCCGCCCGGGAGCTCTCCCCCGAGACGCGAGGCCTTCCGCGCGGCGCCCCGAAGCGCCACGGCGAGGCCGATCCCCACGCCACAGGGGACCGCGCTCATGGCGGCCATGAACCACTCCCCGCTGAGGAGCCCGATCAGCAGCATCGTGAGCATCACGGCCCCGTGGTGGAGCAGGGACCAGGTCGCGCGCTTCGGGATCTCGTCGAGCTTCTCCCGCCGGAGCAGGGCCCGCGCCGACCCCAGCAGAAAGCCCCCCAGCACGAAGCCGTCGACGCAGACGGCCAGGAGCGGGAGGGCCGCCAGCGGCGCCTCGTCCGCCGTGAAGAGCAGCAGGAGCAGCCCCGCCGGCGCGAAGATCATCATCGTCAGCACGGCCCAGGCGGCGTTCGCTCCCGAGGTGAAGCGGAGGGCCCAGGGCGCGCCGTTCGGCAGCTCCGCGCGGAGGACGCCCTCGCGGTAGGGGCTCGTGCCGGCGGAGACGGGCGCGCCGCGCCGCGTGCCCCAGCGACCCTCGCGGGATCGCCCGACGGTCAGCGGGATTCCGATGGCGCAGGCGACGGTGACGAGCGCGGTGAGGACGAGGTAGAGCATGCTTCCCTCCCGGAGCCACGCGGGCTCCACCCTCGGTGTACGTCTGCGGACCCGTGAGCATTCCCACGCGGGGCGGTTCGACCGCGCGGCGCACCGCTCGTCGGACGAGTCCGGGCTCGCCCGGATTCGTCACCCGTCGCCGCGCCCTCGCACGATCCTTCGGCCCGCAGCGGGCTCTCGCTTCGCCCGAATACAGCCCGTGTTCCTCGCTCGTCGAGAATCCACTGCGGACCCCAGACCCACGATCATCACGCCGCGTGGGGAGCCCTCCGGCTAGACTCGGGCCATGCGTCGCGCCCTGCTCGCCCTCTTCGCTCTCGCTCTCCTCGCCGGCTGCGGCGACGACGGCGCTCCCCCCGTGACGCCCCGCGACGCCGGTGGCCGGGACGCCTTCGTCCCGCCGGGCGAGGACGCCGGTCCGCCGGAAGAGGACGCGGGCCGCGACTTCGACGCCGGGCCGATGCTCGACTACCAGCTCTGCCGCGAGAGCTGCGTGAACGACGGCGACTGCTTCATCCTCGGGAGCGCGCGCGGCTTCGCCTGCCTCGGGGGCTACTGCGCCGCGGCGGCGTGCGACGAGGACCTCTGCCGCGCGCAGCTCAGCGGCTGGAACAGCGAGTGCACGAGCGACGGCGACTGCATGAACGGCCCCTGCGTGCGCATCGCCGGCGCGGGTCGCTGCAGCATCGAGGGGGACTGCGCGAGCTTCATGCTGGACACGCTGACCGAGGCGCGCTTCTCCGACGGAGCGGACGTGGAGGTCTGCGGGCGCGCGGGGACGAGCTGCGTCGAGGGGGTCTGCACGAGCGAGGCGAGCATGTGCCCGGCGTCACCGTGCGGAGACGGAGAGCGCTGCGAGGGCGGGCGCTGCGTGTGCACCGGGGACGCGGGCTGCGGTGAGAACCAGGCCTGCTACGGCGGGCGCTGCGGCTGCGCGAACGACGACGCCTGCTTCGGTCGCGGCACCTGCGACACGGAGGACGGCATCTGCAAGTGCACGGAGGTGGGGCAGTGCACGGCGCCGCCGAGCTTCGATGGGACGGCGATCGTGTGCGAATGAGGCCGGGAGCCGGGCGGCCCGAGCCCGTGCCCGTGCCCGTGGCAGCGCGCGGATGAGGAGGTCGGGAGCCGGGCCGTCCGAACCCGTGCCCGCAGCGTGCGGATGCGGAGAGCGGGAGCCGGGCCGTCCGAACCCGTGCCCGTAGCGTGCGGATGAGGAGAGCGGGAGCCGGGCGGTCCGAACCCGTGCCCGGGCACGGGTTGGGGGGCGAGGTGCTCTGGGCCCGTGGGAGGGCCCTTTGGCCTGCGGGCACGGGCAGGGGCACGGGCACGGGCACGGGGTGGGGGGCTCAGGCCTTCACGGTGAGCACGGCGCAGGGGGCGTGCCGCACGACCCGCTCGGTCACGCTCCCGATGAGCAGTCGCTCGAGCCCGCTCCGCCCGCGCGTCGCGATCACGACCAGGTCGATCCCGCCTGCCTTCACGTGCTTCAGGATCCCCTCCACCGGGCTCGCGTCCGTGACCACGGCCAGCTCGGCGTCGGGGACGCCGGCCTCCTCCGCGAGCGCCCGCAGCTTCTCGAGCCAGGCGTCTTCCGAGAAGGACGAGCTCCGCCGCCCGTGCGGGAGCACCCCGTCGATGAGCATGGGGCCGCCCTCGTACACGGTGAGGATCGTCAGCCGCGCCTCGTAGCGCTCGGCCAGATCCTTGGCGACGGAGAGCGCCGCCTGGGCGGCGTCCGAGAAGTCGGTGGTGACGAGGATGTGGCGGAACGCGGGCACGGCGAGGTCCTCCGAAAGCGCGAGCGCCGAGTATCGCCGAGGCCCCGAGGGCACGCCACGGGGGAGCTCGGCGGGAGCGAGCGGCTCAGCGGTAGGTGAAGCGGAGCTCGTAGTCGCAGATCTGGATGAGGTCGCCCTCGTCGATCCGCTTGCTGTCGATGCGCCGCCCGCCGTACTCGATGCCGTTCGTGCTGCCCAGGTCCTTGATGTAGTAGGCGCCGCCCTGGAACACGACGGCCGCGTGGCGGCGCGAGATGTTCCCGTCCTTGATCGGCAGGTCCGCGGTCTTGCTCCCGCGGCCGATCACGAACTCGTCCTTGGCGACGGGGATCTTCTGGCCATTGAAGATCACGTAGAGCGACGGCCGCTGGGGCGCGGCCCCGTAGCCGGGAGGGGCGGCGGGCGCGCCCTGCCCCGGGAGCGGCGGCGGCGCGCTGGGACGCCCAGGCGGCGGATAGCTCGAGGGGCCCCCGGTGGGCGGACCGGCGGGCGGGCGGCCCGGCGCGGGCGGGTAGCTCTGCGCGGGCGGGTAGCCACCGGGCTGCGGAGGGGCGTAGCCGGGCTGCGGCTGACCCTGGTAGCCACCGTACTGGGGCGGCCCCGCGGGGGGCGGTCCGCCGGGACGCGGCGGAGGGGGCGGCGGCGCCGAGGGGATCGGTGGGCGGGAGGGCCCCCCCCCGATCGACGGGATGCCGGGCCCCGCGGGGGGCGGGCCCCCGGGGGGCGGCGCACCGGGTGGGGGCCCGGGCGGCGGCCCCTGCGGCGCGGGGGCCCCACCGGGGCGCGGCATGCCGGGCGTCGAGGGGCTACGCGTGCCGTAGTTCCGGGACCGGGCGTACTGCCGCATCGCCTCGTTGATGAGGTAGTCCACCGAGCACTCGAGCTCGGCGCTCATCTGCCCGAAGATCTCCCAGAGGTAGTCCCGGCACTGGAAGCTTCGGAGCGTCTTCTTGTTCTGATCGGTCACGCGCGCTCCTTCATTCCCCGGCCGCTTCGCCCTCGCCGCCCGCCTCGCCCTCCTCGGGCTCCGCGAGCCGCTCCTGCAGCGCCTCGATGGCGTTCTCCGCCACCTTGCCGACGGTCTCGAGCTCCTGCCGCGCCCAGCCGTCGCCGACGGTCTCGGTCCGGTCGCTCGCCAGCCGCCGCATCTTCGCGACGTCGGCCTCCGTGCCGCGGCGCTCCGTGAAGCGCAGCGCGATCACCTTGTTGTACCAGTTCGGCGAGCGCAGCTGACGCTCCAGCACGTCCACCGGCTGCGGCGTCATCTGGCTCATGCGCGTCGCGTAGCCGGCCAGCTCCTCGGGCTCGTACTCGACGCCCCGGTCGCTCGGCAGCCGCGAGAGGAACTCCCCCACGATCTCCGCGCCGCCGATCGCCAGCACCAGCTCGCCGGCGCGCCAGCGCAGCCGCTTGCCGAGGTCCTCGTTCTCGGCGAACTCCACCAGCGGCCAGAGCCGCGGGATGGCCCGCCGGTCACGGATGTCCCCCACCCGGTCGAAGGCGTAGTCCCGCACGTTGACCGGGTTCTCCTCGTTGAGCGCGATGCCCAGCAGCGCGTCGAGCTGGTCCGCCGAGGCGTTGCCCTCGAGCGCCTGCAGCGCCTTCTGCCGGCGCATGTTCAGCGACTCGATGAGCGGCCCGGGCGCGTCCTCGGGCGGGGCCGCCTGCGCCACGGCGAGCAGCCGGTTGCGCACGGCGTCGACGTGGGCGAGGTGCTTCATGGCCGGCAGGGCGCCGTCGTTGATGAAGTTCTCCCGGTTGAGCAGCGCGATGGCCCGCACGCGGTTCTCGTCGATCTCGCGACCGGCCTCCTCGAGGGACTCGGTGATCCGCCCCTGGAGCCACTGGACGAACTCGTCGCCCTCCATCTCCTGCTCGATCTCCACGAGCCGCTCGCCGGCGCGCTGCTTCGTCTGCTCGTTGCCGATCTGCCCGATCAGCTCCGCGATCTTCACCAGCGCCTGCTGCGGCTGGTGCGAGCTCATCGCGGAGACCAACTGGTCGGCGGCCGGCGCGCCGAGCGATCGCACGACCTGCTCGGCGCTGTAGTCGCCGGCCAGGTGCCGCTCGGCGAAGTCGACGGCATACCAGCCGACGACGGCCTCCGTGAGCTGCTGCCGCGCCTGCGGCCCGGCGTGCTCCACGAGCAGGTAGGCGGCGTCCTTGGCGCGCTGCTGCGACATCGGCGGGCCGAGGGCGTCGCTCTGTTGGGCGTCCTCGCCGCCGCGCATCATGGACTGGAGCGCCGGCACCATGCCGTCGACGATCTGCTGGGCCGCCTCCGGGTCCTGGGCCTTCAGCGTCGCCAGGGCCCGCTGGAGCTCCCCGACGCCGTTCACGTCGTTGCGCTCCATCTCGACGAGGGCCTGGGCCGCCTGCGTGCGCAGCTCGATCGGGTAGCGCTCCGCGAGCATGACCGCGACGATCTTGCCCGGCCCCTTCACCGTGCCCTTCCAGTACTCGATGTCCTCCGAGGTCACCTTGCAGCCCGAGCCGATGCTCAAGGCCAAGGCGGCGACGAGCAGGCCGGTCCATCGGCGCAGGGCTCGCGGAGAGAGGGGGGTGAGTCGCATCGGTTCTCTTTCGATGTTCCGGGGAGCGCGGCGCGGGGCCGCGGGTCGGGCCGCGCGGAGATGGGGCGGGCGAAGTGGCGGGCGGGCGCGGGCCCCCCGCGGGTGCCATTGGGATCGGCGCTGGAAGAGGCCCTCGAACGGGAAAACGACGGCAGGGCGGGCACGCCGGCCCCGCCGCGGTCGCGATGATACTAGACGACTCCCCCGGCCGATCAAGAGTCGCGCATGTTGCGAAATTACAGCGTGAATTCCGGGCCCTCGGCGCGCGGGGGGCGATCCGCCGCCGGCCGATCCCGCCGGGGCGGGCCCGGGGAGGGGAGCGGGTGTCGATTTGTTGACCCACGCGGCGCGGCCCGTAGCGTGCGGGTGGGAGCTTCCGGCTTGGGCGCACCTCGTACGACATCGGCACATGGGGACATCGCCGCCCCCGACCTGGGAGAGCGGCCTTCGGCGCGGCGGGAGGTGCTCGGCCTCGTCGGTCTGGCGTCGACCATCCTGCTCGCCCTCTCGCTCTGGTCCTACGACGCGCGCGGGGCGGAGAACCTCGTGGGGCCCGTGGGCAGCAGCCTCGCGGGGCTCCTCGTGGGCGCCTTCGGCGTGGCCGGCTGGGTGCTGGTCGGCGAGCTGGGGATGGCGACCTTCCGTCTCTTCCGCGGCAAGCGCGGCATCCTCGGCGTGGCGACGGCGGTCTCGACGCTGGTGATCGTGCTCGTCGGCTGCGGCCTCTTGCACCTGGCGATGGAGGGCACGGAGGTCTACGGCGGGCACCTGCCGGGGGGCATCCTCGGGGAGGTGCTCGGCGAGGTGCTGCGCTCGCTCTTCGGGCTGGCCGGCGCCTACGTGGTCGGCGTGACCGTGCTGCTGATCACCCTGGTCCTCCGCACGCCCGTCTCGATCGTGCACGGCGTCGCGCGCCTCACGGGGCTGGCGCGGCGCGGGGCCGAGCGGACGAAGGAGGGCGCGCGCGCGCTCGTCGACGCCTGGGAGGAGGCGCGCGAGCTCGAGCGGGCCGAGCGCGAGGACGACGACCGGACCCTCGACGAGGGCCTGGACGCGGACGACGGCGAGGACGGCGGGGACACCGACGACGGCGCCGCGGCGGACGTCGAGGACGAGCCCGACGAGGTCGACGAGGAAGAGGAGCCCGCGGCGGCGGCCCCCGAGCCCGCGCCGAAGAAGAAACCGAAGAAGAAGGCCAAGCGCTCGGCGGGCGACGACGGCCCGCGCATCGTCGCGCCGAAGGAGACCGGTCCGCGGCGGAGCGCCACCAAGGCGTCGTCGCCGGTGCCGCGCCTCGACGGCTACGAGCCGCCGCCCATCGACCTGCTCGACCGGAGCTACGGTGGGCGCGTGCGCGTCGATCCGGCCGTGCTCCGCGAGAACGCCAAGCGGCTCACGGAGAAGCTCGAGTCCTACGGCGTGAAGGGGCGCGTGGACGAGATCCACCCGGGCCCGGTCGTGACCATGTACGAATTCGAGCCGGCGAGCGGCACGAAGATCTCGAAGATCGCGAACCTCGAGAACGACCTGGCGCTGGCCCTCGCGGCCCAGAAGGTGCGCATCGTCGCGCCCATCCCCGGGAAGGCGCGCGTCGGCATCGAGCTGCCGAACGACGATCGGCAGATCGTCTACCTGCGGGAGATCCTCGAGGACGACCGCTGGGACTCGCAGAAGGGCGCGCTGCCCATGGCGCTCGGCAAGGACATCGCCGGCCAGCCGGTCTACTCGGACCTGGCGAAGATGCCGCACCTGCTCGTCGCGGGCGCCACCGGCGCCGGCAAGTCCGTGGGCATCAACGTCATGCTCGCCTCGCTCCTCTACAAGCGGACGCCGGAGGAGGTGCGCATGCTCATGATCGACCCGAAGGTCGTCGAGCTCGCGGTCTTCGACGGCATCCCGCACATGCTCCTGCCGGTCGTCACGGACATGAACAAGGCGGCGCTCGCGCTGCGCTGGGCCGTGGACGAGATGGAGCGGCGCTACCAGCTCTTCGCCGACGCGGGCGCGCGGAACATCAAGACGTACAACCAGCGCGTCGACAAGGTGCGCAAGGGCGAGCTCCCCATCGAGAAGCTGATGCGGAGCAAGGCCGGGAAGATCCGCGGCAAGGACGAGAACGGCAACGAGGTCTGGGCCGAGGCGACCGAGGGGGAGGCGCCGAGCGAGCTGACGCCGGAGCGGCTGCCCTACATCGTGGTGGTCGTCGACGAGTTCGCGGACTTGATGATGGTCGCGGCGAAGGACGTCGAGGCGTGCATCGCGCGGCTGGCGCAGAAGGCGCGGGCGGCGGGCATCCACGTGATCCTCGCGACGCAGCGGCCGAGCGTCGACGTCATCACGGGCATGATCAAGGCGAACTTCCCGGCGCGGATGGCCTTCAAGGTGAGCCAGAGCGTCGACTCGAAGACGATCCTCGGGCGCGTGGGCGCGCAGAACCTGCTGGGCAAGGGCGACATGTTGCTCTTGCCGCCCGGGTCGAGCGATCTGCAGCGCGTGCACTGCGCCTTCATCAACGAGGACGAGGTGGCGGCGGTCTGCGACCACCTCCGCGCGCAGGGCAAGCCGGTGTACGACGAGCGCATCCTGCAGCCGCGGGACGAGAGCGACGGGGGCGTCGGGCAGAAGAGCGACGACCCGCTCTACGACAAGGCCGTGGCCGTGGTGGCGAACGCCGGCTACTGCTCGATCAGCCACCTCCAGCGCCAGCTGAGCATCGGCTACAACAAGGCCGCGAAGCTCGTGGAGCGCATGGAGAAGGACGGCGTCGTGGGCCCGGCCTCGAAGAAGGCGGGCGGACGGCGTGAGGTGTTGATCTCGCCGATCTGACGAGGGCCGAGGCCGAGGCCGAAGGTGCCCATGCCCATGCCCATGCCCTTGCCCTTGCCCGTGCCCGCGGAGAGAAGGGGAGCACGACCCTCCAACCGAAGGCCGAGGGCCCCGTGCCCATGCCCGTGCCCGCGGAGAGAAGGGGAGCACGACCCTCCAACCGAAGGCCGAAGGCCGAAGGCCCGTGCCCGTGCCCGCGGAGAGAAGGGGAGCACGACCCTCCAACCCGAGCCTCCCGTACCCGCGGAGCGGGAAGACCGGACCCGAAGACCGTGCGTCCGACTCGTTCTCCACGCCGGGCCCGAGCGGGCACGGGCAGGGGCATGGGCACGGGCACGGGTGCTCTGGCGCGTTCAAACGCGCCAGAGGCGGTCGCCGAGCTCGCCCACCCCGCAGCGGGTCGCGTGGGGGGCGAAGGCCGGCGCGAGGGCCCGCGCGAGCGCGGGCACCAGGCCCTCGAGCGCGGCGGGATCGGCGAGGCGCTCTCCGGCGCGGGCCTGGGCGAAGGCGAGGGGGCCGAGCGCCAGGGGGCGGCGGCCCGTGGCGAGCTGGACGACGAGGGCGGCGACCTGGAGGGCCGCGGCGCGGGCGTCCTCCTCCAAACCCAGGAGGAGCTCGGGGGGCGCGACGCCGACGGGCCAGAGCTGCTCGGCGGCGGTGAAGAAGGGCGCCTCGACGCGGTGCACGGCGTCGAGGGAGGGGAGGCGGCGCCAGCTCCCGTCGGGGGCCAGGAGGAGGTTCAGGCGCGGGTCCGGGCGCGGGCGGCGCGCGAGGGCGGCGCAGGCGGCGGCGCCGACGCGCGCGGCGGTGGTGGCGGGCCAGGGCGCGCTCGCCGCCGTGTCCAGCAAGGTCTTCAGCGGCGTCCCCTCGAAGGGCGCGTAGACGATCGCCGGGCGCCCCTCGAGGTCGCCGACGCCGACGCGCTCGAGGGCGCCGGGGAGGGCGGCGTGGGACTCGGCGTCCTCGCGGAGCGCCGCGGAGAGCCGCGCGCCGGTCTCGCCCCCGGCGGCCCGCTCGAGGGGCTGGTAGACGAGCCGCCCGCCGCCGCGCTCTTCGGCCGCGTCCCAGACGGCGACCATGTTCACCCAGGTGAAGTCGGCGCGCTCCTCACGGCGGGCCAGTCGGCGCATGGAGGCCAGCCTACTCCCCCGCGTGGCCCGTCGCCCGGGCTCGCCGGCGCACGGAAGCCGGGTCCCTCCCGCGCGCGGCCCGTCGCCCGGGCCCGCCCGCGGGGCTCCCGGTCACGGCCCGAAGCGGAGAGTGTAGCTGTAGCGGACCTCGCCCCCGCTCGGCGGGGTGCTCGCCCGGAGGCGGCGGCCCGCGCGCTCCACGCAGCGGGCGAAGCGCGTGTCCCCGACCTGCTGCTGATCGATGGTCACGCGCCGCGGGCGACCCCGCTCGTCGATCGTGAAGGTCAGGATCAGCGTCCCCCGTTCCAGCGCGCCCCGCTCGACCAGCTCCCCGTAGCAGCGCTCGAGCCGGCTGCTCACGCCGCGGACCATGCTGCGCACGGCCCCCGCGCTCAGCTGGCCCATCCCGTCGACGCGCTCGCCGACGACCACCCGCACGTACTCGCCGAGCCGGGCGTCGCGCTCCACGTCGCGGGTCGCGTCGTTCTCCCGCTCGACCCGCGCTTCGGTGCCAGTGGGCTCCTGAACGACGGTGCGCGGCTCGAGGCGCGAGGTGCGCGGCAGGCACGCGCGGATGGCCTCGCCGATGTCGTCGATGCGCTGCTCGAGGCTCTCCACGGCGCGGGCCGCGTCGTTCCGCACGTCTTCGTAGGGCGCGTTCAGCTGCTGCCGGGCGTCGCGGAGCAGCTCGAGGGCCGTGCCGAGGTCCGCGTGGAGGCGCTCGAGGCAGCCGATCTCCCGCGCGGCGCGGGCGCGGGCGTCGGCGACGTCGGGGGCGCTCTGCGCGGCGGCGAGCGAGGGGGCGAGCAGGAGGGGCAGCGCGAGGAGAAGCGAACGCATGGTTGCATCGTACGACGCGCGCCGCGCCCGGGATGTTCAGGCGGGGGCTCTCCCGACCGCCCTCACGCGCCACACCCGTGCCCGTGCCCCTGCCCGTGCCCGTGCCCTCTATGAGGCGGGTCAAGGGCAGCCTGCTGTTTTTCTTCTGGGCTAGGTCACGAGGACCTCGAGGTCGCTGGGGGT
>PABA01000003.1 GCA_002699025.1 Sandaracinus sp. | reverse complement strand
TTGTGGGCCGCGCTGACGCAGGACAGGCCAGAGCCTATTCGAGGAGGTCGGCGCGCGACATGCGCGCCGAGGGCCGCAGATACCCGGATCGAACTTCCGGGCAGAGGTACCTAGGGGGCACGCGCCGACGGGCGGCCGTATCATGACGAGGTGCGCGCCCTCCTCCCCGGCCTCCTGCTCGTCGCCTCCCTGGCGGGGCCCGCGCGCGCCGACTGGGACAACGAGCGCCCCCCGCCACCGGCCATGGACGAGACGCTCGAGGAGGCGTCGAGCCCGCGCGGACCGGACGACATCCAGCGCGAATGGCCCGAGGCGCTGATCGTGCAGCTCGCGGCGGTGAGCGCGCGCCTCGACTTCGGCGGCGCCTCCTTCGACGACCCGAACGGCCCGCTCCAGACGCGGGGTGAGAGCCTCTCGCTGGCGCCGGCCGACGCCCTCGGCTTCGAGCTCGGCGTCGGCTACGTCGGGGAGCTCCTCGGGGTGACGGTCGGCCTCTCCTACGCGAACCCCGTGGGCACGCGCGGCGCGCGGGTCGAGGCGCTCGGGCCGACCGCGGAGGTGCGCCGCATCCACCTCACGCGCTGGTTCGCCGAGCTCGGCCTGCAGCGGCGCTTCGGCGACGTGACCCCCTTCCTCGCGCTCCACGCCGGGCTGCAGCGCGCCATCGTCGACCTCGTCGGCACGCGGAGCGGCGACGGCACCTCGCTCAGCGCCCGACGCGCCACGCTCGGCCCGCGGGTGGGCGTGCGCGCCTGGGTCTTCCGCAAGCTCTACCTGCACGGCTCCTTCTTCGTCGACCTGCTCACGCCGCCCGATCACGTGATCACGCTCGGCCTCGGCGTCGGCGAGCGCTGAGGCGTCGGCGAGCGCGGTGGCGTCGGCGAGCGCGGAGGCGTCGGCGAGCCTCGTCTGCCGTGGTAAGCCTTTCCGGTGCGGGGGACCACGGAGGCCGAGTACGAGGAGATGGTCACGGCGCGCTCCGTGCACCACCTCTCGCAGATCGACCAGGACGCGCTCGCCTTCCTCCGCCACCGCGTCGGCCGCTTCGGCCTGATCGCCTTCGCCATCGGCTTCGGCGCCCTCGTCATCCGCGCCGGGCTCGCCGCCGGCTTCGGCTACTTCGGCGACTTCCTCGCCGATCACTCCGTGCCGCCCCACGTCTACGCGACGCTCGTCTTCGGCGCCGTCTGGGTCGCCTGCACCTGGGGCCCGCTGAGCCGCTCCTTCGTCGTCGCCACCGAGGCGATCGGCGTCCTCCTCGGGAGCGTCTTCTACATCCTCATGGGCGCGCGGATCCCCCTCATCGCCAACCCCATGCTGATCACGGCCTACGTGCTCTTCATGGGCTTCGTCGCCCGCGCGGTCTACGTCCCGAGCACGCCCCGGCGCACGGCGATCCTCGGCGTGCTCGTCGGCGTCCCCTTCCTCGCCGTGACCTACCAGCTCTACCTCGACGCGGCGGACGACGGCCCCCTGCGCGACCTCTTCGACGCGACCGGCTACGACGTCACGGACGCCCCCCCGGACGACCTCGCGCTCAGCCAGACGCTCTTCAGCGCCATGTGGTGGCTCTTCGCCGTGATCCTCTGCACGGCGGCGAGCCAGGTGATCTACGGGCTCCGGCGGCGCATGCGCGACGTGACGAAGCTCGGCCAGTACACGCTCGTGGAGAAGCTCGGCGAGGGCGGCATGGGCGTCGTCTGGGCCGCCAAGCACGCCATGCTCCGGAGGCCGACGGCCGTGAAGCTGCTCCACGCGGACCGGGCCGGCGCCCGCAGCCTGGCGCGCTTCGAGCGGGAGGTGCAGCGGACGGCCGAGCTCACGCACCCGAACACGGTCACGGTCTTCGACTACGGCCGGACGCCGGACGGCGTCTTCTACTACGCGATGGAGCTGCTCCGCGGCGCGACGCTGAACGACGTCGTCGAGGTGGACGGGCCGCAGGTCGAGGGGCGCGTCGTGCGCATCCTCGCGCAGGCTGCGTCCGCGCTCCAGGAGGCGCACGAGCACGGGCTGATCCACCGGGACGTGAAGCCGGGGAACATCATGCTCGTGGAGCGCGGCGGCGAGCTGGACGTCGCCAAGGTGCTCGACTTCGGGCTGGTGAAGGAGCTCGACCAGGCGACGAGCACCTCGCTGAGCCAGGTGAACGTCGTCATGGGCACGCCGCAGTACCTCGCGCCCGAGGCCATCGTCGCGCCCGAGTCGATCGACGCGCGCTCGGACCTCTACGCGCTGGCGGCCGTGGGCTACTTCCTGCTGACGGGGAGCCACGTCTTCGAGGGGCGGAACGCCGTGGAGCGTCTGCGGGCTGCACCTGCACGGCGAGGTGGAGCCGATCGCCGAGCGGCGTGGCGAGCCGGTGCACGAGGAGCTCGCCGCGCTCCTGCTCGCCGCCCTCGAGAAGGAGCCCGAGAGCCGGCCGGCGAGCGCGGCCGTGTTCCGGCGACGGCTGCTCGAGCTGGACGTGCCGGCCTGGACGGAGGCCGAGGCCGAGGCCTGGTGGCGCACCCATCGGGAGGCCGTCGAGGAGCGACGCAAGGCCGAACGGGTCGGGCCCCGGGCGACGCTCGCCGTCGACCTCGCCTACCGCTCCTGAGCCCGGCGCGCTGCTCAGCCAGCGCTGCTCTGCTCTGTCCTGTTGTGTTCTGCGCAGCTCCGGTCTGCTCTGTTCTGCGCAGCTCCGCTCAGCTCGGCGCGAGCGAGGTGGCGAAGCGCTCGAGGGCGGCGCGCTGCGCGGCGTCCCGTTCGACGTCCCGGAGGAAGCGCGCCGGGCGCTCGCCCTCGTCCCAGCCGAGGAGGGCGAGCTTCGCGGCGGCGAGGAAGAGCACCCCGACGCGCGGGCTGCGCTCCGTGCCCCGGTCGTGGCAGAGGTCGATGCCCGCGCTCTTCGCCGCACGCGCGAGCTCCCGGGCCTCGCTCCGGCGCGCGACGCGGACGTCGCCGGGCGCTCCCCGGGCCGCCTCCAGGAAGGCGTCGATGCGGCCGAGGAGCTCGTTCTCTCGCGCGGGTGTCATGGCGGGATCGTAGCCCGCCCGTCGCGCGCCGCGCGTCCCCTCACGGCTCGTCCGGGCGTGCGCCGTTCTTCGCCACGCTCCGACGGCGGCGTCACCGATGGGCGACACCGATATATCGGTGTCGCCCATCGACATTTCGGTGACACCGATATCTCAGTGAGGCGCCGGAGCACGCAAAGGCAGGGGATCACTGGACTCTCGCTCGTGGCACGTCCCCTGCTCTACCCGTCCTCCAGTCGACGTGTGAGAGGACCCCGCAGATCGGCGGGGCCCGCTCGTATAGCGTCGGCGCGCAGACGGCTCCGCCGCCGAGGAGGAAGAATGGACGACTCGAAGAAGTGCCCCGTGATGCATGGACCCCACCGCCAGAAGGCGACCGGGTCCTTCGCGAACCGCCACTGGTGGCCGGGCCAGCTGAACCTGAAGATCCTCCAGCAGAACGGGCCACAGCTCGACCCCATGGGCGAGGGCTTCGACTACGCCAAGGCCTTCGAGAGCCTGGACCTGGCCGCCGTGAAGAGCGACCTCGCGGAGCTCATGACGAGCTCGCAGGAGTGGTGGCCCGCCGACTGGGGCCACTACGGCCCGCTCTTCATCCGCATGGCCTGGCACAGCGCCGGCACCTACCGCATCCAGGACGGCCGCGGCGGCGGGGGCTCCGGCAGCCAGCGCTTCGCGCCCCTGAACAGCTGGCCGGACAACGCGAACCTCGACAAGGCGCGGCGCCTGCTCTGGCCCATCAAGCAGAAGTACGGCCGGAGCCTCTCCTGGGCCGACCTGATGATCCTCGCGGGCAACGTCGCCCTCGAGAGCATGGGCCTGAAGACCTTCGGCTTCGCCGGCGGCCGGGAGGACGTCTGGGAGCCCGAGGAGGACATCGACTGGGGCCCGGAGACCGAGTGGCTCGGGGACGAGCGCTACAGCGGGGATCGCGAGCTGAAGGAGGACCTCGCCGCCGTGCAGATGGGCCTGATCTACGTGAACCCGGAGGGCCCGAACGGGGAGCCCGATCCGGTCGCCTCGGGCAAGGACGTCCGCGAGACCTTCGCGCGCATGGCGATGAACGACGAGGAGACGGTCGCCCTGGTCGCCGGCGGCCACACCTTCGGCAAGTGCCACGGCGCCGTGCCCGACTCGCACCTCGGCCGCGAGCCGGAGGGCGCGCCCCTCGAGGAGCAGGGCCTCGGCTGGAAGAACGACCACGAGTCGGGCCACGGCGTCCACACGATGACGAGCGGCATCGAGGGCGCCTGGAAGCCGAACCCGACGACGTGGGACATGGGCTACCTCGAGATGCTCTTCGGCTACGAGTGGGAGCTCGAGAAGAGCCCGGCCGGCGCCTGGCAGTGGCGCGCGAAGGACGTCGCCGACGAGCACATGATCGTCGACGCGCACGACCCCTCGAAGAAGCACCGGCCCATGATGACGACGGCCGACCTCTCGCTCCGCTTCGACCCGATCTACGAGCCGATCGCGCGGCGCTTCCTGAAGGACCCGGAGGCCTTCGCCGACGCCTTCGCGCGCGCCTGGTTCAAGCTCACGCACCGCGACATGGGCCCGAAGTCGCGCTACCTCGGGCCGGAGGTGCCGGAGGAGGATCTCCTCTGGCAGGACCCGATCCCCGAGGTCGACCACCCGCTGATCGACGCGGAGGACATCGCCGCGCTGAAGACGCGCATCCTCGACGCGGGCCTCTCCACGGACGCCCTCGTGAAGGCCGCCTGGGCCTCGGCGTCGACCTTCCGGGGCAGCGACAAGCGCGGCGGGGCGAACGGCGCGCGCGTCCGGCTCGCGCCGCAGAAGGACTGGGAGGCGAACGAGCCGGAGACGCTCGCGAAGGTGCTCGGCGCCCTGGAGACCATCCAGGCCGAGTTCGACGCGGCGCAGTCGGACGGCAAGAAGGTCTCGCTGGCGGACCTGATCGTGCTCGGCGGATGCGCGGCCGTGGAGAAGGCGGCGAAGGAGGCCGGCCACGAGGTGGAGGTGCCCTTCTCGCCGGGGCGCGCGGACGCGACGGCGGAGCAGACCGACGTCGACTCCTTCACGGTGCTCGAGCCGCGGTCCGACGGCTTCCGCAACTACCACGGCGACGACGTGGGGCGGCCGGCGGAGGAGCTCCTCGTCGACCGGGCGCAGCTGCTGACGCTGACCGTGCCGGAGATGACCGTCCTGGTCGGGGGCCTGCGCGCGCTCGGCGTGAGCCACGGCGACGCGAAGCACGGCGTGCTCACGGAGCGGCCGGGCGCGCTCACGAACGACTTCTTCGTGAACCTCCTCGACATGGGCGTGGCGTGGACCTCGAAGGGGGAGAACCTCTACGAGGCGCGCGACCGGGCGAGCGGGGACGTGAAGTGGACCGGCACGCGGGCCGACCTCGTCTTCGGCTCGAACTCGATCCTCCGCGCGCAGGCCGAGGTCTACGCGGCGGCGGATGGCGCGGAGAAGATGGTGGAGGACTTCGTCGCCGCGTGGGCGAAGGTGATGGACCTCGACCGCTTCGATCTCCGCTGAGCCGGGCGAGCCCGGGCGAGCCACCGCGCCGCGCGCTGATCGTGCGAGGTCTCGGGTTCGCAGTGGGCTCTCGCGAGGCGAGGAGCACGGGCTGTGTTTCGGCGACGCGAGGACCCCTGCGGACCGGACGGGTCGTGCGGGTTGGCTGACGAGGCCGACGCGACCCGTGCCCGACCCGACCCGTGCCCGTGCCCGCCGGTCGGCGAACGCGTCCCCTGCGTGGGAGCGCGGGGGCCGGCCGGCTGAGGCACGGGCAGCGGGGCAGGAGCTCAGGCCCCCGCCAGCGGCAGCTCGAACCACGCCCTCGCGCCGTGGCCCTCCTCGCTCTCGATCCCGATGCGCCCGCCGTGCGCCTCCACGATCGCCTTGCTGATCGGGAGCCCCAGCCCGAACCCGCCCTGCGCGCGCCCCGCCGGGAGCTGCAGGAAGCGATCGAAGACCCGCGGGATCGCCTCGGCCGGCAGCCCCGGCCCCTCGTCGATCACGGTCACGGTCGCCATCTCCCCGCGCGGCTCGACCACCGCGACCACCTCGCTCCCCTCCGGGGAGAACTTGATCGCGTTCCCGAGCAGGTTCATCAGCACCTGCACGATCCGTGTCGGATCGGCCGTGGCCCAGAGCGGCGCGTCGGGCAGCTCGAGCGTGAGCCTCACCCCCACGGAGCGCGCCGCCTCGGCGACGCTGCTCCCGGCCTCCCGCACCAGCTCCGCCAGGTCCGCGCGCTCGGGCCGGATGGCGAGCTGCCCGGCGCCCGTCCGGCCGATGTCGAGCAGGTCGTCGACGAGCCGGCTGAGGCGCTGCGCGTTGCGGATCGCCACCTCGACCATCTGCCGCCCGCGCGCGTCGAGCTCCCCGAGCTTGCCCGATTGCAGCAGCCGGAGCGCGCCGAAGACGCTCGTCAACGGCGTCCGCAGCTCGTGGGAGACGGTGGAGAGCAGGCGATCCTTCGCGAGCTCCGCCTCCTTCTGCTCGCTGACGTCCATGAGCATGCCGTGGAAGGCGACCACCTTCCCGCCGAGGTCGAAGCGCGGCTCGCCCGAGGCCCGCACCCACCGCCGCTCGCCCCGCGCCGTCTCGAAGGGCACTTCGAAGTCGAACGACGCCCGCCCGGCGATCGCGTCGCGGAGGGTCTCGACGACCACCGACCGCGCCTCGGGCGGATAGAAGCGCAGCGCGTCGTCGAAGCTCGGCTCCCAGCCCGGGTCGGCCTCGTGGATGCGGTAGGTCTCCTCCGACCAGTGCAGGCGGCGATGGACCAGGTCGATGTCCCAGCCGCCGACGCGCGCCATGCGCGCCGTGCGCGCGAGCCGGTCCTGGCTGGCGGCGAGGCGTTCGGTGAGCTCCGAGAGCGCCGTGCTGTCGAAGGCGACGGCGTAGATCAGCCCGCCCCGATCGAGGATCGCGTGCCAGGTGAGCCAGCGCCAGGAGCCGTTCGCGTGCCGGTAGCGGTTGCGGTAGCCGCTGACCTCGCGGCCCGCCGCGAGCACGCTCAGCTCGAGGCGCGTGGCCTCGCGGTCGGCGGGATGCACGAAGTCGAGGAAGGGGCGCCCGAGGAGCTCGCGCGGCGTGTAGCCGAGGAGCTGCTCCCAGCGGTCGTTCACGTGGAGGAACCAGCCCTCGAGGTTCGCGACGACGACGAGCACGGGGGCCGCTTCGAAGAGCGCGCGGTAGGTCTCGAAGGTCTCGAAGCGCCCGAGAAGCCGCGTCGGCCGCTTCTCCGGGGTGCCGGCGACGACGAGCTCGACGACCTGGCGGGCGAGGCGCGCGAGGGCCATCCGCTGGTCGCCCGTGAGCCGGCGCGGTCGCTCGTCCAGGACGCAGAGCGTGCCGAGCGCCTCGCCGCTCGGGAGCCGGAGCGGTGCGCCCGCGTAGAAGCGGATGTGCGGCGGACCGGTGACGAGGGGGTTGTCCGCGAAGCGCGGGTCCTGGCGAGCGTCCTCGACCTCCAGGATGTCGTCCCCGAGGATCGCGTGCGCGCAGAAGGCATGCTCGCGCGGCGTCTCCGTGGGCTCGAGGCCACAGCGCGCCTTGAACCACTGCCGTTCCCGGTCGACGAGCGAGACCAGCGCCATGGGCGTCTCGCAGATCAGCTGCGCGAGCCGCGCGAGGTCGTCGAAGCGCTCCTCCGGCGGGGTGTCGAGGAGCCCGGTCTCGAAGAGCGCGGCGAGCCGCGCGTCCTCGTCGGGGGGGATCTCGGCGCCCATCGAGCGAGCCTATCAGGCGAGCGAGATGCCGTGCCCCTGCCAGCGAGCCCCCGCGCCACCGAAGCTACCTTCCGTGCTCCTGCCCGTGCCCACAGAACGAAGCGCGCTGCTCGTGCCCGCGGAACGAAGCGCCCCACTCGAGGGGAAGCCCCGACGCGGAGCTCCTCGCACCGCCACGTGAGACGACGCACACCCGTACCCGGGACGGAATCGCGGGACGGAATCGCGTGAGATGACGCACAACCGTACCCGGGACGGAATCGCGTGAGACGACGCACACCCGTACCCGGGACGAAATCGCGTGAGACGACGCACACCCGTACCCCCGACGGAATCGCGTGAGATGACGCACGCCCGTACCCGGGACGGAATCGCGTGAGATGACGCACACCCGTACCCGGGACGGAATCGCGTGAGATGACGCACAGCCGTACCCGGGACGGAATCGCGTGAGATGACGCACACCCGTACTCCGGGACGGAATCGCGTGAGATGACGCACAGCCGTACCCGGGACGGAATAGTGTGAGTTGACGCACAGCCGTACCCGGGACGGGGTCGCGTGAGATGACGCACGCCCATGCCCGAGACGAGTGACGCCGCCCGCGTTCGGGGACTCGTGCGCCTCCCCCAGCTGGGATAGGTTCGATCCGAGAGGGGGGAGAGATGAGCTCGAGGCACCTGTTCTGGGTCGCCGCGCTGGCGCTCGTGGGCGCGTGCGGTGACGACGATGGCTCTTCGCCGGGGGAGGACGCTGGCTCCTCGGTCGAGGATGCCGGCTCCACCGAGGACGCGGGGCGCGCGGACGCCGGACCGGTCGAGACCTTCGAGCTGGCGTTCCGCTTCGTGGACCTCGACGGCGAACCGCTCGAGGGCGTCTGGGCCGTGGGCCGAAGCGACGCCGGGCGCGTGGTCGGGCAGAGCGACGCGGGAGGCGAGGTCACGCTGAGCGTGCCCTACGAGGTGGCGGTCTTCGACGCGCTCGTCGCCCTGGAGGGCTACCGGATCCTCGCGAACCTCGGCTTCGCCCCCGAGGGCTTCGACGCCGAGCGCGGCGAGGACGGAGTCGTCGAGCTCACGCTCGCGCCCATCTCGTCGGAGCCGGGCGAGACCTTCACGCTCCGGGTGCAGGCCACCGGCGTGCCCGAGGGCGGGCGCTGGTGCGCGGGGCTCTCGAGCTGGCTCACGGTCTGCAACCCGGCCGGCGAGGTGTTCGAGACCACGCAGCCCGTCGACGGCATCGGCGCGACCTTTCACGATGGGCTGACGGGCTACACGCTCGACGCGGCCGGCGAGCTCGTGGACTTCGTCGAGGCCGACTACACCATCGGGGACGGCAGCCGCACGGCGACGCTGGCCTTCGACGAGACGCTCCCGAGCGAGCCCACGATCACGCGCAGCATCACGCTGACGCTGCCCGACGACGCCGAGAGCCCCTTCCGCACGGAGACGCTCGACGACGAGTGGCACGGATGGATCTCCGTGGTGGACGCGGAGCGACAGCTGGCGCGTGGCGTGCTCAGCGGCGTCGAGGTGCTGGACGATCGGGTGAGCTTCCAGCTCGACGTGTTCGAGCCGGCGGTCGGGTTGAGCTGGGCCATCGCGGCCTACGCGGACTTCCGTGATCCGGTGCGGACCTTCCGCTGGTTCTCCGAGGCGCCGAGTGAGGACACGCTGGCGTTCATGGACGTGCCGCGCGTGACCGAGGGCGAGGCCTGGGATGGGGCCTTCGCGTGGACGGCGCCGGCGGACGACGTGGACCGGTACCAGGCGCTCTTCCGGAACAACGCGGGGCGCGTCGTCGTCCAGGCCTTGGCGTGGGCGCCCTCCCTGAGCCTGCCCGCGCTCCCCGAGGGGTACGATCGGGAGGTGAGCTTCCCGTTCCCGGATGCGCCCGGCACGCTGCAGATCGTCGCCGTGCGGGGGGACACGCCCGTCGCCGACGAGGAGGGAGTCGTCGACTACGAGGTGGACGGCGAGTCCGCGACCGGCCCGCGGCACGCCATCCGTTGGTAGCGGCCGGCGACCGCGGAGGGGGGCTGCACGGTCGTCACGCCGCGGGGGCACTCATCCGAGCTGGCCGGGGAGGCGCTCGAGCGTCGGGACGCCACGGGTGGTCTCGTGGGTCTCGACGGGGCCGCGGTAGCCGCGGGGCGCGTGGGTCGTCTCCGTGTCGCCGTGGAGGTGGACGCGGTCGCCTGCGCGGAGCTCGCGGAGGTCGGCCCGGGCGTGGGGAAAGAGCCGGCGCGGGAGCCCCGCCGCCGCGAGCCAGCGGCGCACGGCGAGCCAGGAGGCGCCGCGGGTCTCGCCGCCCCGGAGGTCGATCGGCCCCGCGGGGACCTCGATCAGGGCGCCCTCGTCCGTCTCGAGGGAGAGGCCCGCGGTGTAGCCATCGACGAGCACGCGCGCGCCGTCCTCGAGGAAGAGCTCGAGCTGGCGGGCGACGACGGGGGCGTCGCCTCCGGGGCCGGCCGAGGTGCGCACGCGGGCGAGGCGACCGCCCGGCGCAGCGGGGCGCTCGGGTGACGCGACGCCGCGCGGGACCCGGCGGTCGCGCTCACCGGCCCACCACGCGCCGAGGCCGAGGGTGCCGAGGAAGAGCAGGCAGCCGAAGGTGAGGATGCAGAGGAGGTCGAAGGGCCAGTAGGGCGGCGCCTCCTCGAAGGCCTTCACGTAGGCGATGGCGCCCGCGATCATGGCGACGAAGACCAGGCCGGCGAGGGCGCTCACGGCGCATCCGGCGCCGCGGCGGGCACTCCGCTCCGTGGTGAAGAGGGCGTCCCGGAGCCGCCGCTGCTCGGCGCGCGCGTGGACGCCGACCGCGGGGTGGTCGCAGCGCGGACAGCGCGCTCCACGAAGCGCGGCCCGGCAGGTGAGGCAGAGGTGTGTGCGCCGCCGCGGATCCTGGAGTGGCTGCCCGTCCACCCGCCGATCATCGCCCAACGAGGACAACGAGAGGAACCCCACCCCCACCCGTGCCCGTGCCCCTGCCCCTGCCCCTGCCCGCAGCGCCACGAGCCCCTGCCCGTACCCGTCCGTGCCCGCCCGTGCCCGTGCCCCTGCCCGCAGCGCCACGAGCCCGACGGCCCGCCCGCGAGCAAGACCCCCTACCCGCAGAACCACGAGCCCCACGACCCGCCGACCCGCCCACGGGGACGAATCGTTTCCGCGGAGGTCAGTCCAGGCGCCGCTGATCTTCGTCGAAGCGCCGGATCAGCTCCTCCGGCGAGATCGGCGTCTGCGGCGGGGGCGGCAGCTCGTGGATCTCGATCCGCGTGCCCCCCCGCGGGGTCGGATAGAGGCCCACGTCCAGCCTCACCACGCCCCCCTGCACGTCCCGCGGCACGGCCGCCCGGAACACCGCCGCCGACCCCACGCGATCCACCTCACCCGTCATCAGCCGCGGCCCGAAGTAGCGCTGCACCACCCCCATCTCCACCTCGGTGAAGTAGGTGTGCCGCCGCTCCCCCTGACTCGGCCGCTCCTCCACGCCGCGCGGCAGCGCCAGCCCCGCCACCACCGTCTCCGATGGCAGCAGGTTCCCCTCCCGGTCGTAGAGCTGGTTGGGGTCGTCCTCGAGGTCGAAGACGGACGGGTCGACGGGCTCCGTCTCGTAGGGGACCGTCTCGACCTCGTCGCTCCCGCAGCTGCCGCAGCCGCCCAGGGCGGCGAGGAGCGCGAGCGCGACACCGGGGCTCGGGAGTCTCACGCGGCCATCCTACGACGTCCGCGCCGCGAGGTGCGAAGCCTCGACGGCGCGGCGCCGGAGAATCAGTCGATGCTGCCGGCCCAGCTCTGGACCCGCGTGTAGGCGAGGGGCGGCGGGAGCTCGCGCGTGAACTCGGCCACCGAGCCGCCGGCGCGGGCCTCGCCCCCGCCCGAGATCTGGGCGACGAGCTGGTAGCTGCCGATGCGGCTGTCCTGCACCCGGTAGAACTGACGGCTCCCGAGGTAGGGATCCGTCTCGCTCACCTCGGCGAGCTGCGAGCAGGTCGGCCGCTGCGTCACCGCCACGCCCTGGACGATCTGGTTCGTCAGGGGCGGGAGGCTCCGCACGAAGGTCCCCGAGTCCTCCGGGAACTCGAGCCCGCCCACCGGCAGGCTGCCCGGCCCGTCCTCCGCGAGGAGGTACTCGACGCCCCAGATGCGGCTCTCACCGTAGGCGCAGGCGTTCGTCGGGTCGTTCGTGGTCCGGAAGCTCGCGAAGTAGACCTTGCCGTTGAAGAGCTCGAGCGGGCCCGTGACCTGCTCGCCGTCCTCGAGGCGGATCTCCCAGTTGAGCACGCCCTCGAGATCGTCCACGTCGCCGTCCGCCTCGAAGGTGAGGTTCTCGGTGACGGAGACGACCTTGTTGTAGGCGAGCCCGTCGAGCACGTCCGTGTTGCCCGTGGCCTGGATGACCACGACCTCACCCTGCTGGTTGGTCGTCAGGATCGGCGGGTAGAAGGCCGGCTGGCCGTCGGTCGCGTCGCCGTCCCAGAAGATGTCGTGGAAGGGATCGGCGTCCCACTCGCGCATGTCCGGGTTGGAGATGTCGATGCGCCAGATGACGCCGTCCGCGTCCGTGAGGAAGGCGCGCGTGGCCACCGTGCCGACGTCGCCCGTGAAGAAGCTGACGCCGCCGGTCAAAGGCGCGTTGAAGACGCGATCGTCGAGGTGCGAGACGACCTCGCCCGTCGCCGGGTCCACGAAGAAGAGCGCCCGCCCCGTGTCGCCCCAGCAGCGCTGGTTCTCGCGCGCCGTGAGCGTGCCCTCGTTCACCGGGGGCCGGCCCTTGCCGCGCGAGGGGCAGCCGATGGGCTTGGACATGGTGCCGTCGGGGAGCGGCTCGGGCACGCCGCCGCAGGTCTCGCTCGAGAGGTCCGTGCCGGTGCCGCCCGGGAGCATCGCGAGGGCGATCTCCTGGAGCTGGCCCGAGCTGTCGCGCACGAGCACCTGGCCCAGGCCGGGCACGCCGTAGGTGTTGCCCATCTCCTCGTGGGCCATCTGCCAGAGGAACTCGGGCTCGAGCGGGTCGGTCACGTCGAGGGCGAGGTAGGCCGAGCCGCCGCCGCGGAGGCCGAAGAGGAGCACCGTGTGGTAGATGCTGCCGTCGGGGCCCTGGCCGGGCAGGCGGCGGAAGAAGACGTCCTTCACGACCGGCGTGCCGTCGACCATGAACTGGTGCGAGTCGCGCGCCGAGTTCATCTTCGGCAACAGCGCCGGCGGCGCGAAGGCCCAGAGCTCGTGGCCCGCCGTGTAGCTCTCGCCCGCGTGCGGGCCGGCGACGATGTCGATGTCCTCGGCGACGAAGGCGTGCATCAGGCCGTCGTTCGTGCCGACGTAGACGACCTTCGGCCGGTTCGCGACCTCGGGTCGGCGCCGGAAGGCGTTGAAGGACTCGTCGGGCATGTCCTCGGTGGGCGGCCCGACGACCACCGGCGACGAGTGGTAGATGTCGCCGAGGTCCTGCTCGCGCGTCTCGCCGTAGACCCAATCGATGATCTCGTCGGCGATGGAGTTCGAGGTCACGTCGAAGTGACGGCGCGTCGCGTTGCTCAGGTCCGTGAGGCGCAGCCCGGTCTCGAGCGGGCCGCCGCCGCCGCGGCCGGGGCGCGTCGTCGGCCGGCGACCGGTCGGTCGGCCGGAGGCGTCACAGGTCACGCCGCCGGGGCCGCCGCCGCGACCGGGCCGCCCGCCGCTCACGCCGCCCACGGAGGAGAGGCCCGAGTCCTCGCCGACCAAGTGGCCGCCGACGTTCCGCGGGTTGCTCGGGAGCACCGTGAGGATGGTGCGGCTGGTCTGGTCGTTGAGGAGCTCGCCGAAGCGGTCCTGATCGTCGATGGGCTGTTCGACGGGCTCCAGGGCGCCGTCGCACTCGAAGCGGCGCCGCTCGAGCACGCCGTACCAGGGGCCGTCGCGCTCGGCGCCGGGGATCTGGAAGCCCGTGTTGAACTGGGCCTGGCCCTGCTGGGTGGAGCCGGGGGTCGCGCCCGAGAAGGCGGGCGTCGTCCGGGTCGTGGTGCCGGGCGCGGCGCGGTCGAGGATGTCCGCGATGGCCGCCCGGAGCGTCGCCACGTCGTCCGTGCTCGGGTCCGAGTCGACGAGGAAGGCGCAGTCGCCGCCCGAGGTGGCGCAGGTGCCGCCGGACTCGGCGAGCATGTTCAGCTCGCTGATGGCCTGGGCGTCGGCGATGTCGAAGCCGACCACGTAGAGCCCGTCGATGTCGCCGTCGCAGGCGCCGGTCGCCGGGTTGAAGTCGCAGAGGCGCGCGGCCGTCTCCGTGGGCCGGTCGTAGGGGCAGTCCGAGCCGGGCGTGTCGCAGCGGTAGGGCTCGCCGCGCATGTCCGAGTTCGGGTAGCCGTCCGTGAGGAGGATGGCGTAGCGCTGCCGGCACTCGGCGAAGGCGTCCCCGGCGCCGCCGACGGTCGTGATCGGGGCCACGTCCGGGTGGTTGCCGAGGTAGAACTCGAAGTCCTCGAGGAGGCCGGCCGTCGGCGTCGGGCCGAAGGGCCGGATGCGGAGCAGCGTCTCCTGGATGCGCTGGTTGATGTTGACGTAGTCGTCGACCGCGTCGCTGCCCACGGAGACGAGCGTGCCGCCCGCCGCGTAGTCGCGCTGGGCGCCGTTGTCGATCATGTAGGGCTCGCCGCAGCCCGGGAAGGAGAAGGGCTGGGGCTCGCCGTAGGAGTAGCCGCCGAGGTAGTCGATCGAGTCCGAGAGGAAGCCCGGCGTGTCGAAGATGCGCTCGGGGACCAGGAAGGGCTCGTCGCGGAGCGTGCCCACTCCGTCGAAGGTCATCAGGCCGAACTTGATGCGCTCCAGATACGCATCGAGGACGCCGTTCTCCAGCTGCGTGATGTCCGGCCGGTGCGCGCCGCCCGTGATGCGCGCCTCGTTCGGATGCAGGAAGTGGGGGATGTAGTAGCGGTAGTCGGACTCGCGCCGGTAGGCGAAGTCGGACCGATCCTCGACCTCGCAGTCGTAGGTCGAGAAGGAGCCGGTCATCGCCTCGACCACCGTGCCCCAGCGGTTCCGATCGTCCCCGCTCGTGCCGATGCAGCGCGGATAGCACTCCTCGCACGTCGGCGTGGAGCACTCGCAGCTGCCCATGCGCTCCATGGACCCGGAGGAGTCCACGAGGAGCATCACCATCGGGCGCACGTCGCGCACGTCCGGGGCCTGCGCGGCGGCGCGCGGCGGCGGGGCCATCGCGACCGCGAGCGCGGTCAGGGTGAAGAGGAGCAGGGTGGTCTGGAGACGGTTCATGGGTGTTCTCCTCAGAACGGACCGGAGACGCCGCGGGCACGCGCGTCGTTGGCGCCCTCGTGGTAGGGGCGCGTGTCGCCGGCGACGGGCGTATCGCCGGGAATGCGGACGCGGCCGCGCGAGGTGTAGGTCGCTCCGAGGAAGCGGAGGCGACCGAACCCGTCGCTGCGGTAGCCGGTGACGACACCGGGGAATTCGTGGCTGTCGTAGACGTCGACCAGGATCAGCGGCTCGTAGGGCTGGCGCTGACCGAGGGTCTCGCGGTCGACGAGGGGGCGACCCTCGACCTGGAGGTCGGTGGAGTAGAGGCGGTAGCCGGGCTTGCCGGGCGCGAGGGGCCGCTCGAAGGGCTCGAGGTCGACGTTGTATCCGGCGTCCTGGCTGCGGGCCATGGCGTCCGTGAGGGCGTCCGGGCCGCGGTAGTCGACCCAGGCCATGGCCGCGAGCAGGCCGCTCTCGCCGACCTGCTGGCTCTGAAGATCCATGCGGTAGTAGCCGGACGCGCGGATCTCGTCGCTCGTGGAGCGCACGGCGAAGACCGCGAGGGCCGTGGCCGTGAGGAGCACGAGCATGACGATGAAGAGCACGGCGCCCTCCTCGCGGCGGGCGACGCGGCGCGCGCGGCGACGCCGGCGGGGCGCGCGGAGCGGGGCGGTCGGCGGCTGGGGCATGGTCTTCGTCACGGGCGGAGGTTCCGGCTGGCGAGGTTGGGGAGGACGATCTCGGTCTCGAGGGAGCGCACGCGGGCGGCGCCGGTCACGGCCGGGTTCACCTCGTAGCGGGTGAGCGCCTCGTTCGGGCCGCGCGCCACGTAGGGGAAGCGCTCGTCCTCGCCGGCCGTGCGGGCGGCGAGGTCGACGATGACGCTGCGCACGTGGTGCGGCGAGATGTCGATCTGTCCCTCGGCGGCGGCGTCGTCGCGGCGCACGAGGTTGGGCCGCAGGCCCGGGCGCACCTCGTCGTCGAAGACGAAGCCCAGGTCGAAGTTGGCGACGTACTCGAGCACGACCCGGGTCGTGCCGGGGATGAGCGCGCCGGTCTGCGGGTTGAGCTCGCGCCGGATGAGCACGGCGTTCTGGCGGCCGGTCGCCTGCTGCACGGCCTCGGGCGCCGGCGAGCGGATGGCCGCCAGCTCGGGCGTCACGTCCGGGTCGACGACCCGGTACTCGATCATGCTCAGGGGCGCGACGAGGGCGCCGCCGGCGAGGCCGCCCACGCAGGTGCCGCCGACGCCGATGGGGCGGTCGAAGCGGACCTGCGCGTTGATCCCCGTGGCGCTCTGGATGCCGACGAAGAAGTGGTTCCCCTGGAGCGTCTGCAGGTGGAGCATGCGCTCGGGGCGGAACACGTCGTTGAAGGCCTCGTCGTCGAAGTCGACGCCCACGATGCCGAAGTCGCGGCGGAAGCCCTGCCACTCGCGCTGCAGGAAGGCCGCGCCGCCGGTGTTGTCGAGGGTGTTGACGAAGTAGGCGTCGCCCGTGGCGTAGTTGCCGACGAGGCGGAGCCGGTCGGCCTCGACGCGGTTGGTCGCCGCCTCCGGGAGCACGGCCGCGTCCGGGTTGTCCTCGAAGTCGATGGCCTCGATCTCGAAGGCCGGGGTCCAGCAGCGCTGCTCGAGGCGCGAGTTCGGCGTGCCGAAGAAGCCGGCGCGGGCGATGTCCCGGCGGAGCTGCTCCATGGCCATGCGCACGGACATCTGCGTCTGGCTGATGCGCTGCTGCTCGTGGAAGTGCTGCGAGGAGGCGCCGCCGACGTAGTAGATGGCGGTGATCGCGACGAGGCCCGCGACGAGCGCGACCATCAGCTCGAGGAGCGTGAAGCCGGCGAGCGAGGCATGGCGGGTGCGGCGGGCGCGAAGGCGCGCGCGGCGGCGACCCGGGCGGTGGAGGGCGCGGCTCATTGCAGCGGGCTCCAGCGCAGGAGGGTGGTCGCGTACACGGCGCGGAGGTCGGTGTTGGTCGTGGAGAGCGCCGCGGTCACGGCCGGCTCGGCGCCGGCCGAGCAGCCGTTCATCAGGTTGTACTGGCTGTCGTCGTTCTCCCAGGCGCTGCGCATGTAGAAGGTGCGCACGTCGGCGCGGATGAGCTGCCCCTGCACGGCCCAGCGGAGCCGGACCTGCGTGCAGTAGGTGGGGAGCGTCGCGTCACCGGCGAGCAGGTCGCGGCCACTGAAGTCGGCGCCCGCGTTCTGCCCGAGGACGACGGCCGGCGGCGTGCGCCAGACGTTGTCGACGGTCTGGATGTAGTTGGTGTTGATGCGCGTGGTCGCGGGGGCGCCCTGCACGTTCCAGTTCAGGGCGTCGCGCTCGAGCCGCTCGATCCACGCGCGCGTGCGCTGGGTGGCGTGCGTCATCTGGCGCGACTCCATGTTGCCGCGGGTGGCGGCCTGCTGGAGCGAGACGAGGCCGAGCGTGCCGACGGTGATGATGCCGACGGCGACCATGACCTCGATGAGGGTGAAGCCGGCCTGCGAGGCGGCGCGCCGCGCGCGGCGGCGCAGGCGGGGGCGCGGAGAGGTGCGGTGCGCGCGGGTCATTGCAGCACCCTCGCGTCGCCGCCCAGGGGGATGACCACGCGGCGGATGACGCCGGTGGCGCCGCCGTCGCGCTCGACGCGGAAGACGAAGCCGCCGAGCGGGTTCGCCGCGCCGCCCTGGTTGCGGTCGGAGAAGCGGTTGGTGCCCGTGCGCCAGAGGACGCGGCCGCTCGGCTCGAAGCAGATGTCGAGGGGCTCGCCGACGATGTTGTCGGGGACGACGGCGATCGTGTCCGTGTCGGTCTCCTGCGAGACGACGATGAAGTCGCGGCAGAAGCCGCCCTCGCGGTTGCAGACGCCGCCGCCCGTGACCGCGTTCCAGTCGTTCGTGTTGCAGTGGTTGTTGATGCCCCGGTACAGCTCGAAGACGCCCGTGCCGGTGTCGCCGGAGAGGTAGCGGAGCATGTGCGCGCGCCCGTAGCCGGCGGCCTCGGAGCGGCCGCGGCGGGCGATGCGCACGACGTCGAGGGAGGTCTGGGTCATCTTCCGCTCGGCGAGCGCGTCCCCGATGCTGGGGGCGGCGGCCGCGGCGACGACGGCGATCAGCGTGACCACGGTCATCAGCTCGAGGAGCGTCACGCCAGCCTCGCGGGGCACGGCCGGGCGCGGACGCGCGCGGCGGCGAGAGCGATGCTGGGGACGGAAGCGCATTGGACCTTTGAGGATTTGCACTTTTCGTGCCTCGCGCCCTCGATCGCGAAAGCCTTTGGAATTGCTGTGCATTACGATCGCTTTCGACCCCCTGGTGGATGAAGTCCGTGCAAGGCTACGAAATCTTTTCAGGGTGCCGGGGCCGATCCTAACGTGGCGGGTCGCATGGGGGCGAAAAGGCGGGGCACGAGAGGCGCCGGCGCAAAGGCGGCGGCGAGAAGGCGGCGGCGAGAAGGGGCGGCGCGTGCGGGGGAGCCGCTCTCGAGGCGAGGGGAGCCGGGGCGGTGGGCGGTCGCTGTGGGCCGGCGTCGACCACGGCGCCCGGGACCGGCGGACGGAGGACGGGGCGCGGAGGACTGGGCGCGGAGGACTGGGCGCGGAGGACTGGGCGCGGAGGACTGGGCGCGGAGGACTGGGCGCGGAGGACTG
>PABA01000002.1 GCA_002699025.1 Sandaracinus sp. | reverse complement strand
CTCCTCGGCGGGCGCGGCCTCCTCGGCGGGCGCAGCTTCCTCGGCGGGCGCAGCGTCCTCGGCAGGCGCAGCCTCCTCGGCAGCCGGGGTCTCCGCGGCCGCCTCGGCCTCGGCCTCGGCCGTGGGCGCCGCGGCGTAGCCGGGCAGCGGCTGGAAGAGCCCCCCATTCGCCACCAGATCCGCCGTGCCGTGCGCGTACTGGCCCGTCGCCGGATCCACCCGCAGACCCGTCATGCTCTGTTGGCGGCCCCGGTGCCCGGTGTCGTTGATCGTGTAGCCGAGGAACACGGCCACGAAAATGAACGAGCCGAGGAAGACCAGCTTGTTGAAGGTCTTCTCGTAGTGGAGGTGCATGAAGAAGCCCATCACCAGGGCCGCCTTCATGGTCGCGATCACCACCGCGACGAAGAGGTTCCACTCCCCGAGCCGGACGCGGTAGGCCGCGACCGTGAGGCCCGTGAGGAGGAGGAGCGCCCCGAAGATGCCCGCATACACCTTCGCCGAGGTGATGTGGACGTGCGGCATGTAGTCGTCGCCGTGGTCGTCGTGCGCGTGGGAGTCAGCCATCGTCGTTTCCCAACCGAAGAAGAGGTTCTCTCGCCGTCACTCGCTCAGTCGATGAGGTAGAGGAGCGGGAAGAGGTAGATCCAGATGAGGTCGACCAGGTGCCAGTAGAGGGCGACGATGTCGACCGGGGTGTTGTAGTCGGCGCTGAACTCGCCCTTCTGGTTGCGCCGCATGATCCACGCGATGAGGCCGATGCCGATGAGCACGTGGATACCGTGGAGGCCGGTCATCACGAAGTAGATGCCGAAGAAGGAGCGGAGGTGGTAGGGCACCATGCCCGGACCCGCGTTCAGATGGGCCGCGTCGATCGCCGCGGCGACCTCCTCGGCGAACGCCTCCGGCGCTGCGGTTCCGCAGTCGAAGCTGGGGCACCCCCAGTACTGACCCGGCAGGATCCCGACGTGGATCTTGTGGGTGTACTCGAAGTACTTCACGACCATGAAGCCGAAGGCGAAGACGATGGTCAGCCCGAGCAGCATCGTCGTCTGCTTGCGGTCCCCGACCTGAGAGGCCCGGACGGCCATGGCCGCCGTGAAGCTCGAGGCGAGCAGAATGACGGTGTTGATGCCGCCCATCTGCCAGTCGAGCAGGTGCGAGCCGATCGAGAAGGCCTCGGGGTACCAATTGCGGAAGATGCCGTAGGCGACGAAGAGGCCGCTGAAGAACAGCACCTCCTGCGCCAGGAACGCCCACATGCCCAGCTTGGCAGCATCGAACTGCTGCGCGGGCGTCTCGAAGTGGTGGGCGAGGTAGGCCGGCCCGTGGTGCGCGTGCGCGTCGGAAGCCATCGGGGGGTCTCTCCTGTGAACTGCGGGGCGCGTGCCCCGTCCCGTACCGAACCGTGAAAAAGGGAGTGATTGAAAGGGTGCGCAGCGCCCACGCGCCGCGCCATCGGGCCGGACGCCGCGTCACCCCGAAGGGGACGCGGCGCGGCCGTCTTCAGGCCTTGGCCTTCTTGGCCTCGAAGTCCTCGGGGAAGCCGTCCCAGAGCTCCTCCTCCGTGCAGAGGTGGTAGTCGTAGGGACCGCGCTTCATGACCGGGGTCTCGGCGAAGTTGTGCGGGTGCGGCGGCGTGGTCGTCATCCACTCGTAGCCGGCGGACGCCCAGGGGTTGGGCGGCGCCTTCTCGCCGCTGCGCAGCGACTTCCAGAAGAGGTAGGCCATGACGATGAAGCCGAGGCCGAGGATGTACGCTCCGCCCGAGCTCGCCATGTGGAGCGGCTGGAACTGGTCCAGGTAGTCGTAGTAGCGCCGGGGCATGCCCTGGCTGCCCATGATGAACTGGCTGAAGAACGTGACGTTGAAGCCGACGAAGACCAGGAACCAGGACACCCGCGCGAGCTTCTCGTCGTACATCTTGCCGGTCATCTTCGGCCACCAGTAATGGAGGCCGCCGAGGAAGCCGAACACGGTGCCGCCCACCATCACGTAGTGGAAGTGCGCGACGACGAAGTAGGTGTCGTGCAGGTGGATGTCCGTCGACAGCGTCCCGAGGAAGAGCCCGGTCAGACCGCCGATGGTGAAGAGCACGATGAAGCTCAGCCCGTAGAGCATCGGCGAGGCGAACGAGATGCTGCCCTCGTAGAGGGTCGCGACCCAGTTGAACACCTTCACGCCCGAGGGGATGGCGACCAGGAAGGTCAGCGCCGAGAACACCATCGTGGCGTACTCGCTCATGCCTGAGGTGAACATGTGGTGGCCCCAGACGAGGAAGCCGAGGAGCGCGAGCGCCACCGAGCTCATGGCCACGAACATGTAGCCGAAGATCTTCCGCTGGCTGAACGTGGCGATCAGCTCGTTCACGACCGCCATGCCCGGGAGGATCATGATGTAGACGGCCGGGTGCGAGTAGAACCAGAAGAAGTGCTGGTAGAGCACCGGGTCGCCGCCGAGCGCCGGGTCGAAGATGCCGATCGTCAGCGTCTTCTCCATGATGAGGAGCAGCAGCGTGATGGCGAGGACCGGCGTCGCGAGGACCTGGATGACCGAGGTCGCGTAGATGCCCCAGATGAAGAGCGGCAGGCGCTTCCAGTGGATGCCCGGCGCACGCATCTTGTGGACGGTCGCGATGAAGTTCACGCCCGTGAGGATGGAGCTGAAGCCGAGGATGAACGCGGCGAGCGTCATCCAGATGACCGAGCTGTCGGCCCGCGCCGAGTACGGCGTGTAGAAGGTCCAGCCCGTGTCCACGCTGCCGGCGACGATGGCGACGATCGCGAAGATGGTGCCGAAGCCGTAGATCCAGAAGCTCGCCAGGTTCAGCCGCGGGAAGGCAACGTCCTTCGCGCCCAGCATGATGGGCAAGAAGAAGTTGCCCATGGCGGCCGGGACGCTCGGGATGATGAAGAGGAAGACCATGATGGCCCCATGGAGCGTGAACACCTTGTTGTAGGTGTCCGCCTCCATGATCGTCTCGCCGTTGAACAGGAGCTCCGTTCGGACGAGGAGGGCCATCACGCCCCCGAGGAAGAACATCACGAGAACGGACACCAGGTACATCAGCCCGATGCGCTTGTGGTCCAGGGTGAAGAGCCAGCTCTTCAGCCCCGTCTCGTGGGTCAGGTAGTTGTCCCCGCCTTCGTGGGCGTCGCCCGAGGGGACTGCGGTGCCTGCTTCGACCGTCATGATTCTTCTTGCTCCCTGCTCACTCGCTCAGGGTCTGCATGTAGGCGATGATGGCGTCGATCTGCCGGTCCGACAAACGGTACGGAGGCATGTTCACCGCCGTGTAGCCCTCGACGATGTTGGCCTGGGGCTGGAGGATCGACTCGCGGATGTAGTTCTCGTCGGCGACCGCCGAGCCGCCACCATCGAAGGCCCGCTGCGCGCCCCAGAGGCCCTGCCAGGTGGGCGCGGGGCCCGCGGATCCGTCGACGCTGTGGCAGCCGACGCAGCCGTTGACGGCGTAGAGCTGCTCGCCCCAGCACTCCATCATGTCGTCGGAGCCCTCGCACTCGGGGGGCGGGGGCGGACCGAGCTCGAGGAACTCCTGGTAGGCCTCCTGCGTGATGACGCGGACGTCGGCCATCATCGTGGAGTGGTTGGTGTTCCGGCCCGCCGAGTCCTGGATGTTCTGCGGCGCGCCGCAGTACTCGGTGCAGAAGAGCGGGAGGGCGCAGGTGCCGTTCCGGCCGCACTGGTGGGCCTCGGGGCAGTCGGCGTCGACCTCGCACTCGCGATCGTCCGTGAGCTCGGTCGCCTCGAACCAGAGCGAGGTGTACATGCCCGGGACGGCGTCGCGCTTCACCCGGAAGGCCGGGATGAAGAGGCTGTGGAGCACGTCGCTCGAGCTCATGATCACGCGCACCGGCTTGTTCACGGGCACCTTGAAGAGGTTCATCTCGTCGATGACCCCGCCCGGATGCTCGAACTCCCAGTTCCACTGCATCGCGCGGACGCGCACGTCGACCGCGTCATCCGGAGCCACCGACCCATGGATGTAGGTCTGGAAGCCCATGTGGAAGAGGTAGACGAGGAGGAAGAGCGGCGCGACGGTCCAGGCGATCTCGAGCGCCGTCGCGTGCCCCGGCGCCTTCGCCTTGCGACCCGGGCGGCGCCGGTACTTGTACATGAAGTACAGCATCGCCCCGGTGATCACGACGAAGAAGACGACGCTGATCCAGTAGATCAGGTAGTACATGTCGTCGACTTCGGGCGCGATCGTCGACAGCTGGGGCGGGAGCTGAACGGTTCCCTGCGGTTCGGTCATGCTTCAACCTGCTTGGGCTCGCGGAGCGAAGCCGAGCCAGACGACGTATCACCACGCTCGGTGGGCACGTCGGAATCGTTTTCGAGGAGACCCCCGCGGCGGCGCTCGCGGCGCCAGAGCACGAAGAGGAAGAACCCCATCGCGAGCGCGGTGAGGCCCCCACCGATCTTCATGACGTTCCACGCCATGAGGGTGTAGGAGTTGGCCTCGGGGTCGTAGGCGTAGCAGTAGAGGAGGATGCGCTCGCCGGTGGAGATGGAACGCCCCTCGGAGGCCTCGAGGAGGGCGAGGCGCACGTCGCTGCGGTCCATCCGCAGCCCGTAGAGGTAGCGCGCGAGCTTGCCGTCCGGGGTGAGGAACATGAACGCCGCCGGGTGGGCGTACTGCTCCTGGGCCTCGTCGTAGAAGTAGCGGTAGCCGGCAGCGGCCGTCACCCGCTGGATCGCCTCCTGCGAGCCGACGAGGAAGTGCCAGTCCGCGCCGTCCCGACCGAGCTCGCCGAGGACCTCGCGGCGCTTGTCCGCGGCGGCCTGGACGGTCTCGTCCGGGTCGATGCTGATGGTCACGACCTGGTACTCGTCGCCCGGCGTCCACTCGGTCTCCTTCACGGCGTTCTTGGCCGCGTCGAGGACGAGGGAGCAGAGGGAGGGACAGGTGTGGTACGCGAAGGTCAGCAGCACGGGGCGCTCCCCGTCGACGTAGTCGCGGAGCGAGACCTCGCGCCCCTCGTGATCCCGGAAGGGCACGTCGAGGGGCATCTGCTGATCGAGGCGCTCGTCCACCCCGATGCGATCGAGGTGCGGCACCGGGCGCGCGCCGGACCCCTCCACGCCGCCGGTCAGGCGACGCTGCGCCTCGGCCGGGGTCGCCTGGAGGGCGACGCCGACGAGCAAGGCGACGATGGGGAGGAGTCGGAACATGGAGCGCGTACGTACGGAAATGTGGGGTCAGGGCGGGAGACGGTGAACCGTCAGGGGGCCGGCGTGGCTCCCTCGGCCTCGGCCGCGGCCTCGGTGGCCTCGAGCTCGAGGGCGCGTTGGCGGGCAGCCTCCTCGGCCGCGCGGCGACGCCGGAGCGCCTCCTCGGCCTCGGCCCGCGCCTCTTCGCGCGGGAGCTGGCCCCAGCCGGTCACGGCGTCGAGCGCGGCGACGGCGTCGGCCTCGGCGGTCCCGAGGTCGTCGTTGCGCCGCGGCCGGACGACCGGGACGTTCCGCCCGCGGCTCGCGAGCTGCGCCTTGGCCGCCTCGATGCTGATGGGCGCCTCCCGGAGGAGGGCGCGATGCTCGGCGACCGTGCGGTTGCGCTCGGCGAGGTAGTCGACCTCGCCGTCGCCGTCGTCGTCACGCTCCAGCACCTTCGCCTCCAACTCCGCGTCGGTCATGGAGTTGAAGTAGCTGTGGAAGAGCGGGATCAGGCTCAGGAGGACCACGCAGCTCAGGACCGTCCAGAAGACGATGGTCTTGTCGCGCGTGGAGGTGTCGTCGAATCCGGGACCAGCCATCTCTTGCTCCGTCAGTGGCTCTGATGGTGGTGAAGGGCCCGCTCGAGACGCGGGTCACCCAGGGGGATGAGGGGGACGCGCATCAGCATGCGGAACACGAAGGTGAAGAACACGCCGCCGCAGAAGAGCAGCGCACCGAAGTCGATCGCGCTCGGGCCGAACCCGCCGTACTGCGGCAGCACGAAGACGTAGATGTCGCAGACGTGCATGAAGATGAGCCAGATGGCGCCGAGGCGCAGCATCCCGAGGTTCCGCTTCACGATGCGCGAGATGAGGAAGTAGAAGGGCAGGCCGAAGTGGCCGATCATCATGAAGAGCGCCCAGGCCTTCCAGCCGTCCTGCCAGCGCTTGTGGTACCAGGTCTGCTCCTCCGGGATGCCCGCGTACCAGATCAGCATCCACTGGCTGAAGCTCACGTAGGCCCAGAAGCACATGAAGCCGAACATGAGCTTCCCGAGGTCGTGGAAGTGCTCGACGTTCAGGGCGTTCCCGATGTGGCCCTTCCGGTGCAGGCCGATACCGAGCACGATGATCAGGGCGAGCACGGCGACGGCCGAGCCGGCGAAGATGACGACGCCGAAGATGGTCGAGTACCAGCTCCCCTCGAGGGCCATCAGCCAGTCGAAGGCGGCGAAGGTGAGCGAGAGACCGAAGGCGATGGCGCCGAGGGCCGAGACCTTCTTCATCTTGTTCGTGAGCTCGAAGCGCTCCTTCTTCGGCGCATCGTCCTGCTTGACGCTGCTCCGGAAGTAGAAGACCGCGAGGCCGATCCAGATGAGGAAGTAGAGCGCCGCGAAGCCGAACCAGCGGCCCTGGTTCAGGTAGCCCGACTTGTGCTCGATGATGTGGTGGTGCGCGGCCTCCATCTGGGGCGTGTGCACCTCGTGGCTGCGGATCGGCGGCTGCGGATCCACCTGCGGAGGGAACTCCTGGGCGCGGGCCACGCTCGGGGCGAAGAGGGAGCCGTGCTCCTCGGCCTCACCGTGAGCGCCCTCCCCTTCGGCCGGCTCGGCGTGGTCGTCGCCGTGCTCCTCGCCGTGCTCACCACCGTGCTCCTCGCCGTGGCCGCCGTGGTGGCTGCCCATCCACTCGTCGTAGAGGTCGAAGGTGCCCGTGGCGACGCCCGCGAAGAGCGGGATGGCCAGGATGGCCGTGGGCACGACGCTCAGGCCGATGATCTCGGCGAGCCGGCGCGCCGTGAGCCCCCAGTGCCCGCCCGTGAAGTGGAGCGCGAGCACGTAGAAGAGGCCACCGAAGGCAAAGGTGAGGACGGTGAAGAACCCGAAGAGGTAGGCGTAGCCGAAGCGCTCGGGGTTCTGCGTGAAGCCGAAGACGCAGAGGCCCAGGCCGACCAGCGCGAGCACGGCGGAGGCCTGCCAGCTGGTCTTGGCCCAGAAGCCGTCGCTCTCGGGGATGCGGTAGGTGGGCTTCTTGCCACCCGTCTTCTTCTCGGCGCTCACTGCGTCGCCTCCTCGGAGCCCGCGGCCGTGGCGTCGTTCATCGCCGTGGAGCGCGAGGCCTGGCTGATCTGGAGGGCCCGCACGTAGGTGACGATGGCCCAGCGATCGTCCTGCGGGACGTTGTGCCGGTAGCTCGGCATGTTGCGGATACCGTTGGTGATGGTCGCGTAGAGCTGACCGTCGGGCATGTGGCGGATGCGGTCGTCGTGGAAGCTCGGCGGCTTCAGGGTCGCGAAGCCCCGCTCGACGGCCCGGTTCGCGACCAGGCCCTCGGCGTCACCGGCGACGCCGTGGCAGGGGGCGCAGTAGATCTCGTAGCGATCCTGGCCCCGCTCGACGACGGCTTCCATGCCGCCACCGCGCTGCACGACCTGCGCGGGCACCTCGAGCAGCCAGGCGCTGTCGTCTTCGGTGCGCCCCGTCGCGATGGTGGAGTCGGGCTCCATCTCGCGGGCGATGGCCCCCTCGACCGGCGGCCGCATGGTGCGCCCGTCCTGGAAGAAGTCGCTCTCTTCGAGCGGGTCGTAGCGCGGCTGGTCGTACATGTTCCGGATGGGAACGATGGGCGGCTCTTCCGAGACCTGCCCGCGACAGCCAGCCAGCGCGGTCAGCCCGACGAGGGCGGAGAGAATGGGAACGAAGCGGGTCATCCGATCTCCTCCTCGACCAGCTCGAGGTGGCTCGGTTCGGTCGACTCGAGCAGGGCTCGGGTCTTGTCGAGGTCGAACTTCTCGTCCTCGACCTCGATGGAGATGAAGAACTTGTCGTCCGTCGCGGCCTCGAACCGGTCCGACTCGAAGATCGGGTGGTGGTGCCGCGGCAGGCGGGCGAGGTGCAGCAAGCCGAAGAGCGTGCCGAAGCCCGTGAGCAGGATGGTCAGCTCGAACATGATGGGGACCATCGAGGGGAAGGCCCCGGCCCCGACCGGCTTGCCGCCGATGTTGATGGGGTAGTCCCAGTTGTTCATGAACTGGATCATCAGGACGGCGGTGACGAGGCCCGTCATGCCGGCCACGAAGCTGATGATGCCGATCTTGGTCGGCCGCAGACCCATCGCCTCGTCGAGGCCGTGCATCGGATACGGCGTGTGGCAGTCCCAGCTCTCGTAGCCGGCGTCCCGGACCTTCTCCGCGGCCGCGACGAGCTCGTTCGGCGTCTCGTACTGGGCCAGGTAGAGGGCGGGCCGCTTCTCCGGCTCGAGGTCCTCGTCGGCGTGCGCGAGCTTGGCCTCGTCCGCCGTGTGCATGGCGGCGATGGCCTCCTCGGCGGCGTCCTCGGCGTCCTTCGCGTCGGCCTTGGCGCGCGCCGCCTCCGCCTTCGCCTCGGCGGCGGCGGCCTTCGCGGCCTCCGGATCACCCTCGGCGGCGGCGTCGTGCGCGGCCTTCGCGTCCTTCTTCGCCTCGGAGGCGGCCTCCTTGGCGTCGTCGCGATCCGCGTGCGCCCGTTCGGCGGCCGCCTCCGCCTTCGCGGTGGCCTCCTCGACGCGCGGCGACTCGCTGTGGTCCTCGTCGTACTCGGCGTCGCGCGCGGCGCGCTCGGCCACGTGCTCGGAGTCCTTGGCGTCGTCCGCGGCGGCCTCGGCCTCGGCGGCGGCCTCGTCGGCTTCGTCCGCAGCGGCGTCGGCCTCCTCGGCGGCGGCCTTCGTGTCGAGCTCGTCGCTCATCTCACGCGAGGCCTTCTCCGAGGACTCCTCGGAGCTGGCCTTCTCCTGCGTCTCGTCGTTCTTCTCGTCGGCCATCGATCACTCCGCGGGCGCCGGCGCCGCTTCCGCAGCGTGGGCGTGGTCCTCTTCGTGGTGGTCGTCGTGGGTCGGGTGCGCCTGGGGCAGCGTGTACTTCACCTCGGCGATGGCGATCATCGGGATCCACCGCACGAAGAGGAGGAAGAGGGTCATGAAGAGCCCGAAGGTGCCCAGGTAGAGGCAGATGTCGATCCACGTCGGCTCGAAGCTGCCCCAGCTGCCGGGGATGAAGTCGCGGTAGAGCGAGGTCACGATGATGACGAAGCGCTCGAACCACATCCCGATGTTGATGAAGATGGTCACCACGAACATCACGGGGATGCTCGTGCGCATCCGCTTCGACCAGAACACCTGGGGGGCGAGCACGTTGCAGCTCACCATCGCCCAGTAGCTCCACCAGAGCGGGCCCCAGTTGCCCTGCTCGTCCAGGTAGCCGAAGCCGAGCCGGTTGTGGAAGAACACCCAGGACTCGTACGGGTTGCCGGAGTACCAGGCGATGAAGAACTCCATCGCGTAGGCGTATCCGACCATGATCCCGGTCGCGAGCATGAACTTGTTCATCAAGTCCAGGTGCTTGATCGTGACCAGGTTGTGGAGCCCGAAGACGGTGCGGACGATGAGCATCAACGTCAGCACGAGGGCGAAGCCGGAGAACACGGCGCCCGCGACGAAGTAGGGCGGGAAGATGGTCGTGTGCCAGCCCGGGATGACCGAGGTCGCGAAGTCGAAGGACACGACCGAGTGCACCGAGAGCACGAGGGGCGTGCTGATGGCGGCGAAGATGAGGTAGGCGCGCTCGTAGTGCTGCCAGTGGCGGTGCGAGCCGCGCCAGCCCAGGGCCAGGGCGCCGTAGATGCGCTTCCGGAGCAGGCTCTTCGACCGGTCCCGGAGCGTGGCCAGGTCCGGGATGAGGCCGACGTACCAGAAGATGACCGAGATGGTGAGGTACGTGTTGACGGCGAACACGTCCCACATCAGCGGCGACTTGAAGTTCGGCCACATCGCCATCTGGTTCGGGATGGGGAAGAGGTAGTAGTCGAACCAGGGCCGGCCGGTGTGGAGCGCCGGGAAGATGGCCGCGCAGAGGACGGCGAAGACCGTCATGGCCTCGGCGAAGCGGTTGATGCTCGTCCGCCAGTTCTGGCGGAAGAGGAACAGAATCGCCGAGATGAGCGTGCCGGCGTGACCGATGCCGATCCACCACACGAAGTTGGTGATGTCCCAGGCCCAGTACGCCGGGGCGTTGTTGCCCCAGACGCCGACGCCCATCGTCACCAGGTAGCCGATGCAGGCGACCATCAGGCCGAGCAGGCCGAGCGACGGGAAGAAGAGGATCCACCAGCCGCGGGGAGCCTTCGTCTCGGTGATGCGGGCGACCGTCTCCGTGACGTCGTTGAAGGTCGTCCCCTCGGGGAGCATGTGGCGTTCCCCGATTTCATGAATGGGAGCGTGGGCGCTCATCCGTGGGCCTCCTCGTCACCGCCGGCCGCGTGGCCGCCGCCGAGGTGCGGGTTGGTGTTCCGGATCTTCCCGAGGAAGGTCGTGCGAGGCTGCGCGCCGACCTCGGCGAGCAGCTTGTACTGGCGGTTCACGGCCGCCGCGCGGGCGACCCGGCTGTCCTCGAGGTTGAGGTCGCCGAAGATGATGGCGCCGGTCGGGCAGGCCGCCTGACAGGCCGTGATGATGTCACCGTCCTCGACCTGCCGGTCCTCGCGGCGCGCCGCGAACTTGGCCTCCTGGATGCGCTGCACGCAGTACGTGCACTTCTCCATGACGCCGCGCATGCGCACCGTGACGTTCGGGTTGAACTGCATCTGGCGCATCTCGCTGAACTCGCCGTGGAAGGCCCAGGGGTCGTCCAGGTGGTTGTGCCAGTCGAGGTAGTTGAAGCGCCGCACCTTGTAGGGGCAGTTGTTGGCGCAGTAGCGCGTCCCGATGCAGCGGTTGTAGGCCATGTCGTTGAGGCCCTCGGGGCTGTGCGCCGTCGCGTTGACCGGGCACACGTTCTCGCAGGGGGCCTCTTCGCAGTGCTGGCAGCCGATGGGCTGCATCGTGATGGCCGGCTCGTCCGCGTCCTCGCCGACGAAGTAGCGGTCGATGCGGATCCAGGCCATCTCGCGGCCCCGCTTGACCTCCTGCTTGCCGACGCAGGGGATGTTGTTCTCCGCCTGGCAGGCCACGGCGCAGGCGTTGCAGCCCGTGCAGCTCGTGAGGTCGATGACCATGCCCCACTTGTGGAGCATCCGCCCCGTGGCGACCTCGCGCGGCGAGTAGTCGACCTCCTGCCAGAGCGGCCCGATCGAGCTCATGTCGACCGTGCGGTAGGAGGCGAACTCGGGCTCCTGCCGGTACTCCTCGAGGGTGGCGTCGATGGCGATGGGCCGCCCCTCCATGTACCCGTGGGTCTGGGTCTGAACGAGCTCGTAGGAGCCGCTCTTCTCGGCCGAGACGCCGGCCGCGAAGTGGAAGCCCTCGGTGGTGCGGAGCGGGTGGACGTCGAAGCCGCCGGCCTGCCAGTCGGGCTCGGGTCCGACACCCGGCCAGGTCTGCTTGGTGCCGTAGCGACCGGCCGCCGTGCGGCCCCAGCCGAGGAGCAGCGTCACGGTCCAATCGGCCTGACCCGGGAGACCCCAGACGGGCACCTCGATGGTGGCGCCGCCCTTGCTGAGCCGGATGGTGTCGCCGTTCTGGAGACCGAGCTCGTCGCGGGTGTGGCGCGACACGATGGCCGCGTTGTCCCAGACGATCTTGGTCATCGGGTCGGGCGTCTCGAGGGCCCAGAGGTTGTTCGCGTGGCGCCCATCCCAGAGGAAGGGGTCGGGCGCGAACTGGACCTCGAGGTTCGAGGCGCTCAGCGCGGCCGGCGCCTCCGCGCCCGAGAGGGCGGCGGAGACGGCCGCGGACTGGATGGCCGGCGTGAGCGGCGCGTCGGCCGAGCCGGGCACCATCCCGCGGTGGAGCGAGCGCCGCCACTGCCGCTGGAAGGCGACCGAGGTCGGCATCTGCTCGCGCATCGTCTTGCGCACCACGTAGTGGCCGCGCCAGTTCCGCTCGCCGGCAGCGAGGGCGAGCATCTCCAGGGCGCTCCGACCGCCGAAGAGCGGCGCGATGAGCGGCTGCTGGATGGAGAGGGTGCCGTCGGCGGCGCGCTGGTCGCCCCAGGTCTCGAGCTCGTGCGCGAGAGGGACGTGCCAGGTGCAGAGCTCGCTGGTCTCGTTGCGGTGGCTGGCGAGGTGGATGCTCGTCACGCCCTCCCGGCCGAGGAGGCCGGCGAGGTCGAGGTCGGCGGGGGCGTCGTAGGCCGGGTTGCCGCCGAGGATGAGGAGCGTCTCGACCTGGTCGGCCTCGGCCACGAGCTCCTGGAGGCTCTCGAGGCAGAGCGGCTGCTCGGGGTCGCTCGGCGGGTAGATGCGGACGCCACCGCCGATGGCGCCGAGCGCGTGGTTGATGGCGTGGCCGAGCGCGTGGACCCGGGCCGGCTGGCGGCGACCGACGACCACGAAGGAGCGGCCCGGCTGGGTGCGGTTCGACGCGCCGCGCTCGCCCGTGAGGTCGGCGGCGAGGGCGTCGATGAAGGGCGCCCAGTGCGCCTCGGCCTCCGCGCCCTGGACGGCGCCGGCGAGGGCCCCGAGGGTGAAGCCGTTCTTGCCTTCCATGGCCGCGGCGAGCGCCTTCAGGAAGCGCTCGACGTCCTGCGCGGCGACGCGGAGCCGGTGGTCGGCGTTCGCGCCCGTGACCGTGAAGCCGCCCTCGACCGCGTAGAGCCGGAGCATGTGGTCGCGGTCGGGGTTGGTGATGGCGCGGCGCGCTCCGAAGGCGCGGCTGGCGCGGACCATCCCCTCGTCGGCGCCGAGGAAGTCGGAGTCGAGGGAGAGGACGACGTCGGCGCGGGTGAGGTCGTAGAGCGGGTAGGCGACCTCGCCGAAGGCCATGCGGGCGCCGGCGCGGATGGTGTCGTCGTGGACCGACTCCCAGGTGTGCACCTTGGCCTGCGGGAAGCGCTCGAGGAGCTTCCGCCGGACGCGCCGGAGGGACGGGCTGTTGGTCGGCGGGAGGAGCACCCGGAGCCCGCGGCCGCCGGTGCCCGCGTGGGCCGCGATGAGCTCCCGGTAGGCGGCGTCGAACTCCGCGAAGGTCTTGTCCTCGAAGCCGTCGCCCGTGGGCTGCGCGGGGCCGCGGGAGCGGTCGGGATCGTAGAGGTCCCAGACCATCTGCTGGGCGCGGGCGTCCGTGGCGCCGAGGCTCGACGGGTGCTCCGCGTTGCCCTCGACCTTGGTCGGGCGACCGACGTGGCTCGTCACGAGGATGCCGAGCGCGTCGTTGCCGCGCTGGGTCACCGTCGCGAAGTGGAGCGGCCGGCCGGGCAGCTGGTACTCCGGGCCCTGGACGTAGGGGAGGATGTTCTCCTTCGGGCGGCGGACGCAGCCCGCGAGGGAGAGGGCGGCGGTGGCGGTGCCGGTCGTGGCGAGGAAGCCACGCCGGCTCACGCGCGGCTGGTCCGCGAGGGGCGAGCGCTCGGCGGCGCCGGCCTTCTTCTTCAGGAGACCTCCGGTACCGACCAGGCCGCCGAGGAAGCCGCCGGGCCTCTCGGCCTCGGCCAGCGCCTTCTTCTCCTCGGGGCGCGCCTGCTTGTCCTCGAGGCTCCGCCAGGTGACGGGCCCCTTTCCGGAAGCGAACTCGTAGGGCTTGCGACGACTCATGGGTTCAGGCCCTCTTCAGCGGTGGCAGCCGGAGCAGTGCTCCGGGGGGTTGACGGCGGCGACGTGCTCGTCCATCGCGGCGAGCCATTCGTCGTCGGGCTCCCACTCCATGTTCGTCACCTCGGAAGGCGGACGAAGGTTGGGACCCGGGTCGCGGTGGCACTCGAGGCACCACTGCATGGCGATGGGCTGGTCCACCCGCACGACCTCCATCTGGTCGATGCGGCCGTGGCAGCTCACGCAGCCGACGCCGGCCGAGACGTGCACCGAGTGGTTGAAGTAGGCGTGGTCCGGGATGACGTGGGCCTTGACCCACTCCACGGACTCACCGGTCTCCCAGCTCTCGCGGATCGGAGCGAGCTTGCCGGACTCCGGCCACACGATGGAGTGGCAGCCCATGCAGGTCTGCGTCGGGGGGACGCTCGCATAGGCGCCGTACTCCACGTTCGAGTGGCAGTACCGGCAGTCCATGCCGAGCTCGCCGGCGTGCAGTCGGTGGCTGTAGGGGACCGGCTGCTCGGGGGCGTACCCGACCTGGAGGTGCTTCGGGGAGAAGTAATACCAGACCACGAAGGTCAGCACGCCGCCGCCGACGAACGCCGCGGCACCGAGGACCAGTGGCAGGAGATTCAACTGGCGAGGGAAGATCTGCATGTTGCCGTACGTTCTTTGAGGCTCGCGGCGGCCCTTTTACGGGATGGTCCACCGCGGGACAAGTCGAAGTGCGGCGCTTCGCACGACGACCCTCGGGGGGAGAGCTCAGCGGGTGGAGAGCAGCTCCTCCACCTCGGCCCGGTGAACCGGGCAATTCCGAGCGATGATGGTGATTTGGAGGTCGCCCTCCGGGGTGGTGGCCTCCCGGCGGACGGCCTCGGGAACGATCTCGAGGCGATCGCCTGCCGACGCGGAGCGCGCGGGGACGCGGGCCCGGACGGCCACGAGGAGACCCTCGTGGAACTCGAATCGCACGCTCTTCGCAGGGGAAACGGGGCCTTCGGCGCCCTCCCCGGCCTCCGAGCGGGGCTCCGTGCCGGCCTCCGAGCGGGCGTGCGCGAGCACGAGCGTCCCGTCCGGGAGGGTCTCCGTCGACCAGGTCCCCGGCGCGTCGTAACGCTCGCGGACCTGCTGCGTCGACATCCCGAGGCGCACGCCCGCCCAGGCGCTCGGATCCGTGGAGGGTCCGGCGACCATGCGGGCGAGAGCCAGCCCCGCCGGCACCACGAGCGCCAGCGCGGCCGCCCCGACCCAGAGCTTGCTGCGGGTGGTGGGCGACATACGTGCCTTGCCGGCGGGGGCTAGGTTCCCGCCGGGGTCGCGTCAAGCAGGCAATTCCGCAAAATTCGTCGACATTTCGTCCACATAAACCTTCCTGAACGACGATTCACTCGCCCTTGGCGGGGCTTGACGCGAGTGGGGGCCGCCGACGGGCGTGCCGGGTCGGACGCGGAGAGATGCGCGGGAGGGCGATCGGAGCTCCTGACGCCGGCTCGGTGTCCCAGGCTGGGGGCATCTTGGATGCGGCGGCTGGATGCGGCGGCTGGATGTGGCCGCTGGATGCGGCCGCCTAGATGCGGCGGCCGAGGAGCAGCCCGTCCGGGGTCGGCAGGCAGACCGTCTCGAAGTCGCGGGCGGCCTGCTGGTGGAAGCGGCGCATGGCCGCGGCGGCCTCGTCGTCCTCGTCGGCGAGCCGACCGAAGAAGTACGCGTTGTCACCCAGGAGCAGCCCGCCCGGCCGGAGGTGGGCGGCAGCCCAGGCCCCGTAGCGGTCGTAGCGGCCCTTGTCCGCGTCGACGAAGACGGCGTCGAAGGGCCCCTCGGCCTCGATCGAGGCGAGCCCCTGGATCGCGTCGCCGACGCGCACCTCCACCCGGTCGGCGAGGCCCGCGGCCTCGAGGTTCGCGCGCGCCACCTCGGCGTGCTTCGGCTCCTTCTCGAAGGTCCAGAGCTTCCCGTCCTCCGGGAGCGCGCGGGCCATCCAGAGGGTGGAGTAGGCGGCGAGCGTACCGATCTCGACGACCCGGCGGGCGCCGGCGAGCTGCAGGAGGAGCATGAGCGTCTTGCCCTCGTCGGGGCCGACCTGGATGGCGGGCATGCCCTCGCGCTCGGGGGCGTCGAAGGCGCGCTGGAGGGCCTCGTCGTGGGGCGCGTGGACGCGGCGGACGAAGGCGAGGACGGCGTCGGTGGCGTAGCGTTCGCCCTGGCGGGAGCTGGAGTCGGCCATGGGCTCGCATACCATCGGCGAGGGCGCGCGATCATCCGGGTCGAGCTCCGACCGGACGCGCGAGTCGCGTGGGGGGTGTCGAGCGCGCTCCCTCGATTCGTCGGCCGGCGGGATCGGCCGGCGGAACCGTCGAACGTCACGAAGGTGGTTCGGCGGCGCGCCGGCGCTCTATCATCGCGTCCGTGCGCGAGCTCCCGCCCCCTCCCGAGCCCCACAGCCGGTTCGGGCGCTTCGAGATCGTCGACCGGATCGCGGTCGGCGGCATGGCGGAGGTGTTCCGCGCGCTCGAGCCGCGCGACGTCGGAGCGCCGCGCATCGTCGTGCTCAAGCGCATGCTCCCGCACGTGGCGGCGGAGGCGGCCGGCCTCGCCATGTTCGAGGAGGAGGCGCGGCTCGCCGGCCAGGTCGACCACCCGAACGTCGTCACGCTCCTCGGGTCGGGCGAGGCCGCCGAGCAGCCCTACCTCGCGCTCGAGTACGTCCCGGGTTGTGACCTCTGGAAGCTCACGCGCTGGCTGACGCGCCAGGGCAAGACGCTCGGCCCCGAGCTCGCCTGCTTCATCGTGCGCGAGCTCCTCGCGGGCCTGGCCGCGGTCCACGAGGCGCAGGGGCCCGACGGGGAGCCGCTCGGCATCGTCCACCAGGACGTGAGCCCTTCGAACGTCCTGCTCTCGATCCACGGGGACGTGAAGCTCGGCGACTTCGGGATCGCGAAGGCCAAGATCCGGAACGCGCTCCCTGGCGTGTCGATGCGCGCGAAGGGGAAGCTCGGCTACCTGGCGCCGGAGCAGGTGACGGGGGGCGCGGCCGGGCGATCGGCGGACGTGTTCGCCGCCGGGGTGATCGCCGCCGAGTTGCTCCTCGGGCGGCCGCTCTTCGCGGGCGGGAGCGAGCTGGCGATCCTGCTGGCCATCCGGGACGCGAACATCCAGCCCTTCCTCGATCTCCCCCTCCCCGACGATCTCCGGGACGCGGTCGCGGCGGCCCTCGCCAAGGAGCCGGAGACGCGCCCGGAGAGCGCCGTCGCCTTCGCGGAGCGCCTCGCGCCCTTCGTGCCGGAGCCGGTCTCGGCGCTCAAGCGGGAGCTCGCCGGCCTGGTGCAGGCGGCGAGCGGGATCGACGTGGCGGACCAGCTCACGCCGGTCGTCGAATCGGTCTCGGAGGAGCTCCAGCGGCCCGGCACGCCCGTGACGGCGGATCTGCCGAGCCAGACCTACGTGGTGCACGCCGAAGGGGGCGGCGAGCTCGGGCCCTTCAGCTTCGCGGAGCTGGTCGAGGCGATCACCACCGGGCGCGTGGGCGCCGGGGATCGCGTGGCCATCGACGGGGGCGCGCCGCAGGCCGTGCGCGACCAGCCGGCCCTGCTCCGGCACCTGCCGATGTCGACCTTCACGCCGATCACGCGCGACGCGCGGCTGGCGACGGAGCCGGACGCGCGGCGGAACTTCGGCGGCGGCGGCTTCGTGCGCGCCCTGGCCGAGTCGGCGCTGCGCGAGGACTCGGGGCTCTGGCTCTGCTCGCGGGGCGGCGTGCGCAAGGAGGTCTACGTCGAGAAGGGGCAGCCACAGTTCGTGAGCAGCAACCTCGCCGGCGAGATGCTCGGCGAGATGCTCGTCGCGCAGGGGGTCATCTCGCGGGGCGAGCTCGACATGGCTCTCGCCGTGCTCCCCCGCTTCGATGGGCGCCTCGGCGACACGCTGGTGGGGCTCCAGCTCGTGGAGGCCGTCGAGCTCTTCCGGCACATCGCGCATCAGGTCCGCGAGAAGCTCCTCGAGCTCTTCCAGTGGGAGGTCGGGACCGCCGAGCTCTACCGGGGCGTGCCCGCGCCGCCGAGCGGCTTCCCCCTCGACCTCGACGTCTGGTCGATCCTCGACGAGGGGCTCGGGCGCCGGCTGGCCGCCGGGCTCGAGGACGCGCGCTTCCGGAGCCGGCTGCTCGACCCGCTCGAGCGGGTGCCCCAGCTGCCCAGCTACGCGACCGTCGAGGCCCTCCCGGAGCCGGTCCAGGATCTGCTCGCGGCGGCGGCCACGCCGACCTCGCTCGCCGAGCTGGCGGAGCGCTTCGCCAGCGACGCGGACCCTCAGCGCGGCTACCGGGTCAGCCTCCTCGCGCTGCAGCTCGGGCTGGTCCGCTGGGCCGCTTGACGCCGTCCGGCGGCGACTGGTAGGCCGCCTCGGTGCGCGCGGCGTCTAGCGCGCCGAGGAGTCGGCATGACCACGGTAAAGGTCCTCGTCTCGGACAAGCTGAGTGAAGCGGGCCTGCAGGTGCTGCGAGAGACGTCGGATGTCGACGTCGAGGTGAAGACCGGTCTCTCCGAGGACGAGCTCTGCGAGCTCATCGGGGAGTACGACGCGCTCATCATCCGGAGCGGGACGAAGGTCACGGAGAAGGTGCTCGAGGCGGCGCGGAGCCTGAAGGTGATCGGCCGCGCGGGCATCGGCGTCGACAACGTCGATCTGCCCACCGCGAGCAAGAAGGGCGTGGTCGTCATGAACACGCCGCTCGGCAACGCGGTGACGACGGCCGAGCATGCGCTCGCGCTCATGATGTCCCTCGCGCGGAACATCCCGCGGGCGCACGGCGCGCTGAAGGCGGGCACCTGGGCGAAGAAGGAGAACCAGGGCACGGAGCTCTGGAACAAGACCCTCGGCGTGGTCGGCCTCGGCAACATCGGGCGGATCGTCGCGGACCGGGCGCAGGGCCTGAAGATGAAGGTCATCGCCTGCGACCCGGAGCTGAGCGTGGAGCATGCGGAGCGGCTCGGCGTGGAGCTGGTGAAGCTCGACGACCTCCTCGATCGGGCCGACTTCGTGACCGTGCACGCGCCGCTCGTGCCGAGCACGAAGCACCTCTTCTCGACGGACGCCTTCGCGAAGATGAAGAAGAGCGCGCGGCTGATCTGCGCGGCCCGCGGCGGCATCGTGGACGAGGAGGCGCTGGTGAAGGCGCTCGACGCGGGCGAGATCGCCGGCGCGGCGCTGGACGTCTTCGAGACCGAGCCCCTGATGAGCGGGCACCCGCTGCTCGAGCGCGACGACGTGGTGCTCACGCCGCACCTCGGCGCGTCGACGGCGGAGGCGCAGGAGCGGGTCGGCGTGCAGATCGCCCACCAGGTCGTCGCCTTCCTGAAGCACGGCACGATCGACAACGGCGTGAACGTCCCCTCGCTCGCGGGGGACGCGGCGTCGCGGCTCGGGCCGCAGCTCGAGGTCGCCCGGCGGCTCGGCCGGCTGCTCGCGCAGCTCGCGGACGGCGCGCGGGAGATCCGCGTGACCGCGTACGGAGAGCTCGCCGAGCTGGTCTCGCCGCTCGCGCAGGAGACGCTCGCGGGCTTCCTCGAGCGGCACCTCGGCGAGGCGGTGAACCCGCTGAGCGCGCCCTACGAGGCGAAGGAGCGGGACATCAAGCTCTTCGAGGTGAGCGAGCCCGGGGAGCCGCTGCCGATCATCCGCGTCGTCGTGAACGACGGCGAGGGGATCCACACGGCGACCGGGCGGCGGAGCCGGGGCGGCGGCCTGCGGCTCGTGGGGCTCGAGGGCTACGAGATGGACGCGGTGCTCAAGGGGCACGCGGTCGTGGTCCGCAACGACGACAAGCCCGGCGTGATCGGCGCCATCGGCAGCGTGCTCGGCAAGCACGGCGTGAACGTCGCGCGGCTCCAGGTCGGCCTCGACGAGGAGACGGGCAAGGCGCTCGCGCTCTGGAACGTCGACTCGGAGGTCGCCGAGGCGGTCCTCGAGGAGCTCCGGGGCCTCGAGCACATCGAGGGCGTCGAGTACGTCACCATCTGAAGCCCGCCGAGCCCCTTTTCCGAGCCGAGCAAGCATGGCCTCTCGACCGTCGACCCGGGTCGTCGCGGACCTCCCGCTGACGCCTCCGACCGGCATGCGCGACCACCTCCCCGAGGCGGCGCGCGTGCGCGCCTCGCTGGCGTCGCGCCTGCTGGGGCTCTTCCAGCGCTATGGCTACGAGCGCGTGATGACGCCGGCCTTCGAGTACGCGGACGTGCTCGAGCGCGGCCTCGAGCTCGACCGGCGCGACGTGCTGCGCTTCGTCGAGCCGGAGACGGGCGAGGTGGCCCTGCTCCGGCCGGACATCACGCCGCAGATCGCGCGCATCGTGGCGACGCGCCTCTCGGACCGGCCGGCGCCCTGGCGGCTCTGCTACCACGGCACGATGCTCCGGCGGCGACGCGGGCGCGCGCGGAAGTCGCGGGCGCTCTCGCAGGCGGGCGTGGAGTGTGTCGGCTTCGGCGGGCTGGGGGCGGACCTCGAGGTGATCGGCCTCGCCGCGGAGGCCTGCGCGCTGGTGGGGCTGCCCGGCGTGCGGGTCGAGCTCGGCCAGGTCGGCCTCGGGCGGCTGCTTCTGGCGGAGGTGCCGGAGGCGGCGCGGGCGCCGGTGGCCGAGGCCCTGGCGAGCAAGGATGCCCACGCGCTGGAGGCGCGGCTCCGCGAGGCGAAGGTGCCCGCGCGGCAGCGGCGCCGCGTGCTCGGGCTGGTCGATCTCTACGGCGAGCGGCCCGTGCTCGGCCGGGCGCGGCGGCGCTACAAGGACGCGGAGAGCCGCGCGGCGCTCGACGAGCTGGCTCGGGTCTGGGACGGGCTCGCCGAGCGGGGGCTCGAGCCGCAGCTCGGCGTGGATCTCGGCGAGCTCCGCGGGCACGCCTACTACACGGGCGTGAGCTTCGCGCTCCTGGCGGAGGGGCCGGGCGAGCCGCTCGGGGGCGGCGGGCGCTACGACCGGCTGCTCGGGCGCTTCGGCCGGCCGGCGCCGGCGACGGGCTTCGGCCTGGACGTGGGCCACGTGCTCTGGGCGCTCGAGGCGGCGGGGAGGCCCTGGCGCCCTTCCCGGCCGCTCCGGCTCGCGGAGCTCGGCGCCCCGGCGGAGCTGGTGGCGGGCCTCCGCGACGCGGGCGTCGAGGTCGCCGCGCTGCCGGAGAGCGTCGGCGATCGGGCCCTCGGCTTCGCGCGCGCCTGGGGCTACGACGGCGTGCTGGGCGCGGGCGAGCTCCGGCGGGCGAGCGACGGCAAGCGCCGCGCCCTCGAGGACGGCGTGGGCGGCGTGCTCGCGCTCCGCGACTGGCTCGCGGAAGCGCATGCGCCGAAGGGCGCCAAGGGCTAAGACGAGCGAGCCGGGCGCGCCGCTCGGCGGGAGCAACGAGAGAGAAGATGCCGGCAATCGTCGTGGTCGGAGCCCAGTGGGGCGACGAAGGCAAGGGCAAGGTCGTCGACCTGCTCAGCCCCCATGCGGACGTGGTCGTCCGCTACGCGGGCGGCGCCAACGCAGGACATACGCTCGTGGTGAAGGGCGAGAAGCTCGTCCTGCACCTCATCCCGAGCGGCATCCTGCACGAGGGCTGCGAGTGCATCGTCGGCCAAGGCTGCGTGGCGGACCCGGAGACGCTGGTCGAGGAGATCGACGCGCTCGAGGCCCGCGGCGTGAGCACGGCCGGGCGGCTGTGGATCGCCGATCGGACGCACGTCGTGATGCCGCAGCACAAGCTGGTGGACGGGCTGCGCGAGGCGGCCGACGGGAAGATCGGCACGACGAAGCGCGGCATCGGCATGGCCTACGAGGACAAGGTCGGCCGGCGTGGGGTGCGCGTGGGCGACCTCATCCGGCCCGGGCTCGCGGAGAAGGTCGGCGCGAACCTGGCGGCCTGGGAGCCGCGGGTGAAGGCGCTCGGCGGCGAGCTTCCGAGCGCGGAGGAGATCGCGCGCGGGCTGCGGGCGCTCGGGGAGCGGCTCGAGAGCTACGTGGCGGACGGCGCGGGGCGCGTCGCGGAGGCCCTCGCGGCAGAGAAGAAGGTGCTCCTCGAGGGGGCGCAGGGGACGATGCTGGACGTCGACCACGGCACCTACCCCTTCGTGACGAGCTCGAACGCGATCAGCGGCGGGGCGTGCACGGGGGCGGGCGTGGGCCCGACGCAGATCCGGAAGGTCATCGGGATCACGAAGGCGTACACGACGCGCGTCGGCGGCGGGCCCTTCCCCACCGAGCTCGAGGACGCGGCGGGCGAGAAGCTGCGCGCGGCGGGGGCCGAGTTCGGCGCGACGACCGGGCGGCCGCGGCGCTGTGGCTGGCTCGACGGGCCGGCGCTCCGCTACGCGGTGCAGGTCAACGGCATGACCTCGATCGCGCTGACGAAGCTGGATGTGCTGGCGGCGGTGGACGCGATCGACGTGTGCACGGGCTATCGGCTCGACGGGGAGGTGCTCGCGCAGCCGCCCTTCGACGCCATGAGCCGGGTCGAGCCGGTGTACGAGACGAGCGAGGGGTTCCCGGGCGCGGAGCTCGGCCCTTGCCGGGAGCGCGAGGCGCTGCCCGAGGCGGCCCGGCGCTACGTGGACCGGATCGCCGAGCTGGTCGGCTGCCCGATCGACATCATCAGCGTCGGCCCGGACCGCGAGGAGACGATCGGGCTGAGCGATCCCTTCGCCGGCTGAGGACGCCGGCTGAGGACGCCGGCTGAGGACGCCGGCTGACGCCTTCGGCCGCGGACGACCGTGGGCGCTGGCCGATGGGGCTCGCCGAACGCGCGCGACGAGGCTCCTCCGAATGCGACGCATCCCGAGGTCGCCCACCGGCCTCGCGCGACATGGCCCGCGACAGCGGTCACGAGAGACGACGACGCGCCGCGACGGCGCGAGACCACCGAGACGCCGCGCCAGAGCGCGCGAGGAGAGAGAGCCGACCATGACCGAGCGCACGATCGTCGCGACCGACGCCGCCCCCGCCGCCATCGGGCCCTACTCGCAGGCCGTGAAGGCGAACGGCTTCGTCTTCTGCTCCGGGCAGATCCCCCTCGACCCCGCCACCGGCGCGCTGGTCGACGGCGACGTCCAGGCCCAGACCGAGCGCGCCATGGAGAACCTCGGCGCCGTGCTCGAGGCCGCCGGGAGCGGCTGGGCGAAGATCGTGAAGGTGACGATCTTCCTCGCCGAGATGAGCGACTTCGGCGCCGTCAACGAGGTCTACGCGCGCTACTTCGAGGGGCTCGAGCCGCCGGCGCGCGCCTGCGTGGCGGTCAAGCAGCTGCCGAAGGACGTGGACGTCGAGATCGAGTGCGTCGCGCTCGCGTGACGGGCGCGGGCCCGTGCGCCATGCTCGCGCCGTGAAGCTCGTCACCTGGAACATCAACTCGGTGAAGGCCCGCGAGGAGCGCCTCCTCGACTGGCTCGACGCGCACGACCCGGACGTGCTCTGCCTGCAGGAGCTGAAGGTCGTCGACGAGGCCTTCCCACGCGAAGCCTGCGAGGAGCGGGGCTACCACTGCACGGTCTTCGGGCAGAAGACCTACAACGGCGTGGCCATCCTCTCGAAGGCGGAGCCGAGCGACGTCCACCGTGGGCTCGAGGACGACGTGGAGGACGACCAGTCGCGCCTCGTGAGCGCCGAGGTCGAGGGCGTGCACGTGCTGAGCGCCTACTTCCCGAACGGCGGGCGCCTGGGCTCGGACAAGTACGCCTACAAGCTCGCCTGGATGGAGCGGCTCCGGGAGTACCTCGCGCGCCGCTTCGACCCGGCGAAGGACCGGGTCGTGCTCGCTGGCGACTACAACGTCGCCTACCCGAAGGACGTCGCCGAGCCCGAGGAGTACGAGGGCACGGTGCTCTGCAACGACGAGGTCCGGGCAGCCATCGCGGCGTTTCGCGAGTGGGGCATGAGCGACCTCTTCGAGCCCTTCCACCCGAAGGGCGGCGTCTACTCCTGGTGGGACTACCGGGCGCGGGGCTTCGAGCGGAACGCCGGGCTGCGCATCGACCACGTCTACGGGACGACGCCGCTCGCCGGGCGGGTGATCGGCGCGGCCGTGGACCGGGCCGAGCGCGTGCCGAACGGGATGGGCACGGCCGAGGAGAAGAAGAAGCAGGGCAAGAAGGTCGGCCCCTCGGACCACGCGCCGGTGCTCGTGGAGCTCGATCTCTGAGCGTGGCGCCCCTTCCCTTCGAGGAGGCGCACTTCGCGCTGGCGCTCGCGCTGCTCGGCGCCCTCGTCGCGCCGCCGCTGCTCCTGGGGCTCACGCGGCTGCTCGTGCGGGATCGGGACGGCTTCGCCTACGCGGCGGGCGGGGTGGCGAGCGCGAGCCTGGCCTTCGCGGCGGTGCTCGCCCAGCCGGCCGTCGGCCCGACGCTCGTGCAGCGGAGCGGCGGCTGGAACGTGGCCTTCATGCTGCTCGTGGCGGGGCTCACCTTCGCCGGCTTCTTCGTGCGGCTGAAGAGCGTGCGCGGGCAGCGCCCGGAGCGGCCGCGGCCGGGGGCGCTCGTCCTCGGCTTCGTGATCGGCTTCGGTCCGCTCGTGGGCGTCTGGGCGGCGCGGCGGGTGCTGGACGTGGCGCCGGACGAGGTGCGGAGCGTGTCGAGCGCGGCGGCCTGGTGGGCCGTGCGGGTGGACCCGTGGGACGGGGAGGCGGTGCTGGCGCTCGCCTGGGAGGCGCGGGGGGAGGAGCTGCTGGAGCTGGCCGAGGCGAGGCTCGCGCTGGCCGAGCGGCTCGGAGCCCCGCGCGGGGGGCGGCTCGAGCTGGCGGCGGAGCTGGCGGCGACGCGCGGCGAGTGCGAGCGCGCGCGGGAGCTCTTCGACGAGGCGCTCCGCGAGCAGGCGTCGGAGACCTTCGCCTCCGGGGGGCGGCTCGAGCTCGGAGGCTATGCGCTGCCGGAGACGCTGGTGCGCGAGTGCGGGCTCGGCGCGCCGGAGGGCGAGTGGTGACGAGTCGGGCGACTCGGGCCACCGCCCCACCGACCGTGAACAACGCTCGCTTGGGGTGACCGTTCTCACGCCTTTGCAGGCGAGACGTGCTATTCCGCTCCGGATGCTCGGCACGAATCGGGGGCCGTGGAGCGCCACGCGGGGGCTGATGCTCTGCGCCGCGCTCCTCGCGGGAGCGGCAGGCTGCGACGACGGGGGGATGGACCCCCCCGACTCGCCCTGCGCGGCCGTGAGCTGCGCCCCCGGCGGCGTCTGCTCGGAGACCGACGGCCTCTGCCACTGCGGCGCCGCCGACGGCCCGCTCTGCGGCGAGGGCGAGACCTGCGACGCGGAGGCCCTCGCCTGCGTCGCCCCGCTCCCGGAGGCCGTCTGCGTGCCCGGCGGCTCGCGCTTCGCCGCCGGCACGCCCCACTTCCGCGAGGCGACCGCCGACTGGGGCCTCGAGGGCGTCGTCGGCGTGCGCCTGAACGTGACCGACGTGGACGGCGACGGCTGGGCCGATCTGGTCGTGCGCCGGGGCGGGCAGGCGCTCGACGACTTCGACCCCGAGGGCACGCGGCGCACCTGGCTCCTGCGGAACACCGGCGCCGGCTTCGAGGACGTGACCCGGGCGAGCGGCCTCCTCCGGACGCGCGGGGAGCTCGGCCCGGGCGTCGGCCGTCCGGTGGAGATCGTCGCCTTCGCGGACGTGGACAACGACGGGGACCTCGACGCCTACCTGGGCACGAACACCGTCGACGAGGAGGCCACGGGCGGCGAGCGGAGCGAGATCCTGCTGAACGACGGAAGCGGGGTCTTCGCCCTCGGACCGGAGAGCGACGTGCGGAGCCCAGACCGGGTGGACGTGCCGGCCGGCGCGAGCTTCGTCGACGTGGACCGGGACGGCGTCGTGGACCTCTGGGTCCCACAGCACAACTTCGCGCCGAGCGAGGGGCGGATCTTCTTCATGGAGGACCGGCTCTACCTCGGCGACGGCGCGGGGGGCTTTCGCGTCGTGACGGAGGAGGCGGGCCTCCTGACGGACGACTGGACCGACATCGACACGCTGAACGCCGGCGAGGCGCGGACCCGGGCCTGGGCCGCGCTCGCGCGGGACCTCGACGGCGACGGCACGCCCGAGCTCCTGGCGGCGAGCTACGGGCGCTCACCGAACCACCTCTGGCGCGGCGTGCGCGGCGAGGACGGCGCGGTCTCCTTCGTGAACGAGAGCGTCGCGAGCGGCTACGCCTACGACGACGACCTCCGCTGGGAGGACAACCAGTTCGCGCGCTGCTTCTGCCGGAGCAACCCCGAGGCCGAGGGCTGCGCCGACGTGGAGAGCCCGCTCATCTCCTGCGGCACGCCGAACTGGAACCACGACCAGGACCGGCAGCCCTTCCGGCTCGGCGGCAACAGCGGCGCGACGGCGGCCGGGGACGTCGACAACGACGGGGACCTCGACCTCTTCACGGGGGAGATCAAGCACTGGTGGGCCGGCGCCGGGTCCGACGGGGGCGAGCTGCTCGTGAACGAGAGCGGCGCCGAGGGCGTGCGCTTCCGCCGGCCGGGCGACGCGGCGATGGGGCTCGAGGCGGACCACCTCGGGCGCACCAACTGGGACGAGGGGCACATGACGAACGCGCTCCTCGACTTCGACAACGACGGCCGCCTCGACGTGTACGTCGGCGCGAGCGACTACCCGGGCAACCGCGGCCTGCTCTTCCACCAGGGGGAGCCCATGCGCTTCACGGAGGTCGCTCCCGAGGACTTCTTCCTGCACCACCGGAGCCATGGCGTGGTGGTGGCGGACTTCGACCGGGACGGCGACCTGGACATGGTGGTCGGACACAGCCGGGCGCGCTGCGCCGCCGGGGAGCCCTACGACTGCTACGAGACGCCACAGGTGCGGGCCTTCGAGAACGTGACGCCGGCCGGCAACTGGGTGCAGCTGAAGCTGGTCGGTGGCGAGGGCACGAACCGCGCGGCGATCGGGGCGCAGGTGCGCGTGCGCTACGGGGACTTCGTGCAGCTCCTCGAGGTCGACGGCGGGCACGGGCACTACGGCTCGCAGTCGGACCTCGTGCTCCACGTGGGGCTCGGGGAGGCGTGCGGGGCGGAGGTCGAGGTGCGCTGGCCGGACGCGGCGCTGACGACCGAGACCTTCACGCTCCCGGCGGGGCACCGCTTCGTCCTCACGCAGGGCGAAGCGCCGGCCGTCGCCGCGCGCTGAGGCTCGCTGCGCTGGCGCCGTCTGCTCTCCGCCGTCCGCTCTTCGCCGGCGGCGCGCGCTGCGGAGGCGGCGGCCGCGTTCGCGGACCACGGCTTCGCCTTCACACAGCACGAGCGCGCGCGCCGCGACGCCGGCGACGCCGGCGGTCGGGTTCCGAGGGCTCGTCGCTAGGGGAGCGGCGGGCCGCCGACGGGCGGGTCGGCGGGGGCTACTCGCCCTTGAAGTCGGCTTCGCGCTTCTCGAGGAAGGCGGCCATGCCCTCCTTCTGGTCGGCCGTCTCGAAGCAGCCGGCGAAGGCGTCGATCTCGAGCGCGTTCGCCTTCGGCAGCGCCTCGTCCGCGCCCGTGAGGATCACCCGCTTGGCGGCGGCGATGGCGAGCGGGCCCTTCTTCGCGATGGTCTGGGCCAGCTTGGTCACGGCCGGCATCAGCGCCTCGGGCTCGTGCACGTCGTTGACCAGGCCGATGCGCTTGGCCTCCTCGGCCCCGATCATCTTGCCCGTGTAGACGAGCTCGCGCGCCATGGCGACGCCCACCCGGCGCAGCAGCCGCTGGGTCCCACCGAACCCGGGGATGACGGCGAGGTTCACCTCGGGCTGGCCGAGCTTCGCCTTGGTGCTCGCGTGCGCGAAGTCGCAGGCCATGGCCAGCTCGCAGCCGCCGCCGAGGGCGAAGCCGTTGATCGCGGCGATGATCGGGAAGGGCTGGCTCTCCATCTCGTGGCCGACCCGATGCCCGAGCGACGCGAACTCCCGCGCCTCTTCCGGCTTCATGTCCTTCATGGCCGCGATGTCCGCACCGGCGACGAAGGCCTTTCCGGCGCCGGTCACGATCAGGCAGCGCGTGCCCTTCTCGCGGCACTCGGCCAGCGCGTTCGACACGCCCGTGAGGACGTCCGGGTTCAGCGCGTTCAGCTTGTCCGGGCGGTTGATGGTGAGGGTGCCGATCGGCCCCTCGTGCGTCAGCAGGACGACGTCGCTCATGGCTGCTCCCTCAGGCCTCGCTCGTGATCTTCTGGCCGCGCTCGTCGTAGTGGTAGAAGCCACGGCCCGACTTCCGACCCAGCCAGCCGGCCGCCACGTAGTTCCGCAGCGTCGCCGGCGGGCGGTACTTGTCGTCGCCGAACTCGCGGTGCAGCACCTCGCCGATGTAGAGCACCGTGTCGAGGCCGATCAGATCGGCGAGCTCGAAGGGCCCCATCGGGTGGTTCAGGCCCAGCCGGGCGGCGGCGTCGATGTCCTCGACCGTGCCGAGGCCCTCCTGGAGCGCGAAGCAGCCCTCGTTCAGGAAGGGGATGAGCATGCGGTTCACGATGAAGCCCGGCATGTCCTTCGTCGTGACCAGGATCTTGCCCATGGTCTCGCCGATCTTCCGCGTGCGCTCGAAGGTCTCGTCGCTCGTCTGCAGCGCGCGGACGAGCTCGACCAGCTTCATGAGCGGCACCGGGTTCATGAAGTGCATCCCGATGACGTTCTGCGGGCGCTCGGTGGCCGCCGCGAGCTTGGTGAGCGAGATGCTCGAGGTGTTGCTCGCGAGGATGCCGTCGGCCTTCTCCATGGCCGCGTCGGCCTGGCGGAAGATCTCGGACTTCACCGTGAGGTCCTCGGTGGCGGCCTCGACGACCATGTCCGCCTGCGCGAAGGCCGCGTAGTCGGCGACCGGGTCGATGCGCCCGAGCACCTCGGTCTTCTCCGCCTCGTCCATGCGTCCCTTGCCGACCAGCCGGTCGAGCTGCTTGGCGATGCGCTCCTTGCCCTTCTCCGCGAGCTCCTGCTTCGCGTCGAGGAGCTTCACCTGGAAGCCGCTCTGCGCCGCGACCTGGGCGATACCCCGCCCCATCTGACCGGCGCCGACGACGCCGAAGACCTGAATGTCCGCCATGGGTGTACCTCGCTCTCCGCGCGCGCCGCCGTCGGCGCGCTGCGGGGTGGAGGGGCGTACCAACGCACTCGGCCGCCCGTCAACCGCGGCGCCCCGGCGCTGTGCGCGGGCTCAGCCGGAGCGCGGGCCGACGCGCCGCGGGGCGTCGAAGGCGGCCCAGCGGAGGTCGTCCTCGCGCCTCAGCCGTACGCGCGCCGCGTAGGCGCCCGGCTCGCCCCGGAGCGCCTCCTCGAGCTCGTCCAGGCTGAGGTAGAGCGCGTCTTCGGCCTCCTCGAGCACCGCCTGGTCGACGAGGCGCGCGCCCACCTCCACGGCCGCCTCCCGCAGGCGGAGCATGGCCGACGCGACGCCCTCCGCGACCCCGCCCTTGGCGCGGGCGATGCGCCGCAGGAGCGCCGTCAGGGAGACCGCGAGGCCCGCCCGGAGCCGCCCGACGGAGCGCGAGCGCGCCGTGGCCTGGACGCGCCGTGCCGCGTCCGCCCGCGCGCGCTCCCGGTGCCGATGCCCCTGCCGCGGCAGACGCTCGAGCGCCGCGAAGAGGGTCGCGTCGTCCGCGCCGATGGGCCGCGGGGTCACGTCGATGCCGAGGGGCCGTAGCGCCGCAAAGTCCGCCCGGAGCGCGTCCCACGCCCGACCCGCCTCGGGCCCGAGCTGCGCCCGCGGGACGAGCCGACCCTGCTCGGCGACGACCTGCTCCCGCAGGCGCTCGAGCCGGTCGACGGCGCGGCGCCGGGGCCGGGCGGCGCGGGGCGCGGCCAGGGCCGGGACGCAGGCGCGAGGCAGGGGCCCGACCACCGCCTCGAGGGCCTCGAGCGTGTGCCGCGTGGCGATGCGCGTGCGGTCGAGGAGGAAGAGCGCCTCCGCGACCAGCCGCTGCCGATCGCGGAGCGCCGCGAGGAGCGCGCGTCCGTCGACGCCCTGCACGTGCACCTCGTCGAGGAGGGCGATGCGGGCCGGGAGGCCACGCTCCAGGCGGAGCGCCGCCGCGAGCACCGGGGCCACTTCGCCCACCACCGCGCCCGCCCGGCGCGAGGCCGTGGGGAAGGGCTCGGGCTCGCTCCGGCCGAGGCGCGCCGGCTCGCCCTCGCGGCGCCGATAGGGGCGCGCGTAGATCCGCCGCACGGCCGCCTCGACGTGGGGCCCGGGCTCGTCCGCGCCGAGCGCCCGATCGAGGGCGTCGATGGCGAGCGGCGCGACCGTGCCCTCGTCGGCCGCCACCAGGGCGAGGCGCCGCCAGCGGTGCGTCGTGAAGGTCGGCGTGATGGTCAGGGGCCGCACGCCGAGGACCTTCGGGCGCCCGTCCTGGAACACCCAGTCGATGCGCACCGGCAGACCGAGCGCGAGCTGCGCCCGGTCGACGAGATCGGCCACCGCCTCCGCCTGCTGCACGAGGAGCCCCGCGCCCGGCTCGACGACCCGCGTCGAGCGCCGGTCGATGCGCCAGGCCTCTTCGCCCTCGGCCCAGACCGAGAGCTCGTCGGGGTCCCCGCTCCAGGCCGCGCTCGCCGCCCCACCCCGCGGAGCCGCCGCGTCGGCGCCGACGACGCGCACGACCAGGCGCTGGACGGGCGCACCGGACGCCTCGAAGCCCGCGCGCAGCGCCCCGGCCGCGGCCACGGCGTCCGCGGCGCCGCAGAGCGGCGGGAGGTCCGGGAAACGCTCGGCCACGGCCCGGCTCGGGAAGAGCGGGCGGAGCCACACGCGGGCCCCCGCCGCCTCGACCGCCGCCACCAGCCGGGCCTCGTCGACGTCCCGCTCGACGGGCAGGAGCCCGGCCGCCGCGACCGGCACGCGCGCGGCGAGGAGGCGGGCGAGATCCCGCGCCTCCTCGCCCTCCGCGTCCTCCAACCGGAGCGTCGGCGCCGCCGAGGTCGGCTGGGGCGACGTGGTCACGGGCTCAGACCCGCTCGACCACCACGGCGACGGCCTCGCCGCCACCGATGCAGAGCGTGGCCAGGCCGCGCTTCGCGTCCCGGTCCTCCATGGAGCTGAGGAGCGTCACCAGGATGCGCGCGCCGCTGCAGCCGATCGGGTGGCCGAGGGCGATGGCGCCGCCCCAGACGTTCATCTTCTCGTGCGGCACGGAGGCCTGCGAGACGCACGCCATGCTCACGACGGCGAAGGCCTCGTTGACCTCCCAGAGGTCGATGTCGTCGGGCTTCAGGTCGAGGCGCGCGAGCGTCTTCTCGATGGCGCCGACGGGCGCGGTCGTGAACCACTCCGGGGCCTGCGCGTGGCCGCCGTAGCCGGCCACGCGCGCGATGGGCTTCAGGCCGTGCTTCTTCACCGCCTCGCCGCTCGCGAGGAGGAGGGCCGCGCCGCCGTCGTTGATCTTCGAGGCGTTGGCGGCCGTGATCGTGCCCTCCTTGTCGAAGGCCGGGCGGAGCTTGGCCATCTTGTCGAAGCGCGCGCGCCCCGGCTCCTCGTCCTCGCTGACCGTGACCTCGCCCTTGCGGGTCTGGAAGGTGACGGGCGTGAGCTCCTTGTCGAACTTGCCCTCCTTCTGGGCCGCCTGGGCGCGCTCGTAGGAGGTCTTCGCGAACTCGTCCTGGGCCTCGCGCGAGAAGCCGTGCTCCTTGGCGCACATCTCGCCGGCGTTGCCCATGTGGAAGTCGTTGTAGGGGTCCCAGAGGCCGTCGAGGATCATCGAGTCGAGGACCTTGCCGTGGCCCATGCGGAAGCCGGCGCGCGCCTTCGGCATGATGTACGGGGCGTTGGTCATGGACTCCATGCCGCCCGCGACGACGATGTCCGCGTCCTCGAGGAGGATGCTCTTGGTCCCGAGGACCACCGACATCAGGCCCGAGCCGCAGACCTTGCCCACGGTGGTCGCCGGGGTCTTGTCGAGGACGCCGGCCTTCTTCGCGGCGCGGCGCGCCGGGGCCTGACCGACGCCGGCCGTGAGCACGTTGCCCATGTAGGTCTCGTCGACCTGGTCGCCCGAGACGCCGGCGCGCTCGAGGGCGGCGCGGATGGCGGTGGCGCCGAGCTCGGTGGCGTCGACGCTCGAGAGCGCCCCCTGGAAAGAGCCGATCGGGGTGCGGGCGGAGCCGACGATGAAGACCTCGCGAGCCATGGGGACCTCCTCTGCGGCGGGGCGAGCGCCCCGCGACGCTCCGCTCGGCGCGGAGCACTGATACCGGTTGCGAACGCGGGCGCGGGAGCGCGCCCGGGGTGCAGGGGATCTGTCACCCGTGGCGAGGGGGTGTCAAACGGCGGGGCTCGATGACGGGGGCTCGATCGCGGGGGCTCGATCGCAGAAGCCGGACGGAACGAAAAGAGCCCGCGCCGAAGCGCGGGCCGTGGTGGGCGATCGCAGATTTGAACTGCGGACTTCCTCCGTGTGAAGAAGGCACTCTACCACTGAGTTAATCGCCCTGGGGTGACCCCTCGCGGGGTCTTCCGCTGCGTGCCGAGGGGGTCCTCGGCGACGCGGGGCGGAAGGGTTAGCAGCGCCCGAGAGGCTCTGCAAGATGATTCGACGGACGAAGGAATTCAGCTCGAAGCGGAGCTGTCGTCGCCGTCGAGCTTGGAGCGCAGGAGGTCGCCGAAGGTGCCGAAGCCCCCCTGCTTGGCGGCCTCCTTGCGGTACTCGCGGACGGCCTTCCGCTCCTCGTCGATCTGGCGGCCCTTCACGGACACGCGCAGCGCCCCGGAGCGGTCCTTGCCGACGATCTTCGCCTGGACCTCCTTGCCCTGGCCGAAGGACTTCTTCCGATCGCCCGAGCCGTCCGGCAGCTCGCGGTTGGGCAGGTAGGCGCGCCCCCGCTTGCCGATGACGCCCTTCACGTGCGCCATGCAGCCGTGGTGCTCGACCCGGTCGATGACGATCGTCACGTGCGAGCCGGGCTTGAGCGACTTCGGCGCGACCGTCGGATCGATCTCGCCCTTCTGGATGGCCTCGAGCTCCTCCGGCGTGAGCTTGGCGAGGCTGATGCGCCGCTGACCCTTGTCCACCCGCTCCACGAGCACGTCGAGCTCGTCGCCCTCGCTCACGGCTTCGTTCGCGTGCTTGAGGTGCTTGTCCCCGCCCAGCTCGGAGATGTGGAGCAGCCCCTCGATCTCGGGGGCGATCTCCACGAAGGCGCCGAAGTCGGTCGTGCCCGTGACCTTGCCCTTGTGCACGGCGCCGACCTTCACGGCGTCGGCGTGCTCCTCCCAGGGATCGGGCAGGCACTTGCGGAGGCTCAGCGAGACGCGGCCCGTGCGGTCGCGGCGCGTGGCCGGCTGCACCTTGAGGACCTCGACCGTGAGCTCGTCGCCGACCTTCGCGATCTCCGACGGCTTCACGCCGCGCTTGTAGGAGAGCTCGCTCTGGTGCGCGAGGCCCTCGAGCCCCTGGCCGAGGTCGACGAGGAGGCCGTAGTCGCGGACCTCGGTGACCGGGCCCTGGATCCGCTGGCCGACCTCGAGCTCCTTGAGGCGCGCCCGGGCGGCCTTGCGGAGCTCACGCTCGAGGATGCCGCGCCGCGTGACGATGATGCTCTTGCCCTTGCCCTTGGAGGGCGGGACCGTGAACTCGAGCTTCTTGCCGACGAACGCGGAGGGATCGTCGACGTTCTCGATGGCCATGCCGCCGGCCGGGCAGAAGGCGCGGATGCCCTCGACGAGGACGTCGAAGCCGCCGCGGTTGTACCCGTAGACGACCCCCTCGACGCGCTCCTTGGCGTCGCGGGCGGCGAAGATCCGGGCCTTCGCGGCGGGCCGATCGATGAGCCGGTTCACGATGGCGATGTGGCCGCTCTCCGCGACGGCGCCGACGCGGCCCCGGAAGATGGAGCCCACGGCGGGCGGCTCGGGGGGCGGAGCGGGCTGGGCCGGCGCGGGCGCTTCCGCGGCGTCGGTCGCCGCAGGCTCGCTCGCTGCCTCGGCGGCGGCCGGAGCCTCGGCGGCGGCCGAAGCGGCCTCGGTCTGGGCATCCGACGTCGCGGTGGCCTCCACCGGCGCGGCCGGAGCCGCTGCCTCGGTCGATGCCGCTGCCTCGGTCGATGCCGCTGCCTCGGTCGATGCCGCTGCCTCGGTCGAAGCCGACGCCTCGGTCGATGCCGCTGCCTCGGTCGATGCCGCTGCCTCGGTCGGAGCCGCGGCCTCGGTCGGAGCCGCGGCCTCGGTCGGAGCCGACCCCTCGGCCGGCGCCGCAGCCGCCTGAGCCTCTTCCTCGGTCGGAGCCGACCCCTCGGCCGGCGCGCTCCCGACCTCCGCGGTCTTCGGCGCAGCCGCCTCCCCCGAAGCGGCGTCGGTCGTGATGGGCGCCGCTTCCGCGCCCGCCTCTCCGGCGGACTGGGCGTCGCTGGCCGCAGGCGTCGCGCTCGCCTCGCCCGCGCCCTCGGCCGGCGCAGCCGCCTTGGGCTCCGGCTCCGGCTCGGGCTCCGGGATCTCGCGGGGCTCGTTCACGTCCGCGACCGCCGTCGCCTTGCCGAAGAGGTCCACGACGATGGCGCCGTCCGCGACCTTCTCGACGCGTCCGGCGATGATCTCGCCCACGCGGAAGGCGTGCGCCCGCGGCGTGCCCTCGAAGAGATGAGTGAAGGCCTGCTTCTTCTCGCCCTCCCCCTTCTTCTTCTTCTTGCGCTTGCGCTTCTTCTTCTTTTTCTTGCCGCCCTCGGCGCCGTCCCCGCCGGCCTGCGCGGCCTGCTCGGAGCCCGCGGGCTTCGCCTCGCCCTTCGCCGCGCCCTCTCCGGTGGCGGGAGCGTCCGGCTTCGCAGCCGCGTCTCCCTCGGCGGCGGGTGCGTCCGGGCTCGCAGCCGCGTCTCCCTCGGCGGCGGGAGCGTCCGGGCTCGCAGCCGCGTCTCCTCCGGCGGCGGGAGCGTCCGGCTTCGCGTCCGCCTCACCCGACGTCGGCTGGCTGGCCTCGGTGGCGGCGCCATCGGGCGCGGTCTCGGCGCCCGTCCCCCCTGCGCTGGCGTCGGCCGCACCGGTCTCGCCGGCGTCCGTCGCGCTCGGCTCGACCGCGTTGGCTTCCACCGCGCTCGTGTCGGCTGCGCTCGTGTCCGGCGCGCTCGGTTCGGCCGAGGGCGACGCCTCGGGCTTCGCCGTCTCGGCCGGGTTGGGGGTCGAGCCCGTCGCCGGGGCCTCGTTCTCGTGGTTCTCTTCGGTCATCTGCTACGCACTCCGTGCGCGCGATCTCGCGAGCCGCGGCCCCACCCCACTCAGCGAGGTGCCCCCGAAGAAGGGGCGCGGGCGAAGGGCTGCTGGTGGTTCGCGGGACGGTGAAAAAGGCGGCGCTCGCCTCGGTGAACGCGGGGGCCGGCAGCCTAGGAGGCGGCCCCACCCCAGTCAAGCAGCTCCGCGACCCGCCATTCCGGCCCGGCGGCGCCTCGACCGACGCCCCGGACCGACGGCGGCGACCCGAGCCCGCCACGACCTCGACCGGCGCCCGCGACCCCTTCCTCCTCGACCGCGCCAGCGTCCCCGCGCGCCCGCGCTCACCCCCGCGCCAACCGGTCCGCCCGGGCGTGCAGCCGCTCCCGAAGCCGCGGTCGCCCCGCCGCCCGCGCGAGCGGTCCCGCCCGCCCGAGCGTCCGGATCGCCGCCGGCACGTCCCCGAGCGCCACGTGGGCCCGCGCCAGCATGTCGAGCGCGTAGGCCGCCTCCCCGAGCCGCCCGAGCGCCTCGAGGTGATCCACCGAACGCACCAACCCGCGCACGAAGTGCGGATCCGGGTGCGCCGCCAGCGCCAGCGCCGCGCGCACCGCCTCGGCCAGCGCCACCACCGCGTCCAGCCCGTGGGCCTTCGCCGCCGGCACGGCCCGCGCGACCCAGACCGCCGCCTCGCTCTCGCTCCCGGCGAAGACCGCCGCCACCGCCGCCCGCACGGCCGCCCGGGCCAACTCCTCGCCGAGCTCCTCCCGCTCGGCGACCTGCGCCGCCTCGGCCCAGCGCACCGCCGCGAGCGCGTGGTCCGCTCGGGCCTCGGCGACCTCCGCCGCCGCCACGAGCGAGCCACAGCGGAGCTCGGCGCCGCCATGGCAGACCGCCGCCACGAGCGCCGCCGTCGAGACCTCCGCGGCCGCCTCTTCCTCGCCGGCCCGCGCCAGGGCGATGGCCAGCCCGCAGAGCCCCCGCCCCACGTCGCGCCCTTCCCCGCCGATCTCGAGCACCTGCACCGCGTCGCGGAACGCCTCGACCGCCCGCTCCACCTGGCCCGTCTCGAGGAGCGCCCGCCCGAGCACCATCCGCACCCGGGCGCGGAGCGTGGGATCGCCCTGCTCGAGCCGATCGTCGAGCGCCTCGACCTCGGCGACGACCTCCGACCAGCGCTCCCGCCGCGCCATGGCCCGCGCCCGCGCCAGCCCCACGCGGAGGGCGAGGCGCGCGTCCGCCTCGACCTCCGGCGCGAGCTCGAGCACGGCCTCCGCGAGGTCCACGCCGCCCGCCTCGAGGGCGACCTCGGAGGCCTGGGCGCAGAGCTCGGCCACCCGCCGCGGCCCGTCGTTCCGATCGCCCCGGCGCTGCGCCTGCCGCAGCAGCCGCGCGGCCTCCGCGTAGCGCTCCGCCGCCAGGAGCGGCTCCCCCCGCTCGAGTGCGAGCCCCGCCGCCCGCTCCAGCTCGTCGGGCGCGTGCGCCAGGTCCCCGGCCCGGGCCGAGTGGTAGGCCAGCGCCTCGACGCGATCGTCCTGCCCGGCGCCGCTCCGGCGGAGCACGTCGGCGATGCGCGCGTGGAGCCGCTCCCGCTCGGGCTCCGGCACGCCGGCGAGGATGGCGCGCCGCACGAGCTCGCCGCCCCGAACGGTCACGGCGGCGGGGAGCGGGGCCTGCCGGCGAGGCCAGGGCAGCTCGCTCGCGCGCTCTCGGCGCCCACCCGCCGAGCCGCCGCGGAGCATGCGGGAGGCGAGGAGCCGATGCACCGCCGGCTCCACCACGTCGCGGGGCACCCCCTCCACGGCCGCGAGCGTCGAGAGATCGATCGGCGCCGGGTTCGTGGCCACCAGGCGCAGGATGCGCCGCGTCCGCGCGGGCAGCGCGGCGACCCCCGCCGCCACCCGGCGCGCCATGGCGGGAGGCAGGGGGAGCGCGCCCTCCCCGAAGCCGTGCAGGAGCCCGCCCGAGATCTCGATCCGGCCCGCCTCCGCGAGCGCGTCCGCGAGGAGCCCGAGGTAGCGCGGGTTGCCTCCGACGGCTCGCTCGAGGCGGTCGACGAGCTCCTCCTCGAGGTGGCGCACGCCGACCCGATGGGCGAAGACCTTGCCCGCCGAGAGCGGATCGAGCTCGCGCAGCACGAGGCGCTCCACACGCAGGTGGGGCAGCGCGGCGCCCGGCCGGGCCGTCACCACGGCGAGCACGCGCGTGCTCGCGAGGCCCGCGAGGAGCAGGTCGAGGAGCTGCCGCGAGGCCTCGTCCATCCAGTGCGCGTCCTCGAAGGCGAGCACCACCGGGCGATCCGCCGCGAGCGCGCGGACGGCCTTCCGGAGCGCCACCACGAGCTCGATGCCCCGCGGCCGCCCGGGCCGCTCCGGGACCTCCGAGGGCACGCCGACGAGCGCGCCGAGCAGCGCGACCTCCCGCTCGCGGAGCCCGAGCACCCGCAGCCGCTCGAGCTTCTCCCGCCGCGCCTCGGGCGCCTCGTCGTCGTCGAGCCCGCAGAGATCGCGCACCAGGCCCGAGAGCGCCGCGAAGCTCTGCTCCGCGTCCGGGGCCCGCCCGTGCGTGAGCAGCACCGCCGCGCCCTCCGGCTCCATGCTGGCCCGGAGCTCGGCGAGCACGCGCGACTTGCCCACGCCGGACGCGCCGACGAGGAGCAGCGCCCGCCCGCGCCCGCGCAGCACGTCCTCGAGCGCGCCGCCGAGGCGCTGCATCACGTCCCGGCGACCGACGAGGGGCCCGAGCCGCGTCGCCTCGAGCTCCGCGTCCGCGCGCCGCCGGAACCCCGCCACCCGCGGCCAGTCGCCGGGCGCGTCCTCCTCGAAGGCGAAGCGCCAGCCGAGGTCCTCGACCAGGCTCGGATCGACGCGCACACCGCGGCGCTCCGCCGCGAGGACGGCGTGGGCGCGCTCGCGGGTCGTCGCGAGGGGCTCGACGGCGGGCGGCTCCACGGAGAAGACGCGCAGCTCCCCGGAGGCCACGACGAGCGGCCCCGCGTAGCCCGCGCGCTGGAGCTCGAGGGCCACCTGCACCGCGGCCGAGGCGCCACGCTCCGGCTCGCGCACGAACCCGAAGCAGGCCTCGCGGAGCCCGACGAGCGGCGGGAGCACGGCGGCGCCGACCTCCCCCGCGATGCGCGGCAGCTCCTCGGAGCCCTCGGCCGAGGCCATCAGCAACACGCCCGGCCGCACCTCGGAGCGGATGCGCTGGGAGGTCGGCAGGGCCCGGGTCGACTCCGCCTCGGCGACCGGCGTCGGTCGGAGCTCCTCGGCGGCGGCGGCGACCGTCGCGTCTTCGCCGACGCGCTCGAGCACGTCGACGCGCAGCTTGTTCACGCGGCTCGCGTCGTCGGGCGGGGCGATGTGGAAGAGCGCGTCGCTGAGCTCGTGGGAGCCGACGAAGAGGCCCATCTCCACCATCACCCGGGAGAGGTCCTCGCTCATGGCGCCGGCGGACGGGTAGCGGGCCTCCCGGTCGCGCGCGAGGGCGCGATGGACGATCTCCCCGAGCAGGGGCGGCGCGCCGAGGCGCGCGAGGTCCAGCGCGGGTACGTCCGCCTCCTGCACGCGGCGGAGGGTCTCGGTGCGGTCGGTAGCCTTGAAGAGACGGCGCCCGACGAGCATCTCGTGGAGCACGATGCCCAGGGCGAAGACGTCCGAGCGGTTGTCGAGGGCCTCGCCGCGGGACTGCTCCGGCGACATGTAGGCGTACTTGCCGCGGAGCATGCGCGGGTTCTCGTCCCGGCCGAGGCCGCGCTGGTCGGCGAGGGCGATGCCGAAGTCGGCGACCTTGACCTGCCCCTCGTAGCCGAGGAGCACGTTCTGGGGGGAGACGTCGCGGTGGACGATCTGCAGGGGGCGCCCGTCCTCGTCGCGGCGGCGGTGGGCGTAGTCGAGGGCCTTGGCGGCCTCCGCGGCCACCCAGAGCCGGAGCCCCAGCGAGAGGCCGCCCTGCTCGGCGGCGGCCATCGGATCGGGCTGGCTGGCGATGGCCGTCGCCAGGTCGCAGCCGTGGACGTACTCCATGGCGATGAAGTAGGCGCCCTGCTCCTCGCCGAGCTCGAAGATCTGGACGACGTTCGGGTGGTTCAGGAGGGCCGCGATCTTGGCCTCGCGGACGAGGAGCGACGCAAAGTCGCGGCGGGCCATCAGCGACGGCAAGACGCGCTTGATCACGACGGTCTTCTCGAAGCCGGCGACGCCGCGCGAACGCGCTCGCCAGACCTCGGCCATCCCGCCTTCCCCGATGCGCTCGAGGAGCTCGTACGAGCCGAAGAGGACCCTGCGTCCCACGGCGGGCGACACTATCAGCCCGGCCGCGCGCCGTCACCGCGGCCGGCGCGAGCTCGTTCCGGCATCCCGCTGGGGCCTCGCCGCCGCGCCCTGGCGAGCCGGTCCCGGGGCCCGTTGCGGAGTCAGTTCCAGCGCACGCGGAGCCGGTAGATGGCCGTGCCGCCCTCGGGCACGGTCGCGCTCTCGAGGGCGCGCCGCACGCACCGCCGCTGGCTCTCGTTCGCGGCTTCGGACTCGACGGAGGCGCGACGCACCCGCCCCGTCGGCCCCTCGATCGTCAGCCGCGCGCTCAGGTCGGCGGGCGCGTCCCCGCCGAAGCAGCGGGCGACCGCCTCCTCCGTCCGCGCCGCGACGGCGCGTGCCGAGGGCGGCCCCGGGCCACGCGTGGCATCGCCCTCGGCCTCGTCGCGGGCGCCGCCGAGCGCCGAGGCGACCCGCACCGAACGCATCGAGGCGGCCATCGCGCTCGAGGCCGTGCCGGTGGACATCGTCGGGGCCGGCTGGGAGCGGCGCGCCCGGCGGCGACTCGGCGCGCCCGGCCGCGAAGCCTCCGCCAACGCCTGATCCGCGATGCCCTCGGTGGCGAGCTCGTCGGCCGCGGCTTCCTCGGCCTCGACGACCTCCGCCCCTCGGGCCGACGCGAAGGAGCCCGCGCTCGCGCCCCCCTGCTCCGTCGCCCCGGCCGGGGCCTCCGCGGGGGCCGCCTGAGCGGTCGGCTCGGCCTCGCCCTCCGCCGTCTCGAAGAACGCATCGTCGAGGGTCGCGGCGCCCCGCTCGGCCGGCTCGGCCTCCTCCGCCGCCGGCGCCATCGCCACCGACTGGGCCTCCTCGGCGTCGCCGCCGGCCCACATGAGCGAGCCCGTCAGCGCGAGGCCCGCCACGGCCGCCGCCGCGAGGATCCAGGGCGTCTTGCTCTCGCGCCGCGAGGCGAGATCCACGACCTCCGCGCGCGCCTCCTCGGGCGCAGGAGCGGCCGCGGCGGGCGGAGACGCCGCAGGCGGAGATGCGGCGGCGGCCACGGCCGGCGCGGGCGCGGCCTCGGCCCCGGACGCCGCCTGCGTCAGCGCGTCCAGCGCATACTCCCCGGAGCGCGCCACCTCCGCCTCGTCCTTGGGCCGCCGCCAGGAGTCCTCGTCGTCGAAGACCGGCGGCAGCGTCGGGTCGTCGATGGGCGCGAGCGACTCGTCGAGCCGCTGCTCCACCCGCGCGGCGAGCGCCGCGAAGCCGTCGTCCGAGAGCGTCACCGGCTCCCAGCCCCGCACCCAGGCGTCCACCTGGCCCAGCTCCTCGGCGAGCGTCGCCGCCTCCCGGCCGCGCTCGCCCTCCCGGAACGCCTCGGCGAGCTCCGGATCCTCCTCCGGCGCCCGCCCCGCATCCAGCACCTCGTGGATGCGCCGCTCGAGCTCCTCCGCGCTCACGACGCCTCCCTCCCGGCCGCGCGCATCAGGTCGGCGAGCTTCGCCCGGAGACGACGCCGCGCCTCGTGGATGCGCCAGGCCACCGTGCCCTCGGGACAGCCGAGGACCTCCGCCGCCTCCTTGTGCGGGAGCCCCTGCAGGAGGACCAGCACGACGGCGCTCCGCAGCGAGGGCGAGAGCTCGTCGAGGGCGACGGCGAGCCGCTCCTGGAGCTGGCGCGCCTCGAAGCTGCGCGCCGGGTCGGTCTGGCTCTGGTCCGGATCGGCCGTCGGCTCCGGCATGCGCGGGTCGTCGACGTCGGCGGCGGCCGTGCGCTTCCGTTTGCGCAGCGTGTTCAGGCAGACGTTCACGGTGATTCGATAGAGCCAGGTCGAGAGCTTGGAGCGCCCGTCGAAGCGGTCCAGCGCGCGCCAGGCGCGGAGGAAGGCCTCCTGGGCGGCGTCCTCGGCCTCGCCCCGATCGCCGAGCATCTGCACGGCCGTGGCGAAGACCCGCCGCTCGTGGAGGCGCACGAGCCGGCCGAAGGCGGCCTCGTCGCCTGCCTGCGCGCGCTCGAGCAGCGCTGCTTCGTCCGCTTCCCCCATGCTCCCCGCGACACCGCTCCCTGGGACACCGCTCCCTGCATCGCGCCGGGAGGGCGCGGGGGCGGAGCGAGACCCCCCGACCGGGGAGGCTCGCCACGCGAGGCGGAGCCGGCCGCTGGTGCACGGCTCCCCTCCCGCTGCGCTCCAGGCGCGGGTCGCACGGTAGGACAACACGTCGGCTACGACAACGAAGAGGCGGCGAGCTTTTGACGGAAAAGCCACGCGGCGCGGAATGAAGACGAAGAAGTGGCCGTTTCGACCCGTTTCGGCGAGGCTTCCACCCGGCCCCATGACGGATGACGAACGACGCCAGGAGCCCCGCGCCCCGATCGAGCTGAAGGTCGAGTACCAGCGCCTGAACGCGTTCTTCGCCGACTACACGCGGAACATCAGCAAGGGCGGCACCTTCATCCGGACGCCGAAGCCGCTCCCCATCGGGACCGAGTTCCACTTCCTGCTGACCGTGCCGAAGCTCGGGGAGCCGCTGCGCCTGCGCGGCAAGGTGCAGTGGCACGTGAAGCCAGAGGCCGCCGTGGAGGGTACGGAGCCGGGCATGGGGATCGGCTTCGTCTACGACTCCGAGGCGGACCGGGCGCGCATCGAGCGGATCGTCGAGGACCTCATGGTCTCGAGCCTGGGCCGCGATCTCTACGAGAAGCTGCGCAAGCGCACCTCGTAGCCCCCCCAGCACGCCGGCGCGCGGGCTCGGCGCCCTCCGCGACGCCGCACCGGCGCGATGCCCGACGAAGGCCTGCATCGTCGCGGCGCGCGTCTATCATGGGCGCCGGAGCCTCGTGACCGATTCCCACCAACCGTCTCTCGCCGGGACCGTCGTCGCCGGGCGCTACCGCATCGTGCGGGCCCTCGGCGGGGGCGGCATGGGCACGGTCTACGAGGTGAGCCACGTCGCTCTCGAGCGACCGGCCGCGCTCAAGGTCGTCCGCGTCGGCCCCCAGACCGACGAGCTCGTCCAGCGCTTCCAGCGCGAGGCCCGCGCCCTCGCCCGCCTGCGCACGCCCCGCGTCGCCCAGGTCACGGACTTCGGCGTCGAGCCCGGCCTCGGCCCCTGGTACGTGATGGAGCTGGTCGAGGGCGAGACGCTCCAGCACCGCCTCGACCGCGACGGCTCCATCCCCGCCGAGGAGGCCCTCCCCCTCTTCATCGCGCTCTGCGAAGCCGTCCACGAGGTGCACGCCGCCGGCATCGTCCACCGCGATCTGAAGCCCTCCAACATCGGCCTCGCGCACGGGCCCATCCCGGTGAAGCTCCTCGACTTCGGCCTCGCCGCCAGCGTCGACGACGGCTTCCTCACGCGCATCACCCAGTCGCACCAGGTCCTCGGCTCGCTCCCCTACATCGCGCCCGAGCAGTTCTCCGGCGCCCGCCCCGCCCCCGCGCAGGATCTCTGGGCCCTCGGCGTCGTGCTCTTCGAGATGCTCGTCGGTCGCCTCCCCTTCGACGCGCCGTCCACGGCCGCGCTGATGCACGCCATCCTCACGGCCCCGGTGCCGCCCACCGACGGCTTCCCGCCGGCGATCCGCCACGTCCTCGAGAGCCTCCTCCACAAGGAGCCCGCCCAGCGTCTTGCGAGCGCCCGCGCCGCGGCCGACGCCCTCCGGCGCGTCGACGCCGTCGCCCTCTCGCGCACCCTCGAGACCCCCTCGCTGCCCCCGACGCGCGCCCTCCCCTCCTCGCCGCCCATCCCGCCGGGCGCGACCGGCCCGCTCACGCCCCTCCCGGGCGTCGCCGTCCCCATCGACGGCCACGATCCGCGCGCCTTCCCGCGGACGGCCGAGAGCCCCTCGCGCCCGCACGTGCCGCCCACCGCCGAGTCCCCCTCGCGCCCGCACGTGCCGCCCACCGCCGAGTCCCCTTCGCGGCCGGCCGGCTTGCCCCCGACCGCAGGCGCCCGAGCCGAGACCGGGCCGATCGCGCCGGGCTCCTCGCCTCTGGCGGCCGCGGCCACAAGTCCCCCGGGCTCTGCCGATCACACGGCCGATCGCACGACCGCGCACCTCGCTCGCCCGCTCCGCTGGGGTCGCTGGCTCGTGCTCGGGCTGGTGCTCGGCGCGCTCTCCGCGCTCGGCGCCGTGGCCGCGCTCCGGCTCATCGACGACGGCGAGGCGGCGCGCGAGGGGGAGGCGCCCCCCGCGACCACGGCCGGCCCGCCCGCCACCCGGGAGGACGCCGGCCCGGCGGGAGTCGACGCAGGCTCGCCCCCGGACGCGGGGCCCGCCGACGCCGGCTCGCCCTCCTCCTCGGCGGAAGCGAGGGAAGAGACGGCCCCCCGCCGACGAACTACGATGCGCGGCGGCCGCACGCGTGCCGCCACGCCCCCCACGATGACCGAGACGCCGACGATGACCGAGTCTTCCGCGCCCACGATGGAGGCGCCCACGATGGAGGCGCCCACGATGGAGGCGCCGACGATGGAGCCCAGCATGGAGGCGACGATGGCGCCGAGCATGGGCGCCGGCTGGGGCGGCGAGGTCATCGACGAACCCGGCTGGTCCGGCGGTATCATCGAGGACCCCGAATGATCCGCGCCCTCCCGCTCGCGCTCGCCTTGGCCGCCGCCCTCCTCGCCACGCCCACGCCCACGCACGCCCAGGAGGACGCCCGCAGCCTCTTCCGCGCCGGCGTCGAGTCGCTGCGCGAGGGCGAGTTCACGGACGCCGAGCGCGCCTTCCTCGCCAGCTACGAGATCGAGCCGCGCGCGGCCACGCTCTGCAACCTCGCCCTCACCTACGATCGCTGGGGTGGCCACGAGGAGCAGGCCGCCCGGGCCTACGAGCGCTGCGCCGCCGAGGACGACACGGGCCGCTACCGGGCGCATGCGACCCAACGCGCCTCGGACATCCGCCAGGCCCTCTCGCTCCGGCAGGCCCTCGGCTCCCCGCCCCCCGAGCCGGAGGCCGCCGACGCGCCGAACCCCTTCATGAACGACGCTCCGCCGCCGACCGAGCCCGAGGACGGCGAGGAGGTCGAGGTGGCCGAGCACCGGGCCCCGGGCACCGAGCCCCCTCCCCGCAGCCACGGCCTGCTCTGGGGCGGGCTCGTCAGCGCGCTCGCGGGTGGCGGCCTCTTCTTGGGCGGCGCGGTGCTCGCCGGCAACGGCCGCGACGATCTGGACGAGCTCGACATGCTCACGGGCGGCGGCGGCGGAGACACGGTGCTCCTCGAGCCGGGCTCGCCCGAGGCGCAGCTCTACCGGGACGCGGAGCGCAAGCGCACCACGGCCCTCGGCCTCTACGTCGGGGGCGCGGTCCTCGTGGCCCTCGGCGCGACCCTCGTCGTGCTGGACGTGGCCACCGGCCAGCTCGAGGGGCAGGTCTACGCGACGCCCACCCGCGGCGGCGCCCTCCTCCAGGCCGAGCTCCGCCTCCCGCGCTGAGCGCCCGGCGCGTCACCCCGTCGAGCGCCGCGAGAGCCTCCCCGTGGTTCGGCGCTGCCCGCCCGGCGCTTCCCGGCTCAGCGCTACTGCCCGGCTGTCCGCGGCCCGAGCCCAGCGCTTCCCAGCTCCGGCGCCGGCACCACCGCGCCGCGCGCTCCGCGCGAATGATCCGGCCCGCACCGCCGTTGACACCCCGCGGCCGGCGAGCTACCTGACGCCTCCCGCGCCCCGCTCGGGAGAAACACCACCATGACCGTCTCCATCAGTGAGAGCCGCGACACGCTCACGGACCTCGCTCAGCGCCTCGACGCGCTGGGGAGGTACCTTTGACGTCGACGGCCTGAAGCACGAGGTCGACCGCCTCACCAACCTCTCCGTCCGCGAAGGCTTCTGGGACGATCGCGAGCGCGCCGAGAAGCTCATGCGCGATCGCGCCCGGGCCGAGGGCACGGTGAAGAAGTTCGAGGCGCTCTCCAACGACGTCACCGGCCTCCTCGAGATCCTCGAGCTGGTCGAGGACCCGGACGACCCCGAGGTCGCCGAGCTCATCGAGCAGATCCCCGAGCTCGAGGCCGGCGTCCGCGAGCTCGAGCTCCAGCGCATGCTCGAGCCGGACGACGACCAGGACGCGATCGTCTCGATCAACTCCGGCGCCGGCGGCGCGGACGCCCAGGACTGGGCCGAGATGCTCCTGCGCATGTACCTCCGCTGGTGCGACGCGAAGGGCTTCAAGGTCGAGATGATCGACAAGCAGGACGCCGAGCCCGTCGGGATCTCGCGCGCGTCGTTCCTGGTGAAGGGCCCGAACGCCTACGGCTTCCTCCGCGCCGAGAACGGGGTCCACCGCCTCATCCGCATCTCGAAGTTCTCCGGCCGCCGCGAGACCAGCTTCGCCGGCGTGAGCGTCGTGCCGGACCTCGACGACAGCTTCGAGATCGAGATCAAGGACGAGGATCTGAAGATCGACCGCATGCGCTCGGGCGGCGCCGGCGGCCAGCACGTCAACCGGACCGAGTCCGCCGTGCGCATCACGCACCTCCCGTCCGGCTTCGTCGTGCGCTGCGACAACGAGCGCTCCCAGCACCAGAACCGGGAGCAGGCCATGAAGATGCTCAAGGGCCTGCTCTTCGAGAAGGAGCGCCGCGAGCGCGAGGCCGCCTTCGAGGAGGCCTTCCTCAGCGACCAGTCGGAGATCGCCTTCGGCTCGCAGGCGCGCACCTACACGCTCCAGCCCTACAAGATGGTCAAGGACGAGCGCACGGAGACCAAGATCGGCAACGCCGACGCGGTGCTCGACGGCGACCTCGACGAGCTGATCGAGAGCTACCTCCTCTTCAGCGCCGACCAGCGGAAGGCGCAGGAGCAGGCGAAGAAGCAGGCGAACTGAGCGCCTGCCGCCCGCCTCAACCCGCCCGCCCCAACCCCAGCCAGAAGGACGCGCCGTGGCCAGCGAAGAGCAGCTGCGCGAAGCCCGCAAGCAGAAGATCGCCCGCCTCGAGGAGGCCGGCACCCAGGCCTTCCCGAACACCTTCCGCGTCGACGACGCGATGGAGGCGAAGCGCCGCGAGATCGCCGCGCTGGCGACGAAGCTCGCCGAGGCGCAGGACGTCGAGGCCGCCAAGGCCGCGGGACTCCCCGAGGAGAGCGAGCTGAAGGGCGAGGAGGAGGAGGTCTGGCTCTACGGCCGCCTCGTCGCCAAGCGCGGGCCCTTCTACGTGATCCAGACGCCCTACGGCCGCGTCCAGGGGCTGGTGCGCGTGAAGGACTCCAAGCAGATGGCGACGCCCCTGCCGGAGCCCCAGCGCCCCATCGCCAAGGCCGCCGACCTCGCCGATCACGTGGCCCTCCGCGGCCCGCTCGTGCACACGCGGAGCGGCGAGCTCGCCGTGCGCGCGCACAGCTACGAGCACGTCGGCAAGGCGCTCCTCCCGCCGCCGGAGAAGTGGCACGGCCTCAAGGACGTCGAGAAGCGCTACCGCGAGCGCTACGTCGACCTCTTCGCCAACCCGGAGGTCGCCGACGTCTTCCGCGCCCGCGGCCACATCGTCTCGACGCTCCGCCGCTTCCTCGACGCGCGCGGCTTCCTCGAGGTCGAGACGCCGCTGCTCCACTCGGTGCGCGGCGGCGCGACGGCGAAGCCCTTCGACACGCACCACAACGCGCTCGACCTCGACCTCTTCCTGCGCATCGCGCCCGAGCTCTACCTCAAGCGCCTGCTCGTCGGCGGCTTCGACCGCGTCTACGAGATCGGGCGCTGCTTCCGGAACGAGGGGATCAGCACGAAGCACAACCCCGAGTTCACGATGCTCGAGTTCTACATGGCCTACGCCACCTACGAGGACATGATGGACCTCGTCGAGGCCATGCTCCGCGAGGTCGACGCGCAGCTCCGGGAGCGCTTCGCCGGCACGCAGCACCAGGCCTGGTACGACGAGCGCCCCTTCACCTTCGAGGGCGAGTGGAAGCGCGTGCCCATGCCCCAGGCGCTCGTCGACGCGACGGCCGGCGACGCGGAGCTCGACGTCACGCTCGAGACGCTCGGGGACCCGGCCGCGCTGAACGCCCTCGCCGAGAAGCTCATGCCGCGCCTCGAGCCGGCCGAGAAGAAGCAGCTCGCCGGCTGCACGCGCCACGGCGAGCGCATCTTCGCCCTCTACGAGATCCTCGCCGAGCCGAAGCTCCCCGAGCTCTACCGCACGGCGGACGGCGCCAAGAGCGTGCCGGTCTTCATCACCGAGTACCCCTTCGAGGTCTCGCCCCTCGCCCGCCGCAACGACGCCGAGCCGGCCTGGGTCGACCGCTTCGAGCTCTTCGTCGAGGGGCGCGAGATCGCCAACGCCTTCAGCGAGCTCAACGACCCGGAGGACCAGGCCGAGCGCTTCGAGGCCCAGCTCGTGAACCGCGAGAAGGGCGACGACGAGGCCATGGACTTCGACGCGGACTACATCCGCGCGCTCTCGCACGGCATGCCCCCGGCGACCGGCTTCGGCCTCGGCATCGACCGGCTGGTGATGCTGCTCTGCAGCCAGCCGTCCATCCGGGACGTGCTCCTCTTCCCGCTCCTCCGCCCGGAGGGCGCCGCGGCGAGCGGCGGCGGTGAAGACGACAGCGACGGCTGAGATGCGCGCCCGGGCCCGCCTGCACCTCTTCCTCGGCGTCGCCGCGCTGCTCCTGGCGGGCGGGCTCGCGGCCTTCTCCTTCGTCGTGTCCGAGGGCGGGCGCGTCATGGTGTCCTGGCTCTTCGTGGCCGTGGGCATGCTCGAGGTGGTCCACGGGCTCTCGCTCCTGCCCGCGCGCGGCGGGACGGTCACGCGCGTCGGCCCGCTCCCGGCCTTCCACGCCCTCGCCGCCCTGCTGCAGATCGGCGCCGTCGCCGCGACCCTCGTGCTCTGGGCCCCGCTCGTCGCCTGGCTCGCGACCGGCGGCGCCCCGGCCGCGCCGCTCGGGGGCTACGCCGCCTTCACCGGCCTGGCGCTCTTCGCCTCCGTGGCGGCCCTGCGCCGGGGCGTCCGGCTCCAACCCGGCGCCCACGGCCGCGGCCGCATCATCGCCTCCGCCGGCATCCACCTGGTCACGCTGGTCCTGGTCCACGCCCCGCTGCTGCTCCTGGCCCTCGGCGCCATGGAGTCCGTCACGGACGGCTTCGCGTTCACCTACCAGCTCGACGAGTCGCTCCTCTCTCTCAGCGACCGCCTCAACGAGGTCTTCCAGGCCACGGCCGTCATCGCGGGGGTGGCCCTGGCCATCGACCTGATCGCGCTGACGAGCCTGTGGTTCCTCCTGCCGCTCCGCGGGCGCTTCGTCTTCTGGATCGTCTTCGACATCCTCGCGACGCTCGCCTTCTTCTGGTCCCTCTTCGCGCTGCCCATGCAGCCGGCGACGGACGCGCTCGAGGATCTGATCGATCCCGGCACGCGGCTCGGATTCACGGCCGTCTTCGCCACGCGCGTCTTCGTGCGGCTCCTCCCGGTGTTCATGATGGGCATCGAGACGGCCGGCTTCCGCCCGCTCGTCGCCGCCCGCCACCTCCGCGCCAAGAAGAGCGGCTTCCTCGCGGCCATCGGCGGCCTGAGCATCGGCGCCGTCGCCGTCTCCACCTGCATGCTCGTCGGCGTCCTCAGCGTCATGGGCGGCTTCCGCCAGGACCTGAAGCAGAAGATCCTCGGCAACCACGCCCACGTCGTCGTCGACCGCGAGGGCGGCACCTTCGAGGGCTGGGACCCGACCCTCTCCGCCGTCCGCGGCGCCGAGGGCGTCGTCGCCGCCACGCCCTACGTCGAGGGCGACGTGATGATCACCTCGGCGACGAACATGTCGACGGCCGTCCTCCGCGGCGTGGACCCGGCCAGCATCGGCGCCGTCACGGACCTCGAGCAGAACCTCACGCGCGGCGAGCTCGACTACCTCGTCCACCCCGAGCGCCTCCTCGACATCCCCGCCGAGCAGCGCCGCACCATCCTCCCGCTCGAGGTCCGCCCGGGCGAGGACGCGGACGGCGACGGCAGCCTGGTCCGGGAGATCGAGCGCGAGCTCCAGGCGCCCGCGAACGAGCCCGACGACGCGCCCGCGAACGAGCTCGACGACTTCCTCCGCGCGCCCCCCGCCCCCGTGGACGACGACCGGGAGGTGCTCCCGGGGATCATCCTCGGCAAGGAGCTCGCCCGCACGCTCCGCGTCTTCCTCGGCGACGAGGTCGACGTCGTCTCCCCCCTCGGCGAGCTCGGCCCGGCCGGCCCCATGCCGAAGTCGCGCCGCTTCCGCGTCGCCGGCGTCTTCTACAGCGGCATGTACGAGTACGACATGAAGCTCGTCTACGTGCAGCTCGAGCGGGCCCAGGCCTTCCTCTCCACCGGCGGCGCCATCAGCGGCATCGAGGTGAAGGTCGGCGACGTCGACCGGGCCCCGGAGATCGCCGGCCACGTGCGCGAGGCCATCGGCCGCGACTCGCTCCGCGTCCGCGACTGGCAGGAGCTCAACCAGGGCCTCTTCGGCGCCCTCGAGCTCGAGAAGCTCGCGATGTTCATCACGCTCGGCATCGCGATCCTCATCGCCGGCTTCTGCGTCTTCGGCACGCTCACGCTCATGGTCCAGGAGAAGAGCCGCGAGGTCGGCATCCTCTTCGCCATGGGCACGACGCGCCGCGCCGTCGTCCAGATCTTCATGCTCGAGGGGCTGCTGATCGGCCTCTATGGGGCCGCCATCGGCCTCGGCCTCGGCTACCTCGTGACCTTCGTCTTCGAGCACTTCGGCTTCCGGCTGAACCCGGAGGTCTACTACATCGACCGCCTGCCCGTGCACGTCGACCCGACCGAGTTCGTCCTCGTCGGCGCCGTCGCCCTCGGCATCTGCGTGGTCGCCACGATCTTCCCCGCCGTCCTCGCGAGCCGCACCCGCCCGGTGGACGCGCTCCGCTGGCAATGAGCCCCCTCGAACCGAACGCCATGCCCGACTCCGACACGCTCGTCCGCGCCCGCGCCGTGAAGAAGACCTTCATGCACGAGGGCAAGACCGTCGAGGTCCTCAAGGGCGTCGACCTCGAGATCGCGCGCGGCGAGATGGTCTGCTGCGTCGGCCCCTCGGGCACGGGCAAGAGCACGCTCCTGCACATCCTCGGCACGCTCGACCTGCCGACGAGCGGGAGCATCGAGTACGAGGGGCGGGACGTCACCAAGCTCTCGAGCAGCGAGCTGGCCCGCTTCCGGAACCGGACGATCGGCTTCGTCTTCCAGTTCCACCACCTCATGCCCGAGTTCGACGCGCTCGAGAACGTCATGATGCCCGGGCTCATCCAGGGCATGGACCGGGCGAAGCTCCGAAGCCGCGCCCGCGCGCTCCTCGAGGAGGTCGGCCTCGCCCACCGGCTCGCCCACCGCCCCGGCGAGCTCAGCGGCGGCGAGCAGCAGCGCGTGGCCCTCGCCCGCGCCCTCGTCATGGAGCCCGCGCTGATCCTCGCGGACGAGCCCACGGGCAACCTCGACACGAAGACGAGCGAGTCCGTGCACCAGCTCTTCTTCGAGCTGAACGAGAAGCGCGGCACGACCTTCCTCCTCGTCACCCACAGCCTCGCCATGGCCGCGCGCATGCCGCGCGTCGTGGCCATGCGGGACGGCGTCATCGAGTCCGACGAGCGCAAGGAGATCGCCCGCATGGCGGGCGGCGGCGAGGCGAATTCGCCCAGCGCGCCGGCCGAGGCCGAACAAGACGCGGCCGAAGCGCGTTCGGGGAGCGAGAGCGAGGGGGAGGCGCCCGGGGAGGCCGCGCCGCGGGGCGCGGAATCGTCCGACGAGGGCGGCGAATCGGGGGCTGAAACCCCCTCCTCCAACGCTTGACCCGATCCAGGGCCACGAGTATAGCCGCGCGACGTCCCCCTGCCCGAATGCCTCGCTTTTCCCGACCTGCCGGGTCTCCGACCCGGTTTTTCGTGCTCATCGCGCTCGGCGCGCTCGTCGCCTCGGTGGCGTCGGCGCAGACCGGCGGCGAGAGCCCCCCGGAGCCCGCGCCCCCCGAGGGGGAGGAGGCCCCCGCCGAGGGCGAAGCCGAGCCGGACGAGGAAGAGCTCGGCGGCGACGACGAGGACGGCGGCGACGAGAACTGGGGCGAGGACGAGGACGAGGACGAAGACCTCGAAGGCAACGACGACGGCGACGACGACCTCGAGGGCGACGACGAGGACTGGGACGACGAGGAAGACCTCGAGGGCGAGGACGCCGAGCCCGAGCCTCCGCCCGCCGGCGACCCCTACGCCCCCCAGACCCAGCGCCCCCGCGTCCCGCGCCCCCTCTGCCACGGCCGCATGATCCGCCGCATCCGCGTCGAGGGCGCCCGCCGCGTCGACCCGGAGGACGTCCGCGCCACCATGCGTCTGCGCCGCGGCCTCCCCTGCACCGACGACGAGGTCGCCCGCGACGCCCGCGCCCTCTGGGAGATGGGCTTCTTCGACGACCTCGTCATCGAGGCCGAGCGCGTCGGCAACGAGGTCGAGATGATCGTCCGGGTGCGCGAGCGCCCGGCCATCGGCCGCATCGTCTTCGACGGCAACGACGAGGTCGAGGACGAGGACATCGACGAGAAGATCACCCTCCGCGAGGGCGCCATCCTCTCGGTCCCGGACGTCCGCCGGCAGGTCACGAAGATCCGGGACCTCTACGCCGAGGAGGGCTTCTTCCTCGCCCGCGTCGAGTACGAGATCCGCCGGATCCAGAACGACAACAACGAGATCGAGGTCCGCTTCTCCATCGAGGAGGGCGCCGAGGTCTCCGTCCGCCGCATCCGCTTCGTCGGCAACCGGAACATCCCCGCCGACGACCTGAACGCGATCATGCAGACGTCCGAGGAGGGCTTCTTCTCCTTCATCTCGGACGACGACCACTACGACTCGGACGCCTTCGACGACGACGTCACGCGCCTGCAGGCCTGGTACTACGACCAGGGCTACCTCGCGATGAGCGTCGGCGTCCCGCGCATCGAGCTCACGGCCGATCGCGAGCACATCGACATCACCATCCCCATCGACGAGGGACCGCGCTTCCGCGTCGGTCGCCTCCGCGTGCGGGAGGTCAACGCCGACGGCGCCGAGGTCGAGCCCCTCGAGTCCGATCTCCGCGACGCCATCGACCTCGAGAGCGGCGACTGGTTCAGCCGCACGCAGATCGCCCTCGGCCTCCAGGAGATCACGCGCACCTACCGCGACGAGGGCTACGCCCGGGTCGAGGTGGGCCCGGAGACGAACCTCGACAGCGAGCGGCGCATCGTCGACATCACCGTGTCGATCGTCCGCGGCCCGCCCGTGCGCATCGAGCGCATCAACATCCGCGGCAACACCAAGACGCGCGACAGCGTCATCCGCCGCGAGATGCTCATCCTCGAGGGCGAGCTCTACGACCAGACCCTCGTCGAGCGCTCCAAGCGGCGCATCGAGGCCCTCGGCTACTTCGAGCGCACGGATCTCTCCGAGGAGACCGGCTCGGCGCCGGACCGGATGGTCATCAACGTCGAGGTGCAGGAGCGCGCCACGGGCACCTTCCAGGTCGGCGCCGGCTTCAGCTCCATCGAGCAGTTCATCCTCACGGCGCAGATCCAGCAGCAGAACCTCTTCGGCAACGGCCAGAGCCTCTCGCTGCAGCTCCAGCTCTCGGGCATCCGGCAGCTCGTCCAGCTCCGCTTCTTCGAGCCCTGGTTCCTCGGCACCCAGTGGGGCCTCGGCGTCGACGTCTTCAAGACCATCCGCCAGTTCGCCGACTTCAACCGCGACAGCACCGGCGGCGGCCTCACGCTCGGCCATCCCATCTTCGACCGGCGCCTCCGGGTCGCGCTCCAGTACCGCGCCGAGCTCGTGCGCATCAGCGCGCGCACCGGCGGCTTCTTCCAGAGCGGCGGCGGCGGCGCGGGCTTCAACATCTTCCGCCGGGTCCCCCTCGACAACCTCTTCCGCTCGGGCCTCACCAGCTCGCTCCGGCTCACCTTCACCTGGGACAACCGGAACAACCGCCTCTTCCCGAGCGACGGCTGGTTCGCGAGCTACTCGGCCGAGGTCGCCGACCGCTTCCTCGGCTCGGACCAGGTCTTCTTCCGGCAGACGGCCTTCGTCCGCCACTACCGGCAGATCTTCTCCCTCGGCGCCGAGCGGCCGGTCATCTTCAAGGTCAACGCCGAGTTCGGCCTCATCAACTCGCGCCAGAACCGCGGCGTGCCGATCTTCGAGCGCTTCTTCCTCGGCGGCATCTTCAACGTGCGCGGCTTCCCGCTGAACAGCCTCGGCCCGCGCGTCTCCATCCCGCGCTCCACGGACCCGAACGCGGTCCCGCCCCGCGCCGGCAACGGCATCGCCGAGGGCGTGGCCATCGGCGGCAACCTGCAGCTCTTCTACCAGGCCGAGCTCGAGGTCCCGATCGTCCCCTCCGTGGGCATCCGTGCTGTCCTCTTCACGGACGGCGGCAACGTCTGGAACCTCGAGAACGCGCTCTGCCAGGGCCCCGAGACCACGACCGGCGACCGGAGCACGGACCCCTGCGGCTTCGACATCCGCGGCATCCGCAACTCCTGGGGCTTCGGCTTCCGCTGGTTCTCGCCGCTCGGCCCGCTCCGCTTCGAGTGGGGCATCCCGATCAACCGGAAGCCCTGGGAAGACAAGATCCGCTTCGAGTTCACCATCGGAAACTCGTTCTGAAATGAATCCGGGGGAGCGCTCCTCGTCCCAGCACCGGGACCTCCCCCCCTCCTTGACCCGGGCGAGCGGGACAGCTACTCCGCCGCCGCCAGCTTCTTCGAAGGCACGAAAAAGGACGCCCATGAGCCTCCAGCGCCACGCCATCACCCTCCTCGCCGCCGTGCTCCTCTCGAGCATCGCGCCGAGCCTCTACGCCCAGTCCCGCATCGCCGTGGTCGACCTGCAGCGCGCCATGAACGAGACCGAAGACGGTCGCCGCGCGAAGGCTCGCCTCAAGCGCCTGTTCCGCCGTCGGCAGAAGAGCCTCGACGCGGCGCAGGAGAAGCTGAAGAAGATGAAGGAGGACATCGAGCGCCAGAAGAACGTCCTCAGCCGCGAGGCCCTCGAGGCCCGGCTCGAGGAGTACCAGAAGGCGTTCATCGAGCTGCAGTCGACCTACGTGGAGTACCAGCGCGAGCTGGCCGCGAAGGAGGCCCAGCTCACCAAGAGCATCCTCGAGCGGATGCAGGAGATCCTCCGGCGCATCGGCCAGCGCGAGGGCTACACGCTCATCGTGGAGGCCAACGAGGGCGGCGTGGTCTGGGTGCCCGGCAACCTCGACCTGACGGACCAGGTCATCCAGCAGTACAACCAGGAGCGCGGCGGCTCGAGCAGCATGTCGTCCATGCGCTCCAAGCGACGCTGAACGCTCCGCCGCCCGAGCGGAACGCTCCGTCGCTCCGAGACGCCGCCGCCGGTCCGCCGACGGCGGCGTCTCGCGTTCGGGGCCCGCTGTAACGCCCGGGCCCCGAATGCGTGCTAACACCTCGTCGTGGCCCCGCGGCTGCCCCACCTGGTCCTGGCCAGCGCCCTCGCCTGCGCCGGCGTCACCTCGGTCCTCGCGCAGGAGCCGGAGGCGGATCCGCCCGTGCGCGATCTGGAGGCGCTCGTCGACGCCGCCGAGCGCCACTACCCGGCCCTCGAGGCGCGCGGCGCGGCCATCGAGGCCGCCGAGGCGCGGCTCGGAGAGGCCCGCCTCTCGCCCTTCTTTCGCGGCTGGGAGGGCACAGCGGGCCTGACGGTCGTCCCCGACGCCACCGGCACGCCCGTCTACAGCGACCAGGACCAGCTCCCGCTGAACGAGGGCTGGGGCCCCGCGGCGCAGGTCGGCATCCGCGGCGTCGTGCCCCTCTACACCTTCGGCAAGCTGCGGGCGCTCAAGCGCGCCGCGCGAGCCGGCGTCCGGGCCGCCACCCTCGACCAGGAGCGCGCCGAAGCCCGGCTCCGCTTCGACGTCCGCCGCGCCTACTTCGCGCTCCAGCTCTCGCTCGACCTCCAGCAGATGATCGGCGAGGGCCTCCCGAAGCTCGAGCGCGCCGCCGAGAAGCTCCAGGAGATGCTCGCCGAGGGCGATCCGGACGTGAACCCCTTCGATCGCTTCCGCCTCGAGACGGCGCTCGCCGAGGTCCGCGCCCGGGCCAGCGAGATCGAGCGGCTCCACGACGGCTCGGAGGCGGCGCTCCAGGCGCTCACGGGGCTCGACGCGATCCGCGTGCCGGACTGCCCCATGGAGCCCATCGCCCTCGAGGACACGACCATGGCGCGCTTCCTCGAGGCGTCCGAGGCGCGACCCGAGCTCGGCATGCTCGAGGCGGCGCTGGAGGCGCGGGAGGCGGCCCTCGACGCCGAGCGGGTGGGCTTCGCGCCGGACTTCGGCCTCGGCTTCCAGGCCGCGCTCACCTGGGCGCCCGGGCGCACGGACCAGGAGAACCCCTTCATCCAGGATCAGGCGAACCGGCCGCAGCTCGGCGCCGGGCTCGTGATGCGCTGGAACCTCGACTTCGCCGGGCAGGTGCACCGGCGCGACCGGGCCCGGGCGCGGCTCGAGGAGACGCGGGCGCAGGCCCGGGAGGCCCGGCTCGGCATCCGCCTCGAGGTGCGCCTCGCCGTGCAGGCCTACCAGGACGCCCTGCGCCGCGAGGAGGCCTGGCAGCGCGGACGCCGGCAGGGGCGCGCCTGGTTCGTCTCGGCGGCCCAGGCCTACGACCTCGGCACGCTCGAGCCGAAGGACCTCATCGACGCGCTGAAGGCCTACTTCACGGCGCGCTTCTCCCACCTCCAGGCCGTGCGCGACGTGAACACGGCCGCCGCCGAGCTCGAGCGGGTGACGGGTGAGGCGCTCCTGCCCGCCGATGGCTGGGAGCCACCATGCGAGTGAAGCCCGTGCGAGTGAAGCCCGGGCGAGTGAAGCCCGGGCGACCGAAGGCTGGGCGGCTGAACGCCGGGCGACCGTCCTCGGAGGCCCGCTCCGCGGTGCCCGGCGCCCACGCCGAGCGCGCGCCGAATATCCGGCTCCGCCCCCGCGTCCCACCTCCGATGACTGGCCCTCGCCCCGCATCCCCCACGAGCCGCCTGGCCCCCACCCCCTCCGCGACCGCCATGAGCCCCGCCATGACCCGCCTCGCTTCCCTCGCCTTCTCCTTCGCCCTCGCCCTCGCCCTCGCCCTCGCCACGGCCTCGACCGCCGGCGCCCAGGCTCCCGCCGACGCCCAGCGCTTCCTCGAGCAGAAGCACGAGGCCGTCGAGCGCCTGATGCGCCAGGACCCGAGCCCGCGCCGCGACCAGCAGGTCACCCGCATGCTCAGCGGCCTGCTCGACTACGAGGAGCTCGCCAAGCGCGCCCTCTCGAACCACTGGGATGGCCTCGAGGAGGCCCAGCGGAGCGAGTTCGTCTCCATCCTCGAGCAGCTCGTGGAGCGGAACTACCGCGCCAACCTGCAGCGCACCTTGAGCTTCGAGGTCCGCTACGAGGGCGCCGAGGCCCAGGGCGACGCCGTGCTCGTGCGGACCGAGGCCCGGAGCCGCGAGAACCGGCGCGCGCCCCCCGTGAGCATCGACTACCTGATGCAGCGCGAGGGGCGGGGCTGGCGGGTCTTCGACGTCACCGTCGACGATGGGCTCAGCATGGTCCAGAACTACCGCCGCCAGTTCGATCGGATCATCGAGCGCGAAGGCTGGGACGGCCTGATGCAGCGCATGCGCGACCGCCTCGAGCAGAGCTGAGGCGCGCCGGCCGCTCTTGCGGGGGCGGCGGTTTCCACGTACACCGACTCCGGCGATGAAGCTGTACTCCGGGAAGGTTCCCTTCATCGCGGAGGACCTCCTCCGCGAGCTGACGAAGGACGAAGACATCGAGGTCGAGAGCTCCGAGGAGGTGCGGCTCGACTTCGAGGCCGTCCTCAAGGAGTTCATCCGCCGCAGCCGCCGCGTGGTCGACGAGGCGAAGGACCGCATGGAGCGGGCCGGCCTCTCCTACGCCGTCATGGGCAAGGTCCGTGCGCAGGTCGCCAAGGAGATGGGCTTCCCGCCGCACGACGAGCAGCTCCCCTACCTGGTCGAGCAGCTCATGACGATGCTCTTCCACTCGGCGAACGTCGCCGAGGTCTGGGCGGAGGACGGCGTGCTCCGCAAGAAGATCGCCACCGTGCTGCGCAAGCACACGAACATGGAGAGCGACCTCGACCGGGAGGTCCGCTCGAAGATCAAGAACCTGGAAGAGGGCACGGCCGCCTTCGAGGTCGAGTACGAGAAGGTCATGGCCTCGCTCAAGAGCCGCAAGCACCTCGAGTGAGCGGCGCGGCGGTCGCCCCGCGATCGCCCCCCTCACCCCTTCCAACGCCTCCCGGCTCGGTTTCCCGGCGCGGAGGGCTCGCCCCGGCGACGAGTTCTTGGGGGGCCCGACCGGCTGCGTGATACACCTTGGGGCGTGCGCAGCATGACCGGCTACGGGTCGGGCGACGCGCGAACGTCCGTGGACGACGCGCCGGTGCGCCTGGTCGTGGACATGCGGGCGGTGAACCACCGCTTCCTCGACTGCCGCGTCCGCCTGCCGGCGCCGCTCGCCGAGCACACGGCCGCTGTGGAGGCGCTCCTCCGCAAGCGCCTCCGCCGGGGCCGGGTGGAGGTGATGGCGCGCGTGGAGGGTCGCGTGGAGCGGGCGCCGACGCTCGACGAAGCGCTCGCCCGCTCGGCCTTCCAGCAGCTCCAGGCGCTCCGCGACGAGCTCGCCCCCGGGGAGCCGCTCCCCCTCTCGCTGCTCTCCTCGGTCCCCGGGCTCTTCACGCCGGGCGGCCCGGCCGATGGCGAGGCGCTCCGGGAGAGCCTCCTCGAGGCGACGGCCGAGGCCTGCGACGCCCTCGACGCCATGCGCCTGCGCGAGGGCAAGGCGCTCACGCAGGACCTGAGCACGCGCCTCGAGTCGATCCGGGCGAAGCTGGCGCAGGTGCGCGTGCTCTGCCCGACGGTGGTCGCGGCGCAGCGGCAGCGGCTCCGGGAGCGCCTCGAGAAGCTCCTCGCGGATCGCGACCTGGAGCTGGACCAGGGGCGCCTCGAGCACGAGGTCGCGCTCTTCGCCGAGCGCACCGACGTGGCGGAGGAGCTCGCCCGGCTGACGAGCCACTGCGACCAGTTCGTGGAGCTCATGCAGAGCACCGGGCCGTCCCACGGGCGGAAGCTCGACTTCCTCCTCCAGGAGATGGCCCGCGAGGTGAACACGCTCGGCGCCAAGACCCCGGAGGTCGAGGTGACGCGGAGCGTCGTCGAGCTGAAGGCCGACGTCGAGCGCATGCGCGAGCAGGTCCAGAACGTCCTCTGACGGCGGCGAGCGGGCTGGGCGATGGGCCTCGCGGCGCACCGGAAGGAGACGCCGGAGCCTCCCGAGCACACGGAGGCGGGCGGCGGTGGACGGAGGGCGAGCGACGCGGGCGAGAGACGTGCTAAACCGGCGCGGTGAACCAGTCGCACGCCAGCGAGCCCCTGCTGCTGATCATCAGCTCGCCCTCCGGCGCCGGGAAGACGACCCTCACGCACCGGCTCCTCGACCAGTTCGGTGAGCAGCTCGCCTTCTCCATCTCGCACACGACGCGCGCGCCGCGGCCCAACGAGGTGGACGGGCAGGACTACCACTTCATCGATCACGCGGCCTTCCGGGCGCGCATCGCCGAGGGCCAGTTCGCCGAGTGGGCCGAGGTCCACGGCAACCTCTACGGCACCAGCGTCGGCGAGATCGAGCGGGCCCGGCGGGCCGGTCGCCGCGTGCTCCTCTTCGACGTCGACTACCAGGGGGCGCGGCAGATCAAGGCCAAGCGCCCCGAGGCCGTCGGCGTGTTCATCCTCCCGCCCTCCATGAGCGAGCTCCGGCGCCGCCTCGAGAGCCGCGGCACGGAGTCGCCCGAGTCCCTCGAGCGGCGCTACGCGAAGGCGAAGGAGGAGATCGAGCACTACCCCTTCTTCGACTATCTGGTGCTCAACGACGACCTCCAGCAGGCCCTCGCCGAGCTCCGCGGCATCATCCACGCCGAGCTCTGCCGGCGCCGGCGGCTGGCGCCGAGCGCCGAAGCGCTGCTCCGCGAGCCGCCACCCGAGCCGTGAGCGCCCGGCACGCGGCCCCCTGGCTCCTCCTGGCCTGCGCCGCCCTCGGGGCGCCCGGTGCGGCGGCCGCCCAGGCTCCCCGCTTCGAGGTCGAGGGCGAGGGAGCGCTCTGGGTCGCCGTGGACGACGACGACGACGACGAGGACGGCACCCGCGACCGGGAGAGCTCCGCGCCGCCCCCGGAGGACCTCTTCCCGCTTCGCCTCGAGGGCCGCGGCGCGGCGAGCCTCGACTGGGAGGGCGGCCTCCGCGTGTTCCGCGCAGGCCGCCCCCTCGAGCCGGGCGCGCGCCTGCGGCTCCCCACGACCGTCTCCGTGCAGGGCCTCGCCGCCGGGCCGGCGCGCCTGCGCCTCCGCTCGCCCCGGGGCGCCGCGGAGCTCGCGCTCCGCGTCGTCACGCTCCGCCTGGTCCGGCCCGCGGGCCCCGTGGACGCGCGCCGCGACGCCCTCGCCATCACCCGCCGGATCCCCAACGACGAGTCCCTGCCGCGGAGCCCCCTCGCCCCGCGCGCCGGCGACCCGGAGGCGCTCCGCGTGGAGGTCGAGGGCGCCGGCGATGCCGCCACGGAGCTTCGGATCGAGCGCCGGGCCGCGGACGGATCGCTCCTCGGCGAGCTCTCGCTCCCGCTCCGCGGCGAAGGCGAGGGCGAGCGCCTCACGCCCTGGTTCCGGCTCGTGGGCGACGCGCTCGACGAGGCCGCGCCGGGCACGGGCGGGCGCCTGCTCCGCGTCGGTCTCCGGGACGCCGTCCACGCCCGCCTCGGCGCCGCCCGGCAGAGCGCGCGGGTCGGTCGGCCGGGGCGCGAGGCCGGCCCCCGCGCCGCCCGCCGCGCCCGGCTCCGCGTGCGCGTCGTGCGCCACCAGGGCGTCCCGGCGGTGGGCGGCGACGACGCCGGCGCCGAGGCCCTCGCTCGCGAGCAGGTGCGCATCGCGAACGAGGTCTGGCTCCAATGCCACCTCGGCTTCGGGCCCCCGAGCGAGGCGGACGTGGCCGTGGTGGACGCGCCCCCGCCGACCCTCCTCGCCGTCGGCGATGGCGACGGGCTCCCCTCCCGCGGCGGCGCGATCCGCTTCCGCGCGGACGACCGCCCGATCGGGCCCATCGCCATCCCCCGGGGCCTGAGCCCGGCCGCGACCGCCCTCCGCATCGCCGCCGCCCTCGACGCCGCGGGCTTCGACGCCCACGTGACCGTGAACCCCCGGACGAGCCACGGCGCCGACGGGAGCGCCGACGTGCACGTGCGTCGCCGAGGCCGCCCCGTGACCCTCGCCCCGGACGGCGAGCACCCGCTGAGCACGGACCCGCGCCAATCCGTCCAGCTCGGCGTCGTCGACCTCGCGGACGGCCTCGACACCTTCGGCAACGCCGACGCCGCCGCCGGGACCCTCGAGGAGCGCGCCCTCCTCCACGCGCTGCGCGACGACGACCCGACCACGCTCGAGCTGGTCATCGTCCCCGCCTTCCGCCGCGCCGGCCGCCAGGGCGAGGCCTTCATCGAGTCCGACGGCGGCGCCATCGCGGGCGCCGTCGTCCTGGACCGCCGGGGCATCCACCGCCAGCGCGCCTCCTGGACCCAGGCCCACGAGCTCGGCCACGTGCTCCTCGACCAGCCCTTCCACCCGGACAACGTCGGCCCCGACGAGCCGTGGCGGCTCATGGACAGCGACGGCGCCCTCCCCCTCGTGACCGGCCCCAAGCGTCTGACCGCCGTCGAGTGCGCCCGCGCCCGCCACCACTCGCGCCACCTCCTCGAGCGACCGGCCGGCCGGCCGCTCTAGGAGCGGGTAGGAGCGGGTACGCACTCCTGGCCCTGCACTAGTCGAGGGCGGTCTCGAGGGCCTCGGCCAGGGTGCCGACGGGCATCAACGTGAGGCCCTTCTTCTCTTTCTTCGTCAGCCGCTCGGCGTTCGTCTTCGGGAGGAGCACCCGCCGGAAGCCGAGCTTGCGCGCTTCGGCGATGCGCGGCCCCGGCCGGGGCACGGCGCGCACCTCCCCCGCGAGGCCGACCTCGCCGAAGACGACCAGGTCCGCCGGCACGGCCCGCTGCCGGTAGGACGAGACCACGGCCACCGCGAGCGCCAGGTCGAGGGCCCGTTCGTCCACCCGCGCCCCGCCCGCCACCGACGCGAAGACGTCCCGGTCGAGCACCCGGGTCTGCGCCTTCCGGTCCAGCACGGCCAACAGGATCGCCAGCCGGTTCCCGTCGAGCCCGGAGACCACCCGCCGCGCGTTCCCGTAGACCGCAGGCGCCACCAGCGCCTGGAGCTCCACGAGCAGCGGCCGCGTCCCCTCCGCCGTCGGCACGACCACCGATCCGGCCGAGCCCTCGGGCCGCTCGGCCAGAAAGAGCGCGCTCGGGTCCGGCACCTCGCGGAGCCCTTCCCGGTCCATCTCGAAGACGCCCATCTCCTGCGCGGGGCCGAAGCGGTTCTTCGTCGCCCGGAGCACGCGGAAGGCGTGGCTCCGATCCCCCTCGAAGCTCAGCACCGTGTCCACCAGGTGCTCGAGCACCTTCGGCCCGGCGATGGCCCCTTCCTTGGTCACGTGACCGATCAGGAAGAGCGCGATGCCGTGCCGCTTCGCCAGGTCGATGAGCCGCGCGGCCACCTCCCGGAGCTGGCTCACGCTGCCGGGCGCCGAGCTCAGGCTCGCGGCGCGGAGCGTCTGGATCGAGTCGATGACCGCGACCGCCGGCTTCTCCGCGCTCAGCGCCGCCTCCGCGTCCTCGAGCTCGGTCGTCGCCAGGATGCGCACGGCCTCCATGCCCGCGCCCCCGATGCGCCGCGCCCGGAGCGCCACCTGCGAGGCCGACTCCTCGCCCGTCACGTAGACGGCGCTCTCGTCCCGGGCCGCGAGCGCCGCCAGCGCCTGCATCAGGAGCGTCGACTTGCCGATGCCCGGGTCTCCGCCGAGGAGGGCCACGCCGCCGCGCACGGGCCCGCCGCCGAGGGCCCGATCGAGCTCGCCGATGCCCGTCGGGAGCCGCCGCGCGTCCTCCGTCGAGACGTCCCCGATGCGCATCGGCCGCGCCCCCCCGGTGCGCTCCTTCGACGCGGTGCTCGGCGCGGCGGCCTGTTCCTCGATCGTGTCCCACTCGCCGCAGGTCGTGCAGCGACCCATCCAGCGCGCGAACTGCGCGCCGCAGGCGCGGCAGGCGTAGGACGGCTTCTTCGCCTTCTTCTTCGCCACGGGGCCTCATCGCGCGGCGCGCCGGACGATTGCCCGGGCGCCGCGGGCGCGCGTCAGTACTGGACGCCGAGGATGAGGCGGAGGGTCTGGGCGTTCTTCAGGCCCTGGTTCCGCAGCGGGTCGTCGTCCCGCGGGTTCTCCGGCACGCCCATGTAGCTCGCGTAGCCGAGGCCGGCGAGCGGGAAGAGGACGCCGTAGTTGAACTGCATGTAGAAGCCGTCGAACATCTCCGGCCCGTCCTCGCTCCGGTAGTAGACCGAGAAGTCGAGCTCGACGCCGAGGTTCGGATCCGAGCCGTAGGTCTGGACCTCCTGGGCGGCGCGGCTGTAGACGAGGTCCGCGCCGATGCCGAAGAGCTGGCCGAAGGGGTTGCGGATGATGTCGTAGCTGAGGCCCGGCTTGAGGTACCAGGCGCCGGCCACGCGACCCAGGATGTTGCGCCAGAGGATGAGGTCGACCCGGTAGTTCGGGTGGAACTGCATGTGGCTGATGGTCCGGTTGTCGGTCTGCTGGGCGAGCAGGCCCTGGCGCTGCGAGAGGCCGTTGATGTCCGCATCGCCAGAGGCGTAGCCGGTGTAGAGGCGGATGGAGAGCTTGTCGTCGAGGAGCCGGTACTCGCCCTCGAAGGCCACGCCGAACTGGCGGATCTTGAAGTCCTGCTGGACGAAGCTGTCGTTCTCGATGTTCTCGATCTCGCCGGCGATGTAGACGGCCTCCATCTCGAGCCGGAGCCCGCCCCAGAGGAACTGGGCCCAGAGGTCGGGGATGAAGGCGCGCGCGTTCCGGCGCACGAAGAGGTCTTCGTAGCTCGCCATGGACGGGAAGGCGCCGGCCTGCCCCGGCCCGATGGTCGAGAGGAACTGCTTCCGGAAGACGAAGTAGAAGCCGCCGTTGAGCACCCAGCTGCCGCGCTGGAGCCGCGCCTGCTGCTCCTCGGGCTCGGTGCGGCGCGCGAGGGCGAAGACGTACTGGCGGACGTCGTCCTTGGTCGAGGCGTCGAAGGGCACGCCCCGGAGATCGTTGAGGAGCTGCTGCTGGAGCCCCTGCGCGGCGAAGTCCCAGGCGGCGACGATGTAGATGCCGGCGAGCCGCGTCAGGCCCATGATCCGGTCGACGTCGCTCGACTGGTCCGCGTCGATGCCCATGCCGTCGTTGGCGAGCACGCCGAGACCCCAGTGCGAGGGCATGCGGCCGAAGCGGAGCTGACCGAGCCCGCGGTTGGTCACCTCGGCCCAGGCGTGGCGCACGTAGATGCTGTCCCGGAGCGAGTTCCGGTAGCCCTGCTGCGGGTTCTGGGTCGCCGCGAAGGAGTCGATGGGCACGCCGGGCGTGCGGGCGGGCTGGATGAACTCGCCCGTGTCGTTCCCCGCCGCGCCGGGCGGGATGTAGACGGTGCCATCCGGCGTCGAGCCGAGGACCAGGTTGTCGAAGACGTCGATCGTCATCCGGACGCGGACGTCGTCGCTGAGGCCGATGGTCGGCCGCAGGCGCAGGCGCATGTTGGCGAAGCGGAGCCGGTCGCTGCCGTTGCAGGCGTCGCGATCCGGATCGTCGCCGGGCTCACCGCCGCGGCAGCCGCCCTCGGGGAGGACGTCCCGGTCGGCGGGCGTGAAGAGGTTGAAGGGCACGTCGTCGCGCCCGAGGAAGAAGCTGTCCTGCAGCTCGCCGCGCACGCGGAAGTAGCCGTGGAGCGTCAGGGCCGTCTGGGGCGCGGTCCACTGGGTGCGGGTCGGGTCGGCGGAGGGCGCCTCGGGCTCGGCCTGCCGGAGCAGATCCTCGTCCTCCTCGGCCGTGCCCTCGCCGGCCTCGGCCCAGTCGTCCTCGTCCTCGTCCGCTCCCTCGTCGTCCTCGGCCATGGCGTCGCCGACGTCGGGCATCTCGAGGCTCGGCGCCCGGAGCGCCGGCTCGTCCTCGCCGACGACGTCCTCGTCGCCGTCGAGCTCGAGCTCTTCCTCGTCTTCGTCGAGCGCCTCCTCCTCGGACTCCGCCGCCTCGTCGGCGGGGGCGTCTTCTTCGGGGGCGTCCTCCGTCTGCGCCAACGCCACCGGGGCGGAGAGCGAGAGCGCGAGAGCGAGCATCAGGCGGGTCAGGCGTGCCATGGAGTCCTCGTTCGAGCGGCCGGCCTACCACGGCCTGATCGGGGTGGTCAACGCGTCGCGACGTTCTGCGCGAAGGGTGCCAGGAGCGGCCCGGAGGACGCCTTTCCACCTGGTGGCGCAGCCCGGAGCCGCGTGCCAGTCTGGGCCGGGTGGAGGCCCTCCCCTGCCTGCGCTGACCGTCGTCCCCCTGGGAGGCCTGGGCGAGGTCGGCATGAACTGCATGCTGATCGAGTGCGAGGGCGACCTCGTGGTCGTCGACGCCGGCGTCACCTTCCCGGGTCGTGTCCATGGCATCGACCTGGACCACCCGCGCCTCGACCACGCGCTCGCCAACCAGCAGAAGCTGCGCGCGATCCTGATCACGCACGGGCACGAGGACCACATCGGCGCCCTCCCCTACCTGCTGCGCGAGCTGGACCAGCCGGTGCCCGTCTACGGCCCGCCCTACGCCCTCGCGCTCATCCGGAAGCGCCTCGAGGAGCACCACCTCGACTTCCCGGAGATGATCGCGACCCGCCCGGGCCAGCGCTTCGAGGTCGGCTGCTTCGACGTCGAGCCCGTCCGCGTCAACCACTCCATCCCGGACGCGACGAGCCTCATCCTGCGGACGCCGGCCGGCACGGTCGTCCACAGCGGCGACTTCAAGATCGAGGAGCGCCCGCTGGACGGGGAGCACTTCGGGACGGCGGCCCTCCAGCGGGTCGGAGACGAAGGCGTCGACCTCCTCCTCAGCGACTCGACGAACATCGACGTCGAGGGCGACTCGGGGGAGGAGGCCGACGTGGCCGAGGCCATCGACGCGCTCGTCGCCGGGGCCGAGCACCGCGTCGTCGTCGCCCAGTTCGCCTCGAACGTCTACCGCATGAAGGCCGTCTTCGAGGCCGCCCGCCGCCACGGCCGGCGCGTGCTCCTCCTCGGCCGCTCGGTGCGCAACCACGCCGCCGTCTCCCGGGAGCTCGGCCTCCTCGACGGCGTCGCCGATCTCATCCTCCAGGACGACGACGCCCGAGACGTCCCGCGGGACCAGCTCTGCGTCATCGCCACCGGCACCCAGGGCGAGCCCCCGGCCGCCCTCTCGCGGCTCGCGCGCGGCACGCACCCGGCGCTCGAGCTCGAGGCCGGCGACACGGTCGTCCTCTCGTCCCGGATCATCCCGGGCAACGAGAAGATCGTCTTCGACCTGACGGACATGCTCGAGCGCGTCGGCTGCATCCTGCACCACCGGAAGAACCGGCCCGACGTGCATTGCAGCGGCCACGCCGCCCGGGACGAGCAGCGCCGCTACCTCGAGCTCTGTCGACCGAAGACCTTCATCCCGGTCCACGGCACCTTCCACCACCTCCGCCGCCACGCGGCCCTCGCCCGGGAGGTGGGCGTCGAGCAGACGCTGGTGATCGAGAACGGCGCCATCGTGCAGCTCGAGCGTGGCCGGCTCGAGGTGGTCGGCGAGGCGACGGTCGGGCGCGTGCACATCGACCGGGGCACGCCCGTCGACGAGGAGCTCCTCAAGGAGCGGCGCCTGATCGGGGAGCTCGGCCACGCGGTCGTCGCGTTCTCGATCGGCCGGGGGGATCGCTTCCTCGGCCACGTGGACATCGTGGCGCGCGGCTTCCTCGCGGCCGAGGTGGAGGACGCGCTCCTCGACGACGCGAGCGACTACGTGCGGCGCGATCTGAGGCGGGCCAAGGGAGAGGGGCCGGGCGAGCTGGAGGAGCGGGCCCGGCGGGCGCTGCGCCGCTACTTCTACAAGAAGCTCCGGCGCAAGCCCATCGTGACGGCCATGGCGCTCGAGGTCGGTTGATGCGCCCCGGGCGCCAGGGGCGGCCCGGCTTCCTCGCCCCGCTCGTCTTCCTCCTGGCCTGCGCGAGCGCGCCGCCCCCGGCCGAGACGACGACGGCCGCGTCGAGCGCCCCGGCCGCCCTCGCCGCGCCCCCGACGGTCGCCGGCACGCCCCCCGGAGAGCGCGCGCCGACGCCGCTCGAGATGGGCGCGCTCCGACGGCTGATGGGCGAGGCCCAGCGAACGCGCCGGCTCAGCTTCACGGCTCCCGTGCACGTGGAGGTGCACGACGCCGAGCGGATCGCCGCGCGGCTCGACGGCCAGATCGAGGACGAGGACGTGGAGAAGGCCGAGCTGGTCTACGGCACGCTCGGCCTGCTCCCCGAGGGGCTCGATCTGCGCGGGCTCTTGCGCGAGGTGCTCGGCGAGCAGGTGCTCGGCTACTACGACACGGACGAGGCGCGGCTGGTCGTGCGCGAGGACGTGATGGAGGTGCTGGCGCGGCGGGCCACGAGCGCCGAGGCGGCCGAGGCGCGGATCGTGATCGTGCACGAGCTGGTGCACGCGCTGCAGGACCAGGCGCTCCGGCTCGGCGAGGCCTGGGAGATCGAGCGGGACAGCGACGCCGACAACGCGCTGCGGGCGCTGGTCGAGGGCGACGCGACGCTCGCCATGATGGTCTACGCGGCCGAGAAGCTCGGCGTACCGCTCGAGGCGCTCGCGGGGGACGCGGCCGTGGAGACGCTGATGGCGCAGAGCGTCGGCGCCGGGGACGACGCGCTCGGGCGGGCGCCGCCGATCCTGCGGCACACGCTGGTGACACCCTACGTGGCCGGGCTTCGCTTCGCGCGGGAGCTCCGGCGGGCCGGGGACTGGCGGGGCGTGGACGGGGCCTTCGAGCGGAAGCCCGCCTCGACCGAGCAAGTGCTCCACCCGCGGCGCTACCTGCAGGGCGAGGAGCCGGACCCGATCGCCCTGCCGGCCTTCCCCGCGCTCGAGGAGGCGGGGCTCGAGCCGGTGGAGGAGGACACGCTCGGCGAGCTCGAGGTGGCGGTCTTCCTCGGGCGCGGAACGGAGAGCGGGGTCGACGCGGCAGCCGCCGATGGCTGGGGCGGCGACCGGCTGCGGGTCTACCGCTGGGCCGACGGGCGGAGCGAGCTCGGCGTGGCCGTCTGGTTCATGACCTTCGACGACGAGGCCGAGGCGCGCGAAGCCGAGGCCGCCGCGCGCCGGACGCTCGGAGCGGACGAGCTCCGCCGCGAGGGCCGCGCCCTGCTGGTGACCCTCCGCCTCCCCGAGGCGCTTCGGCCGCCGGTGGACGCGGCCTTCGCCGGCTTCGAAGAGGACCTCCCCCCGACCCCGCCGCGGCGCCCCTCCACGATCGCGCCGTAGCTCCGCTCGCTGGCGCTCGCTCCTGCGCTCCGGTCGAGCGACCCGCTCCGGCTCCGTGCCCAGGCCCGCGGCTTCGAGGTCGAGCTCGCGGCTCGGCTCGGGCTCCAGCTCGCCGCTCGGGGTGGTTCGGGCTCGGGCTGGGGCTCGCGTCGCTGCTGCCCGCTGGGGCTCGGGGTCCCCCGCTCCCCCGCAGCGGTTTGACCCGGCGGACGCCGGGGACTAGGTACGCGCACCCGGCTCCGCCCCTCGCGTCCGAACGCGAAGGGGTCGCCGCGGCCGGGTCGAAGGAGCGTTCGTTCGTGCATTCCGAGGTCAGCGAGATCAGCCCCGTCATGGTCGAGGTGAAGGTCCAGGTTCCCTGGGACGTCGTCCGAAAGGACCTCGACACCACCTACGGCCAGCTCGCCAAGACGGCGAAGGTCCGAGGCTTCCGGCCGGGAAAGGTGCCTCGCCACGTCGTCAAGCAGCTCTACGGCAAGCAGGTGAAGGCGGAGGTCACGGGGACCATCGTCGAGAAGGGCCTGCTCCACGCCGTCGAGGAGCACGAGCTCGCCGTCGTCGCCCAGCCCGAGGTCAGCCCGCCCCTCATCGAGGACGGCAAGGACTTCGAGTTCACGGCGAAGATCGAGGTGCGCCCCAAGCTCGACGCGGTCTCCGTCGACGGGCTCGAGGTCACCGTCGCCCCGGTGAAGGTGCTCGACGAGGCCGTCGACGCCGAGATCGACCGGCTCCGCAAGCAGCACGCCGACCTCCGCGAGCCGGACCCCATGCGCCCGGCGAAGGACGGCGACCGGCTCACCATCGACTACACGGTCGAGATCGACGGCGAGGCGAAGGGCGAGATGGCCGCCGAGGGCCGCGAGGTCGACCTCGGCGACGAGGATCTCCTGGACGCCTTCGGCGAGGGCCTCGTCGGCGCCCAGCCCGGCGAGGAGAAGGACATCGACGTCGGCTTCCCCGAGGACCACCACCACCCGGACCTCAAGGGCAAGACCGCCACCTTCCACGTGAAGGTGAAGGGGCTCAAGGAGCTCCTGCTCCCGGAGCTCGACGACGAGCTCGCCAAGGACGTCGGCGAGTTCGAGACGCTCGAGGAGCTGAAGACCGACATCCGCGACCGCCTGAAGGGCATGGCCGAGCAGCGCTACGCCGCCGAGCTGAAGGACGCGATCCTCGACGCGCTCCTCGAGCTGAACGACGTGCCCGTGCCGCCCTCGATGGTGCAGCAGCAGAAGCAGCAGATGCTCTACGAGATGATGACCTTCGCCCAGATGACCGGGCGGCAGGTCTCCCCGGACGACCTCGAGGGCATGGACGAGAAGGCCGAGCGCCGCGTGAAGGCCGGCATCCTCCTCGGCGCGATCGCCCGCCTCGAGGAGATCTCCATCGACGAGGAGGCCCTCGAGGCCAAGCTCCAGGAGATGGCCGAGGAGACCGGGAAGCACATCGCGAAGCTCCGTGTCGAGTACTCGGGCGAGCGGCGCGACCAGCTCGAAAACCAGCTCCTCGAGGAAAAGATCTTTGGATTCCTCCGGGAGAAGGCCAAGATCACCGAGGCCGAGCCGAAGGCTTCTTCGAAGGAAGAGGGCTCGGCGACCGACGAGGACGACGCGAAGGGCGGGGACGACGCATGAGCGAGCGCGGGATGACGGAGCGAGAGTCGGCGATGTACATCCCCCTGGTCGTCGAGCAGACGCACCGGGGTGAGCGGGCCTGGGACATCTTCAGCCGCCTGCTGAAGGACCGGATCATCTTCCTCGGCACCGAGGTCAACGACGACGTCGCGAACGCCATCATCGCGCAGATGCTCTTCCTCGAGAGCGAGGATCCCGACAAGGAGATCACGCTCTACATCAACAGCCCGGGCGGCGTGATCACGGCCGGGCTCGCGATCTACGACACCATGCAGTACGTGCGCTGCCCCGTGGCGACCGTCTGCATCGGCCAGGCCGCCTCCATGGGCGCCTGGCTCCTCGCCGCCGGCACGGAGGGCCACCGCCGCGCGCTCCCGAACAGCCGCGTGATGATCCACCAGCCCCTCGGTGGCTTCAGCGGCCAGGCCACGGACATCGAGATCCACGCCAAGGAGATCCTCAAGCTCCGCGACTGGATGACCGGCATCATGGCCACCCACACCGGGCAGCCCGCCGAGCGCATCCGCGAGGACACCGAGCGCGACCGCTACCTCTCCGCCGAAGAGGCGAAGGAGTACGGGATCGTCGACGAGGTGGTGGAGGCGCGGAAGACCCCCGGCCAGCCCACCGGCGGCTGAGCCGCTCCCGGCGCGACGCGTCACGATCGCGTGGCGGCGCCGACCAGAGGGGGCGGAGGGCCCGATCGGCGGGCCTTCCTCACACCCCGGCCGGCCCTCGCTTTGCCCTTGCTTGCCGGGGGTTAAGCCCGGCGCTAGACTCGACCCAACCCCATCTGTGGCGCTCGCACGAGCGGCGCAGGAACCTCAAGACATCAGGAATTTCGCGTGGATCGACGGCGCGACGACGGACACGGAAACCTGCAGTGCTCCTTCTGTGGCAAGTCCCAGAAGGAAGTCAAAAAGCTCATTGCGGGCCCCACCGTCTACATCTGCGACGAGTGCATCGCGCTCTGCAACGACATCATCGCGGAGGAGGTCGACCGGGATGACTCCCTGGCGACCGGCACCCCGCTCCCCAAGCCCGCCGAGATCAAGACGATCCTCGACGAGTACGTGATCGGCCAGGACCGGGCCAAGAAGGTCCTCTCGGTCGCCGTTCACAACCACTACAAGCGGATCGACTCGAAGGTCGGCGACGAGGTCGAGCTCCAGAAGTCGAACATCCTGCTCCTGGGCCCGACCGGCTCGGGCAAGACGCTCCTGGCGCAGACCCTGGCGCGCATCCTCAACGTCCCCTTCGCCATCGCGGACGCCACGACCCTCACGGAGGCGGGCTACGTCGGCGAGGACGTCGAGAACATCATCGTCCAGCTGCTCCAGAACGCCGATCACGACGTGGACCGGGCGCAGCGCGGCATCGTCTACATCGACGAGATCGACAAGGTCGCGCGCAAGGGCGACAACCCGTCGATCACCCGCGACGTGAGCGGCGAGGGCGTGCAGCAGGCGCTCCTCAAGATCATCGAGGGCACGGTCGCGAACGTGCCGCCGAAGGGCGGCCGGAAGCACCCGCAGCAGGACTTCCTGCAGATCGACACCTCGAACATCCTCTTCATCTGCGGCGGCGCCTTCGTGGGCCTCGACCAGGTGATCGAGCGGCGCATCGGTCAGAAGACGCTCGGCTTCGGCGCGGACATCCTGTCCCGCGAGGAGAAGAAGATCGGCGAGCTCCTGGCGCAGGTGCAGCCCGAGGACCTGCTCAAGGCGGGCCTCATCCCCGAGTTCATCGGGCGCCTGCCCGTCATCGCGACGCTCCACGAGCTGAACGACGACGCGCTGGTGGACATCCTCACGAAGCCGAAGAACGCGCTGGTCAAGCAGTACCAGAAGCTCTTCGAGCTCGACGGCGTGAAGCTCACCTTCGCCAAGCCGGCCCTCCAGGCCGTCGCCCGCGAAGCGCTCGAGCGCAACGCCGGCGCCCGCGGCCTCCGCGCCATCATGGAAGCGGCGATGCTCGACATCATGTACGAGATCCCGTCCCAGACCGGCATCAAGGAGGTCGTGGTGAACGAGGAGGTCATCACGAAGGGCGAGAAGCCGCTCATCGTCTACGAGAAGGAAGCGGAGCTCGCTTGAGCGCGTAGCTCTCTCCGCCGAGCCGCGGCGGACGAGGGCAGGAGGCTGAATGTTCTTCCACAAGAACGACGAGGGCGAGAAGAAGGAGACGGAGGGGAAGCGGGGCAAGGTCGTCCCGCTTCTTCCGCTCCGGGACATCATCGTCTTCCCCCACATGGTCGTGCCCCTCTTCGTCGGTCGCGAGAAGTCGATCAACGCGCTCGAGGAGGCCATGAGCCACGAGAAGGAGATCCTCCTCGCGGCCCAGAAGAAGGCCAAGACGAACGACCCGACGCCCGACGACATCTTCCAGATGGGCACCGTGGGGACGATCATCCAGCTCCTCCGCCTGCCCGATGGCACGGTGAAGGTGCTGGTCGAGGGCAAGCGGCGGGCGCGGATCCAGCGCTTCATCCCCAACGAGGAGTTCTTCCTCTGCGAGGTGGAGAACGTCGCCGAGGAGAGCGAGGCGGGGGTCGAGGTCGAGGCGCTCATGCGGAGCGTGCAGTCGACCTTCGAGACCTACGTCAAGCTCAACAAGCGCATCCCGCCCGAGATGCTGATGACGGTGCAGACCATCGACGATCCGTCGCGCCTGGCGGACACGATCGTGGTGCACCTCACGAGCATCAAGCTGAACGACCGTCAGGAGATCCTCGAGACCACCGACCCCGGCAAGCGCCTCGAGCGGCTCTTCGAGCTGATGAACAACGAGATCGAGATCCTCCAGGTGGAGAAGAAGATCCGCTCTCGTGTGAAGAAGCAAATGGAGAAGTCGCAGAAGGAGTACTACCTGAATGAGCAGATGCAGGCCATTCAGAAGGAGCTCGGGGAGCGCGACGAATTCAAGAGTGAGATCCAGGAAATCGAGGAGAAGCTGAAGACCAAGAAGCTCTCGAAGGAGGCGCTGACCAAGGTCAAGAAGGAGCTGAAGAAGCTCAAGATGATGCAGCCCATGTCGGCGGAGGCGACGGTCGTCCGCAACTACATCGACTGGGTGCTCGCCCTCCCCTGGTACGACAAGAGCGACGAGAACTACGACATCGACAAGGCGGAGGAGATCCTCGACGAGGATCACTACGGCTTGAAGAAGCCCAAGGAGCGCATCCTCGAGTACCTGGCGGTGCAGGCGCTCGTGAAGAAGCTCAAGGGCCCGGTGCTCTGCCTCGTCGGCCCGCCTGGCGTGGGCAAGACCTCGCTCGCGCGGAGCATCGCGCGGGCCACGGGGCGCGAGTTCGTGCGCCTCAGCCTCGGCGGCGTGCGCGACGAAGCGGAGATCCGCGGTCATCGGCGCACCTACATCGGCGCCCTCCCCGGCCGGCTGATCCAGTCGCTCCGCAAGGTCGGGACGAACAACCCGGTCTTCCTGCTCGACGAGATCGACAAGATGTCGAGCGACTTCCGCGGCGACCCGGCGTCGGCGCTGCTCGAGGTGCTCGACCCGGAGCAGAACTCGACCTTCAACGACCACTACCTGGACCTCGACTACGACCTCTCCGACGTGATGTTCATCACGACGGCGAACGCGCTCTCGGGCATCCCGCTCCCGCTCCGGGACCGCATGGAGATCCTCGAGCTGAGCGGCTACACGGAATTCGAGAAGCTGAACATCGCGGTGCGCTACCTGGTGCCGCGGCAGCTGAAGGCGGCGGGCCTCGAAGACGTCGACGTCGAGCTCACCGAGAACGCGATCCGCACCGTCATCCATCACTACACGAAGGAGAGCGGCGTCCGGAACCTCGAGCGGGAGATCGGCTCGGTGTGTCGGAAGATCGCGCGGCGCGTGCTCAAGGAAGGCAAGGATCAGACGTACCGGGTCGCGGCCAAGAGCGTGCCCCAGTACCTCGGCGTCCCGAAGTTCCGCCCGAACAAGGCGAACGACAAGGACCTGGTCGGCCTCACGAACGGGCTCGCCTACACGTCGGTCGGCGGGACCATCCTCGAGTGCGAGGTCGCGGTCGTGCCCGGCAAGGGCAAGCTGGTGATCACCGGCCTGCTCGAGAAGGGCATGCAGGAGTCCGCCCAGGCGGCGATGAGCTACATCCGCTCGCGGCACAAGGCGCTCGGCCTCGAGGAGGACTTCCACGAGAAGTACGACGTGCACGTGCACTTCCCGGAGTTCGTGCCGAAGGACGGCCCGAGCGCGGGCATCACGATGGCGACGAGCATCGCGAGCGCGCTGCTGAAGATCCCCGTGCGGCGGAACGTGGCGATGACGGGTGAGATCACGCTTCGCGGGCGGGTGATGCCGATCGGCGGGCTGAAGGAGAAGATGCTCGCGGCGCACCGGGCGGGGATCGACACGATCCTCATCCCGCGGGAGAACCGGAAGGACCTGCGGGAGATCCCGAAGCGGGTGCTGACGGCGACGCGGGTGGTGCTGGTCGAGCACATGGACCAGGTGCTGAGCGAGGCGCTGGTGCTGAGCGACCCGGAGGCCCTCTTCGGAGCGGGCCGACAGAAGCCGCTCGAGTACCGCCAGGGCAAGCTCATCGAGCCGGAGAAGCCGGCGTCGGTGCGCGAGCCGACGGTGGACGCGCCGGGCCCGCAGCAGTAGGCCGCGCGACCGCGACCGAGAGGCCGCTCCCCGCTGGGGCGCGGCCTCTCACGCGTCGGGGCCGCCGCGCCTCCCCGTACCCGAAATGGACCATGGCGCGCCCCCGCTCGGCGTGACAGCTTCGGCCGGTCATGCCGAGGCCCCATCGCTCGCTCTTCGCCCTCGTTCTGCTCTCTGGGCTCGTCGCCTGCGTCAGCCACCAACGAGGCGTCGGCGAGTTCGGCGCCGATGGCTTCGTGCGCGCGGGCACCTCCTACCGCATTCCCTTCGCCGATGGCGAAGGGCAGCGGCTGCTCGCCGGGTGGTCGGTGGCCAACTGGCATTTCGGCCGGCACGACCGGGGCCCGGACGACTGGCAGCGCTACGAGTGGGACTTCACGGGGGACGGGGAGGTGGACACGGCGGTCCAGCTCCCGACGAACGACCTGGTGCTCGTGCACGACCGCACGGGGGCGATCCTCGCGGTGCGCCTCTTGCCCGTGCCGCCCCACCGCACGAGCCGCGTGCTCCGCGTGCTCCACGAAGGCTTCCTCGAGGACGTCTTCCGCATGCGCCACCGGCTGAGCGCGCGGGACGGCCGGCTGCAGGTCGACGAGCAGCGCTGGCGCTCGCTCGTGACCGCGCGGAACCCGGCGCAGGTGAAGGGGCTGCCGGCGTCGGCGGCGAGCTTCGAGATCTTCGACGTGGATCGGGTCCGCGTGGCGCCCGAGCATCGGGAGGCGCTCGGCCGCTCGGTCTTCGTGGGGACGCCGTGGCAGACGCGGGTGAGCTCTCGCGTGGGCGTGCGCTCGGTCCGCCTGGCGCTGGTCGTGACGCTGATCGCGGCGCCGATCGACTACGCGGAGCGGCTCGGCGACCTGGAGACGCTGATCGAGCGCATGGACTTCGCGGGGCGGGACGGGGAGACGCACTCCGTGCTGCCTCCCGGGGCGGCGCCCGCTTCGGCGCCGGCGCCACCGGCTCCCCCCGCCCCGGCGCCCGCGTCGGACCCGGCCGAGCAACCGGCCGCCGAGCCGCCTGCCGCCGAGCCGGCGACCGCCGAGACGCCAGATCGTTCAGGGACGAGCTCCGCCGACGCCGCGCGTCCGGATGGCGACGCCGCCGAGCGCTGAGCGGAGGCGCGGAAGCGCTCAGGGCTCCTCCGGCGCGAAGGGCTCGTCCCAGAGGCGGAGCGCGGCGCCCTCCTTCAGCGCGTGGACGACCCAGCCGACCTGACCGACGGCGCGGTAGGCGCGGGGCCCGAGGAGCGGCGTGGCGAAGCGCTCGCTCGCCGCGATGGGGAGGGGCCGGCCCGCGTTCAGCGCCTCGGCCGCCTGGTCGAGGGCGTCGACCTGGTGGTGCATGCGGCCGCCGCGCTGGTCGAGGTGCTCGGCCTGGATGGCGCCGGCCCCGCCGAGGGCGAGGTGGCCGGCCCAGGGAGCGCCCAGAGCGCGCGCGGCGCGGCGGACGACCGCGAGGGCGAGGGCCGTGTGCTCGAGCTCCGGGAACCCGCACTGGATGATCGGGAGGAGCGCCGGGGGCGGATCCAGCGCGGCGTCGGCGAGGTGGCCGAGGCCGGCGAGGACGAGCGAGGGGAGGCAGTCGATGTAGACGGGCGAGGCGAGGACGAGCAGGTCCGCCCGGCGCGCGGCGTCCACGAGCTTCGGCGCGCGGGGGTGGCCGAGCTTGGTGGTGCGGAGGGCGTGGACGCGCTCGCTGGTCCAGCCGCGCTCGACCAGGCGGGCCTCGAGCGCTCCGGCGAGGGCCTCCGAGGTGCTCGTGCCCGCGGGCTTGGCGCTGCCGATCCAGAGCGCGACGTGACGGGGGCCGGCCTTCGGGGGGACGCCCTGGCGCACGTCCTCGGCGAAGGCGGCGACCTTCGGGAGCGTCTCGTCGCGGGGGCGGCGGAGCGCGTCGAGCCCCTCGGCGAGGGCGGCGCGGACGGCCTCGGGTGGGTCGCCTTCCCCGACGAAGCCGACCCAGGGGGCGCCCGCGTGGAAGTTGGCGGCGTTCCGGGCGACGAGCCGCCGGAAGGTCTCGGCCTCACCCGGCGGGGCGTCCTTCGGGAGCACGGCGAGGACGCCCATGCGCGGGTAGCGCGCGTAGCGCTTGGCGTGGTGGGTCTCGCCCGCGATGGCGCGGAAGAAGGGCGAGAGGACGCCGACGGCCTTGTCGAAGGCGACCTTGGCGATGGGGTCCCAGCAGCCGAAGCGGACACGGGTGGCCCAGAGGAGGACATCGGCGGCCATGGCGTCGCGCATGACGTCGTTCGCCGCGTCCTTCGCCTTGCAGGTGCCCGGGTGCTTCACCCAGCACTCGAAGCAGCCCTGGCAGGGGGCGAAGCGCTCCTCGCGGAGCCGGTGGTCGGCGAGGAGCGTCTCCGAGGTGAGCGCCTGGCGGAGCGCCGCGCCGAGCTCGCCTCCTTCGAGCGCGTCCAGGAGCGTGATCTTCATCGAGCCCTCCTCCTCCCCACGCTGCCGAGGGGACGGGCAGGCGTCAACGGGCTCGGGCCCGCACGGCTCCGCGCTCGCGCTCCTGCTCATCCTCGAGGCCCCCGGAGCGCCCTCCCCGCGCCTCACTCTGCTCCGCGCAGCTCCACCCACTGGTCCGGCTCCACGTCGAGCCGCTCGACCTCGCTCCCGTCCCGCCAGCGCACGTGGAGCCGCTCCACCCGCTCGACCTCGCCCAGCCCGAAGTGCAGCTCGCCCGGCTGCGACGAGGCGTAGCCCGCCTGCCGGTGGAGCCAGCGGACGAGGGTGTCGCCGCCCGGAAGCTCGAGCGCCACCCGCGCGCCGACGGCCCGATGGCCCGGGAGCCGCACGCCGAGCCAGCGCCCACGCCGGGGCGTGTCGTTCCTCAGCAGCTGGAGGCCGCCGCGCACGTTCACCTGCACCAGATCCACGTCGCCGTCCCGATCGAGGTCGCCGGCGACGCCACCCCGGGACGCCTCGGGCGAGCCGACGCCGCCGTCGTACACGGGCGCGAAGGTGAGCGCCGGCCCCTGGTGGAGGAAGAGCCGATCCGGATCCTCCGGGCTCGACATGCCGTAGCCGACGAAGCCGCTCGGCGACCAGAGGTCGAGCCAGCCATCGAGGTCGACGTCGAGGAAAGCGCCGCCCCAGCTCGTCGTCGGCCGCCCGGCCGTGCACGCCGTGGGCAAGCCCTCGAGCCCCGCCCGCGCGGCCACCTCCTCGTAGCGATCGCCGACCCGGCGGAGGAGCGCGTTCGGCCCGAGGTTCGGCACGAAGACGTCCAGATCCCCGTCGCGGTCGTAGTCGCCGGGCACCATCCCCATGCAGAAGAACGCGAGGTCGGTCCGCGACGCCGCGCTCCGTTCGACGAGGGCGCCGCCCCGGTTCTCGAAGAAGCGGTTGGGCTCGATGTTCGCGCCGAAGTCGTTGCAGACGAAGAGGTCCGGGTCCCCGTCGTCGTCGGCGTCGGCGAAGAGCGCCGCGAGGCTGGTGCCGGCGCCCTCGAGCGCCGCGTCCGGGACGCGCTCGAAGCTGCCGTCGCCCCGGCCGCGGTAGAAGGCGTTCGGGGCGGGGCCGTGGTCCGGGAAGTCGAGCTCCTCGATGTAGGCGACGACGTAGAGGTCGAGGTGACCGTCGCCGTCCACGTCGGCGAGCGCCGCCCCCGTCGACCAGCGGGGCGTCGGGTCGAGGCCGCTCCGCGCGCTGACGTCCTCGAAGGTCCCGTCCCCCCGCCCGAGGTACACCTGGTCACGCCCGTCCCGGAGCACGATCAGGTCGTCGCGCCCGTCCTCGTCGAGGTCGCCCACGGCCAGGCCCATGGGCCGGGCGTCGCTCCCCGGGATGGCCGGCGAGGCCGGGTCGCTCCCGTCCGTCCGGCGGCCCACCAGCCCCGAGCCCGCGGTGGCGTCCCGGAAGGTCCCGTCCCCGCGCCCGAGGAAGAGCCGCAGCACGTCCAGCTCGCCCGCGACGACGAGGTCGAGCGCTCCGTCCCCGTCGGCGTCGAGGAGCGCCGCGCCGCCGCCGATGTCCCCGCCGAGGAAGAGCGCCTCGAGCCCCGACCCCACCGTGACGTCGGTGAAGCAGGGGCCCTCCCCGCAGCCGCCCGCGCCGGCGATGCAGCGCCCGGCCCGACAGGCGTCCCGCCCGTCGCAGGCGACTCCGTCGTCGCACGGCGTCCCGTCCTCCGCGTCCACGACCCCGCAGCTCCCGTCGGGCGCGCAGGCCGCGCGCTCGCAGGGCCCGAGGCCCTCGCCGCTGCACACCCGCGGCACACCGGCGCAGACGCCCGCGCGGCAGACGTCGCTCCCCGTGCAGGCGTCCCCGTCGTCGCAGGGCGCGCCGTCGACGAGCGGCGCCGAGACACAACCGCGGGCCGGTTCGCAGCGCGCCTCGGCGCAGGGACCCGCCTCGGCGCAGACCCGCGGCGCGCCGCCCACGCAGGCCCCGGCGCGGCAGGCGTCGCCGGTGGTGCAGGCGTCCCCATCGTCGCAGGGGGCGCCATCGGCGCGGGGGCGCTCCACGCATGCGCCCCCCTCTCGGCGCGCCTCGAGGCAAGGGTCCTCGACGGCGCAGGGCTCGCCCGATCCGCCGCAGGCGAAGAGCGCGAACGTCAGCCCGAGGAGCGCCCCGCGAGCGCGCCGGAACGCCCGACACGACGCCCGCCCCCCGCTTCGGGGCAAGCGCGGTCGAGCGCGCGCGGCCTCAGCAGGCCTCGTCGCCGACGTAGTCGAGCCGATAGCTCGCACACTCGTAGGCCGGCGACGCGATGCCCTCGACCCGCAGATAGAAGTCCTCCGAGTTGTCGGAGTTGCAGAAGACGCCCGAGCAGCAGCGCGACCGGCCCCGGAAGGTGATCGTGCCGTCGTTGCCGCCCGAGACCGTGATGCAGTCCGACGTCGAGTCGACGTTCGTGCAGGTCGTCCGCACGCCGCAGAGCCGGTAGGAGCCCGCCCCCGAGGGCACGGTCAGCGTCACCTCGAGCGTGCTCCGCTCGTTGTCCACGCAGGTCGTGATGCAGTCCGCCCCGCCGCTCTCGTCCACGTGGACCCGGTAGTAGTCCACGTCGCCGTTCGGGAAGAGCGTCGCCGACGCGCTGTCGCTCCGAGCGGCCGAGCTGCCGTCCGTGTCGACGCTCGTCAGCTCCACGACCTCGCCGCAGCTGTCGTTGTTCTCGAAGCCATCGCCCGGGAGGTTGTTGTCCGGGATGCCGTCGCAGTCGTCGTCGATGTCGTTGCAGCTCTCCGTGCTCGGCGTGCCCGGCGAGCAGGTGTTCGGGCTGCCGCTCACGCAGACCGGCACCGTGCGCTCGCAGATGCCGAGGCCGCAGGTCTGGTTGCCGAGGTCGAGCGCGTCGCAGACGCCGACGGAGGTCCCCGTGCACGTGGCGGCGCGCGGCTCCTCGCAGGTCGCGTCGCAGGCGAGGCGGGCGTCGCCGCGCCCCTGAGCCGGGCAGACGTCGGCGGCGGTCTGGCAGGCCCGGGCGCCGTTGCAGCTCACGGCGCTGGCCGGCGCGTCCGCCTTCTCGTAGCAGACGTCCCCACCGAAGCCGTCGAAGTAGCTGCCGCAGCCCACGCCGCCGCACTCGCCGGCCGGGTCCTCTCCGTCGGGCACGGCCGAGCAGGTCCCCTCGGAGCCGGGCACGTTGCAGGCCTCGCAGGTGCCGGTGCAGGCGGAGCTGCAGCAGACGCCATCGACACACTGGAGCGAGCCGCTGCACTGGTTGCTCGCCGTGCAGGGGTCGCCCGGGTCGCCCTCGGCCTCGCAGAGGCCCGAGCCGTTGCAGAAGGCGCCCGGATCGCAGTCCCCGTCCATGGTGCAGGAGCTCGCGCAGAGCCCCGCCTGGTCCGTGGGCTGGCTCGTCATGGCCGTGCAGTCCACCGCCGGGAAGAGCCCGCAGGAGTTGGCCTCGATGCCCGCGCAGCCGGAGTCGTCGTCGACCAGGCCGCCGGTCTCGCAGCGGCTCGTCCCCGGGTTGCAGACCGGGTCGCGGCGCTGCCCCTGACACTGCGAGGGGATCGCGCAGACCGAGGGCTCGCCGTAGCTGGCCGGGCAGTCCGAGTCGCGGCTGCAGCAGTCGCCGCTGTCGCAGCAGAAGCCGTTGCCGCAGTAGCTGCTGATGCAGTCCGACGCCTCGTCGCAGGCCTCCCCGTCGGGCAGGTCCGCGACGCAGACGCCGCCGTCACAGTGGGCCGCGTCGTCGCACTCGGCGTCGCCGCTGCAGCTCGTGGCGCACATCGGCGAGGTCTGGTCGACGCCGCCCGTGCAGCGCACGGCCGGGTAGAAGCCGCACTCGTCGGCGACGATGCTGCTCGTGCAAGCGCTGTCGTCGGCCACGTCGAACTCGGTCCGGCACTGGTTGTCGATGCAGACGGCGGCGTCCCGCGTGCCCGCGCAGGCGCGCGCGTCGTCGCACTCGGCCGGGCTCCCGTAGCTCCCGGGGCAGTCCGTGGCCGTGCGGCAGCAGTCGCCGCTGTCGCAGCAGAAGCCGTTCCCGCAATAGCCGCTGATGCAGTCCGACGCCTCGTCGCAGGCCTCGCCGCCGGGCAGGTCCGGGAAGCAGAAGCCCGCGTCGCAGTGCGCGTTGTCGTCGCACTCCGCGTCGGTCGTGCAGCTGCTCGGGCAGCGCGGGCGCGGCTGGTCGGCGCTGCCGTCACAGTAGATGTCCCGGAAGGTGCCGCAGTCGTCGGCGAGGACCGAGTCGTCGCAGGCCGTGTCGTCGTCGACGCCGCTCAGCGTCTCGCACTCGTAGGTCGTGTCGTTGCACTGGACGACGCCGCGCGAGCCGTCGCAGTCGGCGGGCGTGTCGCAGACCGTGCCCTCGCCCGGGTAGCCCGGGCAGTCCATGTCCTCGGCGCAGCAGGTCGCGCCCATGCCGCAGCAGAAGCCGTTGTCGCAGTAGTTCGACTCGCAGTCGCTGTCCTCGTCGCAGGCGCTGCCGTTCGGCTCGTCCATGACGCAGCCGCCCTCCTCGCAGTGGGCGGCGGGGACGCAGAGGGCGTCGTCGTCCGTGCCCTCGGGCGCGCAGCCGTCACCGCAGAAGTCGCCCTCGTCGGCGCCGAGCTCGCAGGTGTAGAGCCCGCAGTCGACGGGCATCGGATCGACGCAGGCCCCGGCCTCGCAGCCCGAGTCGCCGGTCTCCTGGAAGGTCCCGGAGCCGACGGCCTCGCAGCGCTGCTGATCGCAGTCGACGAACATCTCGTCGACGGCCTCGTCGCAGTCCTGGTCGGCGCCGTCGCAGAGCTCGGGCGCGCCCGGGTTCCGATCGGCGTCCGCGTCGTTGCAGTCGGGCCCGAGGCAGCTGGCGCCGACGCCGTAGCCGTCCGCGTCCTCGTCCACGCAGCAGACCTCGCCCACCGGGAGGCAGACCGACTCGAAGTCGAGGGGCCCGTAGTTCGCGCACTCGAAGCCGCGCGGGCAGTCGTTGAACTCGAAGGTGCAGCGCTTGAGGCAGACCCGGTCACCGCCGCTGAGCGGGCCGCAGAGGGCCGTGATGCCGCACTCGGCGTCGAGCGTGCACGCCTCGCAGAGCCCGACCATCTCGACGGGCCCGCCGTCCGTGCCCGCGTCCATCGGAGCCGGCCCGCTGTCGCGCCGGCCAGCGTCCACGCCGCCCCCATCGGCCACGGCCCCATCGCCCGCGCCTCCGTCCCCCGTGCCCGGGCGGCCTCCCCCGCCTCCGCACGCGACCAGAAGGAGCCCCGACAACCCCGCTACCCAAGCTCTGCGCATCGCCAACCCCGCGACCGCCCGGACACCCCGTCCGGAGCTGTCCCAAAGTCGCACAGCTCGCGGAGCCTTGGCAACGAGCGTGAACACCGCTCACGCCGCTGCGCCCAGCGCCGGGTGGCCACTCGAGCGACCGCCCCGGCCCCCTCGCTGGTCACTCGACTCGCCACACTCCCGTCACACGCCCGAAACCGATCTCCGAAATCACGACGCTTTTTGCATGGCGCGAGTAGTGCATCTCGAAAGAGTCACCATGTTCCTCCGCGCCTTCGCCCTCCCCCTGATGCTCGCGAGCGCCTGCGCCCTCGGCGCCAGGGAGGCCCCCGCAGCCTCCGCCCCGGCGGCCCTCGAGACGATCGACGGCTGGGCCGAGCGCGGCGAGGCCCTCGACGTCTACTTCGTGCCGAGCGGCCCGGTCGTGGAGGACCGGCTCGAGGCGGCCATCCTCGGAGCCGAGCGCCGGATCCGGGTCGCCCTCTACAACCTCCGGAGTGAGCGCCTCGCCCACGCGCTCCTCGCCCGCCATCGCGAGGGGCTCGAGGTCGAGCTCCTCCTCGACGCCAAGCAGATGGACCAGCCCTGGAACACGCTCGGCGCCTGGCTCGAGGAGCAGGGCTTGCCGGTCGTGCCGGTCCGCAACGAGCGCCACCGCTACGCGACGCTCCACGACAAGCTCGCCCTCGTGGACGACGCGGAGGTCTTCCTCGGCTCGGCGAACTGGGGCCCCAGCGGTCTCCATGCGAACGAGGAGGCGCTCCTCGCGCTCCGCTCCCCGGCGCTGGCGGCCGTGGTCGACGCCGAGCTCGACGAGATCGCCTCGGACGCGCGCCACGCCCGGGTCGGAGACGTGCCCGGTCCCATGCAGCTGCACTTCTCGCCGACCGATCGGCTCGACGCCGTCATCGAGCGCGCCATCGACGGGGCCGAGGAGCGCGTGCTGGTCGCGGTCTTCTCGCTCCGGCTGCGCTGGCTCGCCGAGGCGCTCGTCGACGCGCACCGGCGCGGCGTGGAGGTCTGGGTGGTCACGGACCGCAAGCAGGCCGACTACACGGACGTGGACGAGCTGCTCGAGGCGGCGGGCGTCCCCGTCCTGCGCGCCCTCAACGCGACGGGGGAGCACACGGCCATGCACCACAAGTTCGCCGTCGTGGACGGCCGGCTCACGCTCACCGGCTCGTACAACTGGTCCTGGACCGCCACCTTCGCGAGCCACGAGGACCTCGCCGCCATCGACGATCGGGAGGTCGCGGCGGCCTTCGAGGGCGAGTTCGGCCGGCTCTGGGCGCGCTACGGCGGCGCGCGCCCGAACCCGGTGACGGCGAGCATGCCCGTGCGGGTGGACGCCTTCGCAGAGCGAACGGCGTTCGGGGACACGCTGGCCCTGGTCGGCGACGACCCGGCCCTCGGCGCCTGGGACCCCTGGGCGGGCGTCCGCCTCGACGGGGCGAGCTGGCCGAGCTGGCGCGGCGAGGTCGCGCTCCGGCCCGGGGCGCGCGTGGCCTACAAGCTGGTCGTGCTCCACCCGGACGGGCGCGTGAGCTGGGAGCGCGGCGCGAACCGACACGCGCTCGTGCCCACCGATCCGCAGGAGCCGACGCTGGAGCTGCGCGATGCGTTCCGCTGGTAGGGCGGCCGTCCTGCTCGCGCTCGCCGGCGCCTGCGCGGGCGGCGAGGGCGAGCCTCCGGAGAGGCCCGCGGCCGATCGGCGCTCCCTCGAGCCGGCGCCGCGCGAGCTGCTCCGGCCCGCCGGCCACGGCACCTGGCCCGACCCGGAGGACCCGAGCGTGCTCCGCGCCTGGGTGGACGCCCGGGTGGCGAACGTGCGCTACGCCAAGCGGGTCTTCGTGGAGGTGCGGGCGCCGCATGGCGAGGCCGGCGTGCTGCGCCTGCTCCTGCCTTGTGCGCCGCGCGAGACCGGCGGCCCGGTGGAGCGCTGGGGCACGGACGCCATCGAGCTCTACCCCGCGGGCGGCCCCGGCGGCGCGCCCCTCTCGGGCCCCGTGCTCTACCGGCTCCGCATGCAGCACGCGGAGGGCGGCGCGGAGCGGATGATCGCGACGAGCTGGGCGACGCTCCATGGCGCGGGCGCGCCCTCCCCGCCCGCCGCCGATCCCTGGGAGGCGGTGCGCTCGCCCGTGCGCGCCCGAGAGGAGGGGAGCCTCCCGGAGGTCCTCTTCGCGCCCTTCGACGATCCCGGCGCCGCGATCCTCGCGCGGATCCGCGCGCTCGCCGCGGCCCAGCGCCGAGACCCGGGCCGCCGGCGCACGCTGCACGTGGCGGTCATGAACGTGAACGATCCGGAGCTCGTCGAAGCCCTGGTCGAGGCCCACCGCGCCGGCGTCGAGGTGCGCGTGATCCACGACGGGCGAAAGCATCGGCCGCGCTACGACTGGTACCGGGGCGACGACCGGCTCCTCGAGGCGGGCGTCCCGCTGCTCGGCGTGCGGCGGCTCGGGCGCGGCGCGATGCACGACAAGATCGTGCTCTTCGACGGCGAGGAGCTGGCGACGGGATCCATGAACTGGGAGACCGGCGCGCGCTTCGACAACCACGAGAACGTCCTCTTCACGCGCGAGCGGAGCGTCGTCGCCGCCTACGCGGCGCGTTTCGAGGCCCTCGCCGGCGGGGTGCTCCGGCCCCGCGTACACGCGGCCGATCCGGGCGCCCGGGTCAGCGTCTCCTTCGCCCCGGACGAGGCCCCGCATCGGATCGTGGGCGAGCTCCTCGACGCGGCCGAGCGCCGCGTCGTCCTGGCGATGTTCACGGCCAAGGACGTCGCCTGGCAGGAAGGCGGCGAGCGCGTCTCGCTCCTCGGCAAGCTCGCCGCGGCCAGGTCGCGAGGCGTCGAGGTCACCGCGCTGATCGACCACGGCATCCACGAGGCCTCCGAGTACTACGGCGTCGAGACCGAGGACGACCCCATCGACGAGTGGCTCGAGACGATGGGCGTGCACGTCGTGCGCGTCGACAACCCCTACGGCCGCTACGCCTCCATGCACCACAAGACCGTGGTCATCGACGACGCCATCGCCGTCACGGGGGCCTTCAACTGGTACCACGACGCCGCCTTCCTCAACGACGAGGACCAGCTCGTCTGGCGGGACGAGCGCGTCGCCCGCCGCTACCTCGGCGAGGCCGTCGACCTGCTCCGCCGCTACGACCCGAGCTTCGACCCGGCCGCCTGGCCGAGGGCGCGCGTGGCCTTCGAGGTCGACGCGCCGCACACGCGCTGGGGCGAAGGCGTGACCGTGACGGGGGCGCCGGCGGAGCTCGGCGCTTGGGCGCCCGTCGCCGGGCTCCCGCTGGCGGGCTGGCCGACCTGGCGCGGCGAGCTGACGCTGCCCCTCGGCGTCCGCTTCGAGGCGAAGGCGGTGCTCCGGGGGCTCGGCGAGCGCTGGGAGCCGGGGCCGAACCGGGCCCTCCAGGCGCGCGACGGAGTCTGGCGCTGGTTCTTCGGCGAGGGCCGGGCGCCGCGCTTCGCTCCGGCGCCCTGATTCATCTCGCCCCGGTGCCTCGGCGTGCACGACCTCGGGGCGCTCGCATACCTCGGCGCGCACGCAGACCTCGGCGCGGCCGCTGGCCTCGGCGCGCCCGCAGACCTCGGCCTGCTCGCAGGCGGCGCGCTTGCAGACCTCGTCGCCGCATACCTCGGCGCGCTCGCAGGCTTCGGCGCGGCCGCCTGCCTCGGCGCGGCCGCCGGCCTCGGCATGCGCGCCTGCCTCAGCGTGCCCGCATGCCTCAGCGTGCCCGCATGCCTCAGCGTGCCCGCATGCCTCAGCGTGCCCGCATGCGGACGCGCCAGATGAGCCCGAAGAGGCTCGGCACGACGAAGAGCGTGAGCACGGTCGCGAGCGTCAGCCCGCCGAGGACGATGGCGCCGACGCCCCGGTAGAGCTCGGAGCCCGATCCGGGCACCAGCACCATGGGGGTCAGGCCCGCGAGCGAGGTGAGCGTCGTCATCAAGATCGGGCGCACCCGATTGGCGACCGCCGCCCGGACGGCCTCGACCAGCTCGTCCCCCTCCCGGAGGCGCGCCAGGGCACCGTCGACGACCAGGATGGCGTTGTTCACGACCACGCCGAGCAGGATCAAGAAGCCGAGCGCCGTCATCAGGTCGAGGGGCTGCGGCGAGAGCGTCGCGTCCACGAGGCGCAGCGCGCCGATGCCCCCGGCCGCCGCGAGGGGCACGGTGACGAGCACGACCACGGGCGCGAGGAAGTCCTCGAAGAGCGCGCTGAGGAGCAGGAAGGAGATCACCAGCGCCAACAGGAGCACGTCGGCGAAGCGGTCCTTCGCCCGCTCGAGGTCGCCCGCCGCGCCCGCGATCTCCACGCGCACGCCAGGCGGCAGCGTGCCCGAGGCGGTCTGCTCGTCGACGATGCGGCGGATGCGCTCGATGGCCGTCTCGAGGGGGAGCGTCTCCGGCGGGGAGACGTCGAGGGTCAGCGCGCGGCGCCGCTCGATGCGCTGGATGGTGATCGGGCCGAGCTCCTCGCGGGCATCGGCGAGGACACCGAGGGGCACGACCTCGCCCGAGCCGGCGACGACGGGCGCCGAGAGGATGGCGTCCCGATCCTCGATGGCCTCGCCCTCGCGCACGGCGCGGAGCACGACGTCGAGCCGCGGCTGGCCGGGCGGCGAGAGCTCGCCGACGATCGCTCCGTCGGCCACGGCGTCGACCATCAGGCCGAGCGTGTCGGTCGGCGTCTGCAGCGGAGCGGCGGCGCCGCGGCGGGGGTGGAAGCGGAGCTCGGGCGTCCCCGGGTCGAGGCTGGGCACGGGGCGAACCTGCGCGCCTTCGAGCTCGCCGCGGATGGCGCCGAAGAGCGCGCCGCCGGCGCCGACCAGGTCGCCGAGGTCCGCGCCGGTGATCTGCACCTCGACCGTCCGCCCGCCTCCCCGGCGACCGAAGAGGGAGGCCTGCGTCGTGAAGGCGAAGTAGCCGGGGATCGACGACTGCACGCCGCGGAGCCAGCCGAGGAGCTCCTTGACCCGGTCCGGGTCGTCGGCGACGGCGCCGGCGAAGAGCCGATCGGTCGAGCCGACGAAGAAGCTCCGCTTCACGGCCGGCACGCCGTCGACCTCGCGGTCGATGTGCTCGGCGATCTCGCCCTGCACCTGGCGGCCGACGTCCTCGAGCTCCTCGACGCTGGTGCCCGGCGGCGGCGTGAGGATGCCGAAGAGGAGGTTCCGGTTGCCCGCCGGGAGGTACTCGAGGGGCGGAAGGAGGGACCAGACGACCATCAGGGCGGCGACCACGGCCCCGACGACCACCAGCCCCCCGCGCCAGGGCTTGGCGACGAGGCTCGCGGCCGCGCCCGAGACCCGGCGGCGCCCGGCCTCGCCCCGCGCGTCGAGCCAGCGGAGCCAGCCGGGGCGCTTCTTCTCCTCCGGCGCCTCGCGGGGCGGAAGCTTCGCGGCGAGGGCCGGGATGACCAGCACGGAGACGAGGAGCGAGGTGCCGACGGCGAAGGAGACGGCGACGGCGACGTCCTTGAGGAGCTGCCCGACCTCGTCCTCCCAGCCGATGACCGGGATGAAGACCGCGGCGGTCGTGAAGGTGGAGGCGACGATGGCGCCCCAGACCTCGCGGATGCCCTCGTGGGCGGCGGCGCGCGGCTGGGAGAGGCGCCCGCGCCAGGTGTCGATGCTCTCGAGGGCGACGATCGAATTGTCGAGCACCATGCCGATGGCGAAGGTCACGCCGGCGAGGGAGACGACGTTCACCGTGCGCCCGAGCAGGTTCATCCCGAGGGCCGTGCCGAAGACGCTGACCGGGATGGCGACGGAGACGATGGCGCTCGCGCCGAAGCTCCGCAGGAAGAGGAGCAAGACGAGGATGGCGAGCCCCGCGCCGAGGAGGAGGTTCTGCTGGACGAGGTCGAGGGCGCCGCGGATGTAGCCGACCTGGTCCGAGAGCACCTCGATGCGGAGGCCCTCGGGCTGGAAGCGCTCCTCGTCGAGGCGCTCGGTCTCGGCGCGGATGTCCTCGGTGACCTCGAGGACGTTCGAGCCGGCCTCCCGGCTCAGCAGCATGACCAGGCTCGGCCGGTCGTCGCTCATGGCGACGCCGGTGGCCTCCCGGAGGCCGAAGCGCACGGTCGCGACGTCACCGAGGCGGATGGGCGTCCCGTCCGGGCCGGCGGCGACGACGACGCGCTCGAGGGCGTCCGGCTCGGGCTCGACGGCCATGGTGCGGACGAGGAGGCGGCGGCGCCCGATGGTGACGTCGCCGCCGGAGACGTCGCGGAGCTCGGTCTGGAGGCGCTGCGCCACGGCCGGGATGGAGAGGCCGCGGGCGGCGAGGGCCTCGGGGGCGAAGTCGACCTGGGCGATGGTGTCGCGGCCGCCGAGGAGGCGGATGTCGCCGACGCCCGGGATGCGCTGGAGGCGCGGGAGGATCTCGTCCTCGACCCAGGTGCGGTAGGCCTCGACGGGCTCGCCCTCCTGGTGGCGCACCGCGATCACGGCGAGGGGCGGGCCCGTGTCGTCGGAGGTCTCGACGACGGGGGCGTCGGCGGCGTCGGGGTAGTCGCCGACCTCCTGGAGCGCGTTGGTCGTGCGGACGAGCGCGTCGTCGATGTCCGTGCCGAGCTCGAACTCGAGCGAGACCTGCCCGCGGTTCGAGCGCGCCGTGGAGGTCATCTCGCGGAGGCCCTCGAGGGACTTCAGCGCGTCCTCCTGGGGCTCGAGGATCTCCCGCTCGATCTCCGTGGGGGACGCGCCGGGCCAGGCCGTGCTGATGCTCAGCGTCGGGACCGAGATGTCCGGCGTGAGCTGGATGGGCAGGTCGACGACCGTGAGCGCGCCGAAGAGCACGACGAGCACGGCGCCGACGATGACCGTGACCGGGCGGCCGATGGCTCCGCGGAGCAGGCCCCCCTCCCGGGGCGCGGGCGCGACTTCCTTCTCGCTCACGGCGCCGGCGCCTCGTCCGCCCCGTTCCCGTCCGCGTCCGCGCTCTCCGCCTCGTCGCCCTGCACCTGCACGGGCTGCCCGGGGCGGAGGCGCTCGTTGCCGCGCACGACGACCCGGTCTCCCGCCTCGAGCCCCTCGGCGCGCACGCGCACCTCGGCGCCGCCCCGATCGAGCACCTCCACGGGCCGCGCCTCGGCCTTGCCGTCCACGACCTCGAAGACGCGCGTCTCGGCGACCCCGAAGACGAGCGCGTCCCGCGGCACGACGACGCCCTCGCCGTCGCGCTCCACGGTGATGGCGACCTCGGCGGCGGCGCCGGGCCGGAGCCAGGGGGTCGCCTCCGCGGGCAGGGCGCGGACGCCCGCCGTGCGGGTCGCCGGATCGAGCGCGTGGACCACGCCGGAGACGCGGCCGGACACGCTCTCGCCGGCGTGGAGGAAGCGCACCGGGTGGTCGGCCTCGAGCTGTGGGGTGAGCTCGGGCTCGACGCGCACGATGGCCTCGACGCCCTCGTCGGCCACCACCTCGAAGGCGAGCGTGCCGGCGGAGACCCAGTCACCGCGGTCGACGTGCCGGGCCGCGACGGTGCCGTCGAAGGGGGCGCGGAGGCGCGTGCGGTCCATGGCGTCACGGGCCTCGGCGACGAGCGCGCTCTGGTTCTCGACCTCCGCCTCGAGCTGGGCGGCGCGCGCCTCCGTCTGCTCGATCTCGGCCTCGGGCACGAGCTCGCGGCCGGCGCGGCGCAGGCGCTCGGCGTCGCGGAGGGCCTGGGCGCGCTCCCGCTCGGCGCGCTCGCGGGCGGAGCGCGCGGCGGCCAGGGAAGCGCGGGCGCGGTCCGGGTCGACGACCAGGAGCAGGTCGCCCCGGCTCACCCGATCCCCGACCCGCACGCGCACCTCGCGGACCTCGCCCTCCGCGCCGGCGGCGAGCTCGGCGCGCTCCAGGGAGCGGAGCTCGGCGTAGTAGGTCCGCGTCGCCTCCAGGGCGCCCATCCGCGCCGGAGCCACCTCGACCCGCGCCGGCGGCGGCCCGCCGCTCCCTGCGCCGCCCCCGGCGCCGGGCTCGGAGTCGCCACCGCAGGCGAGGAGGAAGATGGAGAGGAGGGAGAGGCGTCGCATCGATACGTGGGAAGAGGTCGCTCGGATCGAGCGAGCGTGACCCGGGGAGGCGCGCGAGGGAAATCGACAGACCGTTCCGTCGCGAGGCCCTCGCGCGCCCGCTCCGCCGTGACCTAAGGCGGGAGCGGGGCCGCGTCGAGCGAAGGCACGGGAAACGGGGCGCCCTGCCCCACTCTGCGGCGCGAAGCTCCGAAGCGCGCATCCGGGCGCGCGCATCCGGAAGCGCGCATCCGGGCGGCTCGCCCGTGCGCCCCGCCTCCGAACGAGGGCAACTCGCCGCCGCGCCCGCCTCTCCGCGCGCTATGCTCGCGCCGTGCCCGAGCTCAAGCTGGCCTTCATCGGGACCCACGGCGTGGGCAAGACCACCCTCTGCTACGGGCTGGCCGCGCGCCTGAAGGCGCAGGACGTGGTGCTCGACATCGTCCACGAGGTCGCGCGCCGCTGCCCGCTCCCGATCAACGAGTCCACGAGCCTCGCGGCCCAGTCCTGGATCCTGCACACGCAGATCGCCGACGAGCTCGTCGCCGGCGCGCGCCACCCGGTCGTGCTCTGCGATAGGAGCGTGCTCGACAACTACGTCTACCTGCTCCTCTCCGGGAACCCGCCGCCGGGCCTCGAGGAGCTCGTCACGAGCTGGCTCGGCAGCTACGACCTGCTCGTCTACGTGCCCATCGTGGACGCGCTCCGCCCGGACGGGACCCGCTCCACGGACCCGGCCTTCCAGCGCGCCGTCGACGCCCGCCTGCTCCGCGAGCTGGACGCCCGCGGCGTGCCCACGCTCCTGCTCGACGCGGACGACCGCGAGGGCTGGCTCGACGTGGTCGCCGCGGCGGCCGAGGAGCACCTCGCGCCGCCGCAGCTCCCGCTCCTCGCCTGAGCGCCCCCCGGCGGGCGAACGCTCACGCGAAGGTCAGTCCTTCGTCACGAAGCCGTCGCGGATCGCGTCGACCACGCTCGGGTCCGCCAGGGTCGAGGTGTCCCCGAGCTCGTCCCCGCGCCCCTCGGCGATCTTCCGCAGGATGCGCCGCATGACCTTGCCCGAGCGCGTCTTGGGCAGCCCGGGCACGACCTGCACCCGGTCGATCTTCGCGTGCGCGCCGATCTGCGTCCGGCACGCGCCGTTCAGCGAGGCCGGGTCCACCGTCGCCCCGCCCTGCGGCACGACATAGGCGTAGACGCCCTGCCCCTTCACCTCGTGCGGGTAGCCGACGACCGCCGCCTCGGCGACCTCCTCGACCGAGACGATGGCCGCCTCGAACTCGGCCGTCCCCATGCGGTGCCCGCTCACGTTGAGCACGTCGTCCACGCGCCCGGTGATCCAGTGGTAGCCGTCCTCGTCGCGCCGGCATCCGTCGCCCGTGAAGTAGGCCCCCGGCACGTGGCCGAAGTAGGTCGCCACGAAGCGCTCGTGGTCGCCCCAGACCGTGCGCGCCTGACCGGGCCAGGGGTGGTCGATGCAGAGCAGCCCCTGCCCCGGCCCGCGGATCACGGCGCCCTCCTTCGTGCGGAGCGAGGTGAGGATCCCGGGCATGGGCAGCGTCGCCGAGCCGGGCTTGGTGGGCGTCGCGGGCGCGATGGGGCTGATGGCGATGCCGCCGGTCTCGGTCTGCCACCAGGTGTCGACGATGGTGCAGCGCTTCTCGCCGACCACGTCGAAGTACCAGACCCAGGCCTCCGGGTTGATCGGCTCGCCGACCGTGCCGAGGACGCGCAGCGTCGAGCGGTCGTGCTTCGTCACGTGCTCGTCGCCCTTCGCGGCGAGCGCGCGGATGGCCGTCGGCGCCGTGTAGAAGATCGTGACGCCGTGGCGTTGGACCATGTCCCAGTAGCGCCCCGCGTCCGGGTAGGTCGGGATCGACTCGAACATCAGCGTCGTCGCGCCGTTCGCGAGCGGCCCGTAGACGATGTAGCTGTGGCCGGTGATCCAGCCGACGTCCGCGACGCAGGCGTAGACGTCGTCCTCGCGCAGATCGAAGACGGTCGCGTGCGTGTAGCTCGTGTAGGTGATGTAGCCGCCGCTCGTGTGCACGACGCCCTTCGGCCGGCCGGTCGAGCCCGAGGTGTAGAGGACGAAGAGCGGGTGCTCGGCCTCGACGATCTCCGCCTCGTGCGTGGGCTCCGCCGCGCCCAGCGCCTCGTGCCACCAGACGTCCCGCGACGCGTCCCAGGGCACCTCCTCCTCGGTGCGCTTGTAGACGAGGACCTTCTTCACGCTCGGCGAGCCGGCGAGGGCCTCGTCCACCGTCGCCTTCAGCGGGATGTGCTTGCCGCCGCGCACGCCGAGGTCCTGCGTGATGACGATCTCCGCGCCGCAGTCGCGCACCCGATCCCGGAGCGCGTCCGCCGAGAAGCCGCCGAAGACCACCGAGTGCACCGCGCCGAGGCGCGCGCAGGCGAGCATGGCGATGGCCGCCTCGGGGACCATGCCCATGTAGATGATCGCGCGCTCGCCCTTCTTCAGGCCGAGCGCCGCGAGCGCGTTCGCCGCCTTGCAGACCTCCGCGTGGAGCTCGCGGTAGGTCAGCTTCCGCACCTCGCCCGGCTCGTCGCCCTCCCAGAGGATGGCCACCTTGTCGCCGCGCGCCTCGAGGTGCCGGTCGAGGCAGGACTCGGTGACGTTCAGGCGCCCGTCCCCGAACCAGCTCAGGGGGCCCTCGGCGATGCCGTGGAAGTCGCCCTCGAGGCCGAGCGTCGGCTCCTCGCGCCAGGCGATGCGCTCCTTGGTGACGCCGAGCCAGAAGCCGTTCGGATCGTTGGCGGCGGCGGCGTGGGTCTCGCGGTAGCGGTCGAGGTCGCGGATGGGCGTCGCGGCGTTCTCACGCACGCGGTCGGGCACGTCGTAGCGCATGGCTCTCCTGGCGGGCTCGGGTGGGGGCGCGAGCCTACCAGAGCCCCGCGGGCCCGGAGCCGTGAGCCGACTCTCGACGCAGCGCGTCACGGCCGCGTGCGACGACGCCTCCGCTCACTCCGGGCGACAGACGCGCGCCGCCTCCACCACGGCGCCCGGCCGGCAGACGAGGCCCGGCCCGCAGTCGGCGTCGTCGCGGCAGAAGCAGTCGCGCTCCACGGCGCAGCCGGGCGGCCGGGGCGCCGGCTCGAGGCCGAGGGCCCGCCGGAAGAAGGCGTTCTCGAAGCGTCCGTCCGGGTCGAGGCGGGCCCGGAGCGCCTCGAAGCGCTCCCACTCCGGGTAGAGGGCCGGGTAGTCGAGGCCGAGGAAGGTCGCGCCGTAGTTCTTGCCCCAGTGCGGCCGCGCCTCGAACTCGAGGAGCGACATCTGGTGGAGCTCGTCGTGGACGTCGGCGAAGTGCTCGAAGGCGCCTTCGTCCGGGTGCCGCACGACGTGGAGCTCGACGTAGGCGACGTCCTGGCCGGCGTTCATGCCCAGCCAGCTCTCGCTCGCCGCCGAGAAGCGGATGACGAGGCCGTTGAGCGGGAAGCAGGCGGGGCGCGCGGCGACGATCTCGCGCACGCGGCGCATCCAACGCGGCAGCTCCTCGACCGGGATGGCGACCTCCGGGTTGAAGATCTTCAGGTGCTCCCAGGGGCAGGCGAGCCCCTCGCAGGTGCTCGAGAACATCCGATGGGAGAAGCCCACGGCCTGCCCCTCGACCGGCTCGCCCGCCTCCTCGTGGACGAGCTCCGTCGCCTCGGCCCGGAGCGCCTGTACGTCGCAGAGCGTCCCCTCCCCCTCCGGATCGCGGTTCGCCCGGTGGGCGAGCGCGGCCTGGAGGCGCTGGTCGCCGGCCGTCGAGACCCAGCCGACCGAGTAGGCCTCTCCAGGCGTGTCGGCGGGGACGATGTCGTGCTGGCGGAGCACCCAGCGGCCCTCGCCCGGCCACCAGCTGAAGCTCGCGTAGTCGTGCTCCCGGGCCATCGCGAGGATGCGGTCCTCGAGCCCCTCGTCCGAGCCGCTGGTGATCGCGTGGCGCGTCTTGAACTGGGGCTCGGCCTGGAAGGTGACGGCCACGACGACGCCCAGGCGCCCGAGGTGGGCGGCGGCCCCGCGCGCCTCCTCGCCCTCGAGGCGCTGGAGCTCCCCGCGGCCGTCGACGAGCGAGAGCCCGACGACCATGTCGTGGACGCCCGAGGGGAAGCGGAGGCTCGTGTGGTGCGCGCCGGTGGCGATGGCGCCGGCGGCCGTCAGATCGCGAAGCGGGATGGTGTTGCGCACGCCGAGGCCGGCCTCGTGGAGCGCGTCCCCGATGGCGCCCATCTGCGCCGCGGGCTCCACGGTGATCTGCATGGCCTCCTCGTCGATGCCCACGATGGCGTCCATGGCGACGAGGCTGAGCTGGATGGCGCCCTCGTCGGCGCAGATGATGGCGTTCTCGCTGTGCGAGGCGGCCGAGGAGACGGCCTTCACGCGGAGGTTCCGCTCGGCGGCCCAGCGGACGGCGGCCTGGACCTCCTCCACCGTCTCCGGCCGGAGGAGGCGCTCCGGGGTGCAGAGGACGCCGCGGTCGAAGCTCTGGTGGGTGGGCTCGCCCTCGTCGACGGGCGGGGCGGCGTCGCCGCCGCCGCACCCGAGGCCCGCGAGGGCGGCGGAGAGGAGGAGGGCGCCGAGGGCGCGGACGGCGAAGCCATCGTGAGAAGGTCGGCTGCGCGAAGCTCGGCTGCGCGAAGGTCGGCTGCGCGAAGGTCGGCTGCGCGAAGGTCGGCTGCGCGAAGGTCGGCGGGATCGGCTCACGGGGAACACGCTGGCATGGCTTGCGCTGGCACTCGGTGACAGTTATTGCGCGCATCCGGGAGGCGGGCCAGCGTGTAGCGCGCCGCGGCCTCGCCCGACGATGGAGCCGGAGGAAGAAGCGATGGGAACGATGCCGAAGGTCCAGGTCCCCGACATGCGCGGGAAGGTCTGCATGGTGACGGGGGCGAACACGGGCATCGGGGAGGTGACGGCGCTGGAGCTCGCGCGCGCCGGGGCCCACGTCTTCCTCGCCTGCCGCTCGCGGGAGCGGACGCAGCCCGCCCTCGATCGCATCCGCCGCGAGACCGGGAACGAGGCCGTCGAGCTCCTGCCGCTCGACCTCGGCGACTTCGCCTCCGTGCGCGCCTGCGCGGAGGCGTTCCTCGCGCGGGACCTCCCGCTCCACGTGCTCGTCGCGAACGCCGGCCTCGCCGGGCAGAAGGGGCTCACGAAGGAGGGCTTCGAGCTCGCCTGGGGCGTGAACCACCTCGGTCACTTCCTGCTCGTGCACCTCCTGCTCGAGAAGCTGAAGGCGTCGGCGCCCGCGCGGGTGGTGATCGTCGCGAGCAAGGGACACCGCAAGGCGCGCACGGTGCACCTGGACCGCAAGCGGGAGCCGACCCGGAGCTTCACGGGCTTCACCGAGTACGCCGAGTCGAAGGCGGCGAACATCTTCTTCGCGCGCGAGCTCGGGCGGCGCCTCGAGGGCACGGGCGTGACGACCTACTCGCTCCACCCGGGCGTCGTGGCCTCGGACGTGTGGCGGAAGGTGCCCTGGCCGATCCGACCGCTCATGAAGATGCGCATGATCTCCAACGAGGAGGGGGCGCAGACGAGCCTCTACTGCGCGACGGCGCCGGAGCTCGAAGGGGAGACGGGCCACTACTACGACGAGTGCGCCCGGGCCGAGCCCTACCCGCCCGCGACCGACGAAGCGCTCTCGGCCGAGACCTGGCGCCGCAGCATGGAGTGGGTGGGCCTCACGGACTGAGCTCACGGACTGAGCCCGCCGACCGCGCACCGCCGACCGAACACGCACGACCACCGAGCGGAGATGCCTCGGCCGGAGACGCCGGAGCGCTCGCGTGACCGCCCGTGCCACTTGGCACCGAGTGCCACCGCTGCTAGAAGAGGGCGTGGAGGCCCCGATGAGCAGTCCCATCCCCGAGCGCGGCGTCGCCCGCGAGGCCATCTTCGAGGCGCTCGCGCGCTACACGGCGCACGACCTGCCGTGGCACGACGGTCGCGTCTTCGGCTACGTCTACCTCGCCGGCGCGGAGGCGGAGGCCCTCGGCCGGGACGCCTTCGCGAAGCACCTCGAGCTGAACGCCCTCGACCCGACGGTCTTCCCGAGCCTGCTCCGCATGGAGAACGAGATCCTCGGCATCGCGGCCGAACACCTCCACGCGCCCGAGGGCGCCGTCGGGCTCTTCACGAGCGGCGGCACCGAGTCCGTGATGCTCGCCGTGAAGGCGGCCCGCGACTGGGCCCGGCGCCACCGGCCGGAGATCGCGCGCCCGAAGATGGTGCTCCCGGAGACGGCGCACGCCTGCTTCCACAAGGCCGCCCACTACCTCGGCGTGGAGACCGTGGTCACCCCCGCGGACCCGGAGACCTTCGAGGCCGACGTCGGGGCCATGCGCGCGGCCATCGACGAGGAGACCATCCTGCTCGTCGGCTCGGCCGTCGCCTACGCGCACGGCGTGGCGGACCCCATCGAGGCCATCGGCGCGCTCGCCGAGGAGAAGGGGCTGCTCTTCCACGTCGACGGCTGCATCGGCGCGTTCGTGCTCGGCGTGATGGAGAAGAACGGCGAGACCGTGCCGCCCTTCGACTTCCGCGTGCCGGGCGTGACGAGCATCTCCATGGATCTTCACAAGTACGGCTTCTGCCCGAAGGGCAGCTCGGTCGTGCTCTTCCGCGACAAGGCCGTGCGGCGGCATGCGCTCTACGCCTGCTCGAGCTGGACCGGCTACACGGTCATCAACACCACCGTGCAGAGCACGCGGAGCGGCGGCCCCATCGCGGCCACCTGGGCCGTCCTGCAGTACCTCGGTGAGGCGGGCTACGGCGAGCTCGTCGCGCGCATGCGGGAGACGACGAAGAAGCTCGCGGCCGGGGTCGAGGCCATCGACGGGCTCCGCCTCATGGCGGCCCCGCAGACGACGCTCTTCAGCTTCACCGCCGACGACTTCAGCGTCTTCGTTCTCGCCGACCTGATGAAGGCGCGCGGCTGGTACATCCAGCCGCAGCTCGGCTACGGCGGACACCGGGAGAACCTGCACGTGAGCGTGAACCCGGCGAACTGCGGCTGGGAGGACGACTTCCTCGAGAAGCTCAAGGAGTGCGTGGCCGAAGCGAAGAAGCGGCCGGGCGTCGGCGTCCGGCCGCTCGTCCAGAAGGTCGTCGACACGCTCGACGACGGCGAGATCGACGGGGCGAGCCTCGAGCAGGTGCTGAGCCTCGCGGGCATGGGCGGCGGCGAGGTGGACCTGCCCGAGGAGACGGCGCTCATCAACGAGATCCTGAACGTCCTGCCGCGGCCGCTCTCGGAGAAGCTCCTCGTCGAGTACTTCAACGAGCTCTTCGTGCCGAAGCGCACGCCGGCCTTCGCGCCGGGCGAGGCGCCGCCGCGCGAATCCCACCTCGGGAGCAGCCGCCGGGGCGGCCCGGCGAACGGGCCGCACACGCACGGGCCGCACACGAACGGCCATTCTGCGGGTCGCCCCCGAGCGAACGGCCAGCGCGCCAGCCGCCCGCGAACGAACGGCCACCCGCGCCCCCCGGGCGGCTTCGTCCGCCGCGCGGCCCGCCGCCTGAGCGAAGGGCTCGAGGCCCTCGAGAAGACACCCCTCGGCTTCCTCGCTCGCCGCCTCTGAGCGAGGCCCGCGAGGGCGTCCCTCCCCGGCGGTGCGCACCGGTGCGCTTCGGCTCCCACCGGTCCGCACCCCTGCGGAGGGACGCGGGCACGAATCCAGAGACCGGTCGCCTCAGGGACGCACGGTGATCGCGCCCGGGTACGCGCTCTTCCACTTGGCGCGCATGGCCTCGTGCACCTCCTCGAGCGGCCAGCTCGCGGAGACCAGCGGTCGGACGGCCCCCTCCTCGAGCCAGCGCCGGATCGCCGCGAGCCGCTCCGCGCGGATGGACGGATCCTTGTGCGCGGTGATCGCCGCCGGGCAGCCCAGCACGTCGAGCCCCTTCATCATGATCAGGTTCGTCGGGATCACGTTCGCGTTCGGCGCCCCGCGCCCGCCCTTGCCCTTCGCCACGAAGGGGGTCGCCGCCCAGCCCACGATCAGGTAGCGCGCACCGAAGCGCGCCGAGCGGAGGCTCTCGTAGGTGAGCTTCCCGCCGACGCCGTCGTGCACGACATCGACGCCGCGGCCCCCCGTGAGCTCCTTCACCTCGTCGCGGAAGCGGCGCACGCCGCCCTCCCCGTCCGCCGTCGCGATCACGTGATCGGCGCCCTCGGCCTTCACGACCTCGAGCTTCTCCGCCCGGCGCCCCGTCGCGATCACCGTCGCGTCGAGCGCCTTCGCCACGTGCACGGCGGCGAGCCCGGTCGTGCCCGAGGCGCCCACGATCAGGACGCTCTCCCCGGCCTGGAGCCGGCCGCGGAAGACGAGCGCGTGGTAGGCGGTCTCGTAGGCGCCGAGCACGGTCGCGCCCTGGTCGAAGCTCAGCGCCTCGGGGAGCGGCAGGAGCGCCTTCGCCGGCGCCACGGCCCAGCTCGCCCAGCCCCCCCAGCGCCGATGCGCCCCGAGCGAGCGCGGCCCCGTGAGCAGCCCGTCCGCCATCACCCGGTCGCCGATCGCGAGCCCCGAGACGGCCGGCCCGACCCAGGCGACCTCGCCGGCGTACTCGAGCCCCGGCGTATAGGGCGGCTCCGGCACGTGCTGGTACTGGCCGCTCGTCATGATGAGGTCGACCCAGTTCACGCCCGAGGCCTTCACGGCGACGATGACGTCGTCCTCGGCGAGCGCCGCGGGATCCGGCGGGGGTTGCGTCTCGAGCGCCACGTGCGCCTCGAGCGCCTCCATCGGAGACTCGCCCAGCTCCCGCACCACGACCCGCCGCCCCGACTCCAGCTCGCCCATGAGGGCAGCCATACCACGGCGTCCGGCGCGGTGGCCCGACGAAGCGCGCGCGCCCATGCCATGCTCCGGGCGTGGAGATCGGCCTCGGCTGCATGCGCCTCTCGACCGATCCGGATCGGGACGAGGAGCGCGCCCTCGCCACGCTGCGGGCCGCGCGCGAGGCCGGCGTGCGCCTCTTCGACACGGCCGCCGCCTACGGCCGGAACGCGCGCGAGCACCACGGCGAGCGGCTCCTGGCGCGAGCCTTCGGCGCGGGCCTCGGCGAGCTCGAGGTGGTCACCAAGGCGGGCATGGCCCGGCCGAAGGGCGGCTGGCGCCCGGACGGCCGGCGCAAGACCATCCTGGCGGACGCGGAGGCGAGCCGGCGCGCGCTCGGCGTCGAGGCGCTGGACCTGCTCCTCTTGCACGCGCCGGACCCGCGGGTCCCCTTCGCGACCAGCGTCCGGGCCCTCGCCACGCTCCTCGAGCGCGGCGTCGCCGAGGCGGTCGGCCTCTCGAACGTCCGCCTCGACCAGCTCGAGGAGGCGCGGGCCATCGTGCCCATCGACTGCGTCCAGGTCGCCCTGAGCCCCTTCGACGAGGACGCCGTGCGCGGCGGCGTGGTCGAGCGCTGCTTCGAGCTCGGGATCCGCGTCCTCGCACACTCGCCCCTCGGTGGGCCCAAGCGCCGCGGCGTGCTCGCCCGCCACGAGGACCTCGCCTACCTCGCGGGCGCCCACGGCGTGACCGCCGAGACGATCGCGCTGGCCTGGCTCGCCGGGCTCCACCCCTCGCTCGTGCCGCTCCCGGGGGCGCGGCGCCCGGAGACGGCGCGGCTCGCGGGCGCGGCGGCGACGCTGGCGCTCCGAGACGACGAGCGGGCGCTCCTCGACGCACTCTTCCCCATCGGGGAGCTCGTGCGAACGCGCCGCGCCGAGCGCCGGGCCACCCGGCCGCGCTCGGAGCGCGAGGTCGTGCTCTTCGTCGGCATGCCGGCCGCCGGGAAGACCGAAGCCGCGCGGCACGAGGGCGGCCTGCGCCTGAGCCGCGACGAGCGCGGTGGCACGCTGAAGGACCTCGCCCGGGCGATGGAGGCCGAGCTCGAGGACGGCGCCCGGAAGGTCGTCATGGACGCCACCTACCCGACCCGCGCCCAGCGAAACCGCGTGCTCGAGGCCGCCTGGCGCCAGGGCGCGCGGGTCCGCGCCGTCTGGTTCGACACGCCGCTCGCCCAGGCGCAGCTCAACGCCGTCGACCGCATGCTCGCCAAAGCCGGCCGGGTCCTCGACCCCGACGCACTGAAGAAGGCGGGCCGCGCCGATCCGACCATGATCCCGCCCGCCGCTCAGCTGCGCTTCGCCCGGACCTTCGAGCCGCCCCGCGAGGACGAGGGCTTCGACGGGATCGAACGGCGCGCCTTCGAGCGCCGGCCGCGCCCCGATCATCGGGAGGCCGGGCTGGTGATCGACGCGGCGCTCCTCGAGGAAGCCGAGGACGAGGCGGGCTGGCTCAGCCGGCTCGCGGAGCGGACGCCCCGGACGGCCTTGCTCGTGACGGCCTGGTGGCCCGACCTCGGGGCGGCGGAGCGCGGAGCGCGCGAAGGAGCGCTCGCCCACCGGATCGCCCGGCTCGGCGCGGAGCTGGCCGTCTGCCCGCACGCGGCGGGGCCGCCTCGCTGCTGGTGCCGCCCTCCCCTGCCCGGCCTGGTCTTGCCCTGGATGCGGCGGGAGCGGATCGCCCCGGAGAAGCTGACGCTCGTCGGCGGGGGGCTCGCCCCGTTGGCCGACGCGCTCGGCGCGCTGAGCCTCCCGCGGCTTCGTTGACCGCGGCGACCTCGCTTCTCCCGGACCTCTCGGGGCAGTGAGGCAGCAGCGGCACAACGCCCGGGCGCAACGGCCGGGCCCTCAGGGACGTGCTCGTTCGACGCCGGCGTCACGCTCGGGCGCGAGCGGGTCGACGCCGATGCGTTTCAGGTAGCCGTAGGTCATGCCCCCGAGCGCGAGCAGACCGATCACGAAGAGGATCACGCGGCGGTGGCGGCGAACGATCTGCAAGGCGAACGGAGAACGCGATCAGTCCCGCGGGGTCGGCTCCCGCTGGCTCAGCCAGGCGTCCCGCGCGGCCCCGTAGAGCAGGCGCGCGAAGCGCTCGAGCTCCTCGCCCCGCTGGCGGCCCACGACGGAGACGACCCGCGCCCGCGCCTCCGAGAGCGTGCCGGGCCAGCCACCGGCGGCCGGGCGCCCTTCGGCGTGCAGCGCCGCACGCATCTCGCCGGCCCACGCGAGGCCCGCCTCCTCCACGCGGCCGCTCACGCCGTCCTCCGACCCACTGCGCTCACTCTGGTTCTCCACGTTCGTCGGGTCCCTTCGGTCACCTCGCGACGAGCCTAGCCAACGCGTGGTGTCCCGTAGTGTGGCCCATCCAGCCCGGAAGGGGTAGCAGACGCCCTCGGGCCCAGGCCGGAGGGCGCCGCCCCACCGACTCCCCGACGAGCGAGCTCACGCGCCGGGGACCGAGCGAGAGCGAACGGTGGCCAGCCAGCCGCTTCGCCGCTCGGCGAGCGGGCTCCCGACGAGCGCATGGGGGACGAGCGCCCACCGAAGCCTCCGTCGACCGAGGTCGATCGAAGCGGGGAGCAGGTGAGCGCAGGTGGCGCAGGTGAGCGCTCCACGCTGCTCTCGACGCGATGGATGATCCCGGGAGACCCGAGGCGCACTATGGTGCGACCGTGGCAGAGTTGCTCGCCGTCGATCTCGGTCTCCGCATGGGGCACGCCGTCTTCGACGCGAGCGGCGCCCTGCTGCGCTTCGGCTCCCAGAACGTCGGCAGCGTGACGCGGCTCAAGCGCGCGGCCTTTCGCATGGTCGGAGAGGTCGACGAGCTCGCGGCCCTCGTCGTCGAGGGCGACGCGCAGCTCGGGCGCCCCTGGCTGAAAGCCGCCGAACGCCGCGGCGCGCGGACCTTCGCCATCCACGCCCAGACCTGGCGGCCCGAGTTGCTCCGGGAAACCGAGCGGCGGAGCGGCGCCGAGGCCAAGCAGGCCGCCGACGGCCTCGCGCGGGCGCTCATCGCGGAGCGCGCCGGGAAGGGGGCGACCTCCCTGCGCCACGACGCGGCCGAGGCCATCCTCATCGGCTGGTGGGGCTGCCTCCAGCTCGGCTGGGTCGAGCCCGACGCCACGCCCGCTCCCCGCTGAGCGCGCCGCCCTGCAGCCCCCGGCGGCCGAACGCCCACGCGCGAGCGCCCCCGACGGCCTTCGTCGAGGGCGCTCTTCGTCCGATCGGAGGCGTGAAGCCCACGCGTGAGCGCCCCCGACGGCCTTCGTCGAGGGCGCTCTCGTCGGTCGCGTGTCGGTCTCAGGTCGTCGTCGGCTCGACGACCATCGCGATCACGCGGCCCTGCTGGGTCGGTTTCGAAGCGATCCGCCCGAGGTTCGCCAGGCTCTCCTGGTACGTCTCCTGGAGCATCTCGATCCAGCGCTGCGGGTAGCCTCGTTCGCGGCCCCGCATGCGCATCACGATGCGCACCTTGTCGCCTCGCTTGAGGAACTTGCGCGCGCGCCGGAGCTTCGTCTCGAGGTCGTGGTCGTCCGTCTTCGGCCGCATCTGGACGGTCTTCATGGTCGGCGTGGACGACTTCGCGGCGGACTTCGCCTTCGACTTCTCGTACTTGAACTTGCCGTAGTCCATGATCTTGCAGACCGGCGGGCGGGCCTGCGGTGAGACCTCGACGAGGTCCAGGCCGAACTCCTTGGCCTTGGCGCGACCCTCGTCGGGCGACATCACTCCGATCATGTTCCCGTCCGGATCGATGACCCGGATCTTCGGAAAGCGGATGCGGTGGTTGACTCGATGCTCGGGCTTGTTGGGACGGACGCGTCCCCGAAACCTTCTACCCATGTATCTCCTGTTCGTTCGGCCGCCGCGCACGCCTCGGTGAGACGGTCGGCCCAGCGGTGGCGGGAGGAGCGCGCGGCACGCGCCCGCGATGCGTCGCATCGTCCCGGCGTGCGATCTCACCGGGCGTCCCTGCGTATGTGCGAGAGGAAGCGCGCCGGGCTCGGCCTCACGGCGAACGACTGCCAGCGCGCGCGACTCTCCCCATCAACATAACCACGACCTGCACGGTTGTCCATGGGGGGTCGCGGATCCGCCGAAAAAGGTGAGCGAAACGCGGCCGCCCCGCCTCTACGCGCGCAGCGTCCCGCCCCCACGAGCTCGGCCCGAGCCAGCCTCCGGTCGCCTCGCCTCCTCGCGGTACCGGGAGACCGCGGCGAGCGCCCCCTCGTGGGTGCCGCGCACCCGCTCGCGGAGCGTCCCGGGTCGTGGGCCTCCCCCACGTGGGACGTTGACTGCCCTTCGCCCAGCTCGAACGATCGCCCGCATGGCCCCGCGCTCCGTCTCCGTCCCCGACCCGCTCCGGGACATCTTCTCCCGCGCCGAGGAGACGGTGGCGGCGTACTTCGCGGAGCGCCGCCAGGAGATCGAGAGCGGCACCCTCGAGCACAGCGGCTCGCGCTACGTCCTCCTCCGCGGCCCGGCGCTGAGCGTCGAGCTCTTCGACCTGATGCGCGACTTCTACGGCGAGGGGCGCCAGAGGGAGGCGGACGCCTTCTCGCGCCATCTCCTCTACGACCTCGCGCACGCCGTGGGCCGCTCGGACGCGCGAAACTTCCACGCGCGCATGCGGCTCGGCGACCCGGTGGAGCGCCTCTCGGCCGGGCCCGTCCACTTCGCCTTCACGGGCTGGGCGCACGTGCGCATCGACGCCCGATCGGTGACCGAGCCCGGCGACGCCTTCTGCCTGATCTACGACCACGACCACTCCTTCGAGGCGGACGCCTGGCTCGCGGCCGGGCGCTCCGTCGACGAGCCCGTCTGCATCATGAACGCCGGCTACTCGTCCGGCTGGTGCGAGGCGAGCTTCGACACCCCGCTCGTCGCCGCCGAGGTGCTCTGCCGGGCGCGGGGGGACGAGGCCTGCCGCTTCGTGATGGCGCCCCCGGCGCGGATCGAGGCGCAGCTCGCTCGCTGGGCGGAGGGGGCCGACGCGCCGCCCTCGGGGAGCGTGAGCGTGCCGGACTTCCTGGCGCGCAAGCGGCTCGAGGAAGAGCTCCGACGAAAGCGGGACGAGCTCGAGGAGCGCGTGCGGGAGCGGACGGCCGAGCTCGAGGCGACCTACGAGGCGCTGAAGCAGGAGACCCAAGAACGCGCGGAGGCCGAGTCGCGCTTGATGAAGTCGCAGCGGCTCGAGGCGATCGGGCGGCTCGCGGGCGGCATCGCGCACGACTTCAACAACCTGCTCACGGGCATCCAGGGTTATGCGCACCTTCTCGATCGCGAGCTCGGCGCGACGCACCCGGGGGCGGGGCACGTGAAGGAGATCGTGCTGGCGACCGAGCGGGCCGCGTCGCTCACGGCGCAGCTGCTCGCCTTCGCGCGGCGGCAGGTCGTGGAGCCTCGCGTGCTCGACCTGAACGGCACCGTGGACTCGCTGAGCGGCCTCCTCCACCGCATCATCGGCGAGGAGATCACGCTCGAGACGGAGCTCGGCGCCGAGGTGCCGCCGGTGCGCATGGACCCGGGGCAGCTCGAGCAGCTCCTCGTGAACCTGATCGTCAACGCCCGCGACGCGCTGCCGGGCGGCGGCCACGTGAAGGTGGCGACGGAGGCGCTCGAGGTCGGCCTCGCCGAGGGCGAAGGCGAGCTGCCGCCGGGTCGCTACGCGCGCCTCGTCGTCACGGACGACGGCCACGGCATGGACGCGGAGACGCGCGAGCGGGCCTTCGAACCGTTCTTCACCACGCGCGCTGGCGCGGAGCGGAGCGGGAGCGGCCTCGGGCTCGCGACGGTGCACGGCGTCGTGCGACAGGCCGGGGGCGCCGTCTCCCTCGAGAGCGCCGAGGGGGGCGGAACCCGCGCGGTGGTCAGCCTGCCGGCCGCGGACCCCGCGGAGGACGAGCCGGCGCGCCCCTCGCGCCCGCCGCTCGAGCCGGCGCCCGGGCGTGGCCAGCTCGTGCTCCTCGTGGAGGACCGGGAGAGCCTTCGCCGACTCGGGCGGGAGATCCTCGTCGACGCGGGCTACGAGGTGCTCGTGGCGGGCGACGCGGAGGAGGCGCGCGTGTGCTTCGCGGCGGAGCAGCACGAGCTCGTGGCCGTGGTCACGGACGTGGTGATGCCGGGCACGCGCGGCCCGGAGCTGGTGGAGGAGATGCGGCGCGCCCGCCCGGACCTGCCGGCGATCCTGGTCTCCGGGCACGTCGGGGACGCGCTCGAGGGGGCGGCGCTCCCCCCGCGGACGGCGTTCGTCGCCAAGCCCTACCGACCCGCCGCGCTCCTGCGGACGCTCGCGGCGCTCATCCGGGACGCGGCGGACGAGCGCTGACCCCGCGCCCTCGCATGGACGCGAGGTGAGGCCGGCCGAAGCGGCGGGCGCGGGCTCGGGCCTCGAAGATGGCGCGGCGGACGGCGAGCGCAAAGGGGAGGACGAGGACGCGGCCGAGGAGCGTGCCCCGCTCGAGGTAGACGAAGTCGGCGACGTGACCGACGAGGCCGAGCACGTAGGCCAGGCCCGCGACGAGGAGGGTCCAGCCGACGGGCCCCCAACCGGGGCGACGGCGCATGCGCCAACCCGCGAGGCTCGCGGCGAAGCCGAAGAGACCGTAGCCGACGAAGTCGACGAGGACGGCCCAGGAGTCCTCGGCGAAGACGTACCACTCGACGTCGGCCTGGGGGCGCTCGAAGACCGTGGCGAGCAGGATCTGGGAGATCGAGGCGCCGAGGAGGAAGGGCAGGGAGGCGAGGGCCAGGCCGACCTCGAGGCGGCTTCGGCGGCGGTAGGGCGTCAGCGAGACGTTTCGCGGGGCGATGGACTCGGGCGCGGCGACCCGGCGGACGAGCACGACCAGGAGCGCGATGGTGAGGAGGTCGGCGGCGGCGACGCTCGCGAAGGCGACCGGGTAGAGGCCCGGTGCGCGCTCGACGGCGCGCACCTGCTCGACGAGCGAACCGGCAGCCGGCATGGCGAGCCAGAGGAGCGTCGCCATGGTCGACACGGTCAGCGCCAGGGTGATCGCCAGGCGGTTGATCAGGATGTCGGGGAGCTCGACCTCGTCGCGCGCGCTCATGGCCCACGGCGAGAGTAGCAACGCGGGGGCCCGCCGTGGCGCGCCGGCTGGGCGTGCTCCGGCGGGGAGCAGGCCCCGTTGCCGCCGCGGGGGCGCCCGTCGTAGGGTCCGGCCAGGCGAGCACGCGCCGAAGGGGGAAGCGATGAGCGACGAGAAGGTGCACACCTACGAGGGCGACGCGGCCGAGGTCGATTGGGACGGTCGGCTCTGCATCCACGTCGGCGAGTGCGGGCGGGCGGCGAACACGCTCTTCGTCGGCGGCCGGAAGCCCTGGTGCCGGCCCGACGAGGTCGAGGCGGACGTCACGGTCGACGTGGTGACGCGCTGCCCGACGGGCGCGCTCAGCCTGCGGCGGAAGGACGGGGGCCCGGGGGAGAGCCCGCAGAACGAGAACGTCGTGGTGGTGAGCAACCACGGGCCGCTCTACGTGCGGGGCGATCTCGCGATCGAGGGCGCCGCCGAGGACATGCCCGGGGTGCGCTTCCGGGCCGCGCTCTGCCGTTGTGGGCAGTCGAAGAACAAGCCCTTCTGCGACAACACGCACGAGCAGAGCGGGTTCTCCGACCGGGGCGCCATCGGCGAGACCGGCGAGGGGCTCGAGGAGACCGGCGGGAAGCTGGTGATCAAGCGGGCCAAGGACGGCCCGCTGCTCCTCTCCGGGAACGTCACGCTGATGACCGCCGCCGGGCGCGTGGCCTGGCGCGGGACGAAGTGCGCGCTCTGTCGCTGCGGGCAGTCGAAGAACAAGCCCTTCTGCGATGGAAGCCACAAGGACGCCGGCTTCCAGGCGGAGTAGCGCGCGAGGGGGTGAGCCCTGCTCGCCGCTCACGACCGCGACTGGCGCGGCCCCGCGCGGCGCCTCACCAGCCGAGCGTGCCCGGACCGCCCTTGAACGGGCCCACGACGTCCGCCGTGACCCAGCCGCCGTAGAAGCCGCCGGGCTGCGGCGTGACGCGCTCGTCGTCGACCCAGCACTCGTCGACGCGCCCCGCGTAGAAGGCGAGGTGGTCCTTCAGGGCCGCGTAGCGGGGGCTCGGCGTGGGGTAGGACCAGGCCGCGCCCGCTCGCCGCTCGGCGCCGACGACGACGTCCCAATAGCGGGCGACGCCCTTCCACTCGCAGAAGGACTCCCCGCGGCCCTCGCGGAGGTGCTCGAAGGCGACGTCGGCGGGCGGGACGTACCAGCTCGGTGGGTGACTGGTCTCGAGGAGGCGGAGCGCGCGGGTGGTGTCGACGAGGAGCTCGCCGGCGACGAGGACGCGGACCCGGCGCGGGCTCGGCTCGAGGCGGGGCGGACGCGGGTAGTCCCACACGGACTCCTGATCGGGCCCGGGCGGCGCGGCGTGGGGCGGGCGCATGGGGAGAGCGTGGGGTCGGGGGCGCCGCGTCGACCAGGCCGGACCAGGGGCGCACCGAGGACGTCGGCGCCGCATGGCCCTCCGGAGAGCCCTCGGCGGCATCGCGATCGGGACGACCGATCACGACGTCGACGCCGTCGCGGAGGCGGCGGCGGACGCGCTCGGCCGCCGCGGCTGGGGGCCGGAGCGGCCCGGCGCGCGCAGCTCTCGGCCTTCCCGACCGCCGCGCCCGCCGCGTCAGGGCGCCGGGAGGGCGAGGCGCAGGAGCTGGCCGCGACGGCCGTCGCGGAAGGCCACGAGGAGCTCGCGCCGATGGGGGTGGAGGTCGAGGGCGGTGACGGGCCCGGGCCCATCGAAGCGCGCGACGGGCTCGGCGGGGGGCGCGCCCGGGGTCGGCACGAGCGGGCTCTCGGGCCAGCGGGAGGGATCCCAGACGCGGACCACGCCGTCCTCGCCGCCGCTGACGACCAGGCCGTGCCCGACCGCGAGGGCGGTGCCGGCGCCTTCGTGGGCGGGGAAGCGGAGCGGCGGGTCCGTCGCGAAGACGTGGAGCCCGCCGACGGCGTCGAGGCCGAGGAGCTCCTCGCCACGGAAGGCGAGCTGGCGCATGGCGTAGCGGCCGCGCGGATGCTCCGAGAGGAGCTCGCCATCGAGATCGAGGACGCGAATCGGCTCACCGCCGACGGCGAGCCGGTCCGGCGCCAGGGCCAACGCGACCGTCCGGGACGCGCCGAGCTCGACGTGCTGCGTCGACGCGCCGCGCCGGAGGGCCAGCTCGAGGGTGGGGCCGCCGGGCGCGTCCACGCGGAGCAAGCGCAGCTGGACGCCATCGCCGTGGAGGGTCCGGAGGACGGCGCCGCGAGCGGGCGGGACGGCCTCCTCGAGGTGCTCTCCGCCGGTCACGCGATAGGGGCCTGCGTAGAGCATGCCGTCCCGGTCGAGGCGAAGCGGCGCGGCCGCCCGGGCCCGGTAGGCGGGCGCCTGGAACGCGCGGAGCTCGCGGTCGCCCGCGAAGAGGTGGATGCGCCCCTCCTCGGCGGCGGCCCAGCGCCCACCGCCCGGGGAGTGGCCGATGGCGACGGCGGGGATCGGCGCGAGGGTGGCGAGCGTCTCGAGGGTCGGTGGCCCGCTCGGCGGCTCGGCCTGCTCTGCCGCCGACTCCGCGACGGACGGCGTCGGGGGAGGCGCCCCCTGGGCGGGGCGATCGACCTCGCCACACTCGCAGCCGGCGAGCGCGAGCGTCAGCAGGAGCGCGGCACGAGAGAGATCGGGACCGGAGGCCATGGGGCTTCGGCCTACCACGGGGAGGCGAGAGCGACGATCTGCGTAGACTGGGTTGGCCGCCGGAACTTCCCCGGCAGCCCGTTGTCCACCCCCGCACCGATGCGCGACCCCTTCCGTCAGCTCACCACCGAAGCCGAGCTCCGCGCCGCCTGGCGTCGCCTGGCCCGCCGCCACCACCCCGACGCCAACCCCGGCGACCCGACGGCGGAGGAGCGCTTCAAGCGGCTCCACGCCGCGTTCCGGGCGCAGGCGCGACGGCTCCGGGAGGGCGACGTCTTCCGTCCGCGCGAGGCCGCACGCCCCGAGCCGGCCCCGCCCCCGGGTCCGCCGCCGGCGCCCCTGGCCTGCCCGGCATGCGGGGACGGCTACACGGCCGGAGAGCGCTGCCCGCGCTGCGACGTGCCGCTCGCCGCGCGGGGCGCGCACGCCGCCGCGCCCGAGGATCCGCGCGTCGCCGCCTTCGAGGCCGAGCTCGCCCGCCCACGGCGGAGCTGGAGCTTCCCCGTCCCCGTCGAGCAGCGCCCCGCGCTGGCCGCCCTCGGCCTCCTCGCCTTCGCCGCCTTCCACTGGCGCATCGGCCTGACCCCTTGCGCCCTCATGCTCGTGGGCTTCGCCGCCGCCACCGCCGTCCTCGACGGGATCGAGCGCTACCGCCGCGCCCCCCCCACCCTCTGGACCCGCGAAGCCCGCTTCTGAGGGGCGCGTCACACGGGCCGGCTGATGCGACAGGAAGTCGGCCCGTGGGGCCGGGCCGCGGGACGGGGACGGCGGCGCCCCCCTTCGTGGTTCGTGGCGTGTCGCGTTCGCGCGGTCCGCTCCGGAGCCCCTGGGCCCGCACCTCGCTCCGGCTGCCCGCACCGAGCCGAGCCGAGAAGCGCCGACAGCGAGCTGGCCGCGACAGCGGCAACGCGCCGCTCTCTGCGAAGGGCAGCGCCCCGCGAAGCGGCGAGATCGCGAGCGCGGCGCGGAATCAGTGCCCGAGGTGGGGCACGTCCGGGTCCACGCCGGCGACGCTGTAGCCGATGAACATCGAGCCGTCCGTCATGTCGACGTGGAAGTGGTTCCGATGGGCGGCGTTGTAGTTCGGGGTCAGCACGATCTGGAAGATGCCCCGCTCCCACATCGCGCAGCCCACCTCGTGGAGGACCCGATCGGCCTCGTCCACGGGCGCGCCGGGGCAGGTCTCTTCGGTGATGACCCAATCCCGCTCGAGCACGTACTCCTCGTCGCTCCCCTCGACGCCGAGCCCCCAGATGTCGATGGCCCGCGCGTAGGCATGCTGGCTCGGCGTGCACTCCCCGGAGTCCGGGTCGCCGCCGCCGATGCAGCGGTAGTTGTAGATGCCGATGTGGATGACCTCGTCGACGCCGTGCTCCCGGACCAGCCCGGAGAGCCGGTGGAGCCGCGGCGCGAGCTCGCAATCCATCACCATCGCCGTCGGCTCGTCCCGCGACACGTAGCGATAGCGGACCCCGCCGATGGTCGGCTGAACGCGCACCGGGTCGGTGATGCCCGGCGAGGGCGAGGCCGGCTCCCAGTCGAGCCCGAGCGCGTCGAGCATCGCGTGGCAGCTCCCGTCGTCGGGCGGGGTCACCCGGACGCCCACCCGGTCGCGCGCTCGCTCGAGGCCCAGGTCGTCCAGGCCCCGCACGGTGATCTCGCGCTCGCCGTCCCGCTCGAGGCTCAGCTCGAAGCGCGCGACGCCGCCCGGCGCCGTCATCGAGCTCCGCGCCTCGCCGTCCACGACGAGCTCGAGCGTGCTCACCCCCGACGCCTCGACCTCGACGCTCCCGCGCGCCACCCAGCGGGCCCCGTCCACGTCGTCCCGGGGCCAGCTCGCGGCGTCCGCGGGCGCGAGGATCCGGACGCTCGGCGCCCCCGCGTCGAGCTCCGGGGGCCCTCCATCGGGCCGAGGGGTCGCCGCGTCGAAGCTGGACGCGCCGCGCACGGCGACGGCCCCCTCCGGACGACGCCCGGCGCCCCGCCCCGGATCGCCGCACGCGAGCGCGCCGCCGAGGAGGACCAGCAGCCCGAGGGAGAACCCCGTCCGCGACGCGCCGTGCTTCGCCCCATCCATGGCCCCCCATGGTGCGCGGCGCCCCGCCGGCGGGCAAGGAGCGGCGGCGTGAGGGCGCGCCTGGCGACCGGCCCACGAACGCGGGAGAACCCCTCGGCCATGGACCTCTTCTCCCGCTTCGGCGACGCGCCCCGGCTCTGCTTCTGGCAGGACGCGACGAGCGGCCTCCGCGCCGTGCTCTGCCTCGACGACCTCCGCCTCGGCCCCGCGGCCGGAGGCATCCGCACGCGGACCTACCCCTCCGACCTCGACGCGGTGCGCGACGCCCGCCGCCTGGCCCGGGCCATGACCTACAAATGCGCGCTCGCCGGGCTGCGGGCGGGGGGCGCGAAGACGGTCGTGCTCGACCACCCGGGCCTGAAGCGCGAGGCCGCCTTCGCCGTGCTCGGGCAGCGGATCGAGGAGCTCGGAGGCCTCTACCTGGCGGCCGGGGATCTCGGCACCGGGCCCACCGAGCTCGCCGCGGTGGCGGCGCACACCTCGCACGTGCGCACGGACGAGGGGCCCCTCGCCGAGGCCGTGGCGCGGGGCCTCGTGCGCTGCGTGCGCGCCTGCGCCGAGCAGCGGGGAGCGGAGCTCGAGGGCCTCCGCGTCGCGATCCAGGGCAGCGGCGCCATCGGCGCGGCCGCGGCGCGGGCCCTCGCGGCCGAGGGGGCCCGGCTCCAGCTCACGGATCTCCACGTCGGGCGGGCCCGCGAGCTCGCCGAGGAGCTCGGCGGCACGGTCGTGGACCCGGCCGCGATCCTGCAGGCCGAGTGCGACGTGCTGATGCCCTGCGCGGTCGGCGACGTGCTGGGCGAGGCGGAGGTGCGCGCGCTCCACGCCTGGGCCGTGGTCCCGGGCGCCAACAACGCCGTCCGGGACGAGGCGGCGGCCGCGACGCTCGTGCGCCGCGAGGTGCTCCACGTGCCCGACGTGATCGCCTCCGCCGGCGCCGTGATCGAGGGCGTGACGAGCGCGATCATGGGCTCGCCGGCCGCGCCGCACTTCGACCGGCTCGAGGCGACGGCGCGCGAGGTGCTCGAGCGGAGCCTCGCCGAGCGGCGGCCGGCCGACGCCATCGCCCGCGAGCTCGCCGAGGCGCGCCTGGCGGCCGCCTGAGGGAGAGGACCGGCCCTGGGAGCCGCCCCCGGCCCACCCGCATTGAACTTCCGGACGGGGGTACTAGGGTTCGGCCGCCGTGGGCGCTTATCTCTACATTCCGTGGTTCAAGCTCGATCAGTGGGACGTCCCCCTCCCCCACCTGGTCGGCATCGTCCTCGCGCTCTCGGCGCTCGCCGCGCTGAACCCGAAGTGGCGGAGCTCGGCGCTCTCGACGGTCGTCACCGCCTGCGGAGCCGCCGCGGTCGCCTGGTTCTTCTTCGACGTCCAGGAGGTGCCGATCCAGCCCTTCGGCGTGCTCGTCGCCACCGGCGTGCTCCTCGGCACGCGCGTCGCCGAGCATCAGGCCGAGAAGCGGGGCATCGATCGCGCCTACCTCGCCGACTTCATCACGCACGTGATCGTGATCGGCTTCGTCTCCTGCTACTTCCTGAACGGCCTCTTCTACGAGCGGGACGCGCTCATGGAGATCCTCGCGGACCCGCGGAAGCTCTTCGAGAAGTGGCTCGGGCTGAGCTCCTTCGGCGGCTTCATCGGCGCGGCCTTCGCCGTCTGGGTCTGGAAGAAGCGGCGCAAGCTCCCGGCCCTGCACCTGGCCGATCTGTGCTGCTGGGTCTTCCCGCTCGGCTGGATCTTCGGGCGCATGGGCTGCTTCGTCGTGCACGACCACCCGGGCGCGCAGACGACCTTCTTCCTGGGCGTGGAGAACTGGGGTGGCCAGGAAGGCGTCATCCGCCACGACCTCGGCTTCTACGAGGTGCTCTTCTCGATCGTCGTCTTCGCCGTCTTCTGGCGGCTGCGCGATCGGCGCGACCTCCCAACGGGCTTCTTCTGCGCCGTGCTCCCGCTCGTCTACACGCCCTTCCGCTTCGGGCTCGACTTCCTCCGCGCCACCGACGTCAGCAACCCGGACACGCGCTACCTCGGCCTGACGCCGGGCCACTACGCCTCCATCGGCTTCTTCGTCTTCGCCGTGCTCTTCCTGATGCACGTGCGGCGCCAGGGGGTGCTCGAGGTGCCCGAGGAGATGCGCCTGAAGAAGGGTGAGGGCGACGAGGACGGCGCGAAGGACGGCGAGGGAGCCGAGGACGGCGACGAGAAGCCCGAGCCGAAGAAGAAGACGAGCTCGAGCAGCAAGAAGAAGAAGCGGAAGAAGAAGTAGGCGGCCCCCCGGACCGCTTCGCTGCGCCGCGGCGGGCGGCTCCCTACACTGAAGGGGCGTGCCTTCGCTCGCCCATGGTCGCTCCCGCACCCCCGCCCGCTCGGGCTGGGCGCTGACCGTCGTCGCCTCGCTCGGTCTGCATCTGGGCCTGGCGCTGTGGATCTGGCAGCTCCCCGCGCCCGACGCGCTGCTCCCGCCCGAGCTGGTCTGGCTCGACGCCGACGTCGCGAGCGCCCCGCTCGAGGACGGCCCCTCGGGCGCCGTGCGGCGCGACGCGGACGAAGCTCGGCCGGGCGGCGCGCGCAGCGCCCAGAACGTCGACGCACGGAGCCGCGGCGAGCGGGGCGACGGGCGGGGCGCCATGGAGGTGGTGCTCCTGACCGACCGCGCCCACGGCGTGACGCTGCAGGACGGGCCCATGAACGCGCCCCACGTCTCGCAGATCCAGCGCATCCGCACCGCGCGCGACCGGGCGAGCTGGGAGAACCGGCGCGCGACGCCGAACCCGAACGACCAGCCCTTCCTCGCTTCGGGCGAGGGACGGCACCCGGAGCGCCGCCCCGTCTCCGCCCGCGACGCGGCCGAGGGCGCGCGCAGGGCCCCCGCCCCGGGCCGCGCCGGCGACCCGACCGACGGTCCCGCCGGCGCGCGCGGCCCCGACCCGCTGCTCCCCGAGCGAGGGCGCGCCGGCAGCGCCGAGCCCTCCCCCGGCCGCGGCATCCTCCGCGGACGCGGCGCCCGCCGGAGCGAGGCCGCCCGGGTCGCCTTCGGCCGCCCGCCGGTGGACGAGGGGCCCGCCGCGACGCTCGCGCCGGAGGCGTCGCGCGTGCGGGACGACACCGACGCCGAGCGCCTGGCCGGCCAGCTCGTGCAATCCGTCGTCGACGCGAGCGAGCGCGGCGGCCCCGAGCGGGGCGAGGGCGTCGGCGGCGTCGGCGGCAGCGGGGCACCCGGCTCCGGCGGCGGCCGCGGCGAAGGCGGCCGGGCGGCGCCCCACGGACCGGGAGGCGGCGACTTCGCGGCCCTCGACACCTCGAGCGCACGCTACCGGCGCTGGTACCTCCGCCAGCGCCGCCGGGTCGAGGAGCGGCTCGTCTTCCCCCGCGAGCGCGCGCTGGCCATGGACCAGGGCACCAGCGTGTACCGCCTGGTGGTCGCCCGGGACGGAAGGCTGAGGCGCCCGCCCCGGCGCATCCGCTCCACCGGCTTCGAGGACATGGACCGCGCCGCCCGCGCCGCCATCGAAGCCGCCGCCCCCTTCGACCCGCTGCCCGCGGATCTCGTGCCCGACCAGGAGGCGCTGCGGCTCGACATGACGGTGGAGTTCGCGAACCCGATGGTGGATTAGCGGCTGCGAGCCGGAGCAACAGTGCGAGCCAGAGCAACAGCGCGAGCCAGAGCAACAGCGCGAGCCAGAGCAACAGCGCGAGCCAGAGCAACAGCGCGAGCCAGAGCAACAGCG
>PABA01000001.1 GCA_002699025.1 Sandaracinus sp. | reverse complement strand
GTCCTTTCTCCCAGCGCGAACTGGGTAACGTGTTGTCTTCACGCGGAAGGATACGCCGCCTGCTTCAAGCCTCCGGTCCACAACTTCCGGTCATACCTCTCTGGGAGAGGAGCGTCGCGCGTCTTCGAAGCACGAAACGTCGTGTTCGCCGGCGGTGTCATGGGTACCTTGCCCCTGCTCCTCTCGATGAAGGCGGACCCCAGCGGCCTGCCACGCTTGTCGGAGCGCCTGGGGCGACAGGTGCGCACGAACAACGAGTCATTGATCTCCGTCTGCGCGCCCGACAGTCAAGAGGACTTCAGCCGTGGCGTCGCCATTACATCCATCTTGCACACCGACGCGCACAGTCATCTGGAGCCGGTGCGCTACGGTCCCGGTTCGCGATTCTTTCAGAAACTGTTCGTGCCGCACGTACCGTCGGATAACGTCGTGGTTCGCGTAGTCCGCACCGTGGCCGCGCTGCTGCGCCACCCCGTGCTTTGGATGCGGGCCTGGTGGATCCGCAATTCCGCAGAGAAGACCCAAATCCTGCTGTACATGCGGACGCTCGACGAAACGCTGACCCTCCGTCTCGGGCGCAGCGTCCTGACCGGGTTCAAGACGGGGCTCGTCTCCAAGCTCGACGACCCCGCAAGCGCGCCCACGGCCAACCTGCCGGAGGCCTCCGCACTCGCCAAACGCTTCGGTGAGTTCGTCGGTGGAATAGCCGGCAACCTCTTCACCGAGACACTAATCGCTGCACCCACGACAGCGCACATCCTCGGCGGGTGCGTTATGGGCGCGAGCGCTGAGGAAGGCGTGATCGACCGCGACCATCGCGTCTTCGGCTATCCGGGGCTCTACGTGATCGACGGCTCGGCGGTGTCGGCCAACCCTGGCGTGAATCCCTCCCTGACCATCACCGCGTTGGCGGAGCGCGCCATGAGCGAGGTGCCCTCCGCTCCGCGCGCTACGACTTGAACGCAAGGTTACGCTCGAGCTCCTTCAACACGCGGCGGACATCGACGAGCTCACACGATCGTGACCCCGGTGCCGGTTGATCGCAGGCGGCGCTCCGTCGAGCCCAACCATCCAGGTCACTCGGCTCGGCTGCCGCGCTGCAGGTCATCCCGCTCGCGTCGCCTTCGCCTTCTTCGGCGCGCGTGTGCCCGACTGGAATGCGCTCGCCTACAGGCGAAAGCCGCGCTGAGACAGCGCCAGCATGTCGACGTGTTGGTAGGCGGACATGAAGGCGCTCAGCATCTGGTCGAAGGGGAGCTCGGCGTACGTGCCGTGGAACCGCGCGTACGTGGCGTGGGGCGCGCCCGTAAGCGTCGTCTCCGGCAGGAGCGCCTCTCGGGTGCCGTCGAAGTCCACGACGCGATACCCCTTCCTCGTCGTGACGTCGGGCGACAAGCTCGCGTCGAGCTTCAGCCAACGCCCCTCGAGGTAGAAAGCGTTCAGGCCGTGGTGGAACATCACGTTGGTCCCGAGGGCTCTCGCGATCTTCGGGGACAGGCTCTGATCGAGCAGGTCGCTCAGCACGATCGCGCACGGCACCTCGGCGGCACGCGACAGGGCGCAGAGGAGCACCGCCTTCTGCACGCAGAACCCCCTCGCCTCTTGCAACACGTGCGAGGCGAGGTACTCCTCCGGCGTGAGCTTCGCCATGAACTCGTAACGGATCTCGTCCCGGACGAACCGAAACAGCGTGGCCGCGCGGGCTGGGGGCGCGAGCTCGCGGACGCGAAGTCGGTCGACCAGGCCGACGATGGCCGGATGCGTGGACTCGACGTATCGAGTGGGCGCGAGACACGAGTCCGGCGACGGCATCGGGACGCTGTCGTCAGACATCGCCGGGCTCGCGCTTCTTGGTGGGCTTCCCGAGCGCCTTGTCGAGCGTCTTCGAGGCGCGCTCGAGCAGCGTGCCGAAGCGCTCGCCCCCGATCATGATGAAGAGCCCTTCGCCTTCGGCGTAGGGTTCGCCCTCCCGATCGAAAAGGCGCCCGCGCGTCATCACCTTCTTGCCGTCCACTCGCTCCACCCAGGTCTCGAGCAGCACCTCGTTCTCCAGCGGGAGCATCCGCCGGAAGTTGATGGTCAGCTTGGCTGCTACGACCGCGTGCCCGGCCAGCCAGGCGCCGGCCCCCATCGCCTCGTCCAGCACGGCAGCCATGCTGCCACCGTGTGCATGTCCAGGTGGTCCCTCGGCACCCGGACCGAACCAGATCCTCCCGACGAGCACCCCGTCTCGCTCCCGTCGGTAGTAGCGCACGCGCAAGCGGTCACCGCTCGGCTCACCCGACACGAAGGAACGACCGGTCCCGACGGACTCGAGCGGATCGATGGGCGTCCACCCAACCTCCGACGTCGACGCCAACGTACCGCTCGATCCTCGATTCAAGCCTGCCTCCGCTTCATCGGTCATCCAGGAGATCCTCGGCTGTGAGCTCCGGCGCCGCCTTGCCATGCTCGAATCCGAGGAGCCCGGCCTGTTCGTAGCGAGATCGCACGCGGTCGCTCAAGAGGCCGATGCGCTTCAGGTTGGGGATGATGCGCTTGAACATCGTCTTCCTGAAGAAGACCATCATCCCGGAGTCGGTCACGGTCTGGTTCCAGCGGGCGCGGGGCATCGCGTGCGCGTAAAACTCGTCGTAGAACTCGTGCACGAGGAACCGGTTGCGGAGAAGCAGCGCGACCTCGAACGCCCAGTCCTCCCGTTCGCGGCGCTCCTTCTCGGACAGCTCGTGCGTGTATAGGTTGCGGAGCGCCAGGACCCCATAGTGGACGTGGCGGGCTTCGTCCGTGATGACATACCTGAGGATGTCCTTGAGGAGCGGGTCGCCCGTGAGCTGCCGGATGGTCCCGAACGCGCCGAGCGCGAGCCCCTCGATCATGATCTGCATCCCGAGGAACTTCACGTCCCACCGAGAATCGGTCATCAACGCATCGATGATGACGTAGAGGTTGTCGTTGATGTCGTAGAGCTTCCCGAGCTTCTGCGTGAGGTACGTGTGGAAGACCTCGACGTGACGCCCCTCGTCGACCACCTGGGTGCTCCCGTAGAGCTTGGCGTCGAGCCACGGCACCGCCTCCGTCACCTGGGCTGCCGCGAAGAGCGCGCCCTGCTCGCCGTGGAGGAACTGGGAGAGGAGCCACGCGAGCAGCGAGTGCACCTGCTTGTTCCGCTCCGCCGGCGTCGCGTTCTTGAAGCCAGGAAGCTCGGCCATCGGCAGGAACGAGTCTGGCAAGAGAGGTCGTTCCGCATCGTCGGGATCGACCGTCCGCGACCAGTCGATGTCCGTCGATGCGTTCCATTGCGACGTCTTGGCGGCCTCGTAGAGCCTCGCCATCGCCGGGAACTCGCGTCGATAGCGCCAGTCGAACGCCGCCGCGTAGTCGAGCTTCATCGAGGTCAGCGCCTCTCCCTTGCCGCGCTGCAGGACGAGGCCGCGGAACGCGGGTCCCAGCATCGAGGCCAGCGCGCGCAAGTCGCCGCGGCTGCCCACGTCGCGCGCCAGGTTGGCTCCCTCGCCGAGGTTCACGAGGATCTTGTTGAGTCGCATCTATCGGCCCTCCTCGGGCGATGGTGACGGGGGTGACGGGGGCTCGGGCGCCGGCATGTTCGCCGGCGTGACGGCACGCTGATCGTCCGAGAGAAGGCCGAGCGCCATGTACGACCAGAAGACGTCGGCGATCTGCTCTGGGGTGCGGTCGCCATCTGGCGAGTACCAGGTCGCGACCCAGTTCGCGGCGCCGAACCCGAACAGCCGAACGAGCTTGAGATCGACCCCTGGCCGGAGGCGGCCCGCGCCGGCTGCCTCGTAGAGCATCCCGTCCCAGAAGGCCTCGTAGCGATCGCGGAGGCGGACGATCTCATCGCGCGCCCGCCCCGTGAGAGAACGCCAGTCGTACAGAAGGACGTAGACCCCGTCGTCTCCGGAGAGCAGCAGATGCAGGTGAGCGCGGAGCCCCAAGCGGACCCGCTCGGTGGGGTCGGAGCTCTGGGCGGCAGCGGTCCGAACCGCGGCGATCGCCCGCTCGATGGCCCGGTCCATGAGCGCGACGAGGAGCGCCTCCTTGGCCGGATACCGATAGTGGATGCTGCCGGGCAGAACGCCTGCCGCCTGCGCGATCTCCCGGAGCGTCGTGGCCGCAAACCCCTTCTGCCGGAACAGCCGAGCGGCGGTATCGAGGAGCCCGGCTTCGTCGAAGGTCCTGAGCGCTTCCTTGGTCATCCGACCAAGAGCGTGATGTAAACAGAACCCTATGTCAAGCCATGAAACCTCCATGCCTTGTCCATGCGACCAACGATGAGGAGCTCGACCTCTGTCACGCGTGGGTTCTGGCCGCGTGGTTACGAGCGCTCTGCAGGGACACGAATGGAGCCAGCGTCGAGCTCACTGCATGGCATATCGGTGTTTGCATTCATCGAAACCGTGGGTCACGGCTAGCTTCCACTCCTCGAGGTCGCCCTGCGGGCGTGGGATCGGGTCCGAGAACACCGCGCGCAGGCGACCACGTCGGACGACGGCCGCGCCGCGCGGTAGTCGCTGATGCCCCCCGATCAGGGTGACGAGGACGATCGGGCGATCGGCGGCCTCAGCCAGCAGGAACGCTCCGCGCTTCATCGGCAAGAGCTTGCCGTCGGGGCTTCGCGTCCCCTCGGGGCTGACGAGAACGCATTCGCCCGCGCTCACACGCGCGGCTGCGGCGGCCACCGCTGGTCGCCACTGCGACTCGTCGTTACGATCGACCCACACGTGACCGGTGCGCCGCAGGTACTCTCCATACACGGGAACGCGGCGAACCTCGTTGTTGTAGAGGGAGAAGACGGGTCGCGGCATGACCGCCGCAAGCACCAGGTGGTCGAGATGCGACTCCTGGTTCCACATGAAGACGAGGCCGCCCTCGCGCGGGATGCGCTCCACGCCGAGGCACTCGAGCTCCACACCGAGGAGCGAGAGTGCGCGGCGTCCCAGGTGCTGCGCCTTGGCTAGCCGGGACGCCTCGTCGACCGGCCAGCGCAGCTCGCTGGCGAGCGACGCCGCGAGCAGCGGGGCGCCGCCCACGACGACGAGGCCGGTCCTCAAGATGTCGACGAGGCCTGGACGAGCCACCGGCGAGGTTTCAGCACGAGACGCATCGGGCCGCATCACGCGTCCGTCCTGCGCTGGCCCCGGTGGAGGACCGACATCAGCTGGTAGTAGGCGAGCGGCACGAGCCCAAGCGTCAAGGCGGTAGCGAACAGCGCGCCCGAGGCCATCGTGAGCCCGAGTCCTTGGAGCAGCGGATCGAAGAACAGGACGCCATCGCCGAGCACGACGGTCAGCGCGGTCAGGAGGATCGGCCGCAACCGCGTCTCGCCCGCGAGCAACACCGCCTCTCGCACGTCCATGCCAGCCGCGACGCGCTGCCTTGCTAAGTCGACCAGGAGAATCGAGTTCCGAACCATCAGCCCGGCGAGAGCGATCACGCCGATCACGGCCATTCCCGAGAGCGGCTTACCAAGGATGACGTGCCCCGGGATCACGCCGATGAAGGCCATCGGGATCGGCAGCATGACGATCCACGGGACGAGGAAGGAGTGATACCAAGCGACGAGCATCACGTAGATGAGCAGCAAGACGACCGCGAATGCGGCGCCCAGATCGCGGAACAGCTCGTAGGTTACCGTCCACTCCCCACCCCAGCGAACGGCACGCTCGTCCGAGTCAGGCGCGTCCGAGTTCCAGAGAACGCGAACGGGTCGCTCACCGGGGCCAGCCTCCTCGCGCAGTCGCGGACTCAGATCGATGGCGCTGTAAATCGGTCCGGCCCCGGTGACCTCCGCCGTCACGGAAACGAAGGGCTGCAGGTCCTTGCGAAGCAGCGTGTGGGTGCCATCCATGCGGCGCAGGCTCCCAACGTCCGAGGCCGGGACCGACGTTCCGAGCATCGAGCTGAAGTACAAGGAGCGGAGATCTGCCTCGCTGGCGCGCTGGGCGCGTGCGAGCTGGAGCCTCACGGCGACGGGCTCTCGTTCCCTCGGAAGGTGGGCCCATACGCTGCTGTCGCCGTGGACCAGCGTGCGAACCGTGGTCGCCACTTGCGCCGGAACGACGCCCCGGACGGCCGCGCGCTGCTGATCTACATCGTAGCGAAGCACCGGAGGACCACGGCGCGCCGACCAGTCCACATCGACGATGTCCGGAGTCGTCTCGAACAACCGCTTCACCTGCTGCGCGAGCGCCATCCGACTTTCTTCGTCGGGTCCATATACCTCTGCAACCAAGGAAGCCTGCACTGGAGGACCGGGAGGGAGCTCGGCGACCGTAAACCACGCGTGGTCGTGTTCGAGCTCCTCGGACACTACGCGGCGCACCTCGGCGGCGATCTCATGGCTGGTTCGCGACCGATCCCCACTCGGCGCCAGCTGGATCTGAAGCTCGGCCTGGTAGGCTTGCTGCCTCAGCATGTAGTGGCGTGCCACGCCCTGGAACGTGATGGGCCCCGCCGTTCCCACGTAGGCCTGACACGAGACGATCTCCGGAATCTTCTCGAGCGCCCGCGCGACGTCGGTGACGCGTCCGTGGGTCTCCTCGAGCGTGGAGGTGGGCGGCAGATCGATCATCACAGACATCTCGTCCACATCGCCGAGTGGCAGCATCTTGACGACGGCTACGCGAGCAACGACGAGCCCCAGCGATCCGAGGAGCATGAGGATGGCCGCGGCCCAGACGCCGACCGCGCGCCAGCGACGCGCCATCACCCACTCGAGGCTGCGTCGATACCAACCACGTCGAGGGATCGCTGCGGTCTCAGCCGCACCCGCCGCATCGTGAGAGCCGCTCTCACGACTGGGGTGTCTCAGCAGGCGGTAGGCGAGGTACGGCGTCACCACGAGGGCGACGAACAGCGAGTAGACCATCGCGACCGAGGCGCCGATCGGCAGCGCGCGCAGGAACTGTCCGATCATGCCCGAGACGAACGCGGTGGGCATCAACGCCGCAACGACCGTAAAGGTGGCGAGGATGGTCGGGTTACCGACCTCGCGCACGGACTCGAGCGTGACGCGAACCAGGTCTTTTTCGGCGATGCGTTCCTGGTAGTGGCGGTGAATGTTCTCGATGATGACGATCGCGTCGTCGACGAGGATCCCGATCGCGAAGATCATCGCCGACAGCGTCATGCGGTTCAGCGTGAACCCCGTCATCTTGTAGACGAACGGCACGATCGCGAGCGTCGCCGGAATCACGATCGCCACGATGACGGCTTCGCGCCGACCGAGCGCCAGCGCGATGAGGACGACGACGACGAGCGTCGCGATGGCCATGTGCTCGATCAACGTGACCACCCGGTGCGTCGCGGTTCGTCCCGCGTCGCGCGTGACGCTCAGATGGACGTCGCGCGGCAGGAGCTCGGGCCCGAGGCGGTCGAGGAGGCCCCGTGCCCGCTCCGTGAGGGCCGCCGCGTCGACGCCGCGGATTTTGTGAAGCGCCAAGGTCACGGCGGCGTGCGACGACCAGCCCGCGCCCCGCTGCAGGTGTGACACGTAACTTCGTGATTCGGCCACGCCGTCACGAACAGTTGCGATGTCCCTGAGGTAGACCGGCCCGCCCGAGGTGGCTCCGACGACCAGCGCCTCGACGTCTTGGGCCGACGAGAGGAGCGCGCCGGTCTCGACGCGAAAGGCGCCGCCAGGGCCCGCCAGCTCGCCCGCCGGGAGGCGAACGTTGGCCGCCTGGACGGCTTGGACCACCCGGTCCGCGGCCAGGCCTCGTTCCGCGAGCCGGCTCGCGTCGAGCTCGACGACGATCTCCCGGCGAGCGCCTCCCGTGAGCTGCACGCGGGACACCCCGGGGAGCCCCTCGAGCTCGGTGGCCAGCTCGGCGGCCAACCTGCGAACCAGGACGGCGTCGTCCGTCTCGTGCCAGAGCGTGACCGCCAGGACGGGAACGTCCTCGATGCCCCTTGGCACCACCAACGGCGCGGGGACCCCCGCGGGCAGCGAGTCCCTGTTCGCGTTCAGGCGTTCGTAGAGCTGGCTCAACGCCTGATCGCGTTCGATGCCTTCCCGGAACTGCACGACGAACATGGCGCCGTCGTCCGTGGCTGAGCTGATGACATGCTCGACCGTGGGGAGCTCGAGGATCCACGCCGCCACCGGACGAGCGATTCGCTCGTCCACGTCCGTCGTGCCGCGACCGGGGAACGCGACGAGCACATCGGCCACGGTGACGGTGACCGACGGGTCCTCCTCCCTGGCCGTGGTGTAGGTCGCGAGGATCCCGAGAGCGAGGGACACGAGGATGATGAGCGGCGTCAGCTTCGAGCGAATGAACATGCCCGCGACGCGGGCCGAGAATCCCATTGCCTGCTGCTCGTCGCTCATTGGGGCACCGCCGTCACACGTCGCCCATCGGACAAGCACTGGGCGTCGGGTGCGACGGCGACCTGCTCACCGACCCGGAGGCCGGACAGCACACGCACCGTGTCACCGGGGTCTTCGCCGATCACGACCCACCGCAGCCTGGCCTCCGACCGCTCGTCCACCACGAAGACCCCGGTGAGCTGTCCACGCTCGAAGATCGCTGCGCGCGGAATTCGCGCCGCGGCGCTGCCATTGCCGTCGCGCGGGAGCTCTAAGGTCGCTACCATTCCGGGCCGATAGGCACGGTCGGCGTTCTCGACGATGACCTGCATGCGCAGCCCCGGAGCGCGCACGTCGCCGGAGGAGACCACGCTCTCCACCTTGCCCGACGTCCGCGCGTCGGCGATCTCGACGCTCACTTCGCGATCCGGGACCACCTGCCGTGCCAGATCGGTGCCTACGGGTGCCACGATTCGCAGCCGCGTATCGTCCTCGATGACGGCCACCGGTTGGCCCGGAGCGATGAGGTTGCCAACCTCGACCAAGCGCAGGGCGACGACACCGTCGAAGGGCGCGACGACCTGCGCGTAGGAGAGATTCACGCCGACAGTGGCCACGGCGGCGGTTCCCGATGCGGCCGCGGCCTCGGCTTGCGCCAGCGCCGCCTCCGCTTGGTCGAGCTGCGGTCGAGGGACGTCTCCGGATGCGTGAAGCGCGCGCATGCGCTCGACGTTCGCGCGCGCGAGCCGGAGGGCTGTTTGCGTCGAATCTCGAGCTGTGCGCGCCTGCCGCATCGCGGTGGTCAGATCTCTCGTGTCGAGCTGCACTAGCACCTGCCCCTGCGCCACGCGATCGCCTTCGCGGAAGTCTGCGCGCGTCGCCGTCGCCATCACGCGAGCTGCCGGACTCGCCCGCCGCAGCGGCTCGACGGTGCCGACAATGCGAATGACCGGAGGGCTGGCATCTTCCTCGGCCGTGACGATCTGCGCGGTGCATGGAGGCGTGCCGCCAGCTGGTCTTTCGTTCGACGATTCGTCTCGTCCTCGGCAGCCGCCAGCTACCAAGCTAGTCACCATCGACGCAACGAGGCACGACGCCCACCTGTGCCACACCCCCCGTCGAACCGTTCGGCTTACCTCATTCATCGTGACCCTCCCGGGGTGGCGATCGGGTCGAGCCCCCTAGCGCGCCGAAGTCGAGCCTCCGCCCGGAGGACGCCATACTCGGACCGGGCCTCACGAACCCGGGCTGCGTGGAGCAGCGCTTGTGCGTCGAGGACGTCGGTGCTCGTGCTCACCTGCTGCTCGAAGCGACGCTCTACGCTGGCGAGGTTCCTTTCGGCTTGGCTGACGGCTGCTCGTGCGACACCGAGCTGTGCGCGCGCAGTGTCGCCGTCGATTTCGGCTTGCGTGGCCTCGAGCGTCAGCGCTTCGCGCGCGCGGGCCTCGGCGGCTTCAGCTTGTCGAGCACGGGCTCGCGCGGCGTCGATCGCATAGTAGCTGCTGCCCCACTCCCACACGTTCCAAGTGAGCTGAGCGCCGACGAACCAGGCGGTCTGGGGCTGGAAATACACCCCTTCTACGTGCTGCACCCCGGCGAGGGCGTTTACTTGAGGCAGCATCTGCGAGGTCGCGACCCGTACTCCGGCGCGCGCCTGCTCGACGCGAGCCCTGGCCATCGCCAGCTCCGGTCTTTGTTGAGCCGCGTCGGGATCAGGACGCGCGCGCGTAGCACGCGCACGCGAGTCGGAAAGGCTGATCGCCGCCGGCCAGACCTCTTCGTTCGCCGGGAGGCCGATCTGGAACGCCAGGTTCGCCCGCGCGAGCCTCGCGCCGCCTCGGGCTTGAAGCATCTGTGCGCGCGCGTCAGCGAGCCGAACTTCCGCAGCGAGCACATCGTTGGGCGAGATGAGCTCTCGTTCCTGCAGGCGGCGGGCGCGCTCGACGTGCGCCTCGATGCTCTCCACTTGGACTTGGGCGAGCCCGCTCATGCGCTCGGCTTCGAGCGCCTGGAAGTACGCGTCGACCACCGCCAGGACGACGTCGTGCGTCGTGGCGCGCTGTTGGTGTCTGGCGGCCTCCTCGCCGAGTTGCTGTGCGCGGTGACCCTCGTACACCGTCCAGAGCCCGGTCAGCGGCTGGATGACGGTCGCGGACACCTGGGCGGTGGTCGCGTCGCGCACGGGGAAAGGAGGTACGTCCACGCCCGGCACGGACAGGGGCAGCGGGATCGCGAACGGGGAGTCCCAGCGCATGACGTTGGCCTCGACTCGGACCACCGGGCCGAAGCGCCCCCGCGCGCTACGGCGCTCCGCGGTCGCTTCATCACGCACCGCCGCGGCGCCACGGAGGCTCGGATTCTGTGCCAGCGCGCGACGGACGCAGTCGGCCAGCGTCGTCCGTGCGGCGGGCGGCGTCGTCGCCGCGCTCGCGTCAGCCTCGGGTGCTTGGGCACTCGCCACCGCGATGGGGAACGACAGCTCCGCGAGCAGGACAGCCCTCACGAACAGACCGACCCTCATGGCTTTGGCTCCAGCCCGATGCCGGCCAAGAGCATGTCCAACAGGACCGGGACATACTCTTGGAGGGAATCGGGCAGCGCTCCTCGGAGCCAGCGGAACACCGTGGCGCTGAGCGCACCGCTCACCAGGTAGGCGACGTTCCAGGAATCGAGGGCGCGAAGGGACCCGTCGGCGACTCCCTCTTCCAGAAGCTCGCGAAACGCCGCGACCCAGCGGCCATAGGCGTCCCCCACGGGATCCTGGTTGCCGGCCAGCTGCCAGTCCATCGACGCGCGATCGGAGGCGAAGGCGATGAAGAGCTCGCGCTGCTCCTCGACGATGGAAAGCTGCCGGCGAATCAACCACTCCAGGCGCTGATGAAAGGGCAGCGTGGGCAAGAGGGGGTCGCGAAACGGACCAAGGATGATCGTGGCGAGTCGGTCCACCACGGCCCGGTAGAGGTCTTCCTTCCCGCCGAAGTAGCGATAGAGCGAGCTCGGAGACAGGCCCGCCTCCTGAGCCACCTCGTCGATGCTCGTGCCGTGGAATCCCTTCCTGGCGAAGGCACGCGTCGCCGACTCAAGGATCTCCTCGCGGGCCCGGGCGTGGCGACGCTCCTGGCTGGTGTTGCTGCTCATGGACGCTCCTTCGAGAACGATTCCTATCGTTTACAGAACGATCGTTCTCTCAGCAAGAAGAAACGTTCTGTCGGAGGTTCGCCCCGCTGTAGGCTGCGGACATCGACGGACTCCAGATCGATGCGGGAGCGGTGCCGCCCATCTACGCCTCGGCGTGCCCACGAACGCGATCGATCGAGCCCATCGGAGTCCTCGTGCGCTCGCGGCTCAGCACCAGCGAGGTGCTCCTGCCCCGGGGCCTCGCCTTCACCCCAGCCGCGATGCTGCTGTCGTCTCCGGTGAGGTTCTCGACGGTGTGGGCCTCACCTGGAGCGAAGATAGCGATGTCCGCTCCCTTCTTCTTCCGGCCGTCGATCTTCATCTTGAAGTCGCGGGCCATGTCCTCGACGGAGATGCCGTACTCGTGGAAGAGGGCCCGGGCGATACGCTGGCGCACCTGCTCCTTGGCCGAGTCCTTGATGGGGTCGCCGGTGATGTAGTCGAGGATCTTGCCCTCTTCGAGCGAGGTGACCTCGTCGTCGCCGGCCTGGTCGATCTCTTCGACTTCGAGGTCGTTACTCATCGCTGCTCTCCTTCACGTCATCATCCGAGTCACTGGCCGCGCCGCCGTCGCGCACCCACACGTCCACGTCCTCCCGCTTGAACTTCCAGAAGCGGCCGACCTTGTAGCCAGGCATGCCCTTCTTGGTGACCCAGGCGTAGACGGTGTCCTTGCTGACACCGAGGTATTCGGCGATCTCGTCTACCGACATCCAGCGGTCATCCATCGGGCGCGCGCTCCACTGCTCCTGCGTGCGGGATTACACGCAGCCTCCTGGTTAACAGAGGATCCAACCCCACGTCAACCGGGTTGAGTCGGATTTGGACGGATGTGAGCGGAGCGTGGCGGTACGTATGGTGCCTGAGTGCGGCTCAGGAAGGATCTGGCCGTAGCTCCATCCACGCCGCCCGCTGATCCTCCCAGCACAGGCTCGTCAGCACCCGGCGCAGCGTGCGCTCGGTGACCGGCTCTCGCCCCACCGGGAACTCGAGGGCCAGCACCTCCTCCTGGATGTCGGGGGCGAGGAGCAGGAGGTTCATCAGCTGGGTCAGCCGGGCGCGGGTGAGCCCATGGCGGCGGGCGACGTCGGCGTAGTCCTTGTACCGGCCGGCTTCGATGTCGGCGGCGATGCGGTGAGCCAACGCCAGGCGGCGGGCGACGCGGGCGGGCTGGCGCTCGGCGAGCTGACGCCGGCGACGCTTCACGCGGGCCTGTGTGCGCCGCTGTCGCGGCCGGAAGGCGATCGTCTCGGCGTGCTCGGTCATGGGCTCGCCTCCATTTCCTGGGCCGACACGGGGGCGCTGGTGGCCACCGCTGACGCGTCGTCCTCGGGCGGCTCCTCGTCGTCCGGCTCGTCCTCGGGCTCGGTCGCCAGCGGCTCGAAGGGGGCGGCCAGGTCGTGGAACTCGAGGTCGAGCTTGCCCTCGGGCTCGTTGACGACGACCCGCTTCACCACGAGGTGGACGAGGTCCTGCTTCTCGGCGGCCTCGAACTCGTCCCAGACGGCGTCGAAGACCTCGAGGATGTCCACTGTGGCGCGCACCTGCTCGGTGGCGTTCTGCAGGCCGCGCAGCTGGGCGTCGAGGGAGCAGCGCTCGGTCGACAGCACGTCGAGCTGCGCCTCGATCTCGCCGATTCGCTCGGCCAGCAGCTTGCCCTCGGTGCCGGTGTCCTGGCCGATGGCGTCCATGAGCTTGCGGCCCTCGGCGTGCAGCTTCGCCTCGTCGGCCACGATGCGCTCGCGCTCCGAGGTGATCGCTGCCATGGCCTCGACCCGGCCGACCTCCATGCGGGCGACGATCTCCTCCAGCAGCAGCGGGTCGGTGCAGCGGGCCTTCACCCGGCTGACGACCAGCTGCTCGAGCTCCTCGGCGCCGAGGCGCGGGTGGGTGCAGCCGTCGCGACCCTTCCGCCCGCGGTTCGAGCAGACGTAGTAGCGGTAGAGTTCCTTGTTCCGCCCGCGGCCCGCCGTCGTGGTGATGCGCTTCTCGCAAAGCCCGCACCAGGCGATGCCCTGGAGCAGGTACTCGGGGTTGCGCCCGCGCCGCCTGCCGCGGCCGCAGGCCTTCGACGTGAGCACCGACTGCACCCGCGCGAAGAGCTCCTCGCTGACGATGGCCTCGTGCTCGCCCTCGTAGAGCTCGCCGTTGAACTCCACCTTCCCGAGGTAGGACACGTTGCGCAGGATGGTGTGGACGTCCTTGTCCCGGTACTTCCGAGGCGGGGTCACGCGCCCGGTCTTCGCGCGGTACCCCTTCTTCATCCAGCCCAGGTCGTTGATGCGCTTGGCGACCGCGTTCACCGAGCCGAGGCGCAGGTACATCCGGAACATCGTCCGCACCCGCTCGGCCTCCTCCTCGCAGACGACCAGCTGCCTCTTGTCGTGGTCCCCGAGGTAGCCGTAGGGCGGCCGCGAGCCGAGCCACTTCCCGCGCTTGCGGGCGGCGGCCATCTTGTCGCGGGTGCGCTCGGCGATCATCTCGCGCTCGAATTGCGCGAATGAAAGCAGGATGTTGAGCGTGAGCCGCCCCATCGAGTTGGTCGTGTTGAAGTTCTGCGTGGTCGAGACGAACGTGACGTCCTTCTGGTCGAAGAGCGCGAGCAGCTTCGCGAAGTCCATCAGGCTGCGGCTCAGCCGGTCGACCTTGTAGACGACCACGCAGTCGACCGCGCCCGCCTCGATGTCGGCGAGCAGGCGCTTGAGCGCGGGCCGGTCGGTGTTGGCGCCGGTGAAGCCGCCGTCGTCGTAGCGGTGCGGCAGCGCCTCCCAGCCCTCGCCGGCCATGGCGCGGATGAAGTATTCGGCTGCCTCGCGCTGGGCGTCGAGGGTGTTGAAGTCGGAGTCGAGGCCCTCGCTCGTCGACTTCCGGGTGTAGATCGCGCAGCGGACCTTCGGCGCGCGGTTGTTCGGGGGTTCGTTCATCCGTCCTCCCCGGCGTCGCCGCGCTTGCGCTTCTTCCGCTTGGTCAGGCCCGCCCAGAGGAAGCCGTTCCAGCTGGTGCCGGTGACCTCGCGGGCGATGGTGGACAGACTCGTGTAGTGGCGGCCCTCGTACTCGAAGCCGTCGTCGAGCACGGTGATCTCGTGGACCTCGCCCTTGTGGGCGCGGCGGATGATGGTGCCTACCGGGGGCAGCCGCGGGTCGCGGGGCTTGGCGGGCGGCTCGGGCAGTGGCGGCGGGTCCCCCTCCTCGCGCAGTCGCACCGGCTCGTCCTCGCCGAGGTCGGCGATGCGCTGCTCGGCCTCGGCGCTCAGGCTCAGCCCGGTCATCAGCTCCTGCGTCCTGTAGCTCAGGCGCTTGATCAGCCAGGGCCGGTTGCGGGCGCGCGTCGCGCGGCCGTGCAGGTCGTAGTACAGGTCCTGCAGCTCTCTCACCGGCATCGCCTGGATCTCGGCCAGCCGCTCGCGCAGCCGCTGCTGCGCCTCCGCGCCGGCGGGACGCGCTTGCTCGACGGTCGATCGGCTCATGCGGTCCTCCATGGTGATGGTTGTCGTGGCGCCGAGCCGTCGTGCTCGGCTGTCGGCATACACGCTTCCTTCTGCGAACCCATCAAGCCGATTCCGGAAGCAAAACAAGCATTTGAGACGCGGTGCACAGCCGGCAGATCAGTCGTCATGCCAGCCCCCGCCGTACCGGCCCGCGCTGCTGGGCTCGTCCTGGGGGAAGTCATCGACGTCGAGCAGCCGCTTGACCGCCTCGAGATCGATGAAGGCCGCCCGGCGCTTGTCGCCGCGGGTGCCGAAGGTGGTCGCGCGGCTGACCTCGGTGACGTAGCCGCCGCGGCGGTGGTTCTCCTGCAGCTGGCGGACGAGCGCCTTCTTGTCGAGGACCTCGCCCTCGTAGCCGATGCGGCGACAGTGCTCGGCGTAGGCCGCGTGGCACGAGGCGACGTGAAGCGCGAGCTGCCCGCTCGAGTAGGTGTACTGCCGGTTGTGCTGGATGCCGCCGCTGACGGCGAGGCTCGAGAGGATCTCGAGGAAGTAGTCGAGGCCCGTCTTCACCGTGCGGCCGCCGCTCTCGAGGAGGTCGTCGCACTGGGCCGCCACCAGCGCCGCGACGTCGAGCTCGGGCAGGCGCACGCCGAGGCTCCCGGCGTAGCCCTCGAAGTGGAGCAGCCCGCACACGGTGGCGACAAGGTTGTCCTTGATACGCAGCGGCACCTCGCGCCCGGCGAGCGTGCCCTCCACCACGCGGGTGGCCACGGCGAGGTCGGCCGCGGTGTCGCGGGCGAGCAGGTGGCGGAGGATGCCGCGGGTCAGCAGCCCGAGGTCCACGGTCTTCAGCTTCTGGAAGGCGCGCACCATCTCCGGCCGGTCGGGCAGCGTGTCCTTGCTCGGGTTCGCCGTGACGATGCGCTCGACCAGCGCTGACTCGATGGGGCGCGTCTCCCCGGCGAGGCAGAGCGGCGCGTGCAGGCGGTAGCTGACCACGGTCTGGTCGGCGCGGCCGCGGCTCTCGACCTCGCCGGTGTAGAGGCGGCGCATGTAGCGGTGCAGCGTGTTCCGCCGGTAGCGCGGCATGTCGAAGGGCTTGTACTCGTCGATGAACACCGGGACGGAGTTGGTTGACGAGAGCAGCTTGAGCAGCGCGAACTCGGTCTCGGTGGCGCTGAAGGGCTCGGCCGAGCGGATGCCCATGAGCGGCCAGAACACCTCCATCACGATGGAGCTCTTGCCCGAGCCCTGGGTACCCCACACGCAGAGGATCGGGAAGTGGCCCAGCGCCTTGTGGATGCGGGGCTTGAGCGGCGCGGCGAAGAACCAGCCGAGGATGGGCAGGATGACCTCGGCCGTGTTCAGCTCGAGGAGCTTCGGCAGCACCAGCGCGGCGGTCGCCGCCTCCACCGCCGGGTCGACCGGATCGAGCCGACGCAGCCGCTTGTGGAGCGCATCGCCGGAGTCGACGAAGAGCACGTCGTCGGGGAGCGCCGCGCCTTCGGGGCCGACCACGCTCTCGGGCACGACCCAGATCGGCTCGCCGCCGATCTCCGCGTAGCCGAGGTTCGTGATGCCGCGCATCGCGGGCACGTCGCGCTCGGCCACCAGCTTGAGCACGCCCTGGACGTTGTCGTCGGACCCGGTCCAGAGCATGTCGGCCGATTTGAGCACCCGCAGCAGGTGGCGCTTGCTGTGCCACGCCTCGCGGGGGAAGCGGACGCCGCGGTAGACCCGGCCACTCGTGGTGGTGACGTCGGCGTCGATGATGTCGCCGGCGTCGGTGGCCACGCGCCGCACCGGCTCGATCTGGAAGCTCGAGATGGTGACCGGCTCTCCGCGACGGCCGAGGATGTAGTAGTGGTCGGTGTCCTCGAGGACCTCGCCCTTGAGGCCAACGCCGGGCGCGTAGTCTTCGTCGTCCGTGTTCTTCCGCGGGCGGTCGGTCTCTCGCAAGAGCTGCCGAACGGTCTGGGCGCGCAGCTTGAAGCGGCTCTTGATGAGGTCGGCGTAGCCGTCGCGGAGCACGGGGTCGGCGGAGCGGATGAGCGGCAGCACCTCGCGCAGCCGGGCGCTGACCTCGCGCTTCGAGGCGTCGGCGGGGATCTGCTCGATGAGGTGCTCGCACCAGTCGGCGGCGTCCCGCATGACCCGCTCGAGGGCGGCGGCGCCCCCCTCGGCCACGAGCTCGTTGAGGTCGACCTTGTCCTTGCCCTCGGGCCGCGGGATGCGGGCGATGCGGACGATCCGCCCCTCGGCCTGCAGCGCCGCCGCGGTCTCGGTCGCGCCCGCCTCGCCGGCCCCGCTGTCCTCGGAGTCGTTGCAGATCACGACCTCGGAGACGCGCTCGGTCAGGGCGATGAGCTTGGGCAGGTCCTTCTTGCGGAAGCGGACGGTGACCGGCGAGATGCACGGCACGCCCGCCTGCATCGCCGAGATGCAGTCGGTGACGCCCTCGGTCACGAGCAACTGGCGGACGCGGCCGCGGGTGGCGGCGTCCTCGTTGTAGAAGGTGTCGTTCTGGACCAGCGCCGAGACGTAGGGGTGCTTACCCGAGCGGGTGAGCAGCTTCTTGTACTTGGCCTGCTCCCAGGGCGCCTCGGGCGTGAGCTCGGTCTGCCGCGCGATGAAGTACACGACCCGACCGCGCCGCCAGTACGGGAACACGAGCCGCTGCTGGAAGAAGTCGGTGACCCGGCCGTCGCGGAAGCGCACGAAGAGCCCGGTCGAGAGCGCCTCCTCCTCGGTCGCGCCGACGACACCGACGAGGTGCTCGTAGAGGTGCCCGTCGGCCCAGCCGAGCAGCAGCTTGTCGACCGTCTCGTCGGTGAAGCCATAGCGGTCCCGGTACCAGGACCCGCGTAGCTTCGAGGGCAGCACCTGGTGGTAGTAGCGGGCCGCCTCGGTGAGCAGCCGCTCGAGCCGGCGGCGCTCGGACAGCTTGTCGAGCTCATCGCGGAGCTGGTCGTCCTCGCGCCCGGGCACGTCGACCCCGGCCTCGTCGGCCAGGGTATGCAGCGCCTCCCAGAAGCCCACGCCGTCGCGCGCCATCACGTAGTCGAGGCAGTCGCCGCCGTCGTCCGAGGCGCCCGAGAAGTCGCGCCAGGTCTGACTGTGAGGCCACACCACGAAGGACGGGTCGGCGTCGTTGCGGAACGGCGAGCTGCCCTTGAGCACCGAGCCGGCCTGGTGCAGCTCGACGTCGCGCCCGACGAGGCTCACCAGATCGGTGCGGTCGCGGACGGCGTCGACGACGGCGCGGAAGTCGTTCACGCGGCCCTCCGTTCGAGCACCGACATGGGCGCGTCTTCGCCGCGGACCTTGCGGTAGGCCCGACGCCGGGCGGCGTGCTGGCGGCGCGCCATTGGGTGGTCGTCGACGAGGTCGTAGAGGATGGGCGTGCCCTTGCCGGGGTGCGGGCGCATGAGCCGACCGAGGCGCTGGATGGTGCGGCCCTCGGCGCGGGCCGGCGTCGCGAGGATCAGGCGCTCGAGGCGGGAGACGTCGAGCCCCTCGTCGGCGAGCGACGTGGCGCAGACCACGGAGAGCTCTCCCTCGCGGAAGGCGTCGAGGATGGCGGTGCGCTTGGCCTTCGGCGTGCGGCCGGTGAGCGCCGCCGCGGCGACGTCGTCCTCGCAGAGCTTCGCGGCGAGGTGCTCGCAATGATCGACGCGACCGGAGAGCAGCAGCGTCGCCTTGCCGCCGAAGGGGCTCTCGGTGGCGAGGTCGAGTAGCTGGGCGTTGCGGCCCGGGTGCCGGACCAGGCGCGAGACGAGCTCGCTGTGGCTCTCGGCGGGGACGTTGACGCCGGTGTGGACCGCCACGACCTCGGGCACGACCAGGTGGCCAGCGTCGACCAGGCGGCCGTGCTCGATGGAGAACACCGGCTCGCCGAGGGCGAAGCGCAGCATCGGGGTGAGCCCGTCGCTGCGCTCGGGCGTCGCGGTCAGGCCGAAGCGGTAGACCGCTGGGAGCGCGCCGACGACCTCGCGGAAGGTGGTCGCCGGGACGTGGTGGCACTCGTCGACGATGACGCAGCCGAAGCGGGCTCCGATCGCGGCCAGGTCACGCGCGCTCAGGTTGGCGAGGGTCTGGACGGTGGCGACGGTGACCTCGGCGGGCGCGAGCTTCCCGTCCGCGATGACGCCCGGCTCCACCTCGAGGGCGGCGCGGAGCGTGTCACGCCACTGCTCGAGCAGGTCGTGCGTGTGGACGAGGACCAACGCGGGCTGACCGCAGCGGGCGATGGCGCCCGCCCCGATGACGGTCTTGCCGGCCCCGCAGGGGAGGACCGCCGTGCCCTGGGTGTGTCGGACCAGGGCGACGACGGCCTCCTCCTGGTAGTCGCGCAGGGTGAAGGAGAACGGCAGGTCGAGGGCCTCGTGGCGCACGCGCCGGTCGTCGAAGGCGAGCTCCGCCCCCGCCGAGGTGAACGCGGCACGCAGCGTGCCGACGGCGCCCCGGGGGAAGACGAGCCGCCCCTGGTCGTCGCGGTCGATGAGACAGATCTCCTCGGGCGTCGCCCCCGTCCACCGGCCCATGCGCTGGCGCATGACGAACTCCGGGTTCGGGAACGAGAGCGCCCGGTGGAGGGTCGCGAGCGACCTCGGGGGCAGCTCCGCCTCAGCGAGGCGGATCACGCTGTCGACGATGGCGCGCACCATGCGGCACCTCCTGGCTCACGCGAAGGGGTCGATGGAGTCGTCCTCGTCGTCCGCGGCGCGCATGGCGGCCTCGAGCCGGTCGAGGGCCTGCTTGGCCTTGGCCACGTCGCTCGCCTTCAGGTCGCGGACCCGCTTGACGCCGAACTCGGCGAGGAAGGCGTCGACGTCGGAGCGCGGCAGCTGCTTGAGGCGCCCCACGAGCTGGCTCGCGTCGCGTGGATCGATGGGGCCGCCGCTGGTCGGCTTGCTCGCCGGCTTGTCGCCCCCCTTGTCGGCGTTGGCGTCGCCGCTCGAGAGCGCGGCGAGGTCGTGCAGCTCGGCGCCGGCCATCTGACCGCGCAGGTCGTCGTCGAGCTTCTCCTCGGGGAGAATGCTGTAGGTCGTCTTCGGATCGCCGGCCTCGCCGTGGCGCTCGATCTCGAAGAGCCACTTGTCGAGGCCGTACTTGTCGCGGACCTTGAGCACGTCCTTGAACCAAACCGTGCCGCCCTCGATGACCTTCATGTCGCCCTCGGCGGGGACGAAGAAGTTGAGCATCACGCGGAGGCTCGGGCGCTTGTCGGTGTGGACGGACGGGTCGTAGGTCTCGTAGCGCTCACCGGTCCAGACGACCTCGCGGGCGAAGGGCTCGCCGCAGAAGGCCCCGACGATCTTGTCGCCGTTGCTGGTGAGCCGGACGAAGATGCCGCCCTGGTTGGCGTGCTTGTCGGCGAGTCGGGACGCGTTGTCCCAGGCGTTCGTGGTCATGTGTGTTCTCCTTGGGGTTCGAAGGGCTCCTTCAGCCCGATGGGTTGTGGTCAGTGCGCGTTGGCGGCGGTCTCGGGCGCGGCCTCGAGCTCATCGAGGAGGCGCTCCAGGGCGAGCTTTCCCTTCGCGCCCGGCGGGCCCGGGGGCGCGCCGATGTGGCGGCGGAGGATCGACTCGATCTCTTCGGCGGCGTGCTCCACGAGCTCGGGCTTGGCGTCGTAGACCTCGAAGAGGCCGAGCAACGTCATGGTCAGCTCGTGGAAGGCGCTGCGGATGCTGGCGTTGGCGGTCATGCGTGGCCCTCCGGGTGCAGGCGACAGAGGTCGCGGTCACGTAGGAGGAGAGCCGCGCGGAACGACGCCTGGGACAGCGGCGAGTCCGCCAGCCGATCCCGCAGCCGCTGGAGCAGCCGGGACCGGCGACGCCGCAGCCGGCCGTACTCGCGCACCAGCTCGTCGCCCTCGAGGTGGGGGTTCTGCTCGCGCACCCAGTCGATGAGCGGCTTGCCCGTGGCGTGGGTGCCGAGAACCAGGAGCAGGTCGTCCTCGGTCTCGTCGCGCAGCAGGTCCTCGACCCAGTCGCGGATGCGCTCGGGCTGCAGGATGCGGTCGGCCTCGCGGGCCAGCGCGATGCGCTCGGGCGACGGGTAGTTGCCGCCGAGCAGGTCGTCGGCGGCGTCGGGGAGCGGCTCCTCCCGGTCGGCGCGGGCGGTCTCACGGGTGAGGTGCTGCCAGGCGCTCTTGCGGGTGCCGAGGATGAGGTTGACCACCGCGAGGCGGCCCTGGGTGGCGAGCGGCAGCGTGCTGACGGTCTCGAGGAAGCACTCGATGAGGAGCGCGTTGAGCTCGTCGCAGCGCAGCCCCGCCGAGGGCTTCATCGTGGCGCGGATGCGCAGCAGGCCCGGGAAGTAGGCCAGCATCAGCAGGGCCGACCAGGTCGAGCCCTCGCCGCGCTGGGCCTCGGCGATCATCGCCGCCGTGACGGCGCTGCGGGCCTGGCAGCCGTCGGGGCCACGGCAGTTGAGGAAAGCGATGGCCGCGTCGGGGGTGTCGAACTCGGCGAGCGCGGCGTGGCGGTCGCGGCCGGCGAGGAAGGTGTGGTGGGTGTCGTGAGAGCGAAGTTGCTGTTCAAGTGCGTGTCGTACGGTGTCCAGACGCATGAGAGGTCTCCGGCGAAGTGCCGGACTGCGGGCGCCGCCCCTGCGGGAGCTTTCTGCGGCGCTTGCGGACCTCTCGGGCCTCGGGTCGCGGTCGGGTTGTTCGTTGTTGGGTTCGTGTTCTCCAGTGGGTGGCGGCCTACGCCGCCGGCCTCGGCTGCTCCGCCGGCGGGGGCGGAGCGGAGTCGGTCTCGTTGAGCTCGGCGCAGCGCGGGCAGACGGCCATCACGTGGCCGCGGACCACGAACTGGGCGCGCTTGTGCTTGACGTGGACGCGGCCGGCGCGTCGGATGCCGAGCAGCGTCCCGCACTTGCGGCAGCGCCACTCCTCCTCGGTCGTGTGCTTCATTCGGCCTCCTGTCGGGCAAGGCCGGCGGCTCATCCGCCGGCGACAAGAGGCAGTCTCCAGACCGGGAGGTAGGAGGGAGGTCGGGGTGAGGTCGAAGCGAGGAACGCTGATTCGGCGCTGGTTTGCGGCGCCAGCGAGCCACTCAGCGCGACCGGCTGTTGCCTCGTCGCGCGGTGTTGTCCGAGGCGTGCAACAGGGCCTGCTGGGACAACGAGGTCGCGGCGAGGATCAGGCGCGATCCTCGAGGGGTTTGAGCAGCGCCCACCGCAGCCCCCCGGGCGGCTGGAAGAGGTAGCGCTTCGCTCGGCGGTCGTCGCCGCGGAGCAGCTTCGTCGCGCGCCATTCGTAGCGGCTCACCTTCACGTCGAGCACGCGGCGGGCGGCCTCGACCTGCTTGTCGGGGCTGCCGTAGCTGTTGAGCACCTCGAGCTCCCCGGCGCGCAGGGGCTGGCGGCGCTCCATCAGCTCGGCGTAGGCCCACGCCTGCTGGTGGGTCAGCGAGTCCTCGTGGAAGCCGCCGTCGTCGCGGCGACAGGCTCGGTAGCGACCGGCGGCCACCGTCGAGAGGAGATCGAGGAAGAGGTCGTGGTCCTCGGCGTCTGCGACCAGGTTACGGTAGGTGGCCTCGTCGATGCGGCGTGCGCCCTCTGCGTCCACGAGCAGGCAGTAGGCGGCGGTCCGGTAGGTCGCGACCGGCTCCGCCACGCCCATCGGCTGCGCGCGGACGAGGCGGTCACCATCGAGCCGGAGCTCGTCCTCGAGGAAGACGACCGACACCGGTCCGGCGGCGAAGTGGGTGTCGACGTCGGGCGGCGTGTAGCGGGTCCGGGCGTGGGCGAGCACGAGCGTCGGCTGCTGGCTCGCCTGGCGGGCCAGGAGAAAGGCTAGCGGCGCGGCGCCGTTGAGGTCGGTGCAGAGGAGCACCTCGCGGTCGAGTCCGCGCCAGGCGGCCCGGCCCAGGCGGTGCGCGCAGGGGAAGACCTCGTCGCGCAGGTTCGCGGGGCCGCGCACGGCGTAGAGCTCGGAGAGCTTGGTGACGAGGGCCCGGCGCGAGGTCTGCCAGGTGACCAGTTCCTCGGCGGTCAGCCGCACCGAAGGGCAGCACACCTCGGCGCCAGGTGGGATCGCGACGAAGGGGAACGCGTCGTCGCCCGGGTTCTCGACGACCTCTCGGGGGCAGCTCGAGCCACCGCGGGGGCACGGGTAGCGGGTCGCCCGCGCGCCGCGGGTCAGGAGGCCGGCGTCGATGAGCCCGGCGACCATCTCCTCGCCGAAGCGCAGGTCGAGCACCGACCGGATGCCGGCGGGGAGCTGGCCGCCCTGGAGCGCGTGGAGGAAGCGATCCATCGGCGCCCTCACACCAGCGCCCGCTGGTAGCTCACGGTGCGGTCGGGGTGGCGCAGGAACCCGCGGGCGAAGAGGAACTCACGCACCACGTCGTCGCCGGTGCGGCGGTCGTAGGAGAGCTTGTTCGGCGGGTTGATCGAGACGATCTTCGGCCGCTTCTTCCCAGTGAAGTACAGCGCCAGCTTGGCGTAGCGGACGGTGCGGGCGCGCCGGAGCAGATCGGGCAGGTCCTTCGGCAGCACGGGCTTGAGGTCGTTCGCCTTCCACACCAGCAGGTCGTAGGGGTGGTCGCACGCCTCGAGCGCGATCTCGCGGAGCGCCACCGCGTCGAGGTCGGCGACGCCGTCCACCGAGAGCGCCTCCTCGGCGTCGTCGAGGAGCACGTCGCAGCTGAGCACGGCATGGGGCTCGAAGTGGTCGTCCTTGCCGAAGAACACCTTGCCGAGCACCTGCCGGTAGAAGTCGTTCTCGGCCGGGTACTGGGCGTTGATGGACAGGCGCCCGGTGGCCTTCTCGAACACGACCGTGTCCTGCTTGTCGGGCACGAACGAGAGGCGGTCGCGGCTGAACGCCGAGGTGATCACCGACATGTTCCGCGGCGTACGGCCGTGGATGATCAGGAAGGTGACCTCGGCGTCGGTCTCCGAGATGCGCAGGTCGACGTACTCGCTGCGGTTGCGCTTGGCGAACCAGCGGCGCAGCTGGCTCACGACGAGCACCCGGCGGGACTCGCTGCCGTAGTTCTCGAGCGGGCGGTGCTCGCGGGGGAAGAAGTCGACGAAGCGCCGCGCCTCCTGCGACTTCACGCGGGCGTGGGAGGCCGCGAAGAGATCGCTGTGCTCGAGGTAGAGCTTGAACGCGAGGTCCTCGGCGCTCATCTCGCTGCCCGGCGCGAAGAGCGTCATCTGGCGCTCCCCGGCGAGCTCGAGCGCGAGCTCGTGGCCCTGGTCGCTGGCCAGGTCGGCGACGTCGAGCAGCGCCTGCTGCAGGTCGCCCGGCATCTCCGGGTCCACGGTGATCAGCACCTCGTGCAGCGCGCCCACCCAGGCGTGGTCGTGCTTCACCCCGTCGAGGGCCACCTGCCGTGCGGTCAGGTAGTCCTCGAAGGGCCGCAGGAAGCGCACCAGCAGCTCGGGCGACACGCGCTCGAGCAGCGAAAGGCGCACGAGGCTCTTGATGGTCGGAAGCTTCGCAGCCATGACGCCCCCGTCACGAGTAGTCGCGACGGAGGCCGATCACCTTGCCCTGCAGCTGCACGCGATCTGCGGGCAGCGTGAGAGGCTCATGGGCCGGGTTCTCCGGCTGCAGAGTGACGCGGTCGCCGTGGCGACGGAGGCGCTTGATCGTCGCGTCTTGCTCATCGATCAGCGCGAGGACGATGTCGCCATCTTCGGCGACGGGCTGCTGGCGAACGATGACGAGGTCGCCGTCGAGGATCCCGGCGCCCGTCATGGAGTCGCCGCGGACGTGGAGCGCGAAGACGGTCTGCCCCTCGCGCACGCCTGAGACGGTGAGCCACCCGTCGATGTTCTCCTGGGCGAGCAGCGGGGCCCCGGCGGCGACCTGACCCACGATGGGGATCCTCCGCTCGGCCTGGCCCGAGACGACCGATGTGGGCCGCCATGAGCGGCTCTGCCCCTCGACGTGGACCAGCGCGCCCTTGCGCTTGATCGCCATCAGGTGCTCGTGGGTCGTCGACTTCCGCAGGCCGAGCCGCTCGGCGATCTCGGCGACCGACGGCGACACCCCGTGGGCCCGCCAGTGGCGCTCGATGACGGCCAAGACGGCCTCTTGTTTGTCGGTCAGCTGCTCGCTCATCCGGGTCCTCGTCACATGCCCAAGAGCTACACCGATCCACAGCACCCGGTCAAGCGTTCGGGTGAACATCTGAACAGCATTACGTGGATCCCGAAGAAGTACGCGGGGATCCTCTCGGCGCGTTCCCCCGAGCGGCCGGGGAACGCCTGGGTTTACGCGATCGCTGGGGCATAAAACCCAGCGAACACGGGCACTTGCGGGGTTTCGGTCGCGGGTGAACGCTTTTGTGGAGGGAGGGCTGGACGCGTGAGCGCGCTTTTCCCGAGCCGCTCATCGGGATGCCTCTCTCATACGTAGGTATAGAAATTTTGGTGTTCCCCCGAAGGGAGATCGGCCGCAAGTCCCCATTCGGACTCACGAATCGGGTCGCCGTCGCCGCGTGAACCCAACCTCCGCGGCCGCCCGATTCCAGCGCAACCCCTTGTCCTGGCTCGGTTTCCGGGTTCCCGCCTCTGACGTGACCCCGCGGCGTCGAGGCGTGGTCCCATGGCGAGATCTGCTGGGATGCCACCCCTCGTCCCGGCGCAGCGTTCGGTCGGCTCTACCCCGTTGTGGATCAACCCGGAGCCGCCATGCGCCAGAACCCGCACCGAGAGCTTGCCCCTGACGAACGTCGCCGCCGCGTCGCGGACATCTTCGCTCGTCACCTCAACGAGCTGGCGTCGCGGGGTCTGGTCGTTGGCGTCGAACACGACGGAGCCCGTGATGGGGATCGAAGAGACGACACGCGAACAGCTGCTGCTCCTGCAGGAAGCCCGGTCTGCGAGCGCGATCAGCGAGGTTGAGTACCGCGGAGCGCTCCGTGCCATGGTCGAAGCGCGGTGGAGCATGGGTTCCCGCCCTGGACCTGCGTCCTTGCCGTCATTGGTCGAGACGCTTGCGCGGGCGGTCGTCACGGAGCTGCGGAGCCCCGAATCCGACGAGATCGTCAGGCGCTCGCCCGATGGCGCCACCGTCGCGGCGCATCTCACCGGGTTGCTCACCCGGCATCTCCCAGGCGTCGATCGCAGCGAGCTGCATCGTCAGCTTGCCGAGGCCCAGGAGATGTACCCCGACCTGGTCCGGGCTCGCAGTCTCCCGACGACCTTCGGTTCCCGAGCATCGAAGCGTCGGGCCGTTGTCTTCGGCCGCGATGCGCTCGAGGCTCTTGTAGGCGAGGTGAGCGATGGGCCTCGCTGATCGCTTCTCGGGTCAAGGCCCGATCGCCACGCCGGAGATCACCTGCCCGCGCTACGAGCCGAAGCCGGGCTCGAAGCGCTGCAAGCACTACCTCAAGGGAGGCGCCTGCGCGCTGCCCGACGAGTTCATGTGCGTCGAGTGGCTCAAGGCCAACGGCCACGCGGTCCCCGAGCCGCTCCCGCCCGTCGAGGTCGAGCCACCGCCGCCGATGCCTCCGCCGAGCTCCGCGCCGAAGGTCGACCGCGATCTCTTCGGCCAGCCCATGGAGCGCGCACCGACGCCTCGGCCCCAGCACGACGACGCACCCGAACCGCGACGCGCACCCGACCAGGAGGTCCCGGTCGTCCGCAACCTCACGGATGAGGACGTCGCCTCGTTCAAGGCTCTCGGCGTCGAGGTCTGCCTGGCCACCGAAGACTGCGGCGAGGTCTGGCTCGTGCCCGAGTACACGGGCCGTGACGACCGCAAGGAGATCAGCGTGCGCGACGCGGCGACGCTGGCCGCGGTCTGCTCGGCCTTCCCGGGCGCACGCGTCACCAGCTACCAGCGCCCGGCAGCCGACGACGCCTCGTAGCCCTGTCCCAGAGCGAGCCCAGAGCCGGCTCTACCCCGGTGGAAGAACACGTACCTCCGCCGAGGGAGAGCCATGCCGCGCTTCAAGAACCAGCACCTGTCCTACTCGCGCCTGTCTCGCTTCGAGCAGTGCCCGCTCAGCTTCAAGCTGCACTACATCGACAAGAAGCAGGCCGATCCCGGCGTGCCGCTGCGCTTCGGCAAGGCCGTGCACGCGGTGCTCGAGAACCTGGTGCGCGAGCACATGGAGGAGGAGCGCGAGGGCCCGCTCTCCGAGGACCGCGCGGTGACGCTTTGGCAGGAGGCGTGGGCCGCCGGCGAGCTCTCCGGCATCGAGGTCTTCGAGGAGGGGCTCACCATCCTGCGCTCCTACGTGCGCCGCCAGGGCCACCTCGACCACCAGGATGTGCTGGCCATCGAGAAGCGCTTCGAGCTCTCTGTCGGCCCCTTCACCGTGCTCGGCTTCATCGACCGCGTCGATCGCGTCGACGACGAGACGGTCGAGGTCATCGACTACAAGACCAACCGCATGCTCTTCACCCGCGAGGAGGTGGACACGAGCCTGCAGATGTCGCTCTACCACCTGGCCGCGCGCCAGCTGTGGCCGTGGGCGAAGAAGGTGCGGCTCACCTTCGACATGCTCCGGCACGACATCCGGATGACCACCGAGCGCGACGAGGATCAGCTCGCCGCCGCCCGCGCCTACGTCGAGACGATGGGCCGCATGACCGAGGAAGCCCGCGAGTTCCCGGCGCGCCTCAACAGCAACTGTGTCTACTGCGACCACCGACAGAACTGCCCGACCTACGCCGCCGCTCTCCGCGGCGAGCGGACCGTCGTGTGCGAGGACTTCGATGACCTGGAGCTGGTGGCGCAGGAGCGCGAGGAGGTCGCCCGGCTGGCCAAGGTGCTCTACGCCCGCAAGCGCGAGCTCGAGGGGGTGCTCAAGAGCCGCCTCGAAGACCAGGACGAGCTGGTGCTCGGCGGCGTCCGCTACCGGATGTTCAACGCGGCCTCGAAGGAGTACCCGCTCGAGCGCACCCTCTCGGCACTGGCCTCCGCCACCGGCGAGAGCCCCGAGGCGCTCCTCGCCCAGGTCGGCTCCATCGACAAGAAGTCGCTCGACGCCCTGGTGAAGAAGCTCGCCAAGTCGATCGGGAAGGACCGGGCGACGCTGCTCAAGGCCGAGCTCGACGCCATCGCGGAGAAGCGCTTCTCGCAGCGCTTCTGGGCGAAGGAGGTCGCGTGATGGACCTCTGCTTCGTCGACGTCGAGACGACCGGGCTCGACCCCGTGCGCCACGAGCTGATCGAGCTCGCGGCCGTGCGCGTCGACCGGCACACCCTCGAGCCCCTCGACCACGTGAGCGTGAAGGTGCGCCCCGAGCGGCTCGCCGACGCCGACCCGAAGGCGCTGGAGGTCAACGGCTACAGCGACGGCGCCTGGCGCGACGCCGTCAGCCTCGGGGCGGGCCTGCGCCGCGTCGCCCCGCTCCTCGAGGGCGCGCTGGTGGCCGGACACAACGTCGGCTTCGACTGGGCCTTCCTCGCCCGCGGCTTCCTGGTCGCCGGCATGCCCATCCCCGACGTCGACTACCACCGTCTCGACACCGCGAGCCTGGCCTGGCCGCTCTTCGCCTCGGCGGAGACCGACTCGCTCTCCCTCGACGCCGTGTGCAAGGCACTCTGCCTGCACCGCCCGAGCCCGCACCGCGCGCTCGCCGACGCGATGGCCTCGCTCGAGGTCGCCCGCAAGCTGCGCGACCGGGCCCTCGTGGGCCGGCGGGTCGCCAACCTCGTCGCCGACGAGCAGCCCATCGTCGAGGCGCTCCTCGACCGCATCGAAGGCGGCCGCGACGAGTACGGCCCGTGGACGGTCGACGACGGCCGGGACTACCGGGCCGAAGCCTTCGCCGAGGTCATCGACGGCCTGCACTACTGCGCGGCCGAGCTGGTCCGCCTGGGGCGGCCGCGAGTGCCCCGGATCCGCCGACGTCGCGTCTACGTCTGCCACCCCTACCGCGACGCGCCCGAAGCGAACGTCGCCCGCGTGACCGCCCTCTGCCGCACGCTCACCGAGGACGGCTTCGCCCCGATCGCGCCCCAGCTCTACCTGCCGGCGTTCCTCGACGAGGCCACCCAACGAGACGAGGCGCTGGCCCTCTGCCTCGAGCTGCTCGACGCCTGCGACGAGCTGCGGGTGTACGGCGACCGGATCAGCGAGGGCATGCGGCTCGAGATCGAACACGCCGAGGCGCGCGGCATCCCCGTGCGCTTCGCCCAGCCCGGAGGCGACCCATGAGCGGCGCCCGCTCCAGACGAAAGGGGGCCGCGTGGGAGCGTGAGCTCGTGCACCGCTTCCGCGAGGCCATGCCCGGCGCCGACGTGAAACGCGGGTTCCAGACCCGCTCGGGCGAAGAGGCGGCCGACGTCGAGTGCCCGGTGTTCTGGGTCGAGGCGAAGCGGGGCAAGAAGCCCAATATGCGGGCCGCGCTCCGCCAGGCCATCGACGCGTCGCCCGACGGGCGCCTCCCCATCGCCGTGGTCCGCGACGACCGCGCGGCGCCCACCGTCACCCTCCTGCTCGATGACTTCCTCGATCTGGTCGGCGAATGGTGGGAGCTGCGCAGCCGATGAGCGGGAAGAAGAAGCAACCCACCAGCCGCCCGAAGGGTCGCCCGCCGAAGGGCGCTCCGCCTGCGCTGCCCGCCGAGGAGGTCGACCGCCTGCTCGTGTTCGGCGAGGTGGTGACCTGCGACGACGGCGAGTCGCAGACCGTCGTGTTCCCAAGCTACCGCGACCTGGCCGAGCGCTTCGAGGTCTCGACGACGCTCATCGCCAAGTACTCGAAGGAGCACAACTGCCTGCGCCGGCGGAAGCAGGCGAAGGCGCGCATCCAGGCGCAGGCCGACCAGAAGCTGGTGGAGCTGCGGGCCACCGCCGTCGCGCTCTCGAAGGACGACGAGCTGCGCATCATCGACGGCTTCCTCGCCGGGTTCGAGAAGGCGCTGGCCGAGGGGCGCGTCCGCTTCGACAACCCCGGCGACTTCAACACCATGGTGCGGCTCAAGGAGTTCGTGATGGGCGGCGCCGACTCCCGGCAGGAGATCCACGCCTCGCTCTCGCTCGAGGACATCCAGGCCCGCCACCAGCGCATGCTGCGGGTCAACCGCGCCGCCGACGCGGCGGTCCGCGGGGAGCTCCCCGACCACGGCGAGGTGATCGACGTCGAGACCAAGGAACCCGCTCACCCCCCACGCGCCCCCTCCGACGACGCCGCTGGAGATTTGAACGTTCATTTAGGGGAGCCGGCGCCGACCTCGAGCTCGGCCGGCGAGCTTCAGGAGATGGTCCGGGGTCACGAGTCTGTGGCCGCCTCTGACTCGCCTGTGCGAGCTGCTGTGGGCTCGGAGGAGGAGCCCGCGAGTCACGCCCGAACCGGCGCAAAGGACCGCGCCGCGGGCGCTTCTCGCGATCCAGCGGGCGACGATGATGCCTCCGCGCGTGTTCCTCCACGCCCTGGTGAGGGGACTGTACTCGGGACTGAGCCTGGTGCTTCCTCGTCGTCGGCTGGCGAAATGAACAGCGACGAGCCCGTTCACTTGGAGGACCAGCAGCAGCACCAGGGCGAAGAAGAACACGTGGCCGGCTACCACGAGGCCGATGACGACGGGGGCCCGAATGGCCGGATCCTGTAGAAAGCGGCCATCCGCCTCGCCGCCGCCACGGTGTTTCGCGGGTTTACGGGCGCTCGGCGGCCCCCTCGACCCGGAGCCGAATGGCCGCTTTCCCTCGTTTACGGGGGCGGGCCTCGCCTCGGCCTCGAGCTCAGGGGCCCCTCTGCCCGCGGGGCGGGGGGGCGGGTCGAAACTCCGCGGCGGGCGCGAAAACGGAGAGGGTGCCTGGTCGCGATTTCGACAGGGGTCGGGTGGAGAAAATGAACACCCCGGCCCCGAACAAGTGAACGCCCCGCGAGGGGGCGCTCGGCGAGGCGCTGTTCATTTTCTCGCTGCGAGTGGCCACGGGGCCTCAGCAGGTGAGCTGCTGGAGCGACCGGATCAGGTCCTCGTCGGTGGGGTGCGTGTAGATCGCCGTCGAGGTGATCGTCTTGTGCCGGGCGAAGCGCTGGGTGAGCCGGATGTCCCGCGAGGCCCGGTAGAGGTTCGTGCAGGCCGTGTGGCGCAGGGCGTGGAAGTTGAAGGTCCGGTCGAAGCCGGCGCGCTCCTGCCAGCGCTTGAAGGCGTAGCGGGCCTGCCGGGTCGAGAGGCGGTTGCCCTTGCGGCTCATGAAGAGCGGCGCGTCGTCGTCAAGGGGCTGCCCGGCCCGGCGCTTCCAGGCGTAGAGCTTGTCGAGCTTGGCGCGGACGTTGTCGGGGAGGATGACCTCCTGGCTGGCGACGTCGTCGTTGCTGCGCTTGAAGACCCGCAGCTGCACGCGCCGCCGGGCGCGGCCATCGGTGAACACGTTGCCCACGTCGAGGGCGAGGAGCTCGTGCTCGCGCAGGCCGGTGCCCAGGGCGAGGCTGTATATGACGTGGTCGCGGAACCCGTCCTTGTGCTGTCCGGTCGCGGCGAGCAGCGCGCGCTGCTCACGCTCGGAGAGGGTTCGGGGGGCGCGGGCGATGCGGTCGGCGTAGGCGGTCATGGCGTCTCCGGGGTGCTGGTTCGTTCCGTCGAGGCCATACACGCTTCCTTCGCGGCACCTATCAAGCAGAGTCCGAGGCAAAGCGGCCATCGCCATCACGGAGGCCCGCGATGCTGACGGTGGTGAAGCGGACGCCGCAGGAGCTGGGCGACTGGCTGGCGACCGAGGCCGGGTTCATCGGCGGGCTCTGCTCCTACGACGGCGAGCCCATCGTGCTCGAGCCCTACCAGGTGGCCTTCCTCGAGAACCGATCGCGGTTCCGGTGGATCACCAAGAGCCGACAGGTCGGCTACTCGTTCATCGTCGCCCTCGAGGCGCTCGCCCGGTGCCACCTGCGGGACGGCTACACGGCGGTGTTCGTCAGCTACAACCTCGACGACGCCAAGGAGAAGATCCTGCTGGCCCGGCAGGTCTACGAGGAGCTGCCGCTCGCCTACCAGAAGAAGCTGGTGGTGGACTCGAAGACCGAGCTGGCCTTCGAGCCCATCGGCAAGAGCGGCCGCCTGTCGCGGATCCTCTCGGTCCCATCGAAGCCGCCGCGCGGCAAGAAGGGCGACATCGTCCTCGACGAGCTGGCCCACTACGTCAACGACCGCCAGGTCTACACCGGCTCGACCGCGCTCATCCTGCGGTCGAACGGGCAGCTCACCGGCTGCAGCACGCCGCTCGGGCGGCGCGGCATCTTCTGGGAGATCGCCCTCGAGGAGCTGCGCCGCTACCCGCACCACCGCCGGCAGGAGGTGCCCTGGTGGCTCTGCCGCTTCTTCTGCCGCGACGTCGAGGGAGCCGCCCGCGAGGCGCCGCTGATGGAGAGCGAGGAGCGGGTCGCTCGCTTCGGCCGGCAGACGATCATCGAGCAGTTCGACTCGCTCCCGCTCGATGACTTCCAGCAGGAGCTCGAGTGCCGCTTCGTGGACGAGTCGTACAGCTTCTACTCCTACGACCTGATCCTCCCGTGCACCCGGGAGAACCTCGACCTCTGCGACGACTTCACCGACCTGCCATTCCCGGAGGGCCGCCTGGTCGCCGGCTTCGACGTCGGGCGCAGCCACGACCGCTCCGAGCTCGCCGTGTTCGAGGAGGTGGGCGGCCGCTTCATCTGCCGGATGCTGCGCAGCTACGACCGCGTGCCCTTCGCCGAGCAGGAGGCCGACCTGCTGCGGATGCTGAACACGCTGCCCATCGCGCGCCTCTCCATCGACAGGAGCGGCATCGGCATGAACCTCGCCGAGAACCTGAGCCGGGCCTTCCCACAGGTCGTCGGCGAGGCGTTCACCAACGCCAGCAAGGAGCGCTGGTGCACCGACTTCAAGATCCTGCTCCAGCGCCGCGACCTCGACCTGCCGCGCGACCGCGAGCTCGTCTCGCAGATCCACAGCATCAAGCGCCGCTTCACCCCCTCGGGCAACGTCAGCTTCGACGCCGAGCGCACTGGCCGCGGCCACGCCGACCGCTTCTGGGCCATCGTGCTCGCCTGCCAGAAGGAGCGCGGGGCGAGCCGACGGGCAGAGGCGGAGGTGGGCGTGCGGGTGATTGGCTGATACGATTCTTGACCAAACGAACGCGCGGAGTTAGATTCGATTGGAATCGTAGTGCCGCGCAGTCGGTGTGACGATTCTTGATGAAGCCGACGCCATGTATCGTTTTCGCGGAGGATTGTAGTCCATGCGGGCCGAGCAGTACATCGACTCCCTGGCAGCGAGTGGGAGGCATCACTTCACGACCTCCGACGCCATCGAGGCGATCGGAGGCAACGACGATGCGGTCCGCGCGCAGTTGCGGCGGCTCAAGAAGCATGGACGCATCGCGAGCCCGATGCGCTCCTTCCATGTTGTGGTCCCGCCTGAGTACCGACGCCTGGGCTGCCTGCCCGCCGAGCACTTGATCGACCAGCTGATGCAGTACCTCGGCGAGCCCTACTACGTCGCGTTGCTTTCGGCGGCGGAGCGCCACGGCGCCGCGCACCAGCGACCGCAGTCCCTGCAGGTCATGGTCCCGAAGAACCGGCCCCCGGTGGAGTGTGGCCAGGTCCGTGTGCTCTTCGTGGCGCGCGGAGATCTCGAGCAGGTGCCGGTGAGCACCTTCAACACCCCGCATGGCTACATCAAGTACTCCACCCCGGAGATGACCGCGCTCGAGTTGGTCGGCTACCCGCAGCACGCGGGAGGGCTAAACAACGTCGCCACCGTTCTTGCAGAGCTCGGCGAGGAGATGGACGGCGACAAGCTCGTCGAGGCCGCCGCGCTCTGCCCCATCGGGTGGTCACAGCGGCTGGGATACCTGCTGGAGCTCGTCGACGCACCGGGTCTCGCGGGTGCCGTCGAACCTCTCGTGGCCAAGAAGGCGAACAGCTACATCCCGCTGCGCCGCTCCGAAGATGTCGCCGGGGCCTCTCGCGACAGCAAGTGGAAGGTCATCGTGAACGTCGAGGTGGAGCCGGACGAATGATCCCCAAAGCCTTCATCAACGAGTGGCGCGAGCACGCACCCTGGCGCATCGACGCGCAGGTCGAACAAGACCTCGTCATCAGCCGGGCGCTGGTCGACATGTACTCCGTCCCCGAGCTACGCGAGCGGCTCGCGTTTCGGGGAGGGACCGCGCTCTACAAGCTCCACCTTCTCCCACCGGCTCGCTACTCGGAGGACATCGACCTCGTCCAGGTCGAGGCGAAACCGATCGGCGAGACGCTCGACATCGTCCGAGGCGTGCTCGACCCGTGGCTCGGGACACCGCAGCGCAAGTTCAAGGAGGGCCGCGTCAACCTCGTGTACCGCTTCGAGTCCGAGGACTCGCCGCCCCTCAAGATGAAGCTGAAGATCGAGATCAATACCCGGGAGCACTTCACCGAGCTTGGCCTCGCGCGCGTGCCGTTCACCGTCGACGGACGCTGGTTCGCCGGCGCGGCCGACGTCACCACCTTCGATGTCAACGAGCTGATGGGGACCAAGCTCCGCGCGCTCTACCAGCGCAAGAAGGGGCGCGACCTCTTCGACATGGCCTACGCGCTCCAGCGCGACGACGTTGACCCTGCGGTTCTGCTGAGGTGCTTCGATCGGTACATGACCGAAGCCGGCCACAGCGTCACGAGGGCTCAGTTCGAGGCGAACCTCCACGAGAAGTCGACCGACTCGGACTTCCGCGACGACATCGAGGCGTTGCTCGGGCCGACGATCCCGTGGGACTTCGAAGACGCCATGCAGGTCGTCCTCGAGCAGGTCGTGGCGAAGCTGCCAGGCGATCCATGGAAGGGTGCCGGCGACTGATCTGCCTCTGAAGTCACCAACTGCCGAAAGTCACGTCGAGCGTCACTTCGTGCAGTTGAGGACAACCGACCGTCCCACTCGCCACTACCCCGCGGCTCTACTCCGGTGAACGAGGCCGACCTGGCCCCTCCACCGGAGCCCCCGCATGCCGCATCGCCACGACCTCAAGGTCTTCGTCGTCTCGCCCAAGCACCCGGCGGGGCCCACCCGCCCGGGACCGACGCTGAGCGTCGAGGCGCCGACCCTCGATGGGCTCCTGCCCGCGGCGAAGCAGGCGCTGGCTGAGGCGGGCATCCACCGCGAGCGCGCCATCTCCTTCACGCCCACGGGGCTCGTGGCCTACGTCGAGGACGAAGGATGAGCGACGCCGGCGGGGCCCAGCGGGCGCACGCGCGCCTGCAGGCCATCCTCAAGGCGGTGGTCGTCGGGCAGGACGTCTCCGACCCGGCCAGCCGCGAGGCCGGCGAGTCGACAACGCTCTTCTCGTCGGCCGGTGCGCTCGAGCCGCCCTACGACCCGGCGGCGCTCTGCCTCCTGGTCGAGCACTCGAACGCGCTTCGGCAGAACCTCGACGCCTACGCGGTGAACATCGACGGCTTCGGGCATCGCCTGGAGCCGGCCATCGACTTCGAGGCCGAGGACGCCGACGCCCGGGTGGCCGACGCCATCTTCCTCGAGCGGTCGGCGGCCCGCGAGCGCGGCGAGCTCGAGGACGGCGCCGAGCTGGAGCCCACCGACGAGGAGGTCGCGGCGCGCAAGCGCGAGCTGATCCACCTCGCCCGCGTCGAGCGGGCGCGGCTGCAGTCCTTCTTCGACTTCTGCTGCTTCGACCACTCCTTCGTCGACCTGCGTCGCCGCACGCGGCAGGACCTCGAGACGACGGGCAACGCCTACTGGGAGGTGCTCCGCGACGGACGCGGCGAGATCGCGCGGCTCGTCTACGTGCCTTCGCACACGGTCCGCCTCATGCCGCTGGACGCCGAGCCGGTCGAGGTCGAGGACCGCGTCCAGGTCTCGCCGGTCGCCTTCGAGGCGGTGCCGGCGCGTCGCCGGCTGCGTCGGTACGTCCAGGTGCAGGGCACCGACCGCGTGTACTTCAAGGCCTTCGGTGACCCGCGCGCCATCTCCAAGCGCACCGGGGCGGTCTTCCCGTCGGTGGAGGCGCTGCGTCGGGCTGACCAGCGCGACGGCCCCGCGACGGAGATCCTGCACTTCGCCATCCACTCGCCTCGCACCCCCTACGGCGTGCCGCGCTGGGTGGGCGCGCTCCTCGCCGTGCTCGGCTCGCGGCAGATGGAGGAGGTCAACTACCTCTACTTCGAGAACAAGAGCGTTCCTCCGCTGGCGCTGCTGATCTCGGGGGGCCGCCTCTCCGAGTCGTCGGTGCCTCGCATCGAGCGCTTCATCGAGGAGAACCTCAAGGGCAAGACCAACTTCCACAAGATCCTCATCCTCGAGGCCGAGGGCGGCCAGGGCGAGAACCGC
>PABA01000238.1 GCA_002699025.1 Sandaracinus sp. | reverse complement strand
GCGACACGGCCGGCGACACGGCCGGCGACACGGCCGGCGACACGGCCGGCGACACGGCCGGCGACACGGCCGGCGACCCCACCGGGCGGCCCCCGACGGACGACGAGACCCCGAAGCAGAAGCTCCGGGGTCTCGTCGGGTCGGGGGGCCCGTTTGGGTGGGCACGCAAATTGTGGGCGCCCCGTGACCTGGACTCTTTGTCGCACGGACTGGCCGTCCGCTCAAGAAAAATCTCAACTTTATATAGACGACTGACGAAGGAGGCCGCCCCGGTCGGGGGCAGCCGAGCGACGGAACGACGAAACCCCGAAGCCTGGGCTTCGGGGTTCGTCCGGTCTCTCGGCGGCGTGGGTTGGGTTGGGTGGGCACGCGTTGTTGTTTGCCGCCGCGACCTCGTTACGAAGATGACTGTACAGGCTGTGTCGATATTGTCAAGCACAAACCTGTACACAGCATAAACAAAGTCTCGCGGAGGCTCGCTTTCGCCCGCGTAACGCCGCGAAGTCAGCCCGCGTCGTCGTCGAAGCGCCACCCGGCCTCGAGCGGCACCAGCCCCTCCCGCACCCGCGCCGCCGTCGCCTCGATCGCCTCCCGATGCCCCTCGTCCCACCGGTCCCAGGTGCGGAAGAGGGCCGCGACGCGCGGGTTCCGGCTCAGCCGCTCCCGATGCCGCGCCATGAAGCTCCAGAAGAGCGGGTTGAACGGGCAGGCGTCCTCCCCCACCCGCGCCTTCGGGTCGTAGCGACACCCCTTGCAGTAGTCGCTCATCTTGCTCACGTAGCTCGCCGCCGCCGCGTAGGGCTTCGTCGTGAACGTGTCGTCCGCGTAGAGCGCCATCCCGTGCACGTTCGGCAGCTCGACCCACTCGTAGGCGTCGACGAAGCCCGCCCAGAACCAGTGGCTCAGCTCGAGCGGCGCCACCCCGGCGAGGAGCGCGAAGTTCCCGAGCACCATCAGCCGCTGGATGTGGTGCGCGTAGCCGGTCTCCTTCACCTGCCCCGCGCACTGCCGCAGGCAGCGCATCTCCGTGCGCTCGGGCTCCCAGTAGAACGCCGGCAGCGGCCGCCCGGCCCCGAGCGTGTTCGCCTCGCGCATCGCCGGCATGCGCTCCCAGTAGACGCCGCGCATGAACTCGCGCCAGCCCAGGATCTGCCGCACGAAGCCCTCGCAGCTCCCGAGCGGCATGCGCCCCGCCGCGTGCACCTCGAGGGCCGCCGCGCAGACCTCGTGGGGCGTGAGCAGGCCGAGGTTCAGGCTGCTGCCGAGGAGCGCGTGCCACATCCACGGCTCGTCCGCGAGCATGGCGTCCTGGTAGGGGCCGAAGCCCTCCGCTGCGTGCGCGAGGAAGCCCTCGAGCGCCGAGCGCGCCTGCGCCCGCGTGACCGGCCAGTCGAACCCCTGGACGCTCCCCCAGGCGTGCGGAAAGTGCGCGGCGACGCGCCCCATCATCCCCTGCGTGATCGCGTCGGGCGGAAAGCGCGTCCGCGCCGGCGGCGTCTCCCCCTTGGCCGGCTTCCGATTCTGCGCGTCGAAGGAGTACTTGCCGCCGAGGGGCTTGCCGGCCTCGTCCATGAGCCAGCCGGTGCGCTTGCGCATCCAGCGGTAGAAGACGTCCTGGCGCCAGACCTGCGGGTCCTTGCGCTCCTTCTCGGCGTAGGGCCGCGCCCAGGCCGCGAACTCTTCCCGCGTGAGCAGGAAGGGCCGCCCCGCCGCGCCTCCGTCGTCGTGGAGCAGCAGGGGCACGCCGAGGCGCCCGTCCTCCGCCGCCTCGACGAAGCGCCGGTCGATCGCCCACTCCCGCGGCCGCATGGCGTGCACCTCGCTCGCGCCGCGCTCCTCGACGTGCCGGGCGATGCCCTCGAGGTACGTCGGCGCGCGCACGATCTCCACGTCGAAGCCGTCCGCCTCGAGCTCGGCGGCGAAGTGGCGCATGGCCGAGAGCACCAGCACGAGCTTCTTCGCGTGCCAGGGGAGCGCCGCGCCTTTGGCCTCCGACTCGACGAGCACGACCGAGCCCTCCGCCGGATCGTCGGGCACGCACGGGAACGCGCGGTTCAGATCCCAGGGGCCGACGAAGAAGGCGGGGCGCGGCATGGGCGAGAGCTTCGGTCCGGTGCGCCCGCGGGTCGAGGCCCGGCCGGCCGTGACCTCGCGGCCTCCCCGGCTCGCCCGCGCTCCCGGTCGACCCCATCGTCGGTCCGATGCGCGCCCTGCTCCTCGGCCACGCGGCCTCGACCCTCGGCATGGTCGCCGTGATCTGGTTCGTGCAGCTCGTCCACTACCCGCTCTTCGCGCAGGTCGGCGCGGCCGGCTTCGCGCGCTACGAGGCGCTCCACACGCAGCGCATCAGCTGGATCGTCGTGCCGCTGATGCTCGCCGAGGCGATCACGGCGCTCGTGCTCTGGAGCGGCGACGTGGCCTGGGCCTCGCGCGCGGAGCGGACCTTCGGCGCGGCGCTCGTGCTGGCGCTCTGGGCGAGCACGTTCTTGCTCAGCGTGCCCGAGCACGGCCGGCTGGCGCGCGGCTTCGACGCGGCCTCGCACGCACGCCTCGTCGGCACGAACTGGATCCGCACCGTCCTCTGGAGCCTCCGCGGGGGCTTGGTGCTCCTCTGGCTCTGGCGCGCGCTGGCCCGCGCCCCCATGGAGAGCGCATGACCCAGGCGCTCCTGCTGATCGACCACGGCTCCCGCCGCGAGGCCGCCAACCGCATGCTCGAGGAGGTCGCCGAGCTCGTGCGCGCGCGCCGGCCGGGCCTGATCGTCCGCGCGGCGCACATGGAGCTCGCGCCGCCGAACGTGGCCACGGGCTTCAGCGCGTGCGTGGAGGCCGGCGCCACCGAGGTCGTCGCCATGCCCTACTTCCTCTTCCGCGGGCGCCACGCGGCCGAGGACGTGCCGCGGCTGGTCGAGGAGGCCGCCGCGCAGCACCCGGGCGTCCTCTGGCGCGTCGCCGACCCGCTGGGCCTCCACCCGCTCCTCGCCGAGGTCGTCCTCGAGCGCGCGGCCCTCGGAGGCGACCCGGCGCCCTGAGACCGCGCTCCGCGCTCCGGCCGGGCGCGTGACCGCCCGCTCCTCGCCGAGGCCGTCCGAGGGCGCGCAGACCTCCGAGGCCGAGCACCGCGCGCGGCGCCCGAGCGCGAGCGCGTGACCGCCCGCCCCGCGCCGTGCTTCGATGGCGCGTGCTCGCGGCGACCGTGGTGCAGATCCTGGTGATGGTCGGCGTGCCCCTCGCGCTGGCCGCCCTCTTCGTGCGCCGCCGCGCCCTCCCGGGCCTCGCCGTGCTGCTCGGCGCCGGCACCTTCCTCGGCTCGCAGCTCGTCCACCTGCCGCTGAACCTGCTCCTCACCTGGCTCGGCGCCGAGGCCGGCCTGAACGAGACCCTCACGCGCGAGCAGGCCGTCGTCTCGAACGCCCTCGTGCTCGGCTTCACCGCCGCCTTCTGCGAGGAGGGCGCGCGCTGGATCGCCCTCCGCGCCGCCCTCCGCCGGCGCCCCTCCTGGCGCGGATTCCGCGGCGCCCTCGCCCACGGCCTGGGCCACGGCGGGGTCGAGAGCGTGGTCCTCGGCGGCCTCGTCGTCCTCACGCTCTGGGGCATGGTGATGGCCCGGAACACGGACCCGCGCCTGCTCGGCACGCCCGACCAGGCCGAGCTGGTCCGCCAGCAGGTCGAGGCCTACTGGGCGACGCCCTGGCCCGTGCCGCTCCTCGGCGCGGCGGAGCGCCTGATGACCATGGTCGGCCACGCGGCCTTCTCCGTCCTCGTCGCCTTCGGCGTCGTCTCGGGGCAGCGGCGCTGGGTCCTCCTCGCCTTCCTCTGGCACTGGGCCCTCGACGGGCTGGTCGTGCTGCTCCTCGGCCGCGGCTGGAGCGTCACCGCCATCGAGGGGATCGTGCTCGTGAACGCGCTCCTCTCGGCCCTCGCCCTCGCCTGGCTGGCCCGCCGCCCCTGGCCCTTCCGTGGTGCGCCCCCGGTCCGTTCGAGCTAACCCGTCTCCATGCGCGCCCCGGCCCTCGCCCTCGTCCTCCTCGCCGCCTGCGGCCCGGCGCCGACGCTCATGGACTACCACCGGTCCACGCTCGACGAGCTCGCCCGGGGCATGATGGATTGCCCGCTGGACGAGCTCTCCTTCGAGGACTCCACGCCGGAGGGCTTCCCGCACATGGCCAACGACCCCGAGTCGCGGCGCTACACCGTGCGGGGCTGCGGGCACACGGCGGCCTTCGTCTGCTTCACCCTGCGCCAGTCCCCGGTGAACGAGCGCCCCGAGTGCCGCCCGCTCCGCCGCGACGAGGGCACCGCGGGCGGCGGCGTCTACCTCGGCCCGCGCCGCGTGAACTGAGCGCGCGACCGCGCCGGGCCACGGCTACTCTTCCTCTTCCGCCGACGCCGCGCCGAGCCAGGCGTCCCGGTTGCGCCGCTGCACGGGCGTGGCGTTCGGGTCGAGCTCGAGCTGGTGCTCGTCCGCCGGCGCGAGGCCGAGCGTGACCGGTACGCGGAGCAGGCGGCCGCGGCGCGCGACCAGCACCTCGACGGCGTCCCCGGGCCGGTACCGGCCGAGGCGCCCGGCCAGATCGCCCGGCAGGCGCTCGTCGCCGAAGGCGATCAGCTCGTCGCCGACCTGCAGGCCCCCCTCGTGCGCCGGGCTCCCGCGCCGGACGTGCTCGACGTGGAGATCCCCGTCCGTCCGCACGCCGAGCCAGCCGGGCGGGTCGTCGGGCTCGTCCACGGGCCGGAAGCGGAGGCCGTAGAAGCGGAGCGCCGGCTCCCAGTCGAGGGGCGCCGTACCGTCCACCGCGCCCGCGAAGAACGCGCTCAGGTCGGTCTCGGCGACCTCCTCCACCAGCGCCCGGAAGGCCTCCGTCGAGTAGCCCTCGTCGGCCGGGAAGCGCGCGTAGGCCTCGCGCATCACGTCGTCGAGGCTCTTGGAGCCGGTCGCGCGCCGGATCTCCGTGTCGAGGAGCCAGGCCACGAGGCTGCCCTTGCGGTAGTAGCTGATGCGGCTGTTCGAGCTGTTCTCGTCGGGCCGGTAGTACTTGATCCAGGCGTCGAAGCTCGCCTCGCTCAGGCTCTGCACCTCGCGCCCGGGCGTGTCCATGTAGCGCGCGAGGTCCTCGCCGAGCACGTCCACGTACTGCTCCCGCGTCATCAGCCCGGCGCGCCGGAGCAGCAGGTTGTCGTAGTAGGAGGTCACGCCCTCGACGACCCAGAGGTCGCGCACGTAGTTCTCGCGCTCGTAGTCGAAGGGCCCGAGCACCTCGGGGCGGAGGCGCTGGACGTTCCAGGTGTGGAAGAACTCGTGGCTGACGAGGCCGAGCCAGCGCCGGTAGCTCTCCTCGTCGCGCGTCGCCCAGCGGCTGCCCATCATCAGCGTCGAGCGCGCGTGCTCGAGGCCGCCGCCGGTCTCCGAGAGGACGTGCAGGAAGTCGTAGCGGTCGTAGGGCACGACGCCCCAGAAGGCGTGCTGCGTGTCGACGATGGTCTCGACGTCGCGGGCGGCGCGCTCCTGATCCCAGACCTCGCCGCCGCCGAAGCTGGCGAAGCGATGGGGCACGCCGTTGACCTCGAAGGCGCTGACGGCCGGATCGGCGCCGCAGGCGATGGGCGCGTCGACGAGCGCGTCGAAGTCCGGGGCGGCCCAGCGGCGCGCGCCCTCCTCGGTGTCCACGGGGTCGAGGGCGACGAGGCAGTCGCTCCAGGTGTCGGGGAGCTCGAGGCGGACGTCGTGGACGCGCGGCGGCGCCCCAGTCGGCGCGTTGCTCTCGGGGAGCGTCAGGAAGGTCGCCGCCGGGCTGAGCACCCCGAGCTGCGGGTCGACGTAGTTGGTGCGCACGCTCATCTCGCGCGCGTAGAGGCGGTAGGTGACGACGACGCGCTCCGGGAGCGTCGCGGGGGGCGCGGGCGTCGCCTCGTCGGCGTCCTCGGCGTCCTCGCCCTCCTCGCTCTCGGCCGCCTCCGCCGGCGCCGGCAGGGGCGTCACGCGCCAGCGGTTCTTCGCCGTCTTCGTGATCGCGAGCGGCGCCCCGTCGAGCGTGCGGGCCGCCTCTCCTTCCACGTGCCGCGCGTACTCGCGCACGAGGTAGGAGCCCGGCGTCCAGACGGCCATCATCAGCTCGAGCGCCTCGGCGTCCGCCTCCACCGGGAAGACGGCCTCCACCTCCACGTAGTGCGTCTGCGGCGCCGGGAAGCGGAGCGTGTACTCGAGGTCCGTGCCATCCCCACGCGGCGTCACCACCGGCGGCGCCTCGCTCGTCTCCACCTCGCTCTCGGCCTCGTGCCCCTCCCGAGGCTCGCAGCCGACCTGCTCGGGCGAGCAGGCGAAGAGGAGCGCGACGGCGACGGAGATCCACGGACGACCCGGCTGCATGGCGGCGACCGTAGTACACCCGCCCCGAAGGTCGAATCCCCGGGCCGTCGCTCCCGAGGATCCGCCGACCGTTCGCGGAAGCCACGGCACGAGCCCGTCTTCGGGTCTGGCCGCCCGTCTTCGGGGGTCGTTGGCTCGGGAGGCGGCGTGGCGCGCGAGCGGCCGAGGGCGGGTGGTGGCGCTCCCTCGAGAGTGGGAGGGTGAGGCGAGCTGCCCTCGCGAAGAGATGCTGCGAGGACATGCTGCGCCGAAGTGCCGAGCCGACGTGCCGGGCTCGCGCCGAGGTGCTGGGTGGGCGCGCGCTGAAGATTCGGCCCCCGCGCGCGTCCTTGGCCGGGGAAGAAGGAACCGGGAAAGAATGAAGAAGCTCATCGTCGCCGCCTTTCTGTCCGGTCTCGTCGGGTGCTCGAGCGCGGCGTCCACGAGCGGTACGGCGTCCACGAGCCGCACGGCGTCCGCCGGCGACACGACGGCCACGAGCCGCACGGCGTCCGCCGGCGGCGCGACGGCCACGAACGAAACGGCGTCCACGAGCCACACCGAGCCCGCGAGCCACACCGAGACCGGGACGGCGTCCACCGAGACGCTCGCCTCCCCCCAGGCCTCGACGACGAGCCCGGGGGCGCCCGAGTCGCCGGACGACGCGGGCGAGCAGCCCGAGCCCCCGAGCGACGCGACCCGGGAGACGCCCGAGCGCGAGCCGATCGACCACCGCTCCCTGCGCTGCGCGTGGGGCCGCACCCCCCATGCGCTGCCCATCTCGTACGGCCCGGGCGTGCTCGAGCATCGCTGGCGGATCTCCCCGCGTCTCCGAACGCGGGAGGGGACGGCCCGGATGCGCCCGGGGCAGACCCTGCGCATCGAGCACACCATCCGGAACACGGGCGCCACGCCCCACACGCTGACGGAGGCGTTCCTGGCGCAGCTCCTCGATCGCGACGTGTGGCTCGGGCAAGGGAACCCCGAGCTGCCGCTCCTCGACGTCCAGACTCCATCCCCCGTCGCCCCCGGCGACCGGATCGCGCCCGGAGCCAGCCTGCGCGTGTGCATGGAGCTCCGCCTCCCCGAGACGCGGCTCGACGCCTTCGCCGGGGACCAGCGCTCCGCCGTCTTCCGGCTCGCGCAGCTTCGCGACAGCCTGATCCTCTCGGCGCGCTATCCACCGGAGCGCGGCAGCGAACGCGAGCCGAGCTCCTGGGGCGGCATCGTGCGCCTCCGCCTCGCGGAGGGGGCCAGCCTCCTCGCGATCTGCCGAGAGGAAGGGCTGCGAGCAGGGATGGGCACCGGCGGCCTGCTCCACGGCTCCGGGGACGGGGGCGCTCCCGGCGCGGTCTGGGTGCAGGTGCCCCGCAGCCGCTCCGTCATGGCGGCGGTGGCACGACTCCAGCGACGAGCGGACGTGCTGGCGGCCACGCCGATCGAGCACGGCGACCCGGGCACGGAAGGCTGCGGCGCCTACAACCCATGCGGCCCCGGTCAGGTGTGCTGCTCGGGGGGCGCCGGAGGGTCCGCCCCGAGCTGCTTCTCCGGCTCGACCTGTCCACCGGTCCCATGAGACTGGGGGGCGCGCTCGGAGTGCGCCGCACACTGGCGCCGGGCGGATCGTGGAGCGCGACGGGTCCAGATCGGCCGTCCGCGAGCCGAGGAAGGCGGGTACGAGCTCGAGCGTGAGGGGACGGGCGCAGCGGGATGGAGCGGGATGGAGCGAGATGGGCTCGTCCCGCCCTCGGAGCGTCTGGCGACCCTGCGCGACGTGGGCTCGCGGTCAACGCGGGGCGCGGAGCGTCAGGACGACGATCTCGGGCGGCACGCCGAAGCGCACCGGGACCATGCTGTTGCCGACGCCGCTCGTGACCCAGAGGTGGCGCCCGCCCTCCACGAAGTGACCGCGCGCGTAGCGCGTGCCGTAGCGGGAGGGGACGAAGAGCGGGCCGGCGAAGGGGACGCGCACCTGGCCGCCGTGCGTGTGCGCGGCGACCGTGAGCGAGACCGAGGCCGGCACGGCGGGGAAGACGTCCGGGCTGTGCGTGAAGAGGAGCTTCGGCACGCCGGGCGCGTCGTCGAGCGTGCGCTGGAGCTCCGCGTGGCCCGTGAAGTCGTCGTCCACGCCGAGGATCCAGAGCGGCGCGCCGCGGACCCGCAGGCGCCGGGCCTCGTTCGTGAGCACGTCGACGCCCCCGTCCTCGAGGGCGCGCTCGACGCGCCGCGCACCGAACCAGTGGTCGTGGTTGCCGAGCACGCCGTACACGCCCGCGGGCGCGTCGAGCAGGCGCAGCTCCGGGACGACGAGCTCGGGGCGGATGGAGCGCCGGAAGAGGCTCTTGGTGTCCATCAGGTCGCCGAGGAAGAGGATCAGATCGGCGCGCTGGCGGGTCGTCCGGTCGACCACGCGGCGGAGCTGACCGCGGTCCATGGGCGGCGCGCCGACGTGCAGGTCACCGACGAGCGCGATGCGGAGGCCGTCGAGCGCGGGCGGCCAGCCGGGGGGCGCCAGCGTGCGCTCGCGAACGACCAGGTGCCGCGGCTCGAGCACGCCGGCCCAGAGCACCAGGAGCGCCCCCACGACGGCGACGATCCGCACGCACCGCCGAATGACGTACCCCCACCTGGGGGCACGGCATGCGTCGTTGCCGGAACTCTTCGTCACCACTGTGTGCCGTGTAGGAAAATGTGCGCAAGGCCGCCGGATTTCGCGCGACGGCCGGGCCCTCGCTGCTATACCCCGTCTGCGATGGCCGAGAGAAAGAAGCGGGTGGGGGGGACCTATCTGCTTCGCGATGCGCCCAGCGACATCGTGAGCGGCCGTCCGCCGCGTCCGTCTTCGGACGCGCCGGCCGCGAAGGGAAGCTACCCCGAGAAGCTCCCCTCGCCGCCCGCGGTCCCGACGCTGCGTCCGCCGACCAGCTCCTCCGCGCCGCCGCCACCGATGAGCGAGCCCCGCTCGAGGGCGCGTCGGTCGAGCGCGCCCCCGAGCGATCGCCCGCGCCGCAGCGACGACGGTCGCTCGACGATCCGCCCCCGGCGCGCGACGCCGGCCGGCCGCGTGGAGCACGTGGGCACGGTGAAGATGGACGCGCTCGACGCCAAGAGCGTGAGCTCGGTGCCGCCGGCGCCCGAGGACGCGCTCCTGACCGCGCTCCGTCAGCTGGCGCGCTCGGCCCCCGGCGACGAGGCCCCGGCCATCCGCTCCGTGCTCCGGCACGACACCGCCATCGGGCAGCTCGTGCGCCACTTCCCGGGGCCGGTCTGGTTCGACCGGCGCCAACCGCACCAGCGCCTCCCGCGCGGGCGCCACGTGAGCGCCTTCGCGAGCGCGCTGATCGAGGCCGGGGAGCGCGCGGCGCCGCACCTCTCGGGCCTGCTCGTCCACACCAACGCGGACATCCGCTTCTACGCGGCGCTGACCGTGCAGAACGCCCCGCACGACGATCACGTGCGGCCACTCGCGCGGCTCGTCCTCGACCGCGATCGGGGTGTGCGCCGGGCCGCGCTCCAGGCGCTCGCGGCGCACGCTCGGCTTCCCTCCTACGAGCGGGTCCTCGGGCAGCTCCGCTCCACCGCCGTGGAGGTCGAGACGCCCCAGTCCTGGCGTGTGCGCGCGATGGAGGCCCTCGCGACGCTCGGCGACGTCCGCGCGCTCGACGAGCTGATCGAGTGCCTCGGCGATCGCGACCGCGCCATCGGCCGGGCCGCGCACGCGGCGCTCCGGGAGCTGACGCGCCACGACCTCGGCACCATGCGCCGCACCTGGCGCCGCTGGGCCAAGGCGCACGGCCGTCGCCCCCGCGTGAGCTGGCTGATCGACGCGCTGGCCGACCGGCGCGACGACCTGCGCGCGGCCGCGTTCCGGGAGCTGGCCGAGCTCTCCGGGGAGACCTTCGGCTGCACCCCCGACGCGGACCGGAAGGCGCACGCCGAGGCGCAGGACGCCTTCGCGCGCTGGTGGCAGACACGCGGCGCGCGGTAGCGGCGACGCGGAAGACGCGGCGTCGGCATCGCGGGTACGCGGCTCGGCGGCTTGCCGCGGACCCGTCTCCTCCCCCCGTGCCCGACGAGCAGGCGCGACGGGCCGACCACGCGGCAGACCCGGCGACCCTCCTGACCGGCGGGCAGGGGCAGGGGCACGGGCACGGGCACGGTTTTTCGGCGGCACGGTGTAAGGCCGGGCGGGTCGGCGCGTTGCTCCTTCGAAATCCCCGGAGGACGACGCCATGCACCCCACCCGACACGCCCCCTCGACCCGCTCCACGCTCCTGCTCGGCCTGCTCCTCGGCCTCGGCTGCGGCGGCAGCAGCGCCTACCTCGCCCCCGACACGGCCGGCGCGCCCGCCGCCGAGGCCGCGGGCCCCACCCGCAGCGCCTCGCCCGGCTACGTCGGGGGCGAGGCCACGGCCTCCGTCGCCGCCGAGACCGCGCCGCCTCCCCGCGCTCCCATGGGCGGCGCGGCCGACTCGGCGCCGGCCCCCAGCGCCGCCCCGTCCAGCGCCGCCCCGTCCAGCGCCACCCCGCCCAGCGCGACCGGCGGCGCCACGGTGCGCACCACGACCACCACCACCGTCACCGTCGAGGTCGACACGCCCAGCCTCGAGGAGGTCGCCCCGGAGCCGGAGCCCGAGCCCTACGAGCCCCAGGTCCAGGCCACCCAGCGCCTCCTCACCGCCGCCTCCGTCGGCGACCACGACCGCCGCGTGAACTACCGCGACTTCCTCCAGCGCCACCCCTACGAAGCGCGCCGCCTCGGCCTCGACATGAGCCGCCGCGTCCGCTTCCGCGTCGTCGACGCCCAGGGCCAGCCGGTCCACGACGCCCGCGTCACCGTCGCCGGCGTCGAGGGCCGCACCCACGCCGACGGCGTCTGGGACTGGTACCCGGGCGTCTCCGGCAGCCAGAGCCGCGGCGCCGCCACCGTCACCGTCGAGGCCCTCGGCCACCGCGGCACGGCCCGCGTCCAGGTCCCCTCCCAGGGCGACGGCCAGGACGTCGTCCTCCAGCTCGCCGGCGCCCACGCCCGCCGCCCCGCCGTCCTCGACCTCGCCTTCCTCATCGACGTGACCGGCTCCATGGAGGACGAGCTCCGCTACGTGAACCAGGAGGTCACGGACATCGTCGCCCGCGTCCGCTCCGAGGTCGGCCAGGAGGCCCGCATCCGCGTCGGCGCCGTCTTCTACCGCGACCGCACCGACTCCACGCCGCTCCAGCGCATCGGCTTCACCGAGGACATCGCCGGCTTCGCCCGCGCCATGCGCTCCGTGCGCGCCTCCGGCGGCGGCGACTACCCCGAGGATCTGAACGCCGGTCTCCAGACCGCCTTCCAGGGCATGGCCTGGTCCGAGGGCCCCGCCGCCCGCGTCCTCGTCACCATCGCCGACGCGCCCCCGAAGCGCTACGGCACCTCCTTCGACTACCACCGCGCCATGAACGAGGCCGCCCGCCGCGGCATCCGCATCCTCCCCGTCGCCGCGTCCGGCGCCGACCGCGAGGTCGAGTTCCTCTTCCGCGCCATGGGCGCCATGACCTCGACGCCCTACGTCTACCTCACGGACGACTCGGGCATCGGCAACCCGCACCTCGAGGCGGACACGGACCGCGTCGCCGTCGAGTACTTCAACGACCTGCTCACGCGCCTCCTCGTCAGCGACATGCAGGGGCAGGGCATGCACGAGCCGGCCGGCTTCGGCCCCACCTCGTGACCCCCTCGCCGCCGCGCCGTTCTTGATCGCCATGAGGGAAAGTGGGACGAGTGCGGTGCGGCGGCGCGGAGCGGCCGCGACGACGAGCGGGACGTGCGGGGAGACCTCGAGGGCGAAGACCTCCGGAGCAAGAAGCGCCTCCAGTGGGAGAAGCGGGTGCTCCGGGACGCGGTGCGCGGCGACCAGCGCGCCTACGCCGCCCTCTACCACGAGTACGCGCCGCTCCTCTTCGCCCGCGTCCTCATGCCACGGCTCGGTCACCGCGCGGCCGCCGAGGACGCCCTCTCCGAGACCTTCCGCACCGCCCTCGAGCGCCTCCACCAGTTCGAGCCCCGCGGCGTCAGCGTCTACTTCTGGCTCTCCCGCATCGCGATGAACAAGGCCACCGACATGCACCGGGTGAAGGCGCGCACGCGCCGCGCGCTGACGAGCTTCGAGCAGCTCCTCGAGCCGCTCCGCCCGGCGCCGGCCGAGCCCGGCGAGGCCCTCGAGCAACAGGACGAGCTCGAGAAGGTGCGCGCCGAGGTGGCCCGGGTGATGGACCGGCTGAACCCGCGCTACCGGCGCGCCATCGAGCTACGCTTCCTCGAGGATCGGCCCCGGCAGGACTGCGCCGACGCGCTGGAGGTCAAGCTGGGCACCTTCGACGTGTTGATCCTGCGCGCGCTGCGCGCCTTTCGGCGGGAGTGGGACCGCGCCATCGGCGAGGCCCCGGACCTGGGCGCCCTCGCGGGAGCGAAGAGGACGACGGCATGAGCGACGAGCACGAGAGCGCGAACGAGCAGAGCGACCTCCACGAGGACGGCCTCATCGACGAGGACGCGCTGACGGAGGAGGAGCTCGCGGAGGCGGCCGCCCTCGCCCGGGCCCTCGAGCGGGGCCACGCCGAGGACGCGCTCCCGGAGGACGCCTTCCAGACGGCGGCCCTGCTCCAGTTCAGCCACGACGGCGCCGAGCTCGACGCCGCGCGCGCCGACGCGATCCTCGAGGACGTCTTCGCCGAAGCGAAGGTGCGCCGGCCCGAGAAGGCGCCCTGGTGGCGCTGGCTCGTGCCCGTCTCGCTCGCCGGCGCCGCCGCGACGGCCGCCGTGCTCCTGATGCTGCGGAGCGCCCCCGACGCCATGCCCCTGCCGCGCCCGGACGGGGCGCTGCTCCAGGCCCAGGCCACCGCCGCCGCGACCCCGACCGAGGGCGCCGGCGCCGAGCTCGACCGCGCCATGGGCGCCTACCGCGGCCAGGTGCTCGCCGCCCTCGAGGACCGCTACCGCTGAAGCCCGCCATGCTCCGTCGCCTCCTCCCGATCGTGCTCCTCTCCCTCGCGGCCCTCGCCGGCTGCGCGGAGGACGCCGCGCCCGCCGACTGGATGGGCGAGGCGCGCGCGGCGCATGCGCGGGCCGACGAGGCGCTCGAGCGCGAGGATCGGGGCGCCGCCCGCGAAGCGCTCGAGGCCTTCTTCGAGGCGGAGGTGCCCGGGCGGGTCGCCAAGGAGGACGCGCGGGTGGTGCGCCAGGACGTGGCCTTCCGCCTCTCGCGGCTTGCCCTCGAGGCGGGGGAGGCCGACGCCGCGCTGCGTTGGGCGGACGAGGGATTGAACGAAGGGCGCGGCCGCGACGTCTTCACGGCGAACCTTCTCGTGGCGCGGGGCCGCGCGCTGGAAGCGAAGGGCGAGGCCGTCGAAGCGGCCGCCGCCTACCACGACGCCCTGCGCATCAACGACGCGCTCCTGGACGCGCTCTTCGAAGAGGACGACGCAGAATGACGACGCTTCGACGCACGATGACGATCAGCCTGGCGCTCGGGCTGCCGCTCGCCTTCGCGGGCTGCGGCGGGAGCGCCCCGGCCGAGAGCCGCTCGGCCGCCCCCGCCGCGCAGGACTCGGTGACGGGCGGGGAGGCGACCACCAGCGTCACGGCGGAAGAGAGCGCCGACGCCCAACCGGCCGGCATGGCGCCCTCCTCCAGCGAGCCGTCGCCGATGATCTCCGGCAGCGGGGCGGGTGAGGAGTGGGACGCGCTCCTCGCCGCCGAGGCCGACCTCGGCGAGGCCTTCGAGACGGCGACCGTCGACTGCGACGTCGCCCGCGACCTGCGCGATCAGATCTGCGACCTCAGCGGCCGCATCTGCGCGATCGCCGACGAGACGCCGGACCCGTCCACGGCCGAGCGCTGCCGCGACGGCGAGGCCCGCTGCGACAGCGCCCGCGATCGCGTCGACGACCGCTGCTGAAGGCGGCCGCCCCCGACGCCGGGCCCGAGCGGCCCCCGCCGCTCGCACACCGATGCCGCCCGCTCCGCGAAGCGGCATGGACCGCGAAGCCGAGCGCCAGCGACGGANCGCGGAACNCCTCCCGACCGAAGGGAGGGAGCACACGCGCCGCTCCGACCGCGCCGCAGCCCGCGCCCGCCTACTCCGCGAAGCGGCATGGACCGCGAAGCCGAGCGCCAGCGACGGACCGCGGACNGCGGAACGCAGAACGCCTCCCGACCGAAGGGAGGGAGAACACGCGCGTCACACGTCCGTCACATTCCGTGCTAGGTCCATGAGAACGTGGACGGGGGTTGGTTCCATCTGGTCGCCGCGTTCACCGGCGGCCTCGGCTTCTTCCTCCTCGGGATGAAGCGCATGACCGACGGCCTGAAGGTCGCCGCCGGCGCCGCGCTCCAGCGCGTCCTCGAAGCCTCCACGCGCACGCGCCTCCGCGCCTTCTTCGCCGGGGCCGGCATCACCGCCCTCGTCCAGTCCTCGAGCGCCGTCACCGTCGCCACCCTCGGCTTCGTGAACGCCGGCCTGCTCGATCTCGGCGGCGCCGTCTGGACCATCTTCGGCTCCAACGTGGGCACCACGGCCACCGGCTGGCTCGTCAGCCTCAGTGGCCTCGACATCGACCTCGAGGCCTGGGCCCTCCCCCTCGTCGGCGCCGGCACGCTCCTCCAGCTCTCGGGCCCCCGCGCCCGCCGCGGCGCCCTCGGCGAAGCCCTCGCCGGCCTCGGCTTCTTCTTCGTCGGCCTCGGCATCCTCTCCGACGCCTTCGGCGCCCTCGCCCAGCAGGTCGACCTCGCCGCCCTCCACACGGACGGCGCCCTCGGGGGCGTGGTGCTCTTCCTCGTCGGGGTCGCGCTGACGACGGCGATGCAGTCCTCGAGCGCCGCCATCGCCGTCACGCTCACGGCCGCCGGCGCCGGCCTCATCGAGCTCCGCGGCGCCGCGGCGATGGTGATCGGCGCCAACGTCGGCACCACCTCGACGGCCCTCTTCGCGACGCTCCAGGCCACGGCCGCCGCTCGCCGCGCCGCCGTCGCCCACGTGGTCTTCAACGTCCTGGCGGCCCTCGTCGCCGGCGCGCTCCTCCCGGCGCTCCTGCTCGGCGTCGACGCCGTCCAGGAGGCGATCGGCACGCGCCCCACGACCGCCATGACGCTGGCCCTCTTCCACACGGTCTTCAACGTCGTCGGCGCCCTCCTCGTCTGGCCCATCTCGCCGCGCCTCGTCGCGTGGCTCGAGCGCCGCTTCCGCACGCGCGAGGAAGAGGAGGCGCGCCCCAAGCACCTCGACGCGAACGTCCTCCAGGTACCGAGCGTGGGCCTCCGCGCGCTCGCCCTCGAGACCCAGCGCCTCGGCCACTACGCCGGCCGCGTGGCCCTCGCCGCGGCGGAGGGGCGGGAGGACGAGCGCGCCCGGCTCCAGCGCATCTTCGACGGGCTCCTCGATCGCATCAGCGCCGCCGTGGACACGCTCAGCCGGAGCGACGTGCCCGCGGAGGTCGCGACCGGCCTCCGGCAGCTCCTCCGCACCGCGCGCCACTACGTCGTCGTCACCGAGCAGGCCTCCGAGCTGGAAGCCGCGGGCGACGCGAGCCTCGTCGAGCGGCTCCGCGAGCTCGCCGAGACCGTCGCCTCCGAGGAGCACGCGCCCGACCTCCAGCGCGGCGCCGAGCTCTACGGCGCCCTCGACGACCGCTACGAGAGCCGCCGCATGGGCATGCTCGAGGAGCTCACGGCGGGCCGGGGCGAAGCCTCCGAGACGCTCCGCCGGCACCTCGCCCTCTCGGAGACGCGCCGCCTCGCCAAGCACCTGCTCCGCGGCGCCCGCGATCTCGCGCCGCTCTTGCCGGAGGCGCCCGACCCTGCCGTAGACTCCGCCGCGTGAGCTCCCTCCATCCGTTCCTCGAGCGCCTCGAGCGGCGCTACCCCGGCTTCGACGAGCTGCACCAGGCCGTCTCCGAGGTCGCCCGCTCCGTCTGGTCCGTCTACGAGAGCGAGCCCCGTTGGCTCCGCGAGCGCATCTTCGAGCGCCTCGTCGAGCCGGACCGCGTCGTCAGCTTCCGCGTCTGCTGGACCGACGACCAGGGCGCGCTGCAGATCGATCGCGGCTTTCGGGTCCAGCAGTCGAACGCGCTCGGCCCCTACAAGGGCGGCCTCCGCTTCCACCCGGGCGTGAACGAGTCGATCTTCCGCTTCCTCGCCTTCGAGCAGGTCTTCAAGAACAGCCTCACGGGGCTGCCCCTCGGGGGCGCGAAGGGTGGCGCGACCTTCGACCCGCGCGGCCGCTCCGACATGGAGGTGATGCGCTTCTGTCAGGCGTTCATGTCCGAGCTGAGGCGCTTCGTCAGCGCCGATCTCGACGTGCCCGCGGGCGACCAGGGCGTGGGCGGCCGCGAGATCGGCTTCCTCTACGGCGCCTACCGCCGCTACGGCGGGCACGACGCGGGCGTCTTCACGGGCAAGCCGGTCTCCTTCGGCGGCATCCCGCTGCGCCCCGCGGCCACCGGCTACGGCCTGGTGCACTTCCTGCGCTACGCGCTCTGGGAGCACGACGCCGCCCTCGAGAACCAACGCTGCCTGATCAGCGGCGCCGGCGACGTGGCCCTCTTCGCCGCCGAGAAGCTGATCGAGCTCGGCGCTCACGTGCACAGCCTCTCCGACACGGGCGGGGCGATGATCTTCGAGGAGCCCCTCACCAAGGAGGACCTCGCCCTCATCCGCGACGTGAAGCAGGTCGAGCGCGGCGCCCTGGCCGAGTGCGCCGGGCAGGTGAAGGGCACCTGGTCGCCGGGGGGCAAGCCCTGGGCCTTCCCGGCCGACATCGCGCTCCCCTGCGCGACGCAGAACGAGCTCGACGCCGAGGACGCGAAGGCGCTCATGGCGGGGGGTGCGAAGGTGGTCGCCGAGGGGGCGAACATGCCGTGCACGGCGGGGGCGGTGGCGATCCTCCGGGACGCGAAGGCGCTCTTCCTCCCCGGCAAGGCGGCGAACGCGGGCGGCGTGGCCGTGAGCGGCATGGAGATGGCGCAGAACGCGCAGCGCCTGCCGTGGACGAGCGAGCGGGTGGGCACGCACCTGCAGGAGATCATGCGCGACGTGCACACGCGCTGCGTGCGGAACGCGGGCGAGGGCAAGCCGGTCGACTACGTGCGGGGCGCGAACGTCGCCGGGTTCCTCCGCCTCGCCGAGGCCGTGGAAGCGCAAGGCATCCTGTAGCGGCGGCCGTCGGGGGTCGGGGTTTCGCCACCTCTCGGCGGCGAACGGCCTGCGGCCGCGGGGGACGGGGAGCTCGTGCCGTCTCTTCGGCAGCGCGCTGACGTGAGCCGCTCCGGCTCGGGCTCCCACTCTCGCTCGGGCTCCCACTCTCGCTCGGGCTCGGTCTCGCACGGCCTATCGCTCCCGCTCGGGCTATCGCTCCCGCTCGGGCTCCCGCTCCGGCACGGGCTCGCCACGACCTCCGCCGCTCTTGATCGCTCGGGAGCCCCATGCGAAGCAGAAGGTATGGGGGAGGATCACGAGGGGGCGTCGCACCTCGTCGCGGCGGCCGTGGCGCAGGCGCTCCTCACGGGCCTCGACCTCGACGCGGAGGAGCGGAGCGCTCTGCTCGCCGAGTGTGGGTTGAGCGAGGACGATCTCGACCCCGACGGCTGGATCGAGCAGGAGGCGGAGGAGCGCCTCTGGCAGGCCTGCCTCGGCCGCGATCCGGACATCGGCGTTCACGCGGCGATGTGCTGGCCGCGCGGCACCTTCCGCGCGCTCGAGCTGCTCGTGCGCGCCCAGGACGACGTCCGGAGCGCCCTCCGAACGCTCGTGCGCCACCACTGGCTGCTCCACGGCGTGGAGACCTTCCACCTCGAGCCCGACGAGCGCGGTCGCTGGCTCCTCTACGCGAACCCGCACCCGGGCTCTCCGATCGAGGGCCCCTCGTCCATCTTCGCGCTGCTCAGCGTCGACAAGACCATGCGTGAGCTCGCGGCCGTCGAGCGGGCCGCCAGCGTGCTCGAGCTCGCGCACCCCGCCGACCGCTCCGCGCCCGCGCTCCACGAGGCCTTCGGCGGGGAGATCCACTTCGAGGCCGGCCGGGACGCGCTCCTCTTCGACGAGGTCACGCTCGCCCGGCGGAGCCGCAGCGCCGACCCGGTGCTCGCGGACGTGCTCCGCGCCGTCGTCGTCCGGGCCCTCGAAGAGCTGAGCGTGGAGGCCGCGCCCTCGACCGCCGCGCGCGTGCGGGCGGCCATCACCGACATCCTCCCGGACGACCCGCTGCTGGAAATCGTCGCGCAGCGCCTCGGCACCTCCGAGCGCACGCTCCAGGCCCGCCTCGCCGAGGAGGAGACGACCTTCCGCGACGAGCTCGACCGCGCGCGCGAGAAGCTGGCGCGCGGTTACCTCCGCCGCGAGGAGCTCACGCTCCCGGGCATCGCGCTCCTCCTCGGCTACTCGGACGCCTCGGTCTTCCACCGCGCCTTCCGCCGCTGGACCGGCACCACGCCCGCCCGCTATCGGCGAAGCCTGCGGGGCCCCGACCGGCCCCGCGCGGACTGAGCTCGAAGAGCGCGCGACGGATCCCGCCGCCGACGCGATGACTGGCACGAAACGTGAGGTGGCACGCGCGGCGCACCTCCGGCCAACGATCCTGCGCGCGACGTCAGCTGAGCCCGATCATGGGCACCAAGTGCCAGCGTTTCTGCGCCCGGCGTCAGTGCCACACGCGGAGCGCCTTCGCATTCTGTGGCTCGTGCCGTCCCCGACCCACCCCTGCTTCGAAGAGCTCGGCACGCACCTCGGGCTGGGCCTGGTCGAGCTCGACGCGGACTCGCGCGTCGTGGTCTGTGGGCAGCGCGCCGCCGAGCTCCTCGGCGCCGTCCCCGCCGCCCTCGAGGGGCACGGCATCGTGGACGTGCTCGCCCGCCGGACGGGGCGCTCGCGCACCACGCTCCGCGGCGCGCTCGACGAGAACGCGCTCCTCGCGACCTGGTCCCTCGACCAGCCCGACGGCTCCCGGCGCCGCGTGCGCGCCGTGCTGCAGATGCACGAGGAGCGGCGCTTCCTCGTGCTCGACGACATCACCGAGCGCCTGCGCCGGGCCGACGAGCTGAACCGGCTCCACCAGACCATCGACCGGCTCGAGAGCGCCGCCTCGCTCGAGCTCGAGCACGCCGCGCTGCTCCACGACCTGCGCAACGTCCTCCACGCGCTCGCGCTCGAGAAAGAGGTCGGCGAGCGCACGGGGGCCAGCCTGCCGCCCGCCCTCGGCGCGCTCGTCGACCAGGCCGCCCACCTCTCGCGCCTGCTGCGCTGGGAGAACGGCGGAGATGGCCCCGCCCGGGAGGAGCTCGCTCTGGGCGCGTTCCTCCAGCGGGAGGCGCCGCTCTTCGAGGGGCTCGGCGGCGCGGTCACGATTCGCTACGCGCTCGTCGCCGAGGGCGACCGCGTGCTCTGGGCGAAGGAGCGGCTTCGCAGCGTGGTCGCGAACCTCGTCGTGAACGCGCGGCGGGCCGGGGCGCGGACGCTCCGGATCTCCGTCGGGCAGAGCTCCGGCGGCGAACGTTGCGTGCGCGGCGCCTACGTGCCCGAGGGCCGATGGGTGACGCTCGAGGTGCGCGACGACGGCGCCGGTATGGACGAGGCGCAGCTCGCGGCGGCCTTCACGCGCGGCGCGAGCGGCTCGGGGAGCACCGGGCTCGGGCTCCCCTGGGTGCTGGACGCGACGCAGGAGGCCGGGGGCTTCTTGGCGGTGCGGAGCGCGCCCGGCGAGGGCACGGTCGTGCGCATCCACCTCCCTCCCGTCGGCTGAGCGCCGGGTCGCGCGGTGCTCCTTCCCCCGGAGCATCGACCTCCCGGAGCATCGACCTCCCGGCGCATCGACGCGGCTCGACGCCGTCGCGGTCCCCCGGGCGGCCACCCGCTGACTCGGCGGGGGCGCCCGGCCCGAGCACGCCCATCTCGCTCAGCGTTCGGCGCTCGGCGGTGGGTCGCTCCGGGGCGCCTCGGGCGGGTCGGGGTTCGGGTCCTCCTGCGGGGTCACGGGCGGTGGCGGGCGCGTGGGCTCGCTGGCCGGCGGCCGGCTGGAGGGACCGCAGGCGAGCGCGAAGAGCAGCGCGAGCGCGAAGACCTTCACGGGGCCTCGCGCCGCCGTCGCTCGTCCGCGTCCCGCTTGCCCGGGTCGTCGGGGGAGCCGGAGTGGGGGGGCGGGGGCGGCGCCGGCAGGGGCGCGGGCCGGCCCGCCTTCTGGAGCATGCGATCGAGCGTCTGCACGAGGGGGTTCGCGTGGCGTTCCATGGGGCGAGGAGGCTGCGAGACCCGTTCCCGCGCCGGCCTGCGCGCCGAAGGGGGGCGCGGCGACGCGTCGCGCCGCTCGCCGAGGCGAATCGCCACGACGAGCGGCCCGATTCCCCCGGCGGGGCGGGCGCCACCTGGGGCCGAGCGCGCCGGCCTCAGCCGCGCTCGAGCACGGCGAAGAAGGCGCCTCGCTCGCGGCGCACCCGGAGCAGCGCGCTCCCGTCCTCGAGCGCCTCCTCGAGCACTCCGGGATCGGTGAGGGCCTGGCGGTCGGCCTCGACCAGCACGTCCCCGGGGCGGAGCCCGGCGCGCTCGGCGGGGCTCCCGGGGCGGACGGCCGCGACCTTCACGCCCCCCTCCCCGAGGGCCTGTCGCTCGGCGCGATCGAGGGGCGCGAGCGAGAGGCCCCAGGCGCCGCCGGCCGCGCCGGGCTCCGCGCGCTCCCGGGCCGCGACGCGTTCGCTCGGCCGCTCCCCGAGCGTCGCCTCGAGCTCGCGCCGCTGGCCGTCGCGGACGACGCCGAGGCGGACCCGGGCGCCGACGTCCTGCGCGAGCACGGCGCGGAGCAGGTCGCGCCCGTCCTCGACCGCGCGCTCGTCCACCGAGACGATGACGTCCCCCGGGCGCAGCCCCGCCCGCGCGGCGCCGCCCTCCGGCACGACGGCGGAGACGAGGGCTCCGCGCGCCGCGTCGAGGCCGAGGCGCCCGGCGAGCGCCGGCGAGAGCTCCTGGAAGGAGACGCCGAGCCAGGCGCGGCGCACCCGGCCGTCCTCGATGAGCTGCTCGGCGACGCGCCCCGCGAGATCGGAGGCGACGGCGAAGCCGATGCCCGTGCCGCGCCCGAGGATCATCGTGTTCACGCCGATGACCCGGCCGCGCAGGTCGACGAGGGGCCCGCCGCTGTTGCCGGGGTTGATCGAGGCGTCGGTCTGGACGAAGTCCTCGACCGGGTTCGCGCCGATGCCGCGGCCGACGGCGCTCACGACGCCAGCCGTGACCGTGTAGTCGAGGCCGAAGGGCGAGCCCACGGCGAGGCTCCACTGGCCCGGGCGCACGGCCTCGCTCTCGGCGAGCTCGAGCGTGGGCAGGCCGCTCGCGTCGATCTTCACGACGGCGAGGTCCGTGTCGGGGTCGACGCCGACGACGCGGCCCGGGAAGCGGCGTCCATCGCGGAGCCGCGCCTCGATGCGGCGCGCGCCGTCGACGACGTGTGCGTTGGTGAGGATGTGGCCGTCGGGGCGGATGAGGAAGCCGCTCCCGCCGCCCCGGCGGATGGCAGGCGGAGCCGCGCCGCCACCGAAGAAGCGCTGGAGGGGCGAGGGAGCGCCGGCGGGTGCCTCGGCCTCGACGCGCAGGCTGACCACGGCGGGGGAGACGCGCTCGGCGACGGTGGCGAAGGCGTCTTCGAGCTGGGCAGCCTGGGCGGTCGCCGCGGGGGGATCGTCGGGAGCGAGGGCGGCGGCCGTGCCGGCGGCGGCGCCGAAGAGGAGCAGAGCGGGGAGCGCGGAGCGGACGGGAGTGAGCATGGGCTTTCCTTCGCGTGTCGATTCGCGGAGTGTCGGTTCGTTCGCGGAGCTTCGATTCGCGGGCGGTGTGGACTCGCGGGCCGTGTGGATTCGCGGAGTGTCGATTCGCGTTGCGGTTCGTGGGGTGTCGTCGCGCAGCGACCGGTTCGGTGGCCTGACTTCGACGGATCTCGACGGAGCACGGCCTGTCCGGCCGCGGGGTCGGTGCGAGAGGGGGTGCGGACGGGCCGGTCGGGTTCGGAGAGAGAGCGTCCGGAGAGGGAGGGAAGGACGGGCCCGACCGGCTCCGTCGCGCCCAGAACAACACGTGGCCACGCCATGGATTCCCGCAACCGCGCCGTGGGGCTCGACCGAACGATTCGTTCGCGCAGCGCCGGCCCGCTCGCCCGCCGCCTGGCTCCGGCGAAGCGCCCCGCGCGGGGCGTTCCGACACGGTGGCGGGCCGCGCCGGCGGCGAGACCGAGCGCTGGTGCGGCTCTTGAAACGCTGCCCCGGGATGCCCCGGCTCCCCCGCGCGCGCCCCCGCCCGACCCCTCGCGGCCAGCGCGCCCATCGGAGCCGCGACGCCCCGCGGAGCGCCGAGCTCCGCGCCCCGAACCGCGCGACGCCGTGCCCCCCACGCGCGACCCGCACCTCCATGCCCTGGCTCCTCGCGCTGCGCTCGCGCCGCCGCTGAGCCCCCACCCCGGAAAGCGATGCAGACCCTCACCCATTACATGGACGCGCTCCGCGCGCGCCACCCGCACTTCCCCGAGCTCCACCAGGCCGTCGAAGAGATCGCCCGCTCCGTCTGGCCCCTCCTCCACGACCACCCACGCTGGCGCCAGGAGCGCGTCTTCGACCGGCTCGTCGAGCCCGACCGGGTCGTCTCCTTTCGCGTCGTCTGGACCGACGACGCCGGCGCCGTCCACGTCGAGCGCGGCTTCCGCGTCCAGCAATCGAACCTCCTCGGCCCCTACAAGGGCGGCCTCCGCTTCCGCCCCGAGGTGGGCGAGTCCATGCTCCGCTTCCTCGCCTTCGAGCAGGCCTTCAAGGACGCGCTCACGGGCCTGCCCCTCGGCGGCGCGAAGGGCGGCGCGACCTTCGACCCGCGCGGGCGCTCCGAGGCCGAGGTCATGCGCTTCTGCCAGGCCTTCATGGCCGAGCTCGGGCGTCACATCGGCGCCAGCCTCGACGTGCCCGCCGGCGACCAGGGCGTCGGCGCGCGCGAGGTGGGCTTCCTCTACGGGGCCTACCGTCGCACGCACGGCCTCGAGCAGGGCGTGCTCACGGGCAAGCCGCTCGACGTGGGCGGCATCCCCATGCGCACGCAGGCGACGGGGCACGGCCTCGTCTACTTCCTCCGGGAAGCGCTCCGGGCCCGCGACGAGGACCTGGCGACCCGCCGCTGTCTCATCTCCGGCGCGGGCAACGTCGCCCTCCACGCCGCAGAGAAGCTCATCGAGCTGGGCGCGAAGGTGGTCACGCTCTCGGACTCGGGGGGCGCCCTCGTCTGTCCCGGCGGCCTCGAGCGCGAGTGCCTGGGGCTGGTGAAGCGCGTGAAGGCGCGCGGCGGCTCCCTCGCCGACGTCGCCGACGAGGTCGGCGGCGAGCATCGCCCGGGCGAGAAGCCCTGGGCCGTGGCCGGCGACCTCGCCCTCCCCTGCGCCACCGAGAACGAGCTCGACGCGCGGGACGCGGAGCGGCTCGCGGAGGCGGGCGTCCGCGCCGTCGCCGAGGGCGCGAACATGCCGTGCACCGCGCAGGCCATCGCCACGCTGAAGGAGCGCGGGGTGCTGCACCTGCCCGGCAAGGCGGCGAACGCCGGCGGCGTGGCCGTGAGCGGGCTCGAGATGGCGCAGAACGCCCAGCGCGAACCCTGGTCCGGCGAGGCGGTCGACGCTCGGCTCCAGGAGGTCATGGCGCGCATCCACGCCGCGTGCCTGGCGCACGCCCCCGACCGGGACGACTACGACGCCGGCGCCAACCGCGCCGCCTTCGCGCGCCTGGCCCGCGCCATGATCGGCCAGGGCGTGCCCTGAGCTCTCCGCAGCCGGGAGGCCCATCGCGCTCTGGATCGCCCCACGGATCGCCGCAGGTCGATCGCGCGGGGCTTCGCGGTCCCGGCGCCGTGGCTCGGCGCGCCGAGCCGGAGAACGGCATGAAGACGCCCCGCTCGTCTCGACGGGCGGGGCGCTCATCGTTCATGGGCTCGGTTCGGTCCGGGGCTCAGCGTGGCGGCGCGTGGCTCGGCGTGATGGCGCTGGCGATCTCCCAGTCACCCATCGCCGTGCGCGTCCCGGGCCCGCGGTCGCTCACGCGCGCGACCGGCCGCCGGAAGAGGGCCTGGCGCCCGCAGCCCCGCGCGGCAATCTGCGTGGGCTCGCGGCCGGTCCGCTTCACCAGCAGGAACTCGAGCTGCGGGGCGGGGCAGCCGAGGTGGTAGGAGGCGACGGGCTTCAGCTCGTGCAGCGCCGCGAACCAGTTGCGGCGATAGACCTCGATGCCGTTGATCGTGATGGTCGGCTGCATCGACGAGCAGCCCGCAGTCAGAAGGGCGACGAGGAGGAGCCAACGGAGAAGGAGACGCGTCATGCCCGCGGACCCTGAATCGCCCGGGGCGCCGAGGCAATGACCCGCGACGACTACGCCCCTCGACGCGAAGAGGCCCCGCTCACCAGGGCGAGCGGGGCTTCTTCGCGTCCGGTCGAGCGAGGCCCTCGACCGACGATCCCCGAAACGCGGCGCCGTTCACGACGGGCGGACGGCGCAGAGCGACGGGCGCCGCGATCGAAGGGGACGGTCGCTCAGCTCGAGGGGCCGCCGACGGTGTGCGCGAAGCTCTCGCGGCCGCGGCGGTCGGGGCTCGGCTTCACCACGTGGGTCGACGAGATGGCGTTCTGCTCGCGCCTCGGCTCACCGGGGGCGGGCGCCGGCTCGAGGAGCGGCGAGGGGACGCTGCGCGTCGCGTTCGGGCGCACGACCACCACGCTGCACGGCGCGAAGCGCACGAGCTGCTCGGGGAGATCCGGCTCGGGGACGCGCTCCAAGGACTCGCTCTCCTCGGGCGCGGCCCCGACGACGAGCAGGGTCGCGGCGCAGTCGTCCGCGGCCGCCATGAGCTCCCGATGGACGAAGCGTCCGAGGCGCACGTCGACGTGGACCCGGAAGCTCGGGTGGGAGACGCCGCCGATGCGCTCGGCGAGCGACCACAGGCGATTGCGATCCTCGACGATCCGGTCGTCGTAGCGCTCCAGGCGCGCCTCGCCCTCGCCCTTCGCGGCCTCCGCCTCCGTGAGCACGTGCACCAGGTGCACGTGGGCCGGGGCGAGGCCCTTCGCGAGGTGGAAGGCGTGGAGGATCGTGGGCTCGTCCTGGGCGTCCGCGACGCCGACGACGATGTGGTGGGGCTTGGGGGCGTCGTGGGTCATGGGGAGTACACGCTGCAAGGGCCGTGCGCGGGACGAGACGAGCGGCAGCCCTCGGGGCGCGGCGCCCTGCCCCGCCCTCGGGCGGAGTGCCCCGACGCGTCTGCGCCCCGCGACGCCGGGGGGCGAGCGCGGGGCGCGACGAACGGGGCGGTGGCTCGTGGACGGAGCGGAGTCAGGCCTCCACGCGGCGCTCGGCGGTCGCGCCGTTGCCGCCGCTCGGCGCCTTCGCGCGCCCGTCCCGGGGCAGCATCTCGGCGAGCGTCGCGCCCCCGGCGATGCCGAAGTCGAGCGTCCGGATCGGGAAGGGGATCGTGATGTCGCGCTCGTCGTAGGCGTGCTTGATCGCCCGCAGCACCCGGTCGCGGAGCGCCACCAGATCCCGCTGCGCGCCGTACTCGAACCAGACGCGGAGCTCGTAGTCGATCGAGCTCCCACCGAAGGCCGTGAAGAAGAGCTGCGGCTCCTTCTCCGGGCTGATGCCTTCGACGCCCGCGACGGCCTCGAGCGTGACCTGCTCGACCTGGTCGAGGTCCTCCGCGTAGGAGACGCCGCAGGCGAAGTCGAGGCGTCGGAGGACGTTGTCCGTGTGGTTCACGAGCACGTCCTGGAAGATCTTCCGGTTCGGCACGAGGACCTTCTTCCCGTCCGGCGTGCGGATCGTCGTCGTCCTGAGCTCGATGCGCTCGGCCACGCCGAAGACGTCGTTGGTCTCGATGACGTCGCCGATTCCGAAGGGGCGCTTCATGGAGAGGCCCATGCCGCTGATCAGGTTGCCGGCGAGGTCCTGGAAGGCGAAACCGACGGCCAGGCCGACCACACCGGCACCGGCGAGGACGCTGGTCACGGCCTTGTCGAGCTCGAGGATGCTCAGCACGACCATCAGGCCGGTGGCGAGCACGGCGAAGTGGAGCAGCCGCGCGAGCAGGTCGCGGGCCGCCTCGTGCACGGAGGTCTTCGCCAGGCCGCGGTCGGCCGCCGCCCGGACGCCCTTGCCGAGGAAGACGAAGAGCACCGCGGCGACCAGCGCGACCGCGAGGTGGGGGAGCCAGGCGGCGAAGCCATCGGCCCAGGACTCGAGCGTCTCGAGGGCCTTCTCCCAGAGCGCCTCGAGGTTCACGAGCCGCACCGCGTGGCGGCCCCCGGCGTGGGCACCGGGTCACTCGCCGGGAAGGTCTGGCGGAGCGCGTCGTCCCAGGCGAGCTCGGGGGGGCCGTAGGTGCGCCCGAGGTAGGCCTCGATGGCGTCCACGCCCCGGACCGTCCGGCCGCTGATGGGATCGTGGAGGCGCGGCGTGCCGCGCGCGGGGATGGACCAGTGCGGCGTCGCGAAGCGGTGGAGCACGGCGCGGGCCGCCCGCCCCTCGGGGGTCGCCTGCTGCGACCAGAGCTCGAGCGGCTGCGAGGGCAAGGTGTGGGCATGCGCCGGCGCGGGCTCGATGGGGTCGATGCGCGCAGCGAGCTCGGCGCTCGGGCGGGCGAAGCTCGGGTGGAGGCGGAGCGGCACGGTCCCGCCGTAGCGGGCGTGGAGGTGGCGCACGATGGCCGCCGGGTCGCCGCTCGCGAACTGCCCGGCCTCGTCCTCGAGGAAGGGCGCGCGAGCCTCGCCGCGGGCCACGCTCAGGGCGGCGCGGTGCACCCAGGCGCCGGGCGGGCAGGGCCGGACGAGCACGGGCAGGCCGAGCATGTCGAGGGCCTCCCGGACGCGGCGGGCGTCGGGGCTCGCCGGGTCGTCGTAGAAGACGATGGGCGCCGCCTCGCGCGGGTGGCGCGGCGCGTGACCGGCGCCGAGGCGGACGAGGGTCGCGGCCCAGCGGCGGGCCTGGTCGACGGCGGCGGCGGGGTCGAAGCTCGCGAGGTTCACGCCTGCACCTCGACCTTCTGGTGGGCGCGGGCGCGCTCGAGGAGCCCGGCGATGTCGTCGGCATGCTCCTCCTCCTGCGCGAGGATCTCCTCCATCATGCGCCGCGTGGTCGGGTCGGCGTCCCCGAGCCAGCGGATGATCTCCGTGTAGGTCTGCACGGCGACGCGCTCGGCGACGAGGTCCTCCTCGAGCATCAGCACGAGGTCCTCGCCCACGCCGTAGTCGGCGTGCGCGCGGTCGCTCAGCGAGGCCGGGTCGAAGTTCGGCTGACCGCCGAGCTGCGCGATGCGGGCGGCGATGCGCTCGCCATGCTCGCGCTCTTCCCGGGCGTGCTCGAGGAACTCGTCGGCGGCGACCTCTCCGCGGAAGCCGGCGGCGGCGTAGTAGTGGGCGCGGTAGCGGAGCTCGCAGACGAGCTCGGTGGCGAGCGTCTCCTGGAGCACGGCCACGATGCGCTGGCGGTCGGCCTCCGTGGAGTGCGGTCCGTCGTGCTCGCGCGACCCGTAGGCCGGCGTGAGCGGCCCCTTCATCATGTGGTCGCGGGCACGGCGGCGAATGGTCTCCATGTCGATCTCGAAGGGCTGCATGCGGTCGGTCTCTCCTCTTGGCTGGGGGGGATGCGTCCGACCCGCGCGCCCCACCCGGGGCAGCTCGCCACACCCCGCGCGGCGCCTCGTCGGGCGTGGTTCGGCCTGCGGAGCGCGCGCGGTGCGGTGCGAGAGAGGTGGAACGGGGCGGGTCACGCCGGGCATGCAGTGCGAAGAGCGTGCCGCCCGCACCGAGCGCGCCGCCGCTCCAGGGCCGCGCCGAGACGGCGGAACGGTGCCTGCATCTCTTCCGAGGCATGTCCTCGATTCCCATCACCCATCCTCAGACCGATACGACCGACTCGACCGACCGACTCCGCGAGCGGAGCCCCGAGCCGCACCTTCCGCGCTTCCAGCGCGCCGGCGCGCGGCTCCTCCTGGGCCTCTGCTCGGTGGTCCCCCTCGGCGGCCTCGTCGCGATCCTCGCGTACGGCCCCGAGCGTCCGCTCAGCATCGCCATGGGCTTCGGCGTGCTCCTCTGGACCGCGCTGATGATCGCGATGTTCGGTGGCTACGCCTTCCGAAACCCGCGGCTCGCGCCCCAGACCCGGCGCGCCTGGCTCTTCCTGATGGTGATCGGCGCGCCGCTCACCCTGCCCGTCTACTGGGCCAAGCATGTGTGGAGCCCTCCCTACCGCCGCACCGGGCGACCCCGCCGAGTCGTCGAGACCGGCTGAGCGCGCTCGCGCGGCCGCCGGAGCCAGACGCCCTGTACGCGGGCCCTCGAGGGCACGCGACCGCCCGCGCCGGGGCGCGGCTCCCGCTTGCCACCCGACTCCACCGAGGAGCGAGCCGTCGCGCCTCATCGCGTGCGACGCCCTCCCCTTTCCTCTGGCGACCGACTCCATCGCGACGGAGCTCGGTCGCTCGACGCGTGGGTGGCGCGCGCCGCCGACGAGGCGAGGACCTCCCGCCTCGAGGAGCGCGCTCCCTCCTCACGCCGCCGATCCCGAACGACGGACGCTCGGCGGCGTCAGCCCCCGCCCGGGATGAGCCGCAGCGTCGGCGCCGGGGCGTAGGCCGCCACGTGGCCGGACTCCTCGGCGACGTAGACCCAGCCGCGCTCGTCCACGTGCACCCGGTCCGGCACGAGATCCGTCGGCAGCTCGCCGAGCACCTTGCCATCCCGCGGCCGGAGCACGTGCACGTTCGCCGCGGGCACGAAGAGCGCCCCGCCGCGCAGCACCGGCTCGAGCCGACGCGGGATCTCGTCGGCGAGCGGGTCGCCGAGCACCTGGGACCAGCGCGGCTCGCCCGTCTCGAGGTCGAGCCCCGCCACCGCGCCGCCGGGCGCGTTCACCACGAGGAGGTCGTCGACCGTCAGCGTCGCGCCCCCCGTGCCCACGCCCGGGTCCCGCGCCTCCCAGCGGAGGTCTCCGTCGCGGCCCTCGATGGCCACGAGCCGGTCCCGGTCGAGCGCCACGGCCGCCGCCCGCGCCGTCCCGATGGGCGCCGCCATGGCCGCGCCGCGGAGCCGGGTCTTCCAGCGCTCCTCGCCGGTCAGCAGATCGATGCCCCAGGCCGTGCGCGGCCCGCCCTGCCCGACGGCGACCACCGTGTCGCCGACCACCGCCGGCGCGCTCACGAAGCGGGTCCGCGCCGCGAAGCGCCAGACGTCTTCCCCGCTCGCCACGTCGATGGCGTGCACCGCGCCCTCGCAAGCGACCAGCAAGAGGCGCCCGGCCCGCGCGAGGTGGAAGCTGCCCCCGCGCCGCGCGTTGAAGCGCCAGCGCGGCTCGCCCGTGCGGAGGTCGAGCGCGACCAGCCGGGCCTGCCCATCCGGGAGCACGGCCATGGGGGGCACGTCGCGCCCGCCGGCCACGAGCCCGCTGCTCGCCGCGCCCGCCTTCGGGCGGATGCGCGCAACGGCGTAGGGCTCGCCGTCGCTCACGTCGCAGAGCTCGACGTCGCCGTCCGGGTCGAGGCGGAGCATCGCCGTGCCCGCCATGAGCGTCATGCGAGCGGCCTCGCGGGCCCAGAGCACGTCGCCCGTGCCGCGGTCCACGGCCACCGTGTGCGCCGAGGAGCAGAGCACGAGCCGGTCGCCGCAGAAGAAGGTGGACGTGGCGTCGAGGTCGTCGAGGGCCACGCGCCAGCGCTCCTCGTAGCGGAGCCCCCCGCCGCTCGGCGCCAGGGCCGGCTCCTCGCGCTTCGGCGCGTTCGGCGACGCGCTCGGCATGGCCATGCGCACGCGGTCCGGGTCCTCGTTGACGAAGCCGTCCTCGCGCACCTGCTCCTTGATCGCCCGCCGCAGGGCGCGGATCTCGTCGCGCATGGCGCCGACGCGGAGGTTCTTGCTCTGCGCGCGGTCGACGGCGCAGAGGGCCCGGAGCGAGTCCGAGGCGAGGCGCAGGATCGGGAGCGCCGTGCCCGGCACGTCGAGGGCCGCCGCGCGGATGTGGGCGCCGTCCGCGGCGAGGCTGAGGGCGACCTCCTCGCGGGCGCCGAGGCGGAGGCCGATGGCGAAGCCCCCGGAGCGGAGGCGGACGTTCGTGCTCCGGCCGGCCTCCCAGGCGTCGACGAGGGCGCGCACGGCCACGACCATGCGCTGCACGGCGAGCATGATCGGGCCGCGGGCGAGGACGATGCGCCGGCCGCGGACGAAGGCCCAGAGCGAGCCGTCGAAGAGGAGCGCGTGCACGTCGGCGCGGGCGGCGCGGCTGGCGCCGGTCGGATCGCCGCCCGGGAAGATGGCCGCCTCGAAGCCGAAGGCGAGGGGCGTCTCGTCGGCGTCCGGAGCCTCGTGCGAGCCGGCGCGCTTCGTGACGGCGTCCACCGAGCCGTCCGGGTCGGGGGCGACCGTGGTGCGGAGCGCGCGCTCGGCGATGCGCACGGCGATCTGCGCCTGCGTGGGCTCGTGCTCGTAGCTCGCGGAGTCGAGCGTGGCGCGGGCGCAGGCGTCGAGGAGCTGGTCGAGGGGCACCGCGTGGTCGAGCTGGTGCACCTCCGGGGCGCTGCTCGTCTCGTAGGCGCTGACCAGCACGTGCTCGCCGCGGCGGACGAGCGCGTACTCCGTGGGCGCCGTGGCGAGGGGAATCAGGGCTTTGCGGCGAAGGCCCTTCGCGAGGGCGGTGGCCGCGGCCGTGAGCTCGCCGAGGCCAGGCAGCTCGAGCTGCCGGACGCCCGGCGCGAGCAGCAGGGCCCGCAGCGCGTCGCCGATGGGAGGTGCGGTCGTCTCCGGGGAGAGGCCGCGCGGGGATTCGTGGATGACGTCCATGCGAAAGGCAGGGCTCCGCGGCTGGAAAAAGGGGGCCGCTTCGCGTCCCGCCCCGGGGTCGGCCCCGAGGCGTGGATGACATCCTAGGAATCGTCTCTCGGGCGGATCAAAAAAGGGCGAGGGGGGCGTCGAATGTTGACAGGGAGGGGTCGGATCGGGATCGCACGCCGAGCCCGAAGGCCAGAACCCGTGCCCGTGCCCCTGCCCCTGCCCCTGCCCGCAGGCAAACGAGCCGCACGAGCGGTCGGACACGGGAAGTCGTTCGGGGCCGGTAGAGCCCGTCCGAGCTGCGGGCACGGGCACGGGCACGGGCACGGGCACGACGGGCATGGACACGGCCACGGGTCTGCCCGCTCATCCCCTTCGCCCCCCGTTCAACCCACCGCCGCCAGCGCGCGCCCCGCCGCCTCCACCAGCCGCGCCGGCGCCCCGAGCGCGCGGAAGCCCTCGAGGTCCACCCAGCGCGCCTCGTCGTGCTCCTCCGAGCAGCGCGCCTCGCCCGCCGCCCAGCGCGCCGCATAGACCACGACGGTCATCGGCACCCCGGCGCGCGCCAGCGCGTAGGCGTCCACCGGCCGCGGCTCGATCTCCACCGCGAGCCCGCTCTCCTCCAGCGCCTCGCGCGCCGCCGCGTCCCGCGGCTCCTCCCCGGCCCGGACGCGCCCGCTCACCGCCTCCCAGAGGCCCGGCGCCGCGTCCTTCGTCATCGCGCGGCGCAGCGCGAGCAGCCGCCCGTCCTTCACGATCACGACCACCACCGCGACCCACTGCAGCCCGTCTTCGCTCACGTCCCCTCGGCTCCCGCGTCGCCCCTTCGCGGCTCTCCTCGAGCCCGTCAGGCCGCGTCGGTCTGCTTCGCCGCCGCCGCTTCCCGGTCGGCCTGGCGGCGGCGGATGTTCGCGATCGAGTCGTCCGGGATCGCCGCGATGAGCCGCTTCGTGTACGCCTCGCGCGGCGCCTCGTAGATCGCGTCGCTCGGCCCCTGCTCCACGATCTTCCCGTCGTTCATGACCGCCATCATGTCGCTCATGAACTTCACGACGCTCAGGTCGTGGCTGATGAAGATGTAGGTCAGCCCGCGCTCTTCCTGCAGGTCCTTGAGCAGGTTCAGCACCTGCGCCTGCACGCTCACGTCGAGCGCCGAGACGCTCTCGTCGCAGACGATCAGCTCCGGCTCCACGGCCAGCGCCCGCGCGATGCCGATGCGCTGCCGCTGCCCGCCGCTGAACTCGTGCGGGTAGCGCCCCAGGTGCTCCCGCCCGAGCCCCACCTCCTCAAGGAGATCCCCGGCGCGCTCCACGCGCCCCTTCTCGTCCCCCCCGAGCCCGTGGATCTTCATCGCCTCGGTCAGCATCGCCACCACGCGCATGCGCGGATTCAGCGAGCCATACGGATCCTGGAAGACGATCTGCACGCGCCGCCGCCACGCCCGCAGCGCCTCCCCCGAGAGCGCGTGCACGTCCTTCCCCTCGAAGAGGATCCGCCCGGCGGTCTTCTCCTGGAGCCGCAGGATGGCGCGCCCGGTCGTCGTCTTGCCGCAGCCGGACTCGCCGACCAGCCCGAGCGTCTGCCCCGGGTAGACGTCGAAGCTCACGCCGTCGACCGCCTTCACGTGATCCACGACGCGGCGGAGGAGCCCCTTCCGGATCGGGAACCAGACCTTCAGGTCCTGCACGGAGAGGAGCGGCTCGGCGTCCTCCGGGAGCGCCGTCGCGTCGCCCTCGTCCGGCGCCGCGTAGCCGCCGAGCGCCTCCAGCTTCGAGGGCGGGTGGAGCATGCGCCCGCGGCCCCGATCGAAGACGCTCTCGTCCTCGACCGCCTTCTCGACGAGCTCCCGCCCGCCGTCCTCCGTCTCGCGCACCTCCATGTAGTCCGAGACCGTCGGCAGGCGCCGCCAACGCGTCTCGAGGCGCGGCCGGCACGCGAGCAGCCCCTTGGTGTAGGGGTGCTGCGGGTCCGTGAAGATGCGCTCGACCGGGCCCGTCTCCATGAGGTGGCCCCGGTACATCACGGCCACCTCGTCGGCGATCTCCGCGATCACCCCGAGGTCGTGCGTGATGAAGAGGATGCCCATCTGGCGCTCGTCGCGGAGCTTCCGGATCAGATCGAGGATCTGCATCTGGATGGTCACGTCGAGGGCCGTCGTCGGCTCGTCGGCGATGAGCAGCTTCGGATCGCAGCTCAGGGCCATGGCGATCATCACGCGCTGCTTCTGCCCGCCGCTCATCTCGTGCGGGTAGGAGCGCATGCGCCGCTCCGGATCCGGGATGCCCACCTCCTCGAAGAGGCGGAGCGTGCGCGCGACCGCGTCCTCCTTCGAGAGCCCGAGGTGGAGGCGGATCGCCTCCATGACCTGATCGCCGACGCGGTGGACCGGGTTCAGCGAGGTGCCCGGCTCCTGGAAGATCATGGCGATGTCGTCGCCGCGGAGCTTGCGCATCTCCTTCGGCGGGAGGCGCACCAGGTCCTGGTCGAGGAAGGAGATGCTGCCGCCCTCGATGCGCGCGACCAGCTCCGGGAGCAGGCGCATGACCGTGAGGCTGGTCACCGACTTGCCGGAGCCGGACTCCCCGACCAGGCCGAGCGTGCGACCGGCGTGGACCGTGAGGTCGATGCCGTCGACCGCCTTGGTCGTGCCTTCGTCCGTGTGAAAGTAGGTCTCGAGGCCGCGGATCTCGAGCAGCTCGGGGGCGTCCGTCACGGCGCGGACGGTAGCACGCGGAGGAGCGGCGCCCCTCCCCCGGTCGCCCGCCCGCGACCCCTCCAGCGGACCCCACGCCGACGGCGCGAAGCTCCCGCACACCGCCCGCCCCGCGCCGAGGACGCCACGAGAGCCGTATGGTCGCCCGAGACCATCGACCGAGCTCCCGACTCTCCACAGACTCCCCCCCCCACGGACGACCTTGCACGCCGCCCGAGATGTCGTAGGTCCCGGCCTCGGGGGACGGGAAGCATCGACTCCGACCATGTCTCTACTTCGAGCCCTCCTCCTCTCGAGCTGCCTCGCCCTGCTGGGCTGCTTCGGCGCCGAAGCGGCCCACCCGACCGTCGAGGCTCACCTCGCACCCCTCGAGCAGTACGTCGACGAGCGCTGCGCCTGCGACCCCGACCCCGAGGCCTGCCTCGAGCGACGCCTCGAGGGGCTCCGCTGCATGCGAGACGCGGCGACCTCCTGGGCCGCCGAGGACGAGGCCTACGCCGACACCATCAGCTGCTTCGTCCCCAGCAGCCGGCTCGGCGAGGTCCTCGACTGCTACGCGGCGCACCCCGAGTGCACCGAGGAGCGCGAGGACTGCGATTGGCGTCGCGGCTCCGGGTACATCTGCACCGATCGGGTGGGCCCGATCCCGACCGCCCGCATGGCCGAGGAGATCAACGGCTGCAGCTGGATCCCGGAGCCGCTCTGGTGAACGCCACTCAGATTCAATACATGTGAATTACTGCCCCTCTTCCATGGCACAAAAATGCCGCGCCCATCCTCCGCTCGTCCGTTCACGGCTCTCACCCACTCCGGGTACTTCGTCCCCACTCTCGAGCAGGATACCCGTAAGCATTCGAATTCATTCACCCGATCACGTGATCTACCTGGACCATGGCGCCTCCGCACCAACCCGCTATGGTCCGAGCACCCTCGGCGCCCAACGCCGGAAGAGAGTTTGATTCCATGAGGCCGCAGCATCTTCTCGCCTTGACCACCCTCCTGCCCCTCGCCCCGGCGTGCGGCTCGAACCCCGCCGTGGAGGGGTACATCCAGGCCCGACTGGACTTCTTCACGCTCACCTGCGCCTGCGATCCCGACGCCGGCCTACGCCCCGACTGGGAACGCAGCGCGTGCGAGCAAGAGGCCCAGGAAGCCGTCTACCCCACCAGCTGCATGCGGCGGGTCGCGAACGAGCACGTCGACGAGAACGCCGAGTGGTTCCGGTGCCTGAGAGACGAGCGGGAACGCGACCTGGAGTGCCTCGAAGTCACCGCCTGCGAGCCCGATCCCTCCATCGGCTGCCCCGTCGAGTCGACGATCGATGACCGATGCGCGTCCCGTGGCCTCCATCCGACGGCCGCCTTCCGGGAGGACCTCGACGAATGCTGGCTCGAGTGATGAGAGCGCGCGGCCGCATCCCGCTCTGCCTGGCGGCGCTTCAGCTCGCCGCCTGTGGCGACGTCGACATGGCGCCCGTCGAAGCCTACCAGGCCGCGTACGACGCCTACGTCGCGCGCCGCTGCGAGTGCGAGAGCGGCGGTGTCCGCGCGCTGGAGGCCCCGTGCCTCGACCAGCTCCTCTGGTCGCGCGCGCGCCTCGGGGCGTGCTTCGATGACGCCTTCCGGCGCCACGCCGACCGCGACGCCGAGTACTTCTACTGCCTCGCCGACGCCTCCCACGAGCGACGCGCCTGCTACGGCGAAGACGCATGTCTCGACGCGGAGGCTTGCGAGGAGGCCGCGCGAGAGCTCTGCCGGGATATCCCCATCTCCGATGCCTTCCTGGCCGACATCGACGACTGCTACGTCGGCTACGACTGGCACGCTCGCTTCGAGCCACCGATGCCGTAGCGAGGCTTCGCCGAGCGGGCCCCGCTCCTCGCCCTCAGGCTCCTCACTCCCCCTTCGACTCCCCCGTTTTCGGGTCCCTCACCGGGACCCCGATGGACCGCTCCGTCCGCTGGAGACCCCCATGAATCGCTCGTTCCCCGTCCTCCTCGCCCTCCTGGGCCTGCTCGCCTGCAGCGACACCCCCGACTCCCCCGGCGCCCTCCAGCAGGCCGCCTCCGGCTTCCCCGCGGACGCCTTCGACGACGTCATCGTCCCGACTGAAGGCCACGCGGGCCCCACGCCCATCTTCGCCAGCGTCGGCGACGACGGATCGGCCCGCGTCACCCTGCCCATCGCCGTCCCCGAGGGCCGCGCCGGCATGCAGCCGGAGCTCACGCTCCAGTACTCGAGCCGCGGCCAGGAGGGCATCGCCGGCATGGGCTGGTCCCTCTCCGGTCTCTCCGCGATCCACCGCTGCAACGAGAACCTCCGGCTCGACGGCCAGATGAACGCGGACGTCATGAGCCGCGCGCTCTGCCTCGACGGCCGCCGGCTCGTCCCCAACGGTTGCGGCGACCCGGTGAGCGGCCGCTCCGAAGCGCAGCGCTGCGAAGGGGGCAGCCCGCTGACCGACGGCCACTACCGGGTCTGGTTCAACGGCACCGAGCGCGTGACGCTGGCCGAGGGCAAGCCGGACGAGCCCGGGTCCTGGTTCGAGGTCGAGCTCCCCGACGGCCGCGTGCGCACCTACGGGCGCGCCGACGAGGCGACCGTCGTGAGCGTGCCCATCGGCCTCGACGGCTACCTCGACCCCGGCCTCGGTGAGCCGATCCCCATCCGCTGGCTCCTCCAGTCCGAGCGGGACGCGAACGGCAACACCATCGAGTACCACTACCGGACGGTCACGGACGCCTCCTTCGGCGCCGCCGAGGAGGTCGTCCTCGACTCGATCGCCTACACCAGCCACCCGACGCGACCCGCCAACCGCTTCGTCACCTTCCACTACCGCCAGCGCCAGCGACCCCGCCAGACCTACAGCAGCGGCGCGCGCTTCACCCAGTCGGTCCTGCTGGAGGCCATCGAGACGGAGGCGCCGCGCGTCGACGGCGCCGTCCGCCGCTACGAGCTCGCCTACGAGGACGCGACCACCCCGGGCGGCATGGAGCGCCTCGCCACCGCCACCGAGTGCGACGGCGAAGGCGTCTGCCGGGAGCCCATCGAGCTCGAGTGGCGCGAGGCGGAGGTCTCCTACGGCGGTCTCGAGCACACCGGCATCGGGGTCGCCACGCGCGAGGTCCAACGCGCCCAGCTCAGCCTCCTCGGGCCGGGCGCCGGTGGCTCGTTCGAGTACACGACGGTTTGGGACTGCGGCACTCCGCTCTGCGGCATCGAGCATCGCATCACGCGGGGCGCCGACGGGACGTGGGGGGAGCTCCGACTCGACACGCCGAACGGCTCGAACCTCTCGCCCTTCGACTTCGACTCGGACGGGCGAGCCGAGGTGCTCGGTGTCATCCACGACCGCGGCCTGTCGGGAGAGCGCGACGACGACCGGTTTCAGACCGCGATCTTCGAGCTCGATGGGGCATCGGTCGGGGAGGTGCTCCTCGAGATCAGCGACTGGCTCGAGAACCCGGCCCTCTGGTACCTGGCCGGCGACTTCGACGGGAACGGTGCCTCCGACGTCCTCTACGCCGGCCTGGAAGATCCGCCCGAGCTGACCGACGACGACCTCCGGTACGAGTGCATTCCGGCGGGACCCTTCAACCCGGAGGAGGAGTGCTTCCCGCCCGAGCTTCCCGACCGTCAGGCCAAGGTGTGGGCGCGCCTTCGCGCCCGCGGCGCCGACCCCAGCTGGTTCACGGCAACGACCGCCACCCTCCGCACGGAGACCTTCCCGTACGACGGGACTTATGAGCGCTACGACGGCGCCGAGTACGTCCTCGACGTCGACGGGGACGGACGCGACGAGCTCCTGGCGCCGCTCGAGGCAGGAGACGACGCGCCGCTCTACATCTTCGACCGCTACGACGGGCAGAACGTGCGCAGCTGGAGCGGGCTCCGCCGCGATCCGCGCCTGCTCTTCATGGACTTCAACGGCGACGGGCTCTCGGACGCCGTCTACCTCGGCGGGCCCAACGTCGTCGAGGTGCGCCTCAACACCGGCCGAGGCTTCCTCCCGGCGGACATCGCCATCGAAGAGCCGCCCCTGGATCCAGACGAGTTCTCGTGTCCGAAGCGTCGGCACTACGAGGCGCGCCGCCCGAAGCACGCCCGCATCGCCGACCTGAACCGGGACGGCTTCGATGACCTGGTGCTCATCTTCGAAGTCGGCGCCCTGGACGCGGACGATGGCAGGATCGACGGGCTGGGTCTTTGCGATGCCACCCCCAACCATGGCGGCTCCGTTCAGGTCTACCTCAACGACGGTCAGCTGCTGCGCCACCACCGCAGCTTCTCCGGCGAGAGCCTCTTCGGGACCGTCACCCGGGAGGACGGCACGGTCGACTTCCGCTTCGGCATGACCCAGGTGATGCCCTGGCGACCCGACGGCGAGCTGGCGCTCTTCTCCGTCGTCCACGGCGACCCGCTCCAGCTCCGCATGCGCCGCATCCAGGCCCAGGACCCGGATCTCCTCGAGCGCGTCACCCGCGGGGGCACCGAGCTCGTCCGCTTCGAGTACGACCGCCTCGGCAGCCCCACGGCCCACTACACGCCCCGCGAGGACCGGGACACCCAGCGCCTCGACTACCCCCAGCGCGACGAAGACGTCGGCGTCATCGTCGTCAACGCCCACGTGGACCTCCTCGGCCGTCGCTACGAGCACCACTACGTCGACAGCCGGAGCGACGCGCAGGGGCAGGGCTGGCTCGGCTTCGCGCGCCACCTCGTCCACGACGTCTCCGGGGGCACGATCACCGAGCGCCGCTTCGATGTGACCACCCACGTCGAGGGCGTCGGCTTCCCCTTCGCGAACGTGCCCTACCGGGAGACCGTCTTCACCCCCCTGGACGACCCGAAGGAGCCGAGCGCCTGGCACGTCTCGCTCCAGGAGAGCGTCCCCGACCTCCGCGAGCTCGACACGGACGGCGAATCGATCCCGACGCGGGTCGTGCGCGTCGTGCGCTCCACGCACCGCCTCTTCGACGATCTCCAGCTCCCGGAGATGGAGGGCTGGTCAGCGGAGCACCTGCTGAAGCTCGGGCCCCACGCCTTCGACCACTGGTTCGAGGGGGAGGAGCCCTACCGCTTCCGCGAGGTGAGCTTCGGCTACGACGAGCTCGGCCGCACCGACTACATGGAGACGGTCTTCCCGGACGCCGAGCTGACCACCGTCGAGATCTCGGAGTTCGAGGTCCTGGCCGACCACTACGTCCTCGACCTGCCGAAGGAGGTCGTCACGACCTCCACCGCCGCGGACGGCGTGGGCGCCTACCGCCACACGGTCTACGAGTACGACGCCCTCGGCCGCCTCGCCGTCGAGACGATGGAGCCGAACCGGCCCGAGTTCTACCGCGAGACGCGCTACGACTACTCCGAGGCCGGCTCGGTGAAGGACGTCATCGTCGTCGCCGACGGGGAGGAGACCACCGAGCTCCGCATCGACTACGACGAGGACGACATCCACCCGCGGCGCATGGTCAACGCCCTGGGGCACACGACCTGGGTCGGCATCCACCCGGCTTTCAGCATCCCGGTCATCGAGATCGACCCGAACGGCGTCGAGAGCCGCACCCGCATCGACGGCTTCGGCCGCGTGCGCGAGCAGACCGAGCCGACCGCGACCCACGAGGTCGAGTACCTCGCGGGGGGAAGCGGCACGACCTACACCCGGACCACCGTCTCCGACGGCACCGAGGTGGAGCAGTGGTACGACCGGGCGCTCCGCCCGACCATCGCGCGGCGCCGCGGCTTCGATGGCTGGATCCGCTCCGAGCAGCGCTACGATGCCCTCGGTCGCGTGCAGACCCGCGTCGCGCCCCACTACGAGGGCGAGCCCTCGGGCAACGTCACCCACTACGCCTACGACGGCCTGGGCCGCGTCTCGCGCGTGACCCCGCCCGCCGGTCGGGCCCCCACCGAGATCCGCTACCAGGGCGGCGAGACGGTCGTGGAGGAGCCGACGGTGGACGGCGTGCAGGGCGCCATCCGGCACCGCTACACGGACCTCGCCGGTCGCCTCGTCATGGTGCGCACCAAGCGACCGGAGGCCGGCGGTCGGACCCAGACGCTCCGTTACACCTACGGGCCCTTCGCGCAGATGCGCCGGGTGCTCGACGAGGAGCACGGGGACGAGTGGACCGTGAAGCACGACGCCTGGGGCCGGGTGCTGCGGACGACCGACCCCGACGTCGGCACCCGCCACTACGCCTACGACGCCCGGGCACGCCGCATCGGCGAGCTCGACGACGCGGGGCGCTTCATCGAGCGGGTCGCGGACCGAGACGTGCTCGGGCGCGTGCGCGAGACCTGGCACCGCGAGCACGGCGTCCAGAAGTTCACCTACGACGAGGGCGAGGGCGCCGTGGGCCGCCTGACGGGCGCGTTCCGCGAGGCGTCGGAGATCCATCAGAGCTTCGAGTTCGACGCCCTCGGCCGGCCCCGCGTCGAGACCACCCAGCTCGCCGACGGGCGCTCCCATCGCGTCATCACCGAGTACGACGGGGACGGCCGGGTGAGCCGGCTGCACTTCGACGGCCTCCGCTTCGACTACCGCTATCACTCCCGCGGTCAGCTCGACTACATCCGCGACGCGGAGACCGGGGAGCTGCTCTGGCGCGCGAACGACTACGACGCCTTCGACCGCGTCACGCAGGAGACCCTCTACCCGATGGGCAGCTCGGCGGCGCCGATCGATCGCGTCCGGGCCTTCGACGCGCAGACCGGCGTCCTCGAGCGCATCCGCGCCTACTCCGGTCTCGACGAATTCCAGGACCTCGAGTACGAGCACGACGTCCTCGGGCGGGTCGAGCGCATCACCGACGACGTGCACGACCGGGTCGAGGAGTTCGACTACGACGACCTGCACCGCATCACCGACTGGTTCGTCGACGGAACCCGGCAGGGCCACTACGAGTACGACGACCGCGGCAACCTCGTCGAGCGCTTCGGCAAGCGGCAGGAGTACGGCGAGGACGGGAGCCCGCACCACCTGACGACCATCGCCGGGCTCATCGAGCTCGAGTACGACGAGCGCGGTCGGCGGAAGCACGAAGGCGATCGGACCTTCAACTACAACGAGTTCGACCTGCCCACGTCCGTGCTCGACGGGGCCACGCTCGTCGCGCGCTACGAGTACGACGCGCTCGGGCGGCGGGTCGTCGAGGAGACCGACGCCGGCGAGACCGTGCACGTCGCCGGCGGGCTGCTGCAGATCGAGCGGCCCACCTCCGGGCCGCGGCTCATGCGGGTGCGCGTGCCCGGCGCGGGCGGCATCGTCGCCGAGGTCGCGACGAAGGTCGGCGCCACCAGCCTCGCGCACGCCCAGGTGAGCTTCCGCCTCACCGACGCCCAGGGCTCCACCCGGGGCCTGGTGATGCCCGACCACCGCGTCGTGGGCGAGGCCTTCTACGAGCCCTTCGGCCAGCCCGTCGACGAGGCCGGCCGGCCGGTCACCGGCCTCGGCTCCATGCCCGAGATGCTCGACAACGGCTACACCGACCACGAGCACGACCTGGCCACCGGCCTCATCCACATGCGCGGCCGCTCCTACGACCCGCGCACCGCGCGCTTCCTCAGCGCCGACCCGGTCATCCCGGGCCCGACGAACCGCGAGGCGTGGAACCCGTACTCCTACGTCCTCAACTCGCCGACCAACTTCACGGACCCGACGGGGTTCTGGCCGGATGGTGACAACGGCCTGTGGTACACCGACGACGGCAACGGCAACCACACCATCGAGTACCTCGTCGCGGGCGTTTCAATCATCGCGGTCAAATTCTTCAACGGTGGCTCTGGAGAGAGCGACCGCCTCCTCCTCTCCGAGCGTCACGTTCCGCCCCCTCAGCGACAGACCCCGACGACCAGCCAGACCCGCGGAGGCCGTCAGTGGGTGCTCACGCGAGCTCAATCGGTGCCTTCCTCTCGCGCGCCGGAGGCCAGCAACTGGTTCGACTGGGAGTCCGGCCTCGAGTGGGTCGCCCAGCACGAGACCGAGCTGAACCTGATGCTCGAGTTCCACTTCGAGTTTCAGGAGACCGTCGGCTTCGGCAACTACCAGGCGGAGGCGGAGGCGACCCACACCGCCTTCTTCGACCCCGAGGCGACCGGCGGCGAGCGCGCCGCCGCAGCGGGCGGGCTCTTCGCCGCGGTCATTCTCCGCGGCGCGGGCAAGGTCTACGGGAGAGCCGCTCCGGGTGCCGGACGCCTCGCCC
>PABA01000237.1 GCA_002699025.1 Sandaracinus sp. | reverse complement strand
CGGCGAACGGGTCGAACGCAACGACAACAACCCCGACAAGCGGAGGGACGCCGCCTGATCAAGCCGCCTCCCGATCCACAACTCTTGACGATATCTCCCACCGCGCTCTTCGCCTCGTTGACCTTCAGCCGGAGCTTGCCGAAGAGCTTGACCAGCGAGCGCATGATGCGCTCACCGGCTCGCTTCGACCCGACGAACACCCGCAGGTCGTCCGCGTAGCGGACGAACGCATGCCCGCGGCACTCCAGCTCCTTGTCCACTTCGTCGAGGAGCACGTTCGCGAGTAAGGGCGACAGAGGGCCACCTTGCGGTGTCCCCTCGTGTCGCTCCACCACTACCCCGTTCGCCATCACGCCGGCGTTCAGGTAGCGGCGGATGAGTCCGAGCACGCGGCGGTCCGAAATCCGCCGCGCGAGACGCCCCATGAGCACGTCGTGGTTCACGCGGTCGAAGAACTTCTCCAGATCCACGTCCACCACCCACCGCTTGCCGCTCTGGACGTAGGCGCACACTTCGCGCATCGCGCCGTGTGCTCCGCGCCCGGGGCGGAAGCCGTAGCTGTGCTCCGAGAACGTCGCGTCGAAATCCCGCTGCAGCGTCTGCAGCAGGGCTTGCTGAATCAGGCGGTCCAGCACCGTCGGGATACCGAGCAGGCGCTCGCCACCCCCGGGCTTCGGAATCACGGCGCGGCGAACCGCGCTCGGTTGGTACGTCCCCGCGAGGAGCTCCTCGCGGACACGCGGCCAATGTTCCCGGAGCCACGCCGGCAGCTCCTCCACCGTCATCCCGTCGACGCCGGGACTCCCCTTGTTTCCAATCACTCTCTTCAATGCGCGCTGCATGTTCGGACGCCTGAACGCCCGCTCCATCAGCGCACCCCTTCCTGGGCTCTCGGTTCCGCTCGCCGCCGACGTCGCTTGCCCACTCCGCTTTACCCTCGGGGCTTCACCCCTGCTCTCCAGCGGCAGCTCCAGTTGTCTGGACTTCTGGACCATGGCTACGTCGAGGCTCCCAGTCGTGGAGCCCTTCTCATCGTTCGGCCCTTCGGCGCCGTCTCTCGACGTGACCTACTACGGCCTCGGCTGACCCCTCGCTCCGCGGCGTGAGCGCGTCGCCCTTTCAGACGTGAGGCGAGGTCTCCCCAGGTAAGAACGCCGACCTTCTCCGCACCACCGCCGGATCTACGCCGCTGCCCTTTGTCCATCGCGGCTTCGCAGCTCGTTGCCTGCTCGCCCCGGACAGCACCGCCTCGTATCCAGTTCTTGTTCATCGGCCCGCGGATGCGTTCCACGCTTCCTCCAGACGGTCGGTCACCCTCCCGCCCTTGCGCTTCCCTTCCTTCGTCATGGACTACTCGGGGGAGGACTTTCACCTCCAGGTCGACGCCCATGCTGGGCGCACAACGGCGACGGCCCGCGCTCCGAAGAACGCGGGCCGTGCCGGTGTGCGGGTTTCGCGAGTCGGTTCCGTGGACGGCTATTCGCCGCCCTCCCCTTCGCCACCCTCGGCGCCTTCGCCGCCGCCCTCCTGGGCCTGCTGCTGCTCCATGGCGCGCTGCTGCGCCTCCGCCTCACGCTGCATCGCCTCGGCCTCGGCCTGCATCTGCTGCGCCTCGCGGAGCGCCTCGATCGTCAGGTCGATGACCTGCATCCGACCGGGGCGGCAGTTGCCGGCCCACTGACGGTTGGAGCGACGGCGACGCCGCTCGCTGAGCGGGCGGCAGCGCCGCTCGACCAGCGTGCGCTTCTCCTCGTAGTCCTCGCCCTGCGCCTTCGACAGGAACTGCTGGTAGTACTCCTTGGCGCGGTTGAGGTTGGCGATCGTCTCGTCCATCGAGTTGCCCCCCAGGTAGTCCTGGTAGAGCACGCCGAGGTTGAAGTAGGCCTCCGGCCGGTTGCCGTCGAGCTCGCGGGCCCGCTCGTACTCCGCCTTGGCCGCGTCGAACTGCTCGAGGCCGCGGAGCGCGGCGCCGAGGCCGAGGTGGGCCTCGTAGCTGTTCGGCTGGAGCTCCACCGCCCGCTCGAAGGAGCGCTTGGCGTCCTGGTAGCCACGGAAGGAGATCGTGACCTGGCCGAAGTTCATCTGCGCCTCGAACATCGAGTCGTCGAGCTGGATGGCCCGCTCGAAGAAGCGCAGCGCCTCGATGACGTCGCCCTTCTCGATCTTCACCAGGCCCCACGTGTTGTAGATGGGCGCGTAGTTGCGATCGATGAGCTGCGCCTGACGGCAGACGACCTCCGCGAGATCGAGGGACGCGCCCCCGCCCGCCTCCAGGCCGCGCTTGTAGTAGAGCAGCGCCATCTGGTTGAAGGCCGGGAGGTAGTCGGACTCGATGGCGAGCGCGCGGCGCAGGTTGCGGAGCGCCTCCTGCTCCTGGGCGCCCCCCTGCTCCCGCTGGAGGATGGCCAGGTTCGTGTACCCAGAGGTGCACTGCGGGTCCTCCCGCACGGCGCGCTGGAACGCGGCCCGCGCGGGCTGACGGCGCCCGGCCTCGAGGTCCATCAGGCCGAGGGCGACGCGGGCCTTGCAGAGCGGACCGTTGCCGGGGCCCCGGTTGTCGCCCGCCTGGCGACGCGCGGCCTCGGCCGACTGGAGCGCGCGCTGGTAGTAGTCACGCGCCTCCTCGGCGTTCCCGCACTCCTCGTTGACGTGGCCCGCCATGTAGAGGGCCTCGGCGAAGTTGCCCTGCGCCTCGACGGCCTCCTCGAACTTGGAGAGCGTGCGGCTGCAGTTCTCCTCGTTCCAGCCGGCCTCGGACGCCGTCGAGTAGAGCTCGAGGGCCTCGGTCCAGTGGTTGTGGGCCTCGACGTTCACCGCCTGCCCGGTCGCCGACCGGATGGTCTCGCCACCGGCCGTCGTCGCGGCGTTCTCCTCGCCGTCCTCCCCATCCCCCCCGCCGCCGCAAGCGACGCCGAAGACGAGGCCGAAGCCGAGGAGCGCGTTTCGCATCATCATCTCTCGAAGGGCTCGCATCACTCCCCCTCCTCTTCCTGAGCGGTGCCGTTGGCGGCGGCGTCGCCGCCCGAGTCACCGAGCTCGGCCTCGTCCTCGCCCGTGATGAGCTCGACGGGGCCGGGCCGGCCGAGGCTGCCGAGGACGTAGTTCGCGGAACCACGCATCTCGGCGGCGATGGGATAGCGACGCGGGTCGAGGCGGTTCAGCTCGGACTCGCAGATGCGCGAGTACTCGTTGAACCAGCGCACGTTCGTCGCCGTCCGCAGGCAGAACTCGAACTTGTCGATGGCCTGCTGGCGCACCGGCTCGAGCGGCTCGTCGAAGGCGCCCACGTAGATGTCGAAGAGCTCGGGGTCGTTCTCGATCTCCTCGGGGATGGGCGCGCGCTGCACGGCGTCGATGATGCTGATGTACATCGCGCCGATGCGGGACGCCGCGGCGATGAGCCAGGGCGGCGAGGTGAGCGGCGGCAGGTCCTCGCGGAGCCGGATCTGGAGCTCGGCGATCTTGTTGTACTCCGCCTCGGCGGCCTGGAGAGCACGCTGCTTCTCCTGGATCCACTCCATGAACTCGTTCTGCGCCCAGCGGTTGACCCGGTCGAGGCTGCGGCCCCCGCGGTACCGCGGGAAGTTCACGCTGCGGAACTCCCGGTACTTCTCCTCGGCGAGGTAGAAGAGCGCCTCCGCCGTCGAGTCCAGGGCCTCCTTGATGTAGCGAATCTTGGTGGCCTCGTCCTCTTCGAGCTGGTTGATGCGCTCGGCGGCGTTGTCCCAGAGGCCGACGGCCGCGCGGAAGTGGCGAAGCGCCGTCCGCTGGTCGTCGGTCTCCCAATGGGCCCGACCGAGGAGCACGTTCGCGCGGATCATCTGGTGGGGCAGCGCCGTGCGGCGGTAGTCCCGGGTGAAGCGGCGGAAGTGCCGCGCCACCTGCTGCCAGTTCTCCTCGCGCTCGTAGATGGTGCCGATCGAGAAGACGACCTGGGACGTCTCTCGGGGCAGGCGTCGCTTGTAGTTGCGCTCGAAGAGCCGCGCGTCGTCCTCGGCCTGCTCGGTATCACCGAGACCGATGCGGAAGAACACGGCGTTCTGAAGCGCCTCGTGGGCGATGGCGCAGGTGCCGGCTTCCCGGTCCGCGTCGGAGCAATCCGAGCCGTCCTCTCCCGGGAACTGGCGGGCGAAGCGCTCGTAGTAGCTCGCCGCCTGCTCGTAGAAGGCGAGCGCGTGGAAGTTCGCGCCGACCAGGTAGATGGCGCGCTTCGCGTACTCGCTCTCGGGGAAGCGATCGATGAGCACGTTTCGGACCTGGATGGCTCGACCGAGCAGGCGCGCCGCCTCGAAGTGAATCGCGGCGTTGTAGAGGACCTCGTCCATGGCGAAGCCCTCCTCCTGCGCGCACTCCTGGTGGCGCCGGAAGATGCGCACGTACTGGGCCGCGGCCCGCTTGTGCTGCTCGTTGTTGCCGTAGGCCTCCGCCTGCTTACGCAGGACGTTGCACTTCAGCGTCGTGAGCACGCCGCAGAGGTCCGGGTGGAGATCCACGTCGTCCGGCGTCGAGCAGTAGAACTGCGTGAGCGGGTCGATGGCCTGCTCGATGTCGCTCAGGCACTCGGGCCGGTTCGGCTCGCGCTGGGAGCCGAGCACGTTGAGCGAGTCGAGGTAGAGGTTCGCCGCGTACTCGGCGAGCTCGCTGTCGCGGTGGTTCCAGGCGATGTCGCGGAAGAGCACCGCGGCCTCCTGGTAGTGGTTGGCCTCGTAGTAGATACGGGCGCGGCGGTACTTGATCTGCGGGAGATCCTCCGAGTCCGGGATGAAGCAGACGTAGCGCTGGAAGGCGTTGAGCATGCCCTCCTCGAGCTCCGTGAACTCCCGGCGCGCGAAGCGATCCTCCTGCGGCTCTTCCTCTTGCTGCCGACCCCGGCGACCGCGACGGCCGCGGCGACCGCGACGCTCGGCCTGCTCCTCGCGCGTCTGCCGCTCCCGGCTCTGGTACTGCTGCTGGTAGAGGTTGTTGTAGCAGAGCACGGCCGCGTAGGCGGCGTCGCTCGTGTACTCCCCCTGCGGGTTCAGCTCGACGACCCGGTCGAAGGCCGGGCCACACTGCGCCCAGTCCTCCATCTTCCAGAGAAGCTCGGCGTAGTAGTAGGCGACCTTGTACTGGGTCGGCCAATCGTCCCGGGCGATGTTCGGGAACTCGAGCTCCTCCATGTCCGGGAACTTGTCGATCAGCAGCCGGTAGAGCCGCGTCGCGAGCTGCATGGTGGTGCGGTCGTTCGTACCCGGGCTCGCGTCGTCACCGATCGCCTCGCGGTGCCAGGAGGTGGCGAGCCAGGCGAGGATGCCGGCCGTCTCGCTCTTGCACTGGTTGACGACCTCCGCCGGGTGCTGCGCCTGGGTGAAGGCGTCGTACACGTCGACCATGCGCCGGAGCTCGCGGACCTGTTCGTCCTTCGGGCGCGAGCTGATGATCGCGTTGGTCACGCGGCTCTGCCAGTAGCAGAGCTTGTCGCCGTCTGGCTGCTCCGCCATGAGCTCGTGGTAGACGGCGATCGTGTCGCCCCAGTTACCGGTGTCGTAATAGAGCTCGGCCAGGCTCTCGAGCATGTCGAGCGCTTGCTCTTCGTTGGTCGCGTATCTCCGGAAGAACTCGAGCGCCTGGTTCGGCCGCCCGACCATCGCGTAGGGCATGACCAGCTCGCGGCGCGACTGGCGCGCGAGGTTGGCGGCGTCGGTGGCCTCCGGGTTCTGCGTGGCGAACTCGATGGTCTCGACGAAGGCCTGCAGCGAGCCGCGGAAGTTCTCGCGGTTGTAGTGGGCCCACGCGGACTTGTAGAGCGCGTAGCCGTAGATGGGGTTCCGCTCGGGCGGGAACTCCGTGACCTTCTCGTAGAACTGGAGCGCCGCCTGCATCTCGCCTTCGTTGAAGAAGTACTCGGCGAAGCTCAGGTAGGCGTTCGGGATGAAGCGGCTCTGGGGGTAGCCCTTGATGAGCCGGTGGTAGACCTGGCGCGCGCGATCGTGCTCGCGGATCTCCTCGAGGCCGAAGGCGAGCGAGAAGAGCACCTCGTCCATGCGCCCGAAGTCCGGGTGGTCGTTGACGAGGGTCGCGTAGGTGCGGATCGACTGCTGCCGCGCCTCGTTCAGGGCCTGCTCGGCCTGGCGCTGGCCCTGGCGGGCCTGCCGGCAGCGCTGCCGGTTCTTCTGGACGTTGCAGCTCTGATAGATGGGCTCGTCGAAGGAGCGCACCCGCGAGTTCAGGCTCTGCTGCATCTCGAAGTAGGTCTCCGCGAGACGCAGGAGGATGTCCGGGCGCTGCGGGTTGCCCTGCCGCGTGTTCTGCACGAGGCGGTTCAGGATGCGGACCTCGCGCTGCAGGAGCTGCATGGCGCGGGCCTCGACGCGCTCACGACCCATGGCCGTGGCGACGTCGATCTCGATCGACGGGCCGGTCGGCCCCTCGTTCTTCGTCTCCTGCTTCTCGGGGGCCGCCGTCCGGAGCCGGCTGCGCGGCGCTTCGCTGGCGGCCGGCGCCGTGTTGCCGCTGCGGCGCGGCGCCTCACCCGAGGGGCACTCGTTGATCTCGGTGCGGACGTTCGCGCGGATGCACTGACCGCCGCCCGAGCTGCTGGAGGCGTTTCGCTCGCCGTCCTGGGCACCCGCGATCGTCGCGCCGCCGAGAGCGACGGCGCCGACCAGCGAGGCCAGGATTGCCTTGTGGAAATGGGGTCGCATCGTCCTCACCTTCCGCACCGGTTCGTGACCTGCTGGCGGTAGAAGCCGAGCTCGTCGCGCCAGTACTCGCCGTCGAAGGGCCAGAGCTGGTGCTCCTCGTCGACCTCGACGTCACCACCGCCGGAGCGCTGGGCCTCGGTCATCTGCTGCTGCATCTCCTGGCCGAGCTGGCCACGGGTGTAGGTGGCGATCTCGAGCTCGACCGTGTCGATCTGGTTGGTCAGGTCGGCGAGCTCGTCGATGAGGCGCGTGTAGCGCGCCCGGGCGATGTCGCCGGTCTGATCGATGGCGAAGGACTTCGCGACGGCCACGTCCTGCAGGATGCGCGCGCCGAGGGAGCTGTTCTGGAACTCCTGGGGCGACTCCATCAGCCGCGACTCCTCGCCCTCGAGCACGCGGACGTACTCGATGTTGCGGAGCACCTCGCGGTCCGAGAGGGCCGTCGAGACGATGCCGCGGACGTTCTCCGAGATGCTGCCCTCGCCGGCGCGGACGCGCGTGAGGAACTCGAAGAACTGCGTGTTGTCCTCGAAGCGCCCGAGGATCTCCTCGAGCTCCTGGCGGACCGGATCGTAGCGCTCGTGGAACTGCCCGATCATCGCCTCGGCGTTCTCGATCTGGCAGTTCACGAAGAAGGTCACGGCCTTCAGGACGAGCGCCTCCGGGTAGTAGCTGTCCTCGAAGTACGGCGAGAAGATCGTGTGCACGTTGCCGAGCGCACGCGCGTACTCGTCGGCGAGGAAGAAGGCCCAGCTCGACTCGAAGAGAGCGTCGAGCCAGTACTCGCTGCCCTGGTCGACCGTGTTCCAGGCCTCGACCGCCTGACCGAGGAGCCGGCCGTCGATGGCGCGCTCACCCGTCTCCGGGTCCGTGCGGTTCGCGGCCGTGTAGTAGACGCGCGCGAGGGAGATCCAGGCGAGGTTGAGCATGCGCTCCTCGTCCTCGACCCCCTCGACCGTGCCCTCGTCGATCGCGTCGATGATGGCGCGGAAGGCGGCGATCGCCGGGCGAGCGCGGCGCATCCGGATGTGCGCGATGCCGTCGAAGAAGCGCGCCTTGACGTAGAAGCTCGAGTCCTCGGCGACGCGCTGGAAGAGCTCGATGGCCTGCTCGAACTCGCCCTGCGAGTACTGGAAGCGGCCCATGATGTAGAGGAGCTCGTTGTAGAGCTCCTGGCTCTCGGCCGTGTTGAACTGCTCGAGCTGGTCGACGCCGTAGCGACCGACCTTTTCGATGATGCCCGCGGGCTCCGGGAGCTGCGAGGCGAGCTGGGCGAGCCACTGGAGCGTCTGGTTGAAGTAGAGGTGACCCTGCCCCTGCTGGCCGATCTCGTCGAAGATCGCGAGCGCCGACTGGTAGTAGCGGAGGTGGTAGAGGCACTTGCCCAGGAAGAACTGTGCCTTCTGGACGTTGGCCTGGGCATCCTGGGTCTCGCCCTCGACCACCCGCTGGAACTGGACGTCCGCCTCTTGGTAGCGCTCCTGCTGGTAGAGCCGGAGCGCGTTGGCGAGGGCCTCGCTGGGCGGCCCCTCGGCCGGCGGCGCGGGCGGCTGTCCCGTCTCGGCGATGTCGAACTGCATGTCCTGGGCGTTCACCGCCGTCGGGGCGAAGGCCCCGGCGAGCATGGTCGCCAGCAGAACCCAGCCCATTCGGGCTCGATCGCGCGGGGTGGTCTGCGTTCCGCTGCGCGTCTTCGTGCGCGTCATGCCTCAGTGCTCCTCATTGCGGGTGCCGGTCTCGGTCTCGTGGGGTCGGGCGCGGTGGACGCACGCCCCGTTTCGGGTGCGCGCGGGGGCCGGGGAGTCGGTCGGACCGACGTCGGTCGGAGGGGGGTTCACGCGACTGCTAGCGCGCGAGGGGAGCCCGCGCCGGCTCTGGCCGGCGCCCGTGATCCGCGAAAAACTCAACAAAATCGAGAATTTGCACCTTTGTCGGGCTGCGATGATAGAAATCGGGGTTCGTCGTTGTCAAGGGGGTAAGGAAGCGGGACCGGGTTGGACGGACGAGGTAAGGCAGCTGGTTGCGGCCTCCCCTTTCGAGCGGCTTGACACCGGCTCGTGGCGCTGAGTAGCTTCCCGCTCCGTATCGGCGGGATGCGCCGATGCCCTGGTGGAAAACCCGGCGGTTCGTTCCGACTGTCTCCTAGACACCCCGGTGGGTCGCGAATTGGGGGCCTCCTCCCCGACTTCTCGCGAGTGGCCTCACCGCCTCACCCCGAAGCCCGCCCGGGCGACCCCCCCGCTAGAGGAAAGAGATGCGACAGACCCAGCGTGTGCAGCAGAGGACGCGAGTAGCGAAGTCGACGATGTGGGCCGTGCTTCCCCTGGCGCTGCTCGTGCTTGGAGGCTGCCGCTCGACCGGTGTGGGCGACCCGTGCGTGCCCGAGAGCGTGCCGGCCGATGGCTTCCAGCCCGGCGAGGCGTACCTGGAGACGAGCTCGGTGCAGTGCCGGACGCGCGTCTGCATGGTCTATCAGTTCGGCGCGGCGAGCCCGCTCGACCCCTCGCTCTCCCAGGAGGAGTGCCTCGAGCGCGGCCTCGCGGACTGCAGCGCCCTCCCGACGGAGGAGCAGATCGACCAGCGTGTCTACTGCACCTGCCGCTGCAGCGCCGACCCCGACTCGAACACGCCGACGTGCGAGTGCGGCGACGGGTTCACCTGTCAGGACGATCTGCTGACGCTCGGCGGCGACGGCATCCGGGGCGGCTACTGCGTCCGAGACGAGACGCTCGCGACCGACAGCTGATGAGCTCGAAGCGGCGCGCGCTCGGTGCGCGCGGCGAAGAGGCGGTGGCCGCGCTCCTCGAGGGGCGCGGCTTCGTCGTTCTGGGGCAGAACGTGCGGGTCGGGCGGCTCGAGCTGGACCTGATCGCGCGGCGTGGCGATCTGCTGGTGGTGTGCGAGGTGCGGACGCGCCGGAGCGAGGCGTTCGGGCACCCGGTGGAGACGATCGGTCCGGAGAAGGTCGCGCGGGTGCGGCGCGCGACGGCGCAGTGGATCGCCGAGCGGGAAGATCTCGGGCGCGTGCAGATCCGCTTCGACGCCGCGGGCGTCCTCATCCCCCACGAGGGGGCGGAGCCGCAGATCGACTACTACGCCGACGCCTTCTGAGGCGTCGACGTCGGCACGGCTCGGGCTCGCAGCTCAGGCTCCCAGCTCGGGCTCGCCGCTCGCGGCTCGGGCTCGCAGAGCGGACTCGGGCTCGCAGCTCGGACTCGGGCTCGCAGCTCGGACTCGGGCTCGCAGCTCGACGTCGTATCGCCCCCCTCCCCTCCCCGAAACGATCGAGGCCGCGCTCCTCTCGGGGCGCGGCCTCGCCGTCACGGCTCTCGGGACAGGATCACTCGAGCGTCATGGCCATGCGATCGCGCACCTCGGTCAGGTGCGCCAGCGCTTCGTCGCTCGCGCCGCTCTCCCGCGCCTGCTCGATGGCCGCGTCGAGCTCCGCCACCTCGCGCGCCTGCGCCTCCCGCAAGGACTCCACCATGTTGGCGAAGGCTTCGAAGAGCTCCTGCAGCTCGTCGCCCTTACGCAGCCGGCCGGCGAGCTTGAGCTTCCCGTCGGCCACCTGGTTGAGGAGGAGCCGCATCTTGTAGGCGGGGCCCACGACCTTGTGCGTGACGATGATCCCGATCAGGCCGAGCACCAGCGCAAGCGCCAGGATGCCACCCAGGATCGAGTAGAGCACCTTGCGATCCTGCGCCTCGGCCCAGCCCTCGAGGTCGTTCGCGACCTCCGGGGCGAGGTCCGGCTGCATCGCCATGGTGATGCTCATGGCCTCGGTCTGGCCACGCGAGTGGTCGTAGACGAAGTAGCCCAACACGGCGGCGACGAGAACCGTCGCCAGGACGACCATCCCCGTGTATTTGAGCTGAAAGCGCCGGTCCAGGAGGTAGTTGCGCAAGCGCCTCTTGGGCGGACCGCCTCCGGAACTCATGGGCCGGGTCTCTGCGTTCGCCCCCATGTTCACTCCTCGTCACGTGCGGCGCCGGGCGCGGCGCTGGCTCGGCCCCACGCACCCGCGCACGGCCCGAAAGGCCAGCTGGGATCGTAGTTGGTGCGGCTGGATTCTTCCAATTTTCCCCCGAGGTGCGTTCGAGGTCTCATCTTCGACTCGCTGCCATGGCCTGCGGAAGCCTCCGGAGCGCCCCGCGGAGCGCCCCCTCGATCGCCTGTCGTTCGGCGCTCGGGCCGCTGGCGCCGGGCACGGTGGCGGCGCCCTGGAGGATCGCGCGCATGTCCCGGCCCGGGTAGGTGTTGAGGATCACCGAGACGACGGCCCGGGTGCCGCCCCCTTGCGGTCCGACGCTCACCACGGAGGCGTCGAGGTAGTAGCCGGTGAGCCGGCGGCGCTGCAGCGTGCGACGGGCGGCGGCGTTGCTCTCGTTCTCGGGCGCGACCTCGACCCCGTCCATCTGGCCGACTTCGCGCTCGAGGAACGCCCGCGCCCGAGCGAGGGTCGCTCGATCGACGCCCCGCTGCTTCGTGCCCGGCATGCCGATCCCGACGTAGTACTCGACGTTGCCGCCCCCTCCCCCGCCGCCGTCGTTCGTCTCGCGCCGAGGCCGGGTGGCGGCCACCCGCTCGAGCGTCCGGATGGCGGAGGCGACGGCGCGGCGGACCGAGCCGTCGCGATCGCGTCGCACCCGCCGCAGCGCCGGCAGGGCGCTCGGGTCGGCGAGCCGCTCCAGCGAAGCCGCGGCCGCGGTGCGGACCGCGGGGTGGCGGTCCCGGAGGGCGCCGCTCAGGGCGCCCACGACCGACTCGTCCGCCTCCATGCGGCCGAGGGAGATCGCGGCCTGTGCGCGGACGCGGAAGGTGTCGGAGGTGCGGAGAAGGCGCACCAGGTACGCCGTCCGGGAGCTCTGGGCGAGGGCCGTCGCCGCGACGCCCACGGCGCCGACCACCAACGCGCTGACCAAGGCCAGCGCACAGACCCTCCTCATCCGATTCGACCGCACCATTGGCTCCCCTCGCATCCACCGCGCGACCGGTCGGGTCGCGTGCGAGCCCAGCGCCTCGCCAGAAGCGTCTCCGCCTCCGAGGGAGCGCCGCCCCGCGGCGTTGCATCCACGTTCACCACCCGCATGGACGCAACGACACGAGAAAGCTTCACGAGCAGGCCCGAGTATCGCTTCTCGCGCGGCCCGAGAGCAACCGTGAACCGCCCGGAGCGCGTCGTGCTTCCGAGACGCGTCGCGAGCCGGTGACGAGCACCGCGGGTCCTCGGCACGGACGAACGCGTCTCGCTTGCGATCGGGGCGGCCTCGGCGTCAGCTTGGGCGGGTGCGTCACGCCTCGCCGATCGCCCGGCTCACTCTCGCGGCGACGCTGCTCTGCGCAGCCGGGGCCGCCGCCCAGCCGCGCGTGCGGGTGCGCGCCGAGAGCCGCATCGAGCTCCGGACCGAGCGCCCGGACGCACCGGGGAGCGTCCTCCTGCAGGGCGTGCTCCGCGACGACCTCGGTGCCCCGCTCCCCGGGCGGGAGGTGGAGCTGCAGGTGCGCTCGGCGCAGGGCACGGCGCTCCGGGCGACCCGCCGCACGGATCGGGACGGCGCCTTCGAGGTGGAGCTCGAGCTGGCCGAAGGCGACCGATATCAGGTGACGGCCGCTTTCGCGGGCGACGCGGGCCACGAGCGCCTCCGCGTCGAGCGGGGCCTCGACCTGGCTCGCGCGGAGACGCACGTGACGGTGGAGGTGCCGGACCGCGGGCGCATCGACCTCGACCGCGAGTCGCACGAGGTCGGCGTCCGCGTGCGCACGCCACTCGGGGGCGGCGGGCTGCCGGTCGAGCTCCTCGACGAGCTGGATCGGCCCCTGGCGCGCGGAACCACGGACGCGGATGGGCGGGCTCTCTTCGTCGTCGCCTCCGAGGCGCTCGGCGCGCCGGGACCGGGGCGCTTGAAGGCGCGCACGCCGGGCGATCGCCGACGGGCGGACGCGCAGACGGAGGTGCCGATCGTCCGGGTGCGCGCGCCGCGGCTCACCCTCGAGGCGAGCCCCCTCGAAGGCACCGTGGGCGACTCGATCGCCGTGGAGGGTGGGCTCGAGGACAGCCACGGGCCACTCCCCGATCGGGCGGTCGGCCTCTTCCTCGGCGACGCGCACGTGGAGACCGTGCTCACCGACGCCGAGGGGCGCTTCCGGGCCTCGCTGGTGCTCGGCCACGCCCACGCCCCGGCGGCCGAGCTGGCCGCGCGATTCGAGAGCGATACGTCGGGGCGCCCCTCGGTCGAGTCGGATCGGCTGCGCCTCTCCGTGCGCGCGCCGCGCACGCTCCGCTGGCTCTGGTCGCTGGTCCCCCTGGCGCTCACCGGTCTCTTGCTCCTCCTGGCGGGGACGCGCGAGCGCCGACGGGAGAGCCTCCGCCCCGCCCCTCCGCAGGCCGGCGTGACCAAGGCGGCGCGGAGTCGGAGCCGGCCGGCCGACGCGCGGCTCGTGGGGCAGCTCCTCGGGCATCGGGACGGTCGGCCGCTCGCCGGCCGGCTCGAGCTGAGCCGCGAGGGCGAGGCGATCGGGGACTCCTTGCCCATCGGTCCCGACGGACGCTTCGAGGCCCAGCTCGGCCCGGGCCGGTGGAACGTGCGCTTCGAGGCGGAGGGCCACGCGCCGCACGCGCTGACGATCGACGTCCCACATCGGGGCGAGTGGGCGGGTGTGCGGGTGCGACTCGAGACCTGGCGCGCGCGGGCGCTGGCGCTCTTCCGGGACGTCGCGACCGACGCCCTCCCCGGCATGCCCTTCGACGAGCGCACCCTGCGCGAGCTGCAAGGGGACACCTCGGTGCCGGCCGACGTCCGCGCTTTGGGACGTGCCGTGGAGCGCGCTTTCTACGCCGCGGACGCGCCCGACGCGAGCCTGGTCGCCGAGCTGGAGCGGCGGGCGCGCGCGATCCTCGAGGGGGCGAGAGCGCGCCGTGAAGACGCGCGTTGACTGGCGCGTGAGCCGCTCTCTATAGTCGGCCCGCCCCGCAGCCCGGGGGCGCCCGAACCCATGTCCACGCCCGTCCTCATTGGCATCCTCGTGGCCGTCGTCGTCGTCATCGCGTTCTTCGTGATGCGCGGCAAGGGCGGCGAGCAGCTCCCGCCCGAGACGAAGCCCGAGCCCACGCCCGAACCGAAGCCCGCGCCACGCCCCGCCGAAGAGCGGAAGGCCGAGGCGGAGAAGGCGGAAGCGCCTGCGGTGGAGAAGGCGGACGCGCCCGCGGCAGAGGAGGCGGAAGCGCCCGCGGAGCCCGCCGAGGAGGCGCCTGCGGAAGAGGCCGCCGAGGCGGCCGAGGAGGAGGCCGCGCCGGCCCCCGCCGAGGAGCCTGCTGCGGCCGCCGAGCCGGAGGCCGAGGCCCCGGCCGCCCCGGCGCCGCGCCAGAAGGCCTCCCCCGAGGACGTCGCCGCGCTGAAGAAGGGCCTGAAGGGGACCCGCGGCGGCTTCATCGCGAAGCTCTCGCGCCTCTTCGGGAAGAAGAAGGAGCTCGAGCCCGGCGCCATCGACGAGATGGAAGAAGTGCTCATCACCGCCGACATCGGGGTGAAGACGGCGGACGAGCTGCTCACGCGTCTTCGGGCGGCCGTGGAAGACGGGACGATCACGACGACGGACCAGGCCTGGTCCGCGATCCAGGCCTACGCGGAAGACGTGCTGACCCGGCACGGCGCGGGCCCGATCGTGCCGGTGAAGAAGCCGACCGTGATCCTGGTGGTCGGCGTGAACGGCGTCGGCAAGACGACGACGATCGGCAAGCTCGCGAGCATGTACAAGGAGCAGGGCAAGGAGGTCCTGCTCGCGGCCGGCGACACCTTCCGCGCGGCGGCCGTGATGCAGCTCGAGGTCTGGGGCCGGCGGACCGGCTGCGACGTCGTGAAGGGGAAGGATCGGGCCGACCCGGGCTCGGTGATCTTCGACGCCGTGAAGAAGGGCGTGGAGATCGGCGCGGACGTGGTGATCTGCGACACGGCCGGCCGGCTCCACACGAAGACGCCCCTCATGGAGGAGCTCAAGAAGGTCGGCCGCACGGCGGAGAAGGCCCTCGGGCGTCCCGCGGACGAGGTGCTCCTCGTCCTCGACGCGACGACCGGGCAGAACGCCATCCAGCAGGCGGAGCTCTTCAAGGATGCGCTCGAGGTGAGCGGCATCGCCCTGACGAAGCTCGACGGAACCGCCAAGGGTGGCGTGATCCTCGGCATCGTCGACCAGCATCGGGTCCCCGTGCGCTACGTCGGCATCGGCGAGCGGGTCGAGGATCTCCGGGAATTCCAGCCCGGAAGCTTCGTCGAGGCGCTCTTCGAGCGTCCCGACGAGGAGGAGGCGGCGGCCTCCTGAGCCGAGTCGGAGCGACGGGCATCGTCGCTGTTGAATTCGCGAGAGCGCGCGTGATATAGTCCGGCGCGCTCGCGTCGAAGGTATTTTCTTGAACGATTTCGATAGGTTGCGAGCACACCTGGAGCCCACCCCGGCAGACCGCCGCCGGGGCCGGCTCCTGCGAGCGGTAGAGGTGGAAGGGTCGCGATGAAGCAATCTCTCTCAGCGCTGTGGATGGCCCTCTTGGCCATCGCGTTCGCCCCGGTGGGCGAGGCGGCAGCCCAGATGGACTTCAGCCTCGACGACGCCGATGACGGCGGCGGCGAGGAGGGCGCCGCCGAAGGGGGCGACGAGGGCGGCATGGAGTTCGGCCTCGACGAATCCGAAGGCGGTGGCGAAGGCGAAGGCGGCGACGATGGCGGCATGGACTTCGGCGGAGCCGAGGGTGGCGACATCATCGGCGAGCTCGCCGCCGGCGACGACGGCCTCGAGACGGACACGGCCGAGCGGGAGCGCCGCACGGAGACCGTCGAGGAGGTCTACGCCGTCCAGCAGATCTACGCGCTTCGCCTGAACCGCGTGGAGCTCGCGCCCTCGGGCTCGTTCACCGTGAACGATCCCTTCCTCTCCCACCCCGCCGTCTCGGTGGCCCTGAACTACTGGTGGACGAACGTGCTCGCGCTCGGCGTCTCCTTCCAGTGGTTCCAGTGGGGCCAGCCGGAGCGTCGCGAGTCGGACCTGAACTTCTTCGTTCGCCGTTCGACCCGGCTCGGCATCCCGGTCAACGAGTGGCAGCTCGGCACCTACCTGAACTTCACGTACGTGCCGTTCTACGGGAAGTTCGCCGTCTTCAACGAGTTCATCTTCCAGTGGGACGCCTACATCGTCGGTGGCGTCGGTCTGATGCGTACGCGGCCGATTCCCGTCATCGATCCGGAGATTCGGGAGTTCGACTTCCAGAACCGCGTGGCCTTCAACCTCGGCCTCGGTATCCGCATCTTCGTCACCCGCTTCCTCGGCATCTTCCTCGAGTTCCGCGACTACGCCTTCCTCGAGAAGTTCGAGAACCTGGAGGTCTCGGCGAACCAGGGTAGCTGCGAGATGCCGGGCGCCCGCTGCAACCCGGACACGTGGTTCGAGGACAGCACCTCCTTCACGAACAACGCGACGGTGCACGTGGGCTTCACGCTCTTCTTCCCGTTCACCTTCGACTACAACCTGCCGAAGTGATTGGAGCCGCACCGATGACGTTCACGAAGCGATTCCTCACGCTCGCCACGCTCGCCGCGGCCATCCTCGCGGCGGACATGGTCGGCGGTGCCTCCAAGGCGCACGCGCAGGAGGTGCAGATCACGGGTCCGCTCGCGGGCGCGCCCGCCGTGCGGCGCATGCGCCTCTACCGCACGGGCCGCATCCAGCTCGAGCCGAACTTCAGCTTCACGCTGCAGGACGAGTTCAAGCGCACGCTCTACGTCGGCCTCCACGCCGGCTACTACTTCACGGACTGGCTCGGCATCGGCGTCTGGGGCGCTTACGGCGTCGCGGGTCTGAACACCGGGCTCACGGACGAGGTCGTCCGCGCCGGTGTGACCACGGACCGGAACCGGCTGAGCCTGCCGACGAACGAGAACTTCGACTCGCAGGTCGGTGAGCAGGTCTGGGCCGCGGCGCTCCAGCTCGAGTTCATCCCGCTCCGCGGCAAGCTGGCGATGTTCCAGAAGCTCTTCGTCGACACCGACCTCTACATGTTCCTCGGCGTCGCCTTCGTCGGCGTGGAGGAGCGCGCGGACGTCCACCTGCAGGAGTCGAACGAGGAGGCGGGCACGGAGTGCGCGCTGGCGGACACGGCCTGCCTCGAGCAGTCGCAGACGGCGCGCTCGAGCCGGGTCGCCATCGCCCCGACGTTCGGCGTCGGTCTGACGATGATGTTCAACGACTTCGTCGGCCTGAACCTGAACTGGCGCGGTATGCCCTTCTCCTGGAACACCTCGGGGACCGACGAGTCGGGCGACGAGGACGGCGACTTCCCGGATGGGGCCGTGGACAGCGACGACCGCTTCTTCAAGTTCAACCACATGTTCCAGGTCGGCCTGGTCATCTACCTGCCGACGGAGCCGGAGATCACCGAGTAACTCGGTCCTCTTCGCCTCGACACATCGAAACGGGCGCCTCTTCGNNNGCGCTCGNTCTCAATTTTGGCTTACCAGCGCGGCCGTNGGCCGCTCGGCGCCGCGTGGCCGCGGCGTCACAGGNGCGCGGTTCTTCGGCGGTGCACGAAGGCGGCTCCGTGGGGCCGGGCTACCGGGCGGATGCTGGGGCGCTCCCCCGGCCGCGGCCGGATCGTCCCGCGCAGCGCATGGGGCTTCGCAGGAGCCGGTCGATCGCTCGTTTCGCCTCGTCCGGGGACGCTCCGCAGCGAGCGGGCGGCTGGCGGGAGGCGGCCGTCGGCCGCTCGGCGCCGCGTGGCGGTGTCCGCTCGCTCTCTTTGGCTTACCAGCGCCGCCGTGGGCCGCTCGGCGCCGCGTGGCGGTGTCCGCTCGCTGCGCTCGCTCTCTTTGGCTTGCCAGCGCGGCCGTAGGCCGCTCGGCGCCGCGTGGCCGCGGCGTCACAGGGCGCGGTTCTTCGGGGGTGCACGAAGGCGGCTCCGTGGGGCCGGGCTACCGGGCGGATGCTGGGGCGCTCCCCCGGCTGGGGCCGGACCGTCCCGCGCAGCGCATGGGGCTTCGCAGGGGGCGTTCGATCGTTCACTTGGCCTCGCCCCCGGGCGCTCCGAGGTGACCGGGCGCCCGGCGGGGCCGCGGCGTCTCAGGGCGCGGTTCTTCGGCGGTGCACGACGGCGGCTCCGTGGGGCCGGGCTACCGGGCGGATGCTGGGGTGCTCCCCCGGCCGGAACCGGGCCGTCCCGCGCAGCGCTGAGAGAGAGCTTCGCACGACGATGCAGTCGCTCGTTTCGCCTCGTCCCGGGGCGCTCCGCGGTGAGCGGGCGGCTGGCGGGACGCGGCCGTCGGCCGCTCGGCGCCGCGTGGCCGCGGCGTGACACGGGCCGGTTCTTCGGCGGTGCGCGAAGTGGGGGGATGACGGTCGAGCGGAAGCGCCGGCGGGGTCGTCGGTTCGCGAAATCCCCGGATTCCGCCGGAGCGGCCGGGTCTCCGGCCGCTGCGGGCTCTGGCGTGGCGGGGCGGTCCTCTGCTAGACCCCGGCGCACATGGGACTCTTCGATTTCTTCGGCCGCAAGTCGGGCGCCCGCGCCTTCGAGAAGCACGCCGCTCGGGCGGCGAACAAGCGGGCCCAGGGGCCGGATCGGTGGGCGTCGCTTCAGGCGCTCGGGGAGATGAAGACCCCGGAGGCGGTCGAGGCGCTCCTCCAGCGCTTCACCTTCCGGGTGGATCCGAGCATCACCGATCAGGAAGAGAAGGACCTGGCCTTCCACGCCATCGTCGGCTCCGGCGAGGTGGCCATCGAGCCGGTGAAGGCCTTCCTGCGGGAGTCCGACGCCATCGCCTGGCCCGTGAAGATGCTCCAGAAGCTCGTGGTGGAGGCGGAGGTCGTGGGCGAGCTGGTCGCGCTGCTCGAGTCCATGGACACGGAGTACGAGCGGGATCCGCAGAAGAAGATCGACACGATCATGCAGCTCGAGGAGTATCAGGACGAGCGCATCCGGCCGGCGGTGGAGCCCTTCCTGGACGACGTGAACGAGGCGACGCGCTTCCACGCCGTCGGCACGCTGCTCCGGCAGGAGGACGCGTCGGCGAGCCGGGAGGCGCTCCTGAAGGCGCTCGCGGAGGAGGAGAGCGTACGGGTGCGCGTCGTGCTCCTCGACGGCTTCATCGAGCACGATTGGGAGCTCGGCAAGGCCGTGAGCGAGGTCCAGAAGAAGCTGCCGACCGGCTACGTGCTGGACGGGACCAAGGTCCGGAAGAAGTAGCCGCTGCCGGCCGCCGGGCCGCTGGGGCCGCGAGGCCGTCGGAAGCCACGCCTCACGACGAGCCCCGTCGCGAGATCCCCCGGATGTCGCCGGAGCGGCCGGCCAGGGGCGAGTCGCTAGCGGATGACCACCGGGCGCAGGATCACCTGGTTGCCCTTGGTCTGGACCTGGAAGCGCACCATCCGGCAGCCGTGCTTCTTGGTGAGGTTCTCGGCATTCTTGCGCAGCCGGGCGATGAAGCGGTCCTGCGGGATGTTCGAGACGTCCTCGCCGGCGGCCTGCTTGGCCGCCACGTATTCCTGGTAGATGCGCGCCTCGTACTGCTCCGCCGGCTCGGCCGCGAGCTGGGCCGCGAGCTCGGCGTCATCGTCGCCGCCGGCGTCCCCCCCACCGCCGCCGGGCGAGGGGCTCGTTCCCGTCGTCGGAGCCGCCGCGCCGCCCCAGTTGGAGCCGGAGGCCCGCGAGCGCCCCTCCGCGTCGGTCTCTTCCACGCCGGTGAAGACGTTGATGAGCTGGTTGATCGTGTAGGCGAGGCCGCCGAGCTCGGTGCTCTTCACGTCGATCCGGTGGTCGGTCTGGCCGTTCACCACGCGGAGCACGCCCTCCTCGATCTGCTCGATGGGGCGGATGATGCTCGTCCCGAGGATGAAGCCGTAGACGACGACGAAGATGAAGCCGACGGCCATCAGGATCAGGATCACCTGCGAGACGGCGGCGAGCTCGGTCTGCGCGGTCTTGTTGCCGAGCACGGCCACCGCGAGCTGCTGCGAGGGCGTGGCGGGCAGGGGCGCGACGACGCCGACGAACTCGGTGCCGCCGATGCTCGTCGTGAAGGGCGAGCTGGGCTGACCGCCGAGGGCGGCCGTGGTCACCGCGCCCATCTCGCCGAAGAGCTCGGACTGGAGGCCGCTCACGATGCTCTGGTCCAGCGAGGAGCTGTAGATGCTGCCCTCGCGGAGAAAGGCCACCTCGCGGCCGAGCACCTCGGCCTCGCGCTCGGCGAAGCCGTTGGAGATGTCGTAGCCGACGAGGAGCACGCCGATGACGCCGCCCTCCTGGTTCCGCACGGGGGCCATGGCCACCTGCAAGAGCTTGTTCTCGTCCTCCTTGAGCCAGGCGTCGCGGGCGGCGTTGCCCTGAAGGGCGCGGCGGATCGAGGGGAGAGGTTGGACGAGCGAGGTGCCGTTCAGGCGGTTGATGTCCTGGTCGCGCGCGATGACGCGCCCGGTCTCGTCGGTGAGCAGGACGATGTCGGGCCGCCCTCCCCGCCCCCGAGCCGGATCCTGGAACCAGCTGGCGACGGAGTTGGCCTGCTGGTGAGCCCGCGTGCGCCGGCTGCTCTCGTCGAGGGCGCCGAACGCGCCGCGCACCTCGTTGGTGTTCGCGCGCTCCCGCACCTGCTCGACGAACTCGAGGCCGGAGAGGCGCCAGGAGCGGGCCAGGAGCTGGCTCTCGTTGGCGATGTCCTGGTCGACCTGGGCCCCGAGGTTCTTCTCGAGCTCGGACTTCACATAGAAGTACGAGCCGAGCCCCACGATGAGGACCGCGACGAGGTTCCCCGCGATGATCTTCAGGCGCATCGACCCTCTCTCCCGTCCCAGGGGCGCCCTCGCGCCCTCCGTCCCGTCCCGAACGCCCCGTCCCGCTCGTACCGTCCTCTGACCGTGCTCACGGCACGCGCCCTGGTGGCCCTTCGCCGGGCCACCCGGTCGACCGCTTCCAGCGCACTCTCGAGTACACCATGGGGTGCACTCCCTGGTGGAGGACTCGGGTGCGCATCGGAGCCCGGGGCGATGGCCCCGACCCCCTCGACACCCCCGAAATCCCCCGCAAAATGGGGCTCGGGAACGTCACGGTCGTATCAGAGGGCCGTTCGAAAGGTCAAGCATCACCGCCCATGTCCGCCCCTACCACAGCGCCTTTTTCCACTCTTCACGTCGTCGACGACGATCGTTTCGACGCGCATCGGTCCCGCGGGGCCCACCCGGAGCGCCCCGAGCGGCTCGCGGCGGCCCGGGCGGGGCTCGCCGGGGCCTTGCCGGACGCGCGCCGCGTCGCCGTGGCCGTGGAGGACGCGAGCGACGAGGCTCTCGAGCGGGTGCACGGCGCGGGCTACGTGCGGCGGCTCCGGTCCGCGCTCGGAGAGTGGGGGCACCTCGACGCGGACACCTACTTCTGTCCGGAGTCGGAGGCGGCGGCCTGGGGCGCGGCCGGAGGCGCGGCGGCGCTGACGCGGCGGCTCCTGGCCGGAGAACCGGACGAGCGGGCGGCGGGCATCGCGCTGCTCCGACCGCCCGGGCACCACGCGCGTCCCGGCGCGGCGATGGGGTTCTGCCTCCTGAACAACGTGGCCGTGGCGGCGGCCGAGGCGCTGGCCCTCGGCGCGGAGCGCGTGGCGATCGTCGACTGGGACGTCCACCACGGGAACGGCACGCAGGAGATCTTCTGGGAGGACCCGCGGGTGCTCTTCGTCTCGCTCCACCAGTACCCGCACTACCCGGGCACGGGCGCGCCGAGCGAGATCGGCGCCGGCGCCGGCCGGGGGAAGACGATCAACCTGGCCCTCCCGGCGGGGTCCGGGCCGGAGGTCTACGGGGAGGCCTTTCGACGGGTCGTGCTGCCCGCCCTCGACGAGTTCGGTGCCGATCTGACGCTGGTCTCGGCGGGCTTCGACGCCCACGCGCGCGACCCGCTGGCCGGGCAGGAGCTGGATGACGCCAGCTATGGCGCCTTCGCGGGCGCGGTGGCGGGCCGGGCGGCGCGGCTCGGGCTGATGCTCGAGGGGGGCTACGACCTCCAGGCCCTCGAGGGGTCCGTGCGCGCCGTGGGCGAGGCGCTGCTCGAGACGGGCCCGGAGCTGCCGGAGGGCACGATCCCGACGGCGGCGGAGGAGGCCATCGAGCGCACGCGGCGGGCGCACGCGGGGCTCTGGCGCTTCGCGGACGAGGGCTGAAGGGGCCGGGGCGGCTGCGAACGCGCTGGCTTCGGAGGCTCCAGGCCGCGCTGGCTCGGTGGCCCGGACGCCCTTCGCCCGGGACCACGGGCTCTCGACTCCCGCGGGCTCGAGGGGACGGTTCGGGACCCGTGGGCTCGAGCGGACGGCTCGAGGGGACGGCTCGAGCGGACGGCTCGAAGGGCGACGGATCGAGGCGCGCCGCTCAGAAGGCGCCGGGGCGCGGCCGGGAGGCCTCGAGGGGCTCGTCGTCGGGGCCGATGCGCTCGGTGCCCACGGCTCGGCCCTCCACGAAATAGAGGATGACCGAGGTGACGCCGAGCACGAGGGCGCTGCCGAGGACGTAGTCGCTGATCGCGGCCCAGCGCCGGCCGTCGCTCAGGTCCTCGTCGGCGCGGCTCCGGGCGTGGACGCCCAGGCCGATGCTCGTGCCGAGCGCGGCGGCCGCCAAGCCGGCGGTGATCCAAGTGAAGATGCGCCGTCCGCGCACGGCGCGGTAGCGCGTCGCGGGGACCAGGTCGGCGTAGGCGGTGGTCACGACGCCGGGCTCGACGCGCACCTCCGAGCGGAACGGCACGTAGCCCTCCCGCTCGAGGTCGAGCCGGTGGCGGCCAGGCTCCACGCTGATCGGCGCGGGAACCGGCGTCTCGCCCGAGGGCTGGCCGTCGAGGCGCACCTGGGCGCCCTCGGTCTCGACGCCGATGCGCAGCGTGCCCGTGTCGGGCCGGCGGAGCTGGGCCTCGCGGGCGGCCTCGATGCGCTCCTCGAGCGAGGCGATGCGCGCCTCGACCGCGTCCCGATCGGGCGGGTCCACGCGGTCGCGGAGGTAGCGCCGGTAGTACTCGACGGCCTGCTCGAGGGAGGGCAGGTCCGAGAGCTCTTCGGAGGCGCGCGCGATGTTGAACCAGAGGTCCGCGCTCGGGACCAGGGCGGCGGCGAGCTGGAACTCGTGGATCGCCTCCCGGAAGCGACGCCCCTCGAAGTGCTCCATGCCCGTCCGGAAGTGCTCGCGGGCCTGCTGGGCGGCCTGCGCGTCCTCGGGCGACGCGGCTTCGGGAGCGCCGGCTTCGGGAGAGGCCTCCTCCTCGCCCTCTCCTTGCGGGCCCTGCGCGGCCGCGGACGAGACGGGGAGGAGCGAGCCGGTGCAGAGCAGCGCGACCAGCGCGCCCGGGCGAAGCCAATCCACGCCCCAGCCTACCACGCGCCGCGCGGCCGGCGGCGCGCCCTCGACCTCAGCGCCCCGCCGGCATGGTCTCGAGGCTGCGGGCGAAGGCGTCGCTCACGGTCACGGAGGCCTCGCGGATCTCGACCTCGCCGCCGACGAGGAGCGCGAGCGGGCGGAGCTCGACGGCCTCCACCTCGCTCCGCCAGTCGTCCAAGAAGGCCGCCACGCGGAGGAGCGTGTCGCCGATCGCCGCGACGACGTCCCGGCGCTCCCCCGGGGTCCCGCCCAGGAGGAGCGGATGGCCGCGGAGGCGCCGCAGCGCCGCCTCGAGCGCCTCGGGCGAGCAGGGCAGGACGAGCGCGGTCTCGTCGCCGGCGGCGACCCCGTGCGGATCGGCGAAGCCGAGGGCCACGCGCACGAGCCCCTCGGCCAGGGGCGCCGCCTGCACGCGGAGGCGGGCCCGGGGCATGCGCGTCGCGGAGACGGTGACGCCGAGGAGCCGGGCCTCCGCGTCGCGGCCCCGGGCGAGGGCCATGATCTGCCGGAACACGTCGCGCACGCGGGTGGCGTTCTCGACGCGCTCGGCGACGAGGTCCGGGTGGTCCCAGACGCGGAGGTCGGGGGAGGCGAGCGCGACGCGGACCGGGAAGCCGATGCGGGTCGCCTCGGAGGCGGCCCGGGAGGGGCTCGAGCAGAGCTCCTCGAGGGGCAGGGGCACGTCGTAGGCGGCCAGCGCCGCTTTGCTCGCCGGGTCCGAGAGCACGCGCGGCGGCCCGAGGATCACATCGAGCACGCTCTGCGGCTCCACGCCCTCCACGCGCGGCATGCGGGGGCGGGCCTCGGGGCGGCGGCTCGCGCGGAGCGCCTCGAGGGCGGCGACGACGTCGCGCGCTTCCCCGAGCGTCGGTGCGGCCTCCTCGCCCTCCAGCGGCGCGAGCGCCACGCGGCCCGCGTCGGCGGGCTCGAGCATGCGGGCACCCCGCCCCCCGCCGAGCACGCCCTCGAGGCGGCGCCGGTCGGGCGGCTCGAGCCCCTTCGCGCCCACCTCGAAGGGAGGCGCGAGCGCGTCGAGGAGCGCCAGCGCGGCGACGAGGGGCCCGACCTCGTGCAGCACCGGGACGCCGAGATCCGCGGCGAGCGTGAGCACCTGCCGCTCGCTCCGCTCCGTCCCCCCGAAGACCGCCAGGGGCACGGGCGAGCCGGCGATGTCGGCGGCGCGCGCCAGCCCGACCAGCTCGTCCTCCCCGGGCACGCCGAGGAGCAGCAAGGCCACGCGCTCGCCCCGCTGAAGCGCGGCGACGGCCTCCCGGACAGGCCCCGGGGTCACCCGGGGCGCCACGCCGACGCCGAGCTCGGCGCCGAGGCGGGCCACCTCGACCGCGGCGGCGGGATCGTCGCAGAGGATGCTCCAGGGCGAGGCCATCTCGAGGGTGCGCGGGGGCGGCGCCGCGCGGGGGGCAGTGTAGCTCGCGTGCTCCGTCGGGGCCCACTTCGTGCACGGTCGAGCGCGTCCATGGCGCGGGAGGTGCTCGCGGCCGCGGGCGGAGCTTGGTATCTCGGCCCCATGCGCTGGAACACGCTCGCCGTTCACGCCGGGGACGGCATCGACCCGGTCACGGGCGCCCTCGACGGGCCCCTCGTCCACTCGAGCGCCTTCGCCTTCGAGACCGCCGCCGACGCCGCCGCCCAATTCGCGGGCGAGCGCGAGGGCTTCATCTACGGCCGCTGGCGCAACCCGACGACCGAGGCCTTCGAGGCCAAGGTGGCGAAGCTCGAAGGGGCGGACGCCGCCGTGGCGACGGCCTCCGGCATGGCCGCGATCTTCGGGGCCCTCGCCGCGCACCTCGAGGCCGGCGGGCACGTGCTCGCCCCGCGGGGGATCTACGCCGAGACGGCGAAGCTGCTCCGGACGCACTTCGAGCGCTTCGGGGTGCGCTTCGACTTCGTGGACATGACGGACCTCGCGGCCGTCGAGGCCGCCCTCGGCGCGGACACGCGCGTCGTCTGGTGCGAGACGCCCGCCAACCCGACGCTCGCCGTCTACGACATCGCGGCGCTGGCCGAGCGGGCGCGCTCCGTCGGGGCCGCCCTGGTGGTCGACTCCACCTTCGCGACCCCCTACCACCAGCACCCCCTCGAGCTGGGCGCGGACCTGGTCGTCCACTCGGCGACCAAGGGCATCGGCGGCCACGGGGACGCCCTCGGGGGCGTGGCCGTCGGGAGCCGGGAGAAGGTCGACGCCGTGCGGTCCGTCGCCGTCCGCGCCGCCGGCGGTGTGCTGGCGCCGCACAACGCCTGGATGCTCTCCCGGGGCCTGCGCACGCTCGGGCTTCGCATGGAGCGCTCGAGCGCGAACGCCCAGGAGCTCGCCCAGCGCCTCGAGGCCGACGAGCGCATCGCGCGGGTCTTCTACCCGGGCCTGGCGAGCCACCCCCAGCACTCCGTCGCAGCGCGCCAGATGAAGCGGGGCTTCGGGGCGCTCGTCGCCTTCGAGCTCGTCGGCGGGCTCCCGGCCGGCCGCCGCGCCTACGACGCCTTCGAGGTGCTCACGCGCGCCGTCAGCCTCGGCGACCTCCGCACGCTCGTGAGCCACCCGGCGTCGACGACGCACTTCTCCATGCCCGCGGCGCAGCGGGCGGCCGCCGGCATCTCCGACGGGCTCTTCCGCATGAGCGTCGGCGTCGAGGACGTGGAGGACCTCTGGGAGGATCTCGATCGGGCCATGGGCGCCGCCGCGCGCCCCTGATAGGGTCCCTCGCGCCCATGCAGGTCGGGCCCTACGAGCTCCTCGAGCGCCTCGGCGCCGGCGGGATGGCGGAGACGCACGTGGCCATCCGGCGTGGCCCGGGCGGCTTCGAGCAGCGCGTCTGCCTCAAGCGGATCCTCCCGGGCATGACGGAGGATCCGGAGCTCGTGCGCCTCTTCCACGAGGAGGCGCGGGTCTCGGCGAGGCTCGGTCATGCGAACGTGGCGCAGGTGCTCGACTTCGGCGTCGCGGAGGACGGCGGGCCCTACCTGGTGCTCGAGCTCATCGAGGGGTCGAACCTGCGCGCGCTCCTCCGCGAGGACCCGGAGCCGCTGACGAGCGGGCTGGTCGCCTACCTGGCGACGGAGCTGGGGCAGGCGCTCGACTACGCGCACGGAGAGCGGGTCGTGCACCGGGATCTCTCGCCCTCGAACGTGCTGCTGAGCCGGGCCGGTGAGGTGAAGCTGGGCGACTTCGGGATCGCGAAGGCGCTGAGCGCGGAGCGCACGCGGACCGGGGTCGTGAAGGGGAAGGTGCCCTACATGGCGCCGGAGTACGCGCGGGAGGGGAGCTTCGAGCCGCGGAGCGACCTCTTCGCGCTCGGGGTGATCCTCTACGAGGCGCTCGCCGGGGCGCGGCCCTACGACGGCGCGAACGAGCCGGAGACGATCGCGAAGGCGGCGCGGGGAGAGCGGGTGCCCCTCGCCGAGCGGGTGCCGGAGGCCCCGGCGGCGCTGCGCGATGCCATCGAGCGGCTGATCGAGCCCGAGCTCGAGGCGCGGCCCGAGAGCGCGCGGGCCTTCCTCGAGGCGCTCCACGACGTGCACCCGCCGCCGACGGCGCGCCGCATCCTGGCCAAGCGCGTGCGCGGGCTGGAGGCGAAGGCTCAGGCCACCCTCCCCTTCGAGCCGACCCAGCCCGCCCGGCCCGCCGGGACCCTGCCGCTCACGGGCGCGACGGCGGGCCCGGCGCCGACGCCGGTGGTGGTGCCGGCGGGCGCCGACGAAGAGACGCGGACCCGCGCCCCGCTCGAGCCCGAGACGCGCACGGTGCGGAGCGGGCCGCCGCTCATGGACGGGGAGACGAAGACGCGGGTGGACCCGGCGGCGGATCCCGCGGCCTCGCGCGACGAGCTCGGCCCGCCGCTCCCAGTGGCGAGTCGGCTGCCCCTCTGGATGGCGCTGGGCGCGCTCGCGGCCGGGGGCCTCGCGGCCCTGGCCTGGTGGCTCACCCGCTGACGCCGGCGAGGGCATGCCGCGCAGCTGCCGGACGCCAGTAGGCCGGCGCGGTCCGCGTCGCCCTCCCCCACGCTCTCCTCGGCGACCGGCACGCCGTTCCTCCGTTCGCGGTGAGCGATCCGGCCCCGTCGCCCCCCACGCTGCGCCCAGCGCCGATGCCCCCTACGTCCGAGAGGCGCTAGCGGGACGGGCGTGTCATGGTGCCGCCGATGCGACCCGGACCTGCCGCTCGATGGCTTCTCCCGGCCCTCCTGCTGGCGGGCTGCTACGCGAGCCGGGCGCCGGGCGACGAGGTCTTGCCGGACGGCCGGGTGCTCCGGCCGGACGGGGCGGTGGTGCGAGCGGATGGGGGCACCGGGCTCGACGGCGCCACCGGGCTCGACGGGGGCACCGGGCTCGACGGCGCCACCGGGCTCGACGGCGCCACCGGGCTCGACGGGGCCGCCCCCGACGGGGCGCCCGGAACGGACGCGGGCACATCGACGGACGGGGCCGTCGCGCGCGACGGCGGCAGCGAGCTCGACGCCGGCAGCCGCGTGGACGGTGGCCTCCCGGGAGATGGAGGCGCGTTCGGAGACGACGCGGGCGGGGGCGACAGCGGCTCCGGGGACGCCGGGCTCCCGCCCATCCCCACCCGCTGCGACGTGGACCGGGGTACCGGCGTGGACCTGCTCCAGGAGGAGCAGCGCTTCCCGGAGCGCGCCAACCTCGAGCTGCGCACGCAGCCGCTGGTGCTCCCGCAGCCCGCCGCGACGCCGCTCGTCGCCGTGCAGTCGGGGCGGGTCGAGGTCTTCGATCCGGCCACGGGCAGGCGGATCGCGACGCTCGGCGGCGGGCTCCTCGGCGATGGCCAGCTGGCGGCCGCGGACCTCGACGGTGACGGCGCCCTCGACCTGGTCGGCCTACCGGGCGGCGGCGGCGTCGAGGCCTGGTCCGTGCGGGCGGGGCGCCTCTGGTCGAGCCCCGCGCCGTCGAGCCTCGAGCTGCTCGGAGACACGCTCCGCGCCGTCGGCGGCGCCCCCACCGTCGGCGACCTGGACGGCGACGGCACCCCCGAGGTCGTCGTCGGCCGCACCGTGCTCGAGGGCCCGAGCGGCGCGCTCCGCTGGCAGGGCGAAGGCGACACCGGGCGCGGCATCAACGACACCGCCGGCCCCATCAGCTGCGTCGCCGACCTGGACGGCGACGGGCTCCCGGAGGTGATCGCCGGGCGGACCGTCTTCGAGGGGGACGGCCGCGTGCGCTCGTCCGCGCCGGTGGACGATGGCTTCTGCGGCGTGGGCGACGTCGACCCGGCGCCGGGGCTCGAGGTGGCGCTCGTCGCGCGCGGGACGCTGCACGTGCTGGGCAGGGGCGGCGCGGTCCTCTGGAGCCGGATGCTCCTCGGGCGGCGCGGGCGCGGGCTCGGTAGCCCTCCGGCCCTGGCCGACCTCGACGGGGACGGGCTGGACGAGATCGTCGTCGGCCACGGCGAAGCGCTGGCGGCCTACGACCCGGCCTGCGCGGCGGGCGATGGGGATTGCGCCGAGGCCGGCGTGCGCTGGGCGGTCGCCGTCGAGGACCCGCAGAGCACCTCGACGCCGGTGCTCCACGACTTCACGGGCGACGGGGTCTACGAGGTGCTCCACCAGGACGAGTTCTTCCTGCGCATCGTGGACGGCCGGGACGGGACCGAGCGGGTGCTGCGACGCAACCGCGCCGAGACGAGCACCTTCGGGCCCTCCGTGGCGGACGTGGACGGCGACGGGATGGCCGAGATCCTCGTCTCCTCGAGCAACCGGGCGCGCCCGCCCTTCGTCACGGCGGGCGTCACCGTCTTCGGCGACGCGCGCGGTCGCTGGCTGCCGACGCAGCCCGCGTGGACCCAGCACGCCTTCGTCGGCGCGAGCGTGGACGACGCCGGGCGCCTCGTCCGCCCGGCCCCGACGCCGCGTCCCTTCCGGCAGAACATCGACGCCGACGCGGACCCGGGGCTCGCCCCGAACCTGGTGGTGCGCGCGGGCCATCGCTGCGAGGGCGGGCGCGCCGTGCTCGAGCTCGACGTCCACAACGTCGGCCCGGCGTCGGCGCCGGCAGGGGTCCGGGTCGCCCTCGAGCGCGAGGACGGACGCCGACGACCGGAGCTGGAGACGCGCGTGGTCCTTCCGCCCGGGGGCTCCGTGCGCTTGGAAGAGACCGTCCGAGCCGACGGGCGCCGCTGGCGGGCCGAGGTCGATCCGACCGATCGCACGTTCCCGAACGGGCGCGTGCTCGAGTGCGACGAGGGCGACAACGGCGACGCCTTCGGACCGCTGCGCTGCCCCTGACGGGCGATCGGGCCACGTCGACGCCGCGCATCTGCTATGACGGGCATCATGCTTCGACTTCGCCTCTTCGCTCTCCTCGGCCTCATCGCGCTGGTCCTCGCCTGCGGGGACGACGACGCCGCGACGGACGCCGGCGCGAGGAGCGACGCGGGCGGTGCAGACGCGGGGACCGCGAGCGACGCCGGCAGCGCGGAGGACGCCGGGGACGTGCGAGACGCCGGCAGCACGGAAGACGCGGGCAGCGCGGAAGATGCTGGCCCGGGCGAAGACGCTGGGAGCGCTGACGACGCCGGGAGCGGAGGCGACGCGGGGCCGGGCGAGGACGCCGGGGTCGACGCGGGCAGCGAAGGCTGCGGCGACGTCGGCAGCACCTGCAGCGAGGCCTCGCCCTGCCCGGGGGACGACCTCGCCTGCGAGGCCGGCGTGTGCGTGCGGAGCGCCGCCCTCTGCGGCGGCTTCGTGGGAGCGGACTGCCCGGCCTCGGCTCCCGTCTGCCTGCGCCACCCCTCGGCCTCCGGCTGGCCCTGCGTGACCGAAGCCGACCGGGAGTGCATCTGCGCCAACGACCCGGGTCGCGAGGCCTTCCCGGCCGCCTGCGTCGGGCTCTGAGCCGCGCCACGCTCTTCGCCCCGCGCGGCGGCGCTCCCCGCTCGTGCGCCGCGCACGGGGGCGTGGCTCCCATCGCGAGGCGGGCGCCCCACGCGGAGGCGGGCTCGAGCGGTGGCCAGCACGGCGGGCGCGGGCGTATGCTGCCGCCATGAGCGACGAGCGCGACGACGCGAAGACCGAGGCCGGCGCCCGCGACGGCGAAGAGGGGAAGACCGCCCGGGACGAGCTCTTCGAGGCCATCGACCACTTCCGGAGCGCGGCGAGCCTCTTCTTCGAGAAGGCGGCGAGCACGAGCAGCAAGGGCCTCGGCGAGGCGTCGAAGCGCGTCGAGGGCTACGCCGAGAAGATCGACCCGGCGATCACCAAGGCGGTCGACAAGACCGTGGAGAAGGTCGAGCCGGGGCTGAGCAAGGCGTCGAAGCGCGTCGAGGGCTACGCCGAGAAGATCGACCCGGCCTTCGAGACGGCGACGAAGGAGGCCGAGCGGGTGATCCGCAAGCTCGGCGCGAGCGCGGAGCCGCTGGCGAAGCAGCTCACGAGCGAGCTGGGCAAGCTGACGAAGCGGCTCGGCGACGCGGTGGACGAGGCGACGAAGAAGAAGAGCGCGCCCTCGAAGAAGCACCGCCCGGACGACGGCGACTGAGGCGGTGGCTCGGAGCTGGCTCTACGCCCTCCTGCTGACGCAGGCGGTGGAGGCGCCGATCTATCTGCGCGCGCTCGCCCATCGGCCGCTCCGCGAGCGGCTCCCCCTGGCACTCCTCCCAAGCGCCTTCACCCACCCCCTCCTCTGGTTCGCGCTCTTCCCCGCGCTCCATCCGGAGCTCGGCTACTGGGCGACCGTGGCCATCGGCGAGGGCAGCGTGGTGTTGGTCGAGGCCGCCCTCCTCGCCAGCTTCCTCCCGGGCCCCGGGGGCCAGGCGCCGTGGCGAAGCGCGCTCCGGCCGGCGCTCCTCTGGGCCGCCTTCGCGAACGGCGCGTCGGTGCTCGTCGGCTTCGCGAGCAGCTGGCTCTTCGGGGTGCCCTAGCGCCAGACCTCCGGCCTGGCGCTGATGCAGGATTCCTCGAGGAATCCTGCGGTGGTGGCCCCGACAAGCGCGACGAGCAGGGCGTCGGCCGGGGTGCTTCTTCGGGCCGCGACGACGAGACCGGCGTCGGCGAGCTGCGCGGTTGGGCGACGTATCGCGACCGCGGGATCAGCCGCGGTCGGCGAGGGGCGGGACGGTGCGGTCGGCCTCGCCGATCCAGATCTGGGTCGGGCGGAAGATGCGGTTGTCCTGGAGCTGCTCGAGCAGGTGCGCGAGCCAGCCGCCGACGCGCGCGATGGCGAAGACCGGCGTGAAGAGGTCCACCGGGATGCCCATCTTCTCGTAGACGATGCCCGAGTAGAAATCGACGTTCGGCGCGATGCCCTTGTGCCCGACCAGCTCGCCCATCTGCTTCTCGAGCTCGACGGCGATGTCGTAGATGGGCGTCCGCCCGCGCTTCTCGAAGAGCTGCGTCGCGAGCTTCTGGAGGATGTTCGCCCGCGGGTCCTTGACCTTGTAGACCCGGTGGCCGAAGCCCATGATCTTCTCCTTGCGGGCGAGCTTGTCCTCGGCCCAGCGGCGAACGGCCTCCGAGGTGGAGTCCTCGATGGTCCGCAGCATCTCGAGGACGCGCTCGTTGGCGCCGCCGTGGAGCGGGCCGGCGAGCGAGCCGATGGCGCTCGCGACGGCCGCGTAGGGATCGGAGAGCGTCGAGCCGGTCACGCGCGCCGTGAACGTCGAGGCGTTCATGGAGTGCTCGGCGTGGAGGATCAGCGCGACGTCCATGACCTTCGCCTCGAGCTCGTCGGGCTCGTGCCCCTCCAGCATGTAGAGGAAGTTGGCGGCGTGGCCGAGGTCGGTGCGGGGCTCGATGGGGTTGTCGCCGCGGCGGATGCGATGCCAGGCGGCGACGACGGTCGGGAGCTTGGCGACGAGGCGGATGGCGCAGAGGCGCCGGAATTCGAGGTCCTCCACGTGATCGCCCGGGTAGAACATGCCCATGCACGCGACGGCGGCCGTGAGCGCGTCCATCGGGTGACCGCGCTCGGGCAGGTTCTTGAGCACGTCGACGATGCGGAACTTCAGGCCGCGCTCCTCTTTCAGCTCGGCGTCGAAGGACTCGAGCTGGGCCTTCGTCGGGAGCTCGCCGAAGAGGAGGAGGTAGACGACCTCTTCGTAGGAGCAGCTCTCGGCGAGCTGCTCGATGGGGTAGCCGCGGTACTGCAGCTTGCCGACCTGGCCATCGATGAGGCAGACGCTGGAGCGAGCGGCGGGAACGCCCGCGAGACCGGGAACGTAGTCGGGCTTGTCAGCCATGAGCATCCTCTGGGGGGTGAAGCGCGCGCGGAGGGGCCCGGAGGGGGGGAAGGCGAGGCGGGGACGGCAGTCGTCGCCGGCTCTGAGAGGGCCCGGCCGGTCTGGCGGAGGCTCCGCGGCGCGGGGACCCTAGCAACAAGCCGGCCGCGGCTCCAGCCCTTCGGCACGCCGGCCCGGATCGCACGGTGTGAGCGGGGGATGCCACGCCGGAGAGGCTCCTCCAGCGGCGCGATCTCGGCCCTCGGCGAGCGCCCGCGGTTCCGCAAAGGGCGGCGACCCCCGGCGCCGGACGGGGGCGCGGGGCCACGCGCCGACGGGGCGCTCGCGGGGCGCTCGCGGGGCAACGGAGCGGCGCCATGAGCCGCGCCATGAGCCGCGCGCGGGGTGGCTGGCGGCCCTAGCCGAGGAGCGCCGCGAGGGGCGCGACGAGGCCTTCGCGCGGCTCGCTCAGCTCGAGGTGCGCGCTCAGCCCGCGGGCCTCGGGGCGCCAGGCGGCGCGCGGGAGGCCTCCGGTGATGAGCACGCGGAGGTCGGCGTCGAGGCGCCGGTAGAGGGGGAGGCCGATGGCGACGACGGGGGCGTCCTCGAGCGCCTCGAGCGGGCGCTCCTCCCCGGGCCCGGCGAGGCCGGGGGCGCGCCAGACCGGGCAGCCGAGGGCCTCCGCGAGCCAGCCGCCGAAGCGGAGCGCCGCCGCCTCGTCGATCACGGAGGCCACCGAGACCCGCACGCGGCCGGCGATCGCGACCGTCCCCGCCGCGCCCCCCGCGGGGCGCTCGCCCGCCATCGGCAGGCGCCGGCTCATCCGCGCTCGACCTCGAGGTCCGCGACCTCCCAAGCGAGGAAGCCCCCCTCGAGGAAGCGCGCACCAATGCCCTCGTCGCGGAGCTGACGCGCGACCTCGGCGGCCTCGTCGGCGCGCCCGTAGAGCACCGGGACCTTCCCGCCCTTCAGCTCGTCCTTGCGCGTCGGCAGCTCGTCGACCGGCAGGTTCACGGCACCGGGGATGCGGAAGCGCCCATAGGAGCCGGGATCGCGCAGGTCCACGGGGAGCGCCCTCCCCTGCACGAGGAGCTGCGCGAGCTCCTCCGGGCCCACGGCGGCGTCGTCCTTCGGGAGCACCGGCTCGAGCAGCCGCAGGAGCGCCTCCTTCGGCACGGCGCCCATCTGGTGGCCGACGACCTTGCCGCCCTGCATGGCGACGAACATCGGGATCGACGAGGCGCGGAACATCTGCGCGCACATGGGGTTCTGATCGACGTCGATCTTCACGACCTTGGCGCGCCCCTCGAGCTCGGCCGCGAGCTCCTGCATCACGGGCGCCATCATCTTGCAGGGGCCGCACCAGTCCGCGAAGAGGTCGACGAGCACGGGGAGCGGCTCGTCCATGACCTCCCGTTCGAAGGTGGCGTCGGTCACTTCCACGACGGGCATGGCGTCTGTCCTCCTCTTTCTCTCTCGGCTGTTCTCTCTCTCGGCTCTCGTTCGGTGGCGTGGGGGGAGTCGGGCGCGCTCAGTAGCCGCCCTTCCCCGCGCCGCCGGTGACGATGGCGACGCTCGAGCTCGCGCCGATCCGATCGGCGCCCGCGGCAACCATCGCGTCGGCCGTCTCCGCGTCGCGCACGCCGCCGGAGGCCTTCACGCCCACGTCCTCGCCCACCACCGAGCGCATCAGCTCGATGTCCTCGACGGTGGCGCCGCCGCCTCCGAAGCCCGTGGAGGTCTTCACGAAGGCTGCGCCGGCCGCCTTCGCGAGCGCGCAGCCGACGACCTTCTCGCGCTCGCCGAGGAGCGCCGTCTCGAGGATGACCTTCACGGGCGCGCCGGCCGCGACGACCCCCGCGATGTCGGCGTGCACCGCCGCGTGATCCCCCTCGCGGAGCGGGCCGAGGGCGATCACCATGTCCAGCTCGTCGGCGCCGTCGCGCACGGCCTGGCGCGCCTCGGCGGCCTTGGCGGCGGCGCTGGCGTTGCCGTGGGGGAAGCCGACGACGGCGCAGACCTTCACGCCCGAGCCGTCGAGCTTCGCCTTGCAGAAGGCCACGTTCGCAGAGCTCACGCAGACCGAATAGAAGCCGTGCTCGAGGGCCTCCTCGCAGTGGCGCGCCAGGTCGGCGCGGGTGACCTCCGGCTTGAGGAGCGTGTGGTCGATGACCAGGCGGAGATCGGCGCGCGGATCGTCGACGCGCGGCGTCGGCTCCTCGGGCGCGTCGCTCGCTTCGGCGGGCGCCGGCTCGGTCTTCGCGGTGAGCTCTTCGACCCGACGGGCGAGGGCGCGGGCCGCCTCCTCCACCAGGTGCTGCACGTCGACGGGCTGCATGGGGCCAACGCTAGTACAGAGCCCGCGAAGACGCAGCGCCCGCGAAGACGCAGCGCCCGCGAAGACGCAGCGCCCGCGAAGACGCAGCGCCCGCGAAGATGCAGCGCCC
>PABA01000236.1 GCA_002699025.1 Sandaracinus sp. | reverse complement strand
CCCGCCTTCAGCCCCCGCCCGGCCGAGGGAGCGCTCCCATCTCCGCCCCGTCGCCCGGCCCCACGGAGCCGCGTTCGCGCACCAACGAAGAACCGACCCGTGTGACGCCGCGGCCACGCGGCGCCAAGCGGCCCACGGCCGCGCGGTAGGGCGCGAAGCGCCGTCGCGAAGCGACATCGAAATAGTTTTCGCCGGGGTCGCGCACGGCGCGACCCCGGCGAAGGGTGGTGGTGGATGGGTGTGTGTGGATGGAGTCTCGAAAGGTTCCGATGCGCCGGGGTGGTGGGCCCCGGCCGGAGTCTCAGCCCGTCACCGGGCCTGTGTGAGGGTCAACGACAGACGCCGTCGATGCATTCCTCACCGACGCCGCAATCGCTCGAGGTGGCGCAATCGCTCGTCGCCTCGTTCGTCGTCGCGCAGTAGCTGTCGAGGCAGACGCTGAACTGCACGTCGACCATCGCGCACTCGCGGCTGGTCTCGCAGGGCGTGCGGCACACACCGGCGATGCAGGCGAAGCGGCACTCGGCGTCGCTCGTGCAGAAAGGACGCGGCCGATCGTCGACCCGGCAGATGCCACCGTCGCAGTAGCGCTCGGCGCCGCACTCGGCGTCCTCCATGCAGCCGTCGACGCAGACCGAGTCGGCGCAGATCTGCCCGGCGCCGCACTCGTCGTTGTTCGTGCACTCGCCCGGCGTCGGCTCGACGTCGCGGCAGAGGCCGTCCTCGCACGCCTGGCCGGTCGGACAGGGGTTGTCCCCGCCACAGGCCGAGGCGCAGCGACCGTCCACGCAGACGCGGCCGGCGCCGCACTCGGTGTTGAAGCGGCAGACGTCCTCGTCGGGGCGGCACTCGGCGTCGACGCAGGTGAAGCCGTCGGCGCACATGCCGGTCTCCTCGCAGGAGCAGCCCGTCTCGCCGCAGCTCCGGTCGTCGGGCACGCACATGCCGTCCCGGCAGACGAGGGTGTCGTCACCGCAGTCGGCGTTGCGCTCGCAGACGCCGGGGCGCGGGGTCGGCGGCGGCTCGGTCGGGCCCACGCACATCGCGTCGGAGCAGACCGTGCCGTCCGGGCAGTCGCCGTCGTCCATGCACGCGGCCACGCAGCCGAGGTCCGTGCACATCGTCCCGTCCGGGCACTCGAAGTCGCCGCGGCACTCGGGGCGATCCGGCGGATCGACCTCGCGGCAGCCGAGGCCGTCGCAATAGAAGCAGCCGGTGTCGTCGCAGTAGTAGCTCTCGGACGAACAACCGGCGAAGGCGAAGGCCATCGCCGCGAAGGCGAAGGCGGACAGCAAGTGCAGGCGGTGGACGTGGCGCATGGAAACCCTCTCGCGGGATGTTCATACAGGACGCGTGCCAACGCCACGGCTTGGCCGGACAAAGGCGGATCACACGCGAAACCAGGCCCGAGAGCGGCCGAAAAGGGGCGCTTCGGCCGGTCGAACCGGCTCGCGGCGCGTACGGCGGTCACGTTCGTGAACACGGGTTCACGGGCCTGCGCGCCCGCATCGTGCTGAATACATGATCAGGTCGGTGCCGTTCGACGTGCCCCGTTTTCCCCTTCCGTCGCCCCGCGCTCGGCCTGCTACCCTCCGCCCGGTGCGCCCGCTCCCGCTCCTGGTCCTGCTCGCCGCCTGCGCCTCCGCGACGCCGGCCCCGGTCGGTCCGGAGGCGGCCGTGCAGGCCTGGGCGGACGGGCTCCGCGCGAAGGACGCGGAGGCCGTCTGGGCGCTGCTCGATCCGGCCACGCGGCAGCGCGTGAGCGTCGACGAGGTGGCGCGGCTCCTCGAGGAGAACGAGGCCGAGCTCCACGCGCGGGCGGAGCAGCTCGTGGCGGTCGAGGACCTGGAGAGCCGGGCGGTGGTGCCCTTACCGAGCGGGGAGCAGGCCGTGCTCACGCTCGAGAGCGGCGAGTGGCGGCTGGTCGGCGGCGTGCTCGGCGCGCCGGCGCTCACGACCCCGGAGGACGCCGTGCGGGCGCTCCGGCGGGCGCTCGCGAGGGGCCGCGCCGACGGGGTGCTCGAGCTGCTCGCGCGGGCCCCGCGCGCGGCGCTGCGGGCGGAGATCGCGCGCTTCCTCGCCGACACCGAGGACGAGCTGGACTGGGAGACCACCGTGCAGGGCAACGAGGCCCGTGTGCAGACCTCGGGGGCGCGCGTGATCCGGCTGGTCCGGGAAGCCGGCGAGTGGCGCATCGTCGACGTGCAGTGACGGCGATGCGGTGAGCCGCCCGGTGCCGACGGGCGCCGCCTCTCTTCGCATGAGGAGACGCACAGCCGTAGCCGGGACGGGTGTGAGAAGGCGCACGGTCGTACCCGGGACGGATGTGAGGAGTCGCACGGCCGTACCCGGGACGGCTGTGAGGGTGCGCACGGCCACGCCAGGGCGGCCTCGCTCCCCCGCTCGGGCTCGCGCCCATCGCCCGCCCGCGTTTCTTCCCCCGCTGGCTCGCTCCTGCGAGGCCCCGCCCCCGAGCGGCCCGCCTGGTAGGCTCCCGCCCATGCCCACCGAGCACGGCCGCGGAAGCGGCCCCGCCGAAGCGCCGCTCACGCCGCCGGACACGCCCGCCCCGAGCCACGCCGAGCGCGCCCACACGCTGGTCGCCGGGCGCGGCGTGGGGACGCTCGGGACCCTCTCGCTCGATCCGGCCGGCTACCCCTACGGCTCCTTCGTCACCTTCGCCCTCGACGGCCCCGACCCGGTCTTCCTGATCAGCCGGCTCGCCGCGCACACCCAGCACCTCGAGGCGGACCCCCGGGCGAGCCTCCTCGTCGCAGAGGAGGTCGCGCCCGGCGCCGATCCGCTCGCCGCCGGGCGGGTCACCCTGGTCGGGCCCTGCGCGCGGCTCGAGGAGGACGCGAGCGCCCGCGAAGCCTTCCTCGCCGCACACGCGAACGCGGCCTACTACGTCGACTTCACGGACTTCGCGTTCTGGAAGCTGCGGGTCGAGGCCGTCCGCTACATCGGCGGCTACGGGCGCATGTCCTGGGTCGACGTCGAGGGCTGGCGGGCGGCCGAGCCCGATCCGATCGCACCGCACGCGGCGGGCATCGTCCAGCACATGAACGAGGACCACGCGGACGCGCTCGTCGCCTACGCGCGGGCCTTCACGCGGGCGACGGACGCCGAGGCGGCGACGATGGCCGGCATCGATCGCTTCGGCTTCGAGCTGAGCGTCGCGACCCCGAAGGGCCCGCGGCCGGCGCGGCTCGCCTTCGACGCGCCCATCGCCTCGCCGACCGAAGCGCGGAAGGCGCTGGTCGCGCTGGTGAAGAAAGCCCGCGCCGCCCTCGAGACCTGACCGCGCCGTGCGCGTGGGCGCGCGCGCCGATGCGCCCGTCGAGCGGCGGGCCGGGGTCAGAGCGTGCGCAGGTAGGCCACCAGGGAGGCGCGCTCCTCCTCGGTGAGGTCGGTGCCGAACTCGTGGCCCTCGTTCGAGCTCCCCGCGACGGTCGTGTCGACGGTGAAGCCGTCCCGCTCGAAGGTCACCGGGCGCTCGGCGGCCGGGCGGAGCAGGTCCTCCAGGGTCGGGACGCTGCCGTTGTGCAGGTAGGGCGCGGTGGCCCAGACGCCGCGCAGGTCCGCCGTGCGGTAGCCGTCGCTCATGGAGACCGCGAGCCGGTTTCCGATGATGAAACGGATGAGGTTCTCCCGGCCCTCGTCGCTCGGCGTGCCGCCGCCCATCTCGTCCCCCTCGATGAGCACCCGGTGGAGCCGGCTCGTCGCGATCGTCCCGCGCTCGAAGTCCGGGTCGTCCCCGGGGAGGCGCTCGATTCCATCGGGCGCGTAGGGGACGATCGGGTCGGCGCCGGGGTCGCCCGGGTGGTGGCACTCGCCGCAGCGCTCCCGCTCGAAGAGCGCCTCGCCCCGGGCGACCGCGGCCGCGTCTTGCGGCGGGCCCTCGGGCGCCGGGATCGCGCCGAAGAACCCGAGGAGCACATCGACCCGCGCGCGCTCGGGGAACGGCACGAGCGCCTCCATCGGGTTCGGGTTCCCCGCGCCGAAGGAGAAGATCGCCATGTACACCTCGGTGCGGACGTTGCCGCCGGTGCCGAGGTAGTTGAGGTGGCTCCGGTCGGCGAGCCCGAAGTAGGCGGGGAAGTCGGCGGGGACGACCTGTTCGTACTCACTGCTCTCGGCGTGGAAGCGACCGGGCCCGAGCTGGTCCCCCTTCTCGAGCTGGAGCGCGGTGACGAAAGGCGCGTTGCCGGCGGCGACCCAGCGCGCGTTCACTTCGCGACGAAAGCGGCCGAAGTCGAGGCGGCCGTTCGGGAGGCCGAGCCAGACGCGACCGTCGGGGAGCTCGCCGACGTGGCAGAGGGCGCAGGTCTGGTAGACGCGGCTCGGATCGCTCAGGCCACGCTTGAAGCCGACGGGGAAGTCGTCGTTCGGATCGGCGACGAAGCCGAAGGCGGCGAGCTGATCCCCGAAGACCTCGGGCTCCTCCTCCATGAGCTGGAGGAAGAACTCGGCGGGAGGCCACTCCTCGTAGACCTCGACGCCCCAGCTGTCCCAGAGGAAGCGGAGCATGCCCTGGTAGCGTGGATCGTCCTCGGAGACCGCGTTGGCCGCCGGCAGCGCCGGGAGGTCGAGGGGCTCGACGGCCGGGCCCGCGTCGACGGCGGGGGCGGCGTCGCTGGAGCCGGCGTCGGGTGGGCTCTCGCCCGCGTCGGGGGTCGCGGGGTCCTCGTCGCCGCAGGCGAGCGCGAGCAGGAGCGAGAGCGCGAGGAGCGGGCGCAAGGACGGGGGGAGCGGGGAAGGCATCAGAGGGTCTCCAGGTAGGCGAGGAGGTCGGCGAGGGCGGCCGCGTCGAGGTCGGAGGTGCGGGCGTGGGCGTCGGCCGGGTTGGCGTCGGTCAGCACGGCGCGGAGCGTCGGCGCGCGGCCGTCGTGCAGGAAGGGCGGGCGGGCGCGCACGCCCGCGAGCGAGGGGGTGTGGACGGCGGGCATGAGCGCGTCCGGATCGGCGCTCGGCGGGAGGAGCCCGTGGGCCGCGCCGTCGGCGCCCACGCGGTCCCGATGGCAGCTCTCGCAGCGCTCGGCGAAGAGGGCTTCGCCACGCGCGGCCGCGGCCGGATCGTCGGCCGGGCGCGGCGGAGGCGGCGGCAGCTCCGCCATGAAGGCCGCGAGCGCCTCCAGGTCGACGAGGAGCCCGTCCCCCTCCATGAGCTCGCGGATCGTCACGAGCGCCAGCCGCTCGGCCTCCTCGAACTCGCCGTCCCAGTGGTAGGGCGCGAGGCTCGGTCGGGCTCCCCAGGCGGGCGGCGTCCGCCGCAGCTTGCGCTCGACCCCTGGAGTATGGAGGAACCAGCGGAGCCCGTCCTCACCGCCGCCCGGGTGGCAGCTCGCGCAGCTCACGACCCCGCTCGGCGTCAGGTGCGTGTCGCGCGCGTCGAAGAAGACGCTCCGCCCCTCGAGGGCCCGCGCCGAGAGCCGCGTCTCGCCGAGCGGGCGCCGGAGCGCCGCGTCGAGCGCGTGCGGCCCCTCCACGCCGTCCCAGACGAGCCGCGCCACGGCGTGGTCGAAGCCGACGTCGACCCAGGCCGTGCGGCCGTCGTCCGAGAGCGCGATCCCGCCTGGCCCACGACCGACGCGCCACGTCGCCAGCACGCGGGGGCGACGCGGGCTGGGCTCGGCGAGGCCCCGCGCCGCGGAGCATGCGACCAGCGCCACGTTGCCCGTCGACCGGTGCGCGACCCAGAGCAACCCGGCCTCGCCGTGCCACGCGAGCGCGCTCGGTCCGCTCATGGCGAGCGGCCCGCCATCGAAGCGCGCGTAGCGTCCGCCGCAGGGCGCGAGGAGGCGCGGCTCGATGCGCGGCGCCTCGTCCACGACCGAGCCGTAGCCGCCTCGCTCGGCGGGCCGGTCGCGATCGCTGTCGTGGTCGACGCGCTGGTAGGCGAGCGCCACACCCCCGCGCCCGTCCACCGCCAGCGCGTGGAGCCGGGTCGCGGCGAAGCCCGACTCGGGCGCGAGCGCGCGCGTCTCCATCGGCACCGACCGGGGCGGCAGACCCGCGGGCGCCGCGAGCACGTCCTCGACCGCGAGCACGTGCACCAACCCACCCCGCGAGCTCGCCACGATCACGTCCTCGCCGCTCACGGCGAGCGCGCTCGGCCGCCCGGGGAGCGCGAGCACCTGCCGTACGCCCTCCGGCCCCACCCGGAGGAGGCGATCGTCGTTCGGGCAGGCGACCAGCCCGCTCCCGTCCGGCAGCGCCGCGACCGCGCCCGTGCCGCCGCAGGGCGCGTCGTGGCGCGTGGCCCGACCGCCCTCGATCCACGCGAAGGCCGCGGCCCGCGCGAGCCCGACCACCTTCGCCTCCCCGACCGCCGCGAGCTGCACCGGCGCCCCCTCCAGCTCCACCCGCCCGCGCTCCGCGAGGCTCGCGGCGTCGATCTCCACGAGCGCGTCGTCGTCGGGCGACGCCACCCAGAGCGCGCCGCCCTCCCGGAGGATCGACGCCGACGCCGACGCGAAGACGGGCTCCGCCTGCTCCCCGCCGCAGGATCCGGCGAGGACGAGCAGCGCGAGCGCCGCCGGGGAGCGCGTCACCGGCCCGCGGGCAGGAGGAGCGCGAACTCCACGACCACCGGCTGCTCGGCGCAGGCCATCGTGTAGCCGCCGATGGGCAACGTGACCGGATCTCCCTCGTCCGGGTCCTGGGTCTCGGCCCCGTTCCCGTCCGTGTCCATGAAGCCGAGGATCTGGTACTCGCCCACCGGCAGCTCGTCGGGCAGGAGGTACTCCATGCCCTCGCCGGGCACGGTCGCGTCGACGTCCTCGAAGGCGAAGCTCGCCACCGGCTCGGCGCCCTCGCGAGGACCGCCGATGGTGACGTCCTCCGCGCGATAGACGCTGCCCCAGACGTCCCCACGCAGCGGGTCCGTGAGCCGGTCGCTCTCGCGCACGGTGTCCGATGCGTCGAAGCGCAGGCGGAAGCGTCCCCGGAGCGCCTCGGTGCTGCCGACGTCCGCGCAGGAGGTCTCGGGCGGCTCGAGGGTCTCCGGGACGTCGACGACCCCCTGATAGGGCAGAAAGCCCACGTCGCGGAGGCGGTTGCGCGGCGACTCGACCGAGTAGGCGATGCGGAAGACGCCGGCCTCGCCCTGGGCGATGACGCGCACGACGCCGCCGCCCTCCGGGTCGTCGTAGTGGAAGGGCACCTCCCAGCGCGTGGACGAGCCGGGCGCCTCGGCCTCCTGCGCGAGCATGTTGTCGACCATGCGGAAGACGTTCGCGCGGAACTGCTCGCCGGCCACGAGCGACGCCGGCGCGCGCGCGAAGGGCACGCGGCTCCCGTCCAGGGCGACCACCTCGAAGGCCACGTCGATGAGCTCGTCTTCGAGCTCCGGCGTGACCGTGAGGCGCAGCCAGTCGTGGGGCTGGAGCTGGAAGTCCGCGAAGTTCTGGGCCGCGCCGGCGGTGATCCCGTAGGCGCGCTTCGAGAAGAAGTCGAACTCGTCGCGGCTCAGCTCGAACCAGACCGTGCCCGCGAGCGTCTCGTGCGGCTCTCCGGCGAAGGCGGGCGCGTTGACGAAGCCCGGTCGGAGGGAGGTCTCGGGGGTGTGCGTGCGGAGCTCGAGGCTCGCCTCGCCGCCCTCGAAGCGCACGGCGAGCGTGAGCGCGCCGCCGTTCGGGCTCTGGCTGCGGTACTCGAGGAGGAAGGGCTCCATGGTGCGCTCGCCGGCGGCCTCGACGGAGGCCGCGCGCGCGAGCGCCACCTCGACGGCGTCGATGAAGGTGCGGCCGTAGGCGAAGGAGGCCGGCACCTGGAGCACCACCCGGCGCTCGGCGTCGGCGACGGTCTCCATCTCGAGCTGGACGACGACCTGCTCGGGCGTGCGCTCGTCGGGGATCGCGGAGAGGAAGAGGCCCGGCTGGAGCTCCTCGTTCGTGGTCGTCTCCCCGCGCGAGGCCGGCTCTCCGAAGACCGGCCCGAGGAGGGCGCGGGCGCGCTCGGCGCTCGGAAGCGGGAGCTGAACGCTCAGGCCGACGAACTCGACGGGCTCCGAGCGGGGTCGCTGCTCACCGGCCGGGGCATCGGTGGCGGACGGTCCGTCGTCGCACGCGAGCGCCAGGGCGAGGAGGGGGAAGAGGAGGCGCTTCATGCATCCCACGTTCGCCAGGTCGCGCGGCGCTGCGCGTGATGAGGATCACAGGCAAATCGCGACCTGCGTTCACTTCTCGGAGATGCGCCGCGATCCCGCGCGGATGGCGCCTCCTTACAGGATCTGCGCGGCGTGCGCCTCGGCGTGTGAGGGTCGGAGGCGCGGCTCGACGCTAGGCCCAGCCGGGGTGGCGGGCGCGGGCGATGACGCCAGCGCCGAGGCGGCGGAGCTGGCGCCGGAGGGCGCGGCGGGTCGCGCGGGGCGCCTCGACGCGGAGGACCCAGGGGGCGTCGCGGGGGGCTTCCTTCTTGGCGCGACGCACGCCGCGGGCCTCACCCACGCCGAGCCCGAGGAAGAGGCCGAGCGAGCCCAGCATCAGCGCGCCCATGAGCACGCCCGTGAGCTCGGCGTTGGCGAGCAGCCCGCGATCGGCGTGCACCAGGGCGCCCGTGAACAGCCCGAGGGTGCCGCCGACCAGGGCGCCGAGCCCCGCGCCGAAGAGCGCGCTCAGGGCGCGGGTCCGGCGAAAGGCGTGGGTGTCGAGGGCGCTCGGGGCGGTGGAGAGCGCCGCCTCGTCCAGACCTTCGGCGACGAGCGTGTCCTCGGCGCGATGAGCGTCGGCAGCGCTCGGAAAGCGGGCGAGGAGGGTGATGGAGGAGGGGCGAGGTTCGGCGCGATCGTTCACGCCCGGAAGAGGCGCAACGGCCATGCCGCGCCCCCCGAGCCCCCGGAAGCACGGGCAGCCGGCGTCTCGATTCGCCCCACCCCGTGCGCCCTCGACGCAGCACCCCAGGCCCCGGACCGCGTCGAGCTCGCGCGCCCGCTCCTCACCCGGTCCCACTCCCCCACGGGCGCCGAGCGCCTCTCCACACCGAGCGCCCGCTCGGGCGGCTGTCGGGTCGAACCCGACAGGTGCTCGCAATTTTTGCGCGTTGCAACGAGACTGTGTCCAGCGTCTTCCGTACGGGAGGCGCGTCTTGGTCTCGGAAGGCCGGCCGCACGAGCCCTCCCTCCCCTTCGACCTGCTTCGAAAGGCCCCACGATGAGCGCCGCCCGCGATACGCAACGCAACGACGACTTCGAAGAGCAACGCGCCTCGAGTGGTCGCCGGACGTCCGGCGTGCGCATCCGGCGCGAGGTCGGCGAGGCCGCCTTCGAGGGCCGCGCCTCGAGCCCGGACATCGGCGACGCGCCCGTGGACAACGGTGTGCGCGGCCTCCGCCTGGTGCTCGGCTTCTGGGCCCTGCTCGCCGTCGGCGGCGCGGCGGCCTGGTACTTCCTGCTCCGCTGACGGGTCGCTCGTCCGACCGGCGAGGCGACGAGACTCCCGCGCGGCCGGCTGGAGGGCCGAGCCGACGAGCCCCTGAGCCGACGGGCCCCTGGGCCGACGGGCCCCTGAGCCGACGGGCCGGGCCAGCGAACGGGGGAAGCCGCGCGACGGCCGCGCTGAACACGTCGTCGAACGGCGCCGCTCGACGACCCCGCGGCGACGAGGACGGTGTGGCCCGAGGGCGCACCGCCGACCCCCGCCGGCGAAGACGGCGGACCCCCTGGTGCGGAAGGCTGGTGCGGAAGGCTGGTGCGGAAGGCTGGTGCGGAAGGCTGGTGCGGAAGGCTGGTGCGGAAGGCTGGTGCGGAAGGCTGATGTGGAGGGCTNNNGTGGAGGGCTCGCGCGGGGGCACGCGCCGCGAGCGCGGGGCTCAGGTGCCCGCGCGGCGCGAGCGGACCTCGCGGGCGAAGAGGCGAGCCGCGTCGGCGACGTGCTTGACCCGACCCCGCACGCCGTTGCCGTAGACCACGCCGCAGACGGCGCGCACGAGGCCGTAGGTCGTCGGCTGGATCGGGTAGACGCTCACGCCCTTGCCGAGCGGGAGCCGGTCGGTGACGACGGCCTTGGTGTTCGTGCAGGCGCGGAGCCCCTCGCGGCCGTTGATGCGGCCGATGCCGCTGATCCCGACGCCGCCGAAGGGGAGCGACTGGATCATGTAGGCGATGCCGTAGTCGTTGATGACGGTCATGCCCGTGCGGAGCTTCGCGGCCATCCGGTCGCCGCGGCGCCGGTCCTTGGTGAAGACGCTCGAGCCGAGGCCGTAGGCGCTGTCGTTCGCGAGGCGGAGCGCCTCCTCCTCGCCGGAGACGCGGAGGATCGACATGACCGGGCCGAACTGCTCCTCGTGGACGATGCGCATGGAGTGGTCGACGTCGACGAGGACGGTCGGCGGGAAGAACTGGCCGCCGAGGTGCTCGGCGCGCGCGCCGCCGACGAGGACCCGCGCGCCCTTCGAGGTGGCGTCGGCGAGGAGCTCCTCGATGATGTCGAGCTGGCGCGGCATGGTCATGGCGCCACAGTCGACGGTCTCGGCGCCGAGGGGCGGGCCCTGGCGGAGCTTCTTCGCGCCGGCCGTGACGCGGCGGACGAACTCGTCGTAGACGGCGTCGAAGACGTAGATGCGCTCGACGCCGACGCACATCTGGCCGCAGGCCGTGAAGACGCCGAGCATGGCCTGCTCGACGGCGTGGTCGAGGTCCGCGTCGTCGCAGACGATCATCGGATCCTTGCCGCCGAGCTCGAGGACCACGTCGGTCGGGCCCTGGCTCGCGGCCTCCATGACCTTGCGGCCGTTCTGCGGCGAGCCCGTGAAGAAGATCTTGTCGGCGCCGGAGGTGACGAGGGCCGAGCCGGTGGCGCCGTAGCCCGTGACCACCTGCACGAGCTCGGGCGAGTGGCCGTGGGTCGTGAGCGCCTCGCGGAGGAGCGCGAGGTAGGGGGCCGCCGACCAGGAGGTGTGCTCGGAGACCTTGGCGACGACGCCGTTGCCCGCGAAGAGGGCCGGGACCGTCGGGCAGAGGAGGTTGTGGAAGGGGAAGTTCCAGGGACAGATGACGCCGACGACGCCGAGCGGGTGGAACTCCACGCGGGCGCCCTTCTGGGCGAGGATGCCGCTGGCGCGCTTCTCCGGACGGAGGTCGCGCTCGCCGTGAGCGAGGACGTAGCGGATCTTCTCGAGGACCGGGAAGACCTCCCCGAGGGCGGCGTCGACCATGGTCTTGCCGGAGTCGCGGACGGCGGCGCGGCAGATGGCCTCGTGCTCGTCGAGGATGCGATCCATGAGCGTGCGCATGACGGCGCGGCGCTGGCGGAAGGTGGTCTTCGCCCAGGCGTGCTGCGCGGCGCGGGCGCGGCCGACGGCGGCTCGCACCTCGTCGGGGCCCATGATCGGCGCCTCGCCGAGGGGGGCGAGGGTGGCCGGGTCGTGGGCGGGGATCGTGCGGTCGGCAGGCGTGTCGGCGGGGTGGAGCATGGGGGCCTCGTCGGGAGCGCCGCGCGTGGCGGCGCGGCGAGGCTATGGAGCGGGGCGGCGGGCTTCAAGGCGACGCGCCGAGGGTTCGCGTGGGCCGCCGGGAGGCCGGGGCGAATGGGGCCGTGCGTCGGCTGAGCCGGGGGCTCGCTCGCGGCGGTCTGCTCGCCGCCGTCCGGGCTGGCGCTCGACTTCGCGGGAGGCGGGGCTCGCTCCCTGCGGTCGCGAGGCGATCCGCTCTCCGCTGTCCGCTCTCCGGGCTGGCGGCTCGACTTCCCGGGGGGGCGGGGCTCGCTCCCTGCGGTCGCGAGGCGGTCCGCTCTCCGCTGTCCGCTTTCCGGGCTGGCGCTCGACTTCGCGGTCCATGCCGCTTCGCGGAGGGCGCGGGGGGTTGGGGGCGCGCTGGGGCTCGCTTCCGGTGGTCGCGAGGCGATCCGCTCTCCGCTTTCCGGGCTGGCGCTCGACTTCGCGGGGGGCTCGCTCCCTTCGGTCGCGAGGCGATCCGCTTTCCGCTGTCCGCTTTCCGGGCTGGCGCTCGACTTCGCGGTCCATGCCGCTTCGCGGAGGGCGCGCGGGGTGTCGTGGTGCGGTGGGGCTCGCTCCCTTCGGTCGCGAGGCGGTCCGCTCTCCGCTGTCCGCTTTCCGGGCTGGCGCTCGACTTCGCGAGACTTGCCGCTTCGCGGAGGGCGCGGGGTGGGGGCGCGGTTTCCGAGCGGGTCGTTCGTTCCCCTCGGGGTCCGGGCATGGGCACGGGCACGGGTGGCTCCGTCGCCAATGGCGACGGCGCCGCTACCCGATCACGCTGGCGACGATCGCGCGGGCCTCCTCCTGGATCGCCCGGAGGTGCTCTTCGCCGCGGAAGCTCTCCGCGTAGATCTTGTAGACGTCCTCGGTGCCGCTCGGGCGCGCGGCGAACCAGCCGCTCTCGGTCGTCACCTTCAGGCCGCCGATGGGGGCGCCGTTGCCGGGCGCCTCGGTGAGCTTCGCCGTGATCGGCTCGCCGGCGAGCTCGGTGGCCGCGACGTCGCTCGCGCCGAGCTTCTTCAGCTTCGCCTTCTGCTCGCGCGTCGCCGGCGCGTCCACGCGCTCGTAGATGGGCGCGCCGAACTTCTCCGTGAGCGCGGCGTAGTGCTCGGCCGGGTCCTTCCCGGTCGTCGCCGTGATCTCCGCCGCGAGCAGGTCGAGCAGGATGCCGTCCTTGTCCGTCGTCCAGACGGTCCCGTCGCGCCGCAGGAACGACGCCCCCGCGCTCTCCTCGCCGCCGAAGCCGAAGGAGCCGTCGAGGAGCCCGTCGACGAACCACTTGAAGCCGACCGGCACCTCCTTCAGCGGCCGGCCGAGCTCCCCGGCGACCCGGTCGATCATCGAGCTCGAGACGAGCGTCTTGCCCACCGCCGCGCCGGGCCACTCGCGCGTGCGGAAGAGGTGGTCGACGCAGACCGCGAGGTAGTGGTTCGGGTTCAACAGCCCCGCCCCCTTCGTCACGATGCCGTGCCGGTCGTAGTCCGTGTCGTTGCCGAAGGCGATGTCGAAGCGGTCCTTCAACCCGACCAGCGAGGCCATGGCCCAGGGCGACGAGCAGTCCATGCGGATCTTCCCGTCCTTGTCGAGCGTCATGAACGCGAAGGTCGGGTCGACGGCCTCGTTCACGACCTCCACGTCGAGCCCGTAGCGCTCGGCGAGCGGCGCCCAGTAGGCGATGCCCGAGCCGCCCATGGGGTCGACGCCGATCTTCAGCTTCGCGTCCGCGATGGCGGCGAGGTCGATCACGTCGGCGAGCGCCGCGACGTAGGGCGTGATGAAGTCGAAGCGCGTCACGCCCGGCGCCGTCAGGGCCCGGCTCACGGGCATGCGCTTCACGCCCGCGAGGCCCTCGGCGAGGATCGCGTTGGCGCGCTCCTGCACGGGCCCGGTGATGTCGGGGCCGGCGGGGCCGCCGTGGGGCGGGTTGTACTTGAAGCCCCCGTCCTCGGGCGGGTTGTGCGAGGGCGTGATGACGATGCCGTCGGCCTTCCGCTCGGCGCCGCGGTTGTGCGTCAGGATCGCGTGGCTGATGGCGGGCGTTGGCGTGTAGCCGTCGCTGAGCGCGACCTCGACGCCGTTCGCCGCGAGCACCTCGATGGCCGTGAGCCGCGCCGGCGTGCTCAGCGCGTGCGTGTCCATGCCGAGGTAGAGCGGGCCGCGGATCCCGGCCGCCGCCCGGTGCTCGCAGATGGCCTGCGTGATCGCCAGGATGTGCGCCTCGTTGAAGGCGTGCTTCAGCGAGGAGCCCCGGTGGCCGGAGGTGCCGAAGGCGACGCGGTGGGCGACCTCGGCGGGATCCGGGCGGAGCGTGTAGTAGGCGGCGACGAGGGCGGGGACGTCGACGAGGACGTCACGGGGGGCGGGCTTGCCGGCGAGCGCGTGGACCATGGCCGCGCATGGGACCAGCGCCGCCGGGCGCGCGCAAGGGGCGAGGGAGTGACGCCGCTCAGCCCCCGGCGCTGCCCTCGAGGAGGAAGCGGATGACGAGCGGCGGATCGAAGGTCTGTGGCACGCCCGCGCGGGGCCGGAAGGCGACGCGGATGAAGATCGAGCCGGCGATGCGCCCGCGCGCAGCCTCGGCCACGAGCACGTAGCCGTCGGTCACGTCGAAGTCGCCGAAGCTCTGCTCCTCGAGGCGGAGCTCCACGGCGTTCCCACCCTCGCCGAGCACGTAGACGCCGCGCGGATAGGGGATCTCGTCGAGCGTCAGCGGCGGGCTGCCGAGCGGGAGCTCCATGCGCAAGGTCGCCGGGTATTCGGTGCCGTCGAAGGCGGCCATGCCCTCGGCGCGCGCCTCGAAGCTCTTGGAGCCGTCGTCGTAGAGGAGGAAGCGCGCCTCGACGCCGTCGCGGAAGCTCCGCCGGAGCGTGTCGTCCTGCCAGAAGTCGAAGCCGGGCGTGTCGATGGGGAGGCCCACGTCGCCGAGGCAGGCGTCGACGTCCTCCTGGGCGACGAGGCCGACGTCCTTCAGGAAGAGGAGCTTCGTGTAGAGCGCGGCCACGCCGCCGGGGACGTTGCCGCCGTCGAGGGAGCGGAGGTGCTGGCAGCCGAAGTCCTCCGTCTGGCGGGCGCCGTCGATGATCCCCGCGTCGCGGAAGAGCGCGGCGGTCGCGGGCCAGGCCACCATGTCGGCGATGTCGTCCGGGAGGCTCGAGGCGCCGTAGCGGGACATGAAGCCCCCCTCGGCCGTGCGTTCGGCGCTCCAGTCGGTGCTCGCGCGGAAGCCCGGCGCGTCGTTGCAGACGCGGCCGTCGCAGGGGTAGGCCGTGGCCCAGCCGAGGGGCACGAAGGACTCGTGCACGCGGCGCCACTCGTCCTCGAGGCTGACGAAGAGGCGCACGCGCTCGATGGTCTCGTCGGCGAGGGCGCGGGCGTCGCTCACCCAGAAGCCCTCGAAGGCGTCGGGGCGGAGGCTCGAGGCGTTGAGGAGCCCCTCGGTGGCGTGGCCGGCCTCGTGGAAGAGGGTCCGCATGAGGCGGGCGCGGGCGTCGGGGCGGCGGGCGAGCTCCGCCTCCATGTAGGGCATGCGGCCCGTGGTGCCGTTCTCCGTCGCGACGTTGATGAGCATCATGTCGCCCGTGCTGATCGTGACGACGGCGCCGCCGAGCTCAGGATGGCCGGAGACCTCGCCGAAGGCGATGCGCGCGATGCCGTGGCAGAGGAGCGGCGGCATGCGGTGGAGCGCCGCCTGCACGACGGCGAGCTGCGTCGGGCCCGGGCGGACGAGCCTCGTGTCCTCGTCGTAGGCGAAGCCGAGCGCCTCGCGCCGATCCGTCTCCCCGTCGATCACGACGACGTGACCGCAGACGCCCGGCGGCGCGGCCCAGATGAGCCCCTCGCTGCGCGAGCCCGGCGCGTCGCTCTCGACCGTGCTCTCGGCCGGCGCGCGGGCGACCACCTCGCCCCCCTCGGCGACGAGCACCAGCTCCACCGCCTCCGCCGGGGCGCGCACGAAGGCCATGGCGCTCGTGGCGCCCGTGAAGGGCTCGCTCACCCGGCCGAAGTCGCCGAAGGCGAGCTCGTACTCGATCTCCTCGGGGAAGCGGACGAGCTGGCTGTCGACCGGATCCCCGGCCGCGTCGAGGGCGGCCAGGACGTGCGTGCCGCTGAGGGGCCCGATGGGGACGCCCCGGCCCGCGCTCACGTCGACCGTCTCGACCTGCTCGATGGTGATGGCGCCGGCGTCGTCGCGCGCGAGGAGGACGCGGAAGATGCGCTCGCTCGGGCCGGGCTCGACGTCGCGCGGCGCGTCGCAGTCGGGGATCGCCGCGCAGGCGTCGCCGAAGGTGGTGAAGGCCGGCTCGGGCTCGTCCCCGCCGCAGCCGATGGCGATGGCGAGCACGAGGAGGGCCCGCGTGCAGGAGCGAAGTCGAGAGGTGAGCATGGCTCACCATAGTCCGCGTCGAGCTTCTTCGCGTCCCTTCGGGGCCGGACGCCTTCCCGCGGAGCCTCCGACGCGGGCGTCGGAGCTCACCGATCGCTGCCGCCTGCTCCACGCGCTCTCCAGCCCCTTCCATCGCGCGGCTCCGGTGGCGCCGTCCGGGGAAGGCGTGAAGCGCGCCAGCGCGTCCGCGGGCGGGCGGCGCGGGGAGAGCCCTGACGTGGGGGGCAAGAGTCGGAACTGACCGGCAGGTTGAAGGAGCCCATGTCCGCGCCCGCGAAGAAGCCCCTCCCCGAGTCGAGCGCGCCCGGGCCTGCGCACCCCGCTCGCCCCCGGAGCGAGGTCCGCGCCCGGGCGAAGAGCTGGACGGTCGGCGAGCGCCCGCTCGGCATGCTCTTGAACCGCGCGCTCCAGCGGCGGGGAGGCGGGGACTCGGAGGTCTTCCTCGCGCTCCACCCGCGCGGCGGGAACGTGGTCGTGCGCTTCTCGCGGCGGAGGGGCGACGACCCACGCGACCCGGTGCAACGCGAGCGGGCCCACGGGGGCGGCCCGCGGCACCCGAACCTCGTGCACGTGATGGGTGGGGGCTCCATCGACGGGCAGAGCTACGTGGTGCGCGAGGCGGTCGAGGGCGTGCCGCTCGACGTGGTCGTGGAGGCGCTGGCCGCGCGGGGCGCCGTGCTCGGGCCGCCGCTCGTGGCGATGCTCGGGCTGCGCCTGGCGCGCGCGCTCGACCACCTGCACCGACGCGGCGGGACCGACGGGCTCGTCCACGGCGACGTGCGGCCGCGCAACGTGATCCTCTCGCGCTCGGGGCAGGTGCGCCTGCTCGACCTCGGGTCGGCGCAGCCGATGGGGGATGCGGTCGTGCTGGCGCCCCGATCCGGTGCCGCCCGCTTCCGGGACGCGCCGAGCCCCTCGCTCCGGCCGGAGGCGGCCGTGGACGTGCACATGCTGGGGCGGACGTTGGCGACCCTCGCGCTCGGGGCGTGGCCGAGCGCGGCGCGCCTGCACGACGCGCTGCCCGAGCTCGTGCCCGAGGTCGCGCGCTTCGTGCTGCCCTGCCTGGCGCCCCCGGCCGAGCGGCCGAGCTCCTCGGCGGTCTTCGCGCGCCTCATCCACCAGGCGCTCCCCGGCATCGAGGGTTGGGGCGAGCGCGACCTGGTCCGCGCGCTCCGGAGCCGCGGCCGGCCGGGCGCCGAGTCCGGGCTGCGTCGCCGGTCCTGGGCCTAGCCCGGATTCGCCACCCGCCGACGTGCGCTCGCACGATGCTTCGGGCCCGCAGCGGTTCGTCGGTTCGCCGAAGCCCAGCCTGGGTCAGCCGACGGCGGCCGGGTCCACGGTCGCGAGCAGCGCCGCGAAGGCGCCCGCGTCCGGGAAGCGCTCGGTGCGCTCCTTGGCCAGCGCCCGCGCGAGCGCGCCGTCGAGGGCCTCGGGCACCACCAGGCCGGGGCGCCGCTCGCCGAGCCGCGGGATGGGGGCCTGGGCGTGGGCGCGCACCCAGCCGAGCCGGTCCTCGGCCTCGAAGGGCGGCGCCCCCGTGACCGCCTCGAAGACGAGGATGCCCGCCGAGTAGACGTCGCTCGCCGCGTCCGCCGGCTCGCCGAAGCAGAGCTCGGGCGGCATGTAGGCGGGCGTGCCGAGCTGCGCGCCTGGGCCCGTGAGCGCCGAGTGCGCGCCCCAGCGCGCCGCGTCCACGAACTTCGCGAGGCCGAAGTCGATGAGGCGCAGCCCCTCGGCCGTGACCACCACGTTCGCCGGCTTCACGTCCCGGTGGAGCACGCCCGCCGCGTGCACGGCGGCGAGCCCGTCCACCACGCGGCGCGCCAGCTCGAAGCCCGCGCGCGGGTGGACGCCGCGGTCGAGCACCTCGTCGAGGGGCTCGCCGACGAGGCGCTCCATGACCAGGTAGGGCGTGCCCTCGTGGACGCCGAAGTCGAGGACGTCGACGACGGCCGGGTGAGTGATGCCGTTGAGCGCGCGCGCCTCCCGCTCGAGGCGGCGGCGCGCTTCGTCGTCGAGGCCGGCCTGGTCGTGGAGGAGCTTGACGGCCACCGTCGCGCCCCCCGCCGTGCGCGCCTCCCAGACGTGCCCGGCGGCGCCGCGGCCGAGCCGGGCCTGGAGCGTATAGCGCCCGTCGACGAGCGTGCCTTCCACGGCCCGGAGCATAGCGCGAGCGCCCCGTGGACGACTCGCGAGAGTAGCCAGGCAGGTTACCGTCGATAGCCTCCGAGGTTGATCCCGGCTGGCGCGCGAGCCGGGATCGATCCTTGCCGGCGGCCGGCGCGCGATCGCCCGGTCGGTGCGCGAAGAGCCTGGCCGGGGCCGTCGCCGAGCACTGACACCGCTCGGATGTCCCCGGGAGCATGGACGTCTCGCGCGACGCGCGCTCGCATGGCGTACCGCGGCGCGCCCGAGAACGGCATCGCGGACCGCTCCATCGAAGCCCTGGTATCGCGCGTGCATCTCCCGGAGCGGCGCGAGCGAGTGACGAAGCGGGAGACGGAGATGCGCGACACGGTGGCGGCAACGATGGGTGGAGCGACACACACCGAGCGGTTCGCGGTCGGCACTCGCATCGGCGGACGCGAGGTGATCGGCTTCCTCGGCGAGGGAGGCAGCTCCGAGCTCTGGGTGGTGGCGCTGCGGGGTCCGCGAGGTGAGACGCAAGCGCTCCAAGCGGTGAAGCGGGCCCGTCCGGGGGCCCCCACCGCGGCACGGATTCGCGAGATGCTCGTGCGCGAAGGCCAGCTCGCCCGCCGAGTGCGCCACCCGAACGTGGTGCGCGTCGAGGGAGTGCTGCTCCACGACGGGGAGCCGCTCGTGCTCATGGAGCTCGTCCGCGGCGTCTCGCTCGCACGAATCTCGGCCCTGCTGCGGACGCGCGGGGTCCGGCTGCCGATTGGTTGGGTCGCGACGCTCGGCGCGGCGCTCGCCCGAGGGCTCCACGCGGCCCACATCTGCCGCGACTCCGCCGGGCGCCCGCTCGGGCTCGTCCACCGCGACGTGAGCCCGTCCAACGCCGTGTTGGGCTTCGACGGCGTCCCGCGACTGCTCGACTTCGGGGTCGCCAAGCCGACGGCGCACCAGCCCGAGTCGGTGGCGTTCCGAGGCACCCTCTCCTACGCGGCGCCGGAGCAGCTCCGCGGCGAGACCGTGGGCCCGCCGGCCGACGTGCATGGGCTCGGCGCCGTGCTGGTGGAGCTGGTCACCGGCGCGCGGCCGTTCGGCCGGGCCAAGTTCCTCGAGCTCTGCGAGCGGCGGGGGACGATCCGCCCCCTCCGCCCCTCGCACCCGGAGCTCCCGCCGGTGCTCGACACGCTGCTGACCGCTTGCCTGGAGCGGGACCCGCAGCGGCGCCCGGCGAGCGCGTCCGGCGTGGCGACTTTGCTCGAGCGAATCGCGGAACAGGCGGGCGCGCCGACGGAAGCCCAGCTCGGTCGGCTGGCCGAGGCGGTGCGCGAAGAGGCTCCTCGGAGTCGGTTGCTGAAGCTCGGGCTCCTGCCCCGCGTCGAGCAGACCGAGGTGCCGGCGCGCTCGGGCGTGCGCGCCGTGTCCGCGCCGGTCGAGCTCGACGACGAGGACACCCAGCATGACGACGGGCTCTTCGCGCGGCGCGAGGGGCCCAGGCCCGACCCCACGAACGGCTTCTCGGAGCAGCCCACGCGGGTCGCCGAGCGGGAGGAGCTGCGCCGCGCGCTGGCGGCGTTGGAGGAGGGGCGCGCGGAGAGGGGGAACCCGGAGGCGCCGGCTCCCGCCGCGCCCGAGGGAGCGCCGCTGGACGGGGCGCCCACGCGGGTCGGGCGCCCCCCTGCCTTCCCGCCCGCGGAGAGCGATGCACCGACCGCTCGCGACGCGAGCTCGGAGCTGCGCGCCCGCGCCACGGTCGCCAGCGACACGCTCGCCGACGCCTCCCGCGCGGAGAGCGCCGGCGAGGAAGCGCCCGCGGCGGACGCCGACGCGGGGAGCGCGACGCCCCGCGGCGGGGCGGAGACCCGGCGCGCGGGCGGCCGCCGGAGCGAGGAGGCCGCGAGCTCGGACCGGCAGGTCGCCCCGCCCCGGCCGGGAGCAGAGGACGACACCCGGCCCCGCTTCGCGCTCCCGGCTCCCGCTCCGGGCGCCTCCCTTCCGCGCTGGTTCTGGCTCTGCGCGGCGGGGGCCTCCCTCACCGCCGTGGCGCTCGGCGCGCTCTTTCTCTCCTGACGAGCTCTCCCATGCCGACCCCTCCCCGTCGACGCCCTTCTGGAGTCCGCCCCCGCGCGGTCGAGCCGACCGTGGACGGCATGCTGGAGGGCGGGATCGGCGCGTACCGAGTGCTCCGCACTCTCGGCCGCGGCGGGCTGTGCGACGTCGTCTTGGCCACCCGGGAACCGGGGACGCTTCGCGCGATCAAGGTGCTCTCCTCCCACCACGTCGCGGAGGGCCGGCTGAACCCGATGATGGAGTGGGAGGCGCGCGTGCTCCGCGCCGTCTGCGATCCCCACGTCGTGCCGCTGCTCGACCTCGTGCCCCCGGACCGCTTCCCCGCCGGGGGCGGCACGCCGGCGCTGGTGCTGCGTCACGTGCCCGGCGTGACGCTCTCCGAGCTGCTCGGCAGCCTCCGGCGATCCGGACGGCGACTCCACCCGGCGCTGGCCGTGGCGCTGGCCAGTCGGGTGCTCCGCGGCCTGCATGGGGTGCATCGCACGCTGATCGACGGGCGCTCGCTCGTCCACCGCGACGTGACGCCCCGCAACGTCATGGTGGGTCCGCGCGGTCGCGTGACCTTGATCGATCTGGGGCTGGCCCGCCCATCGGGGCCGGGGTTCCCGTGGGTGGGCTCGACCTACATGGGCACCCCCCGTTTCGCCGCGCCGGAGCAGCTGCTGGGACACGAGGTCGACCCGCGTTCGGACCTCCACGGGCTCGGGGCGATGCTCTGGGAGATGCTGACGGGACGCCCCCTGATCCCGCCGCTCGGGCTCCCCGCGGTGTACTCGACGGTCGTCCGCGGGGAGCATCCCCGAGCGAAGGAGCTCGTGCCGGAGATCCCCGCGGCGCTCGACGCCATCGTCTCAGCGCTGCTCTCGCCACGCTCGCTTCGCCCCGTCTCGGCGGCGCTCGTCCACGCGCAGCTCCAGGAGGCCCTCCCGGAAGCGCGGCGGGTGACGAGTGTCCAGCTCGGGCGACTGACCGCGCACCACCGCGACGCGGCCGACCCGCACACCGCGGCCTGGCTCGGTCTGCGGCGCGCGAGCTGAGCTGCGCGAGAGCCCGCGAAGGTCGTCGGGCGGGCGCACTGCGGGGTCCCTCCCTTTGGTCGGGATGCTCTCCGCTTTCCGCTTTCCGCTGTCCGTGCTGTCGCAGGCGTCTGCGGTTCATGCCGCGTTCGCGGAGGGGCCGGGCAGGGCCGTCCGCGCGCTGCTCGTTCTCGTGCTCGTCGGCGGAGGGATCCCTCCTCGGGGCGTCCGTCGGCGCTCCGGTCGGGAATCCCGTTGCGTCGGTGACCGCTTGCCAGAGATCCTCGGGTGTGACCGAGCCGACGCGAAGCGCGACCGATACGACGCTCGTCGGGCGCGTGCTCGGCGGGCGCTACCGGGTCGTGGCCCCGCTCGGCGAAGGCGGCATGGGCTCGGTCTACGTGGCGGAGCACCTGCAGCTCGGACGGCGCTTCGCGTTGAAGGTGCTCCGGGACGAGCACGCGGGGAGCGAGGCCTTCCGCCAGCGCTTCGAGCGCGAGGCGAAGATGCTGTCGAAGCTCTCGCACCCGAACGTGGTCGGCATCACGGACTACGGCATCGACGGGGAGCTGCCCTTCCTGGTGATGGAGCTGCTCGAGGGGCGCTCGCTCGATCGGGTCCTCGCGGACGGGCCGATCCCGGCCATGCGGGCGCTCGGCCTGGCCAAGCAGCTCCTGCGGGCCGTGGCGCACGCGCACGAGAGTGGGCTCGTGCATCGGGACCTGAAGCCGCAGAACGTGGTCGTGCGGGCGCTCGGCGACGGGGCGGACCACGTGACCGTGCTGGACTTCGGGCTCGCGCGTAGCCAGGAGGGGGGCGCGACGCTGACCCAGACCGGCCTCGTGGTGGGGACGCCCGCCTACATGGCGCCGGAGCAGGCGGCCGGCGGCCAGGCCGACGCGCGGAGCGACGTCTACGCGCTCGGCGTGCTGCTCTTCGAGCTCTTCACGGGGCGCCGTCCCTTCCCCCAGCGCGACCCCTCCGAGCTGCTCCGGGCGCATCTGCTGACGCCCGCGCCCTCGCTCCACGACGTGGCGCCCGAGCTCGGCGCGCCGCCCGCGCTCGAGGCGCTCGTCGCGCGGGCGCTGGCGAAGGAGCCGGCCGCGCGCTTCGTGGACGCGGGCGCGATGCGCGCGGCGCTGGAGGCGGCCGATCCGGGGCGGGCGTCGACGACGGGCACGCATGCGGCGCACGCCGCGGACGACGCGGGGAGCGACGCGACGCGGGCCGGCGACCCCGGCGCGACGCGAGCAGCCCGACCGGCGCCGGCCCCCGATCCGACCCGCGGTCCAGGGAGCAGTGGTCCGGGCGGCGGTGGTCCGGGCGGCGGTGGTCCGGGGAGCCGCGCTCCGGGAAGCGGCTCGGCGACCGGCGCGACGAAGGCCGCCCGGACGGCGGCCGCCCCGACCGCGGGCTCCGAGGCGGCGCGCTACGACCGACCCGACGCCGGCGCCATCGCGGCGACCCCCACCGAGCGCCTGCCGTCGCGGGTGCCGAAGCCCTTCCGCGAGCATCGGGTGCTCCTCCTGCTCGGGGGCGGGGCGCTGCTCCTCGCCGCCGCGCTCATCGTCGGGCTGGCGCTGCTCTCGGGCGGCGAGGAGGAGCCCGCTTCCGCGGCCACGACGGCCAGCGCGCCGCGCCCGGCGAGCCCGGCCCCCGAGACGCCTCGCGCGCCCGACGAGCCCCAGCCGGCGCTCTGGGAGGCGCCGCCGGCCGAGCCGATCGCCGAGCTCCAACGCGCGATCCTCGCGGGACGCGAGCCGGCCCGGCGGCGCCTGCGCGCGCTCGGCGTGTACGCGCGCCGGCACCCGGAGGACGCGCGGCCGCTGCTGCTTCTGGCCTACACCTACGTCGACCGCCGCTGGCTCAGCGAAGGGCTCGAGAAGTACCGGGAGGCCGTCGGCGCGGACGTCGACGCGGTCCGGGCGGACGCGCGGGCGCGGCGGGACCTGATCGAGCTGGCGGCGACGCGCACGACGCACGGGCAGGCCGTGGAGCTGATCATGGCGACGTGGGGGCCGGCGCTCCGCGACGAGGTGGCGCGGGCCGTGGCGGCCGAGCGCGATCCGGAGCGCCGCGCGCGGCTCGAGAGGTTGCGGAGCCGCCTCGACGAGTGAGCACCACGGCCGGACCTTCGGCGAACGGCCGCTCGGTGAGGCGCCACTCGATGAACGGGTCTCCGTGGGAGCGACCTCCGGCGCTGGGGCGCCGCGGGCTCAGATGTCAGCGCGCTCGCCGTGCTGGAGACGGCGTGGGCTCAGCCGCCGGCGCGCTCGCCGAGCTGGACGCCGGGCGCGCCGAAGTGCACGGCCGCCTCGCGCTCGGCCGCGAGGTCGACCTCGATGTCGGCCTCCACCGTCCCCGAGCGCACCGTCACCGTGCGGACGCCCTCGCCTCCCGGCAGCGGGAAGCAGGGCGCCTCGGCCCAGGGGTATTCGGCGAGGAGCTCGCCGTAGGGCTCCGGCGCGTCCATGTCGTCCCACTGGTAGGTCATGGGCGCGCCGAAGACCGGCACGCCGCCGCTCGTCGGGACGGCGCAGGTCCAGTCGATGGCGAGCTCGCCGAGGTCCGCGTCGAAGGCGGTGAAGCCGTCGAGGGGCCCGGCGTCGCGGAGGGTCTGGGTGGTGCCCGCGTAGCGGACGACCACCTCGGAGGCGCCGCCGCGGTCCAGGGAGAGCACGTCCCAGGCGTCCTCGGGGGCGCCGCCGGCGTCCGCCGCGTCCGCCGCGAGGCCGACGTCGAGATCGACGAGGCGGAGGCCCGTCGCGTCCTCGAGCACGACCAGGACGGCGAAACGGTCGACCCCCGGCGCCAGCGCCCAGCCCTCGTCGAAGGCGTCCATCAGCTCGACGTTGCCGGCGAAGGGGCGCACGAAGACCCGGTCCGCCTCGGCGACCGTGACCTGGACCCGGTCGAGGAGGCCGCTCTCGTCCTGCGCCAGGATGCGGAGATAGTCCGTGCCCTCGGCGACGCCGACGACGTCGAGGCGCCCGCCGCTGCCGATGCGGACGGCCTCGTTCACCTCGAGCGTGCCGCCCGGGTCCACGCTGAACTCGGGCAGGGTGTAGCCGCCGAGGGGCGAGAAGCGGATCTCCTGGCGGCCGCCGAGGGCCACACCCGGGAGCGGACCGAGCCAATCGCTCGGGGCCACCGCGCTGAACTGGAGGCCTTCGGGGGTGGCGTCCGAGCAGGTCTCGTCGTCCGGACAGCCCATGGTGGCGCGTTCGCCGTCCTCCGTCGCGCAGGCGAGGATCGGGAGGAGGATGGCCGCCGCGGTGAGCACGCGGCGGAGCCAGAGGAAGGAAGAGCGGCCCATGGGCGCATGCTAGCGCTAGCGAATCTCGCTCGCGAACGGCGAGATGCCGACGCGGGGTCCGGGGGCACGGGACCCGGGTGGCCGGGGCTCGAAGGCGCCGGGCGCGATCCGCGCGAGAAGAGGCTGCGCCCGCGCGGTAGGCTCGGGCGTGCGCGACGGGAAGGGAACGCAGAGGAGGCGCGGCGCGAAGATCGCGGTCGGCGCGACGGTGGCCGTGCTGGTCCTGGCCGGGGCCTGGGTGGGCGCTCACGTGCTGCGCTCGGCGCCCGCGCCGCACTGGAGCGACGCGGACCTGCCCCCGCTGCCGCCGGCGGAGGAGAACGGCTGGGAGCAGCTGCGGGTTCGGGGGTTCCGGGCCGAGCTCGAGGAGCCGTGGAACCGGCTCGCCGGGGAGGGCGCCGAGGCGCTCTGGGCCGAGAGCGCGCGCACGCTGGGGGCGCGGGCCGCCATCGCGGCGCATCGGGAGGACGCGGAGGCGATCCTCGCGTTGCCGCGCTTCGTGGACGCGTGCCCCGCGCGGCTGAGCGCGAGCTGCCCGACGCTCGAGGTGCTCGCGCTGATCGACGTGGCGGCCTTGATCGCGACCGGGCACGCGCACGAGGGGGAGTGGGAGGAGGCGATCGGGTCGGCGGCGCGGCTCGTGGATCGGATGGGTCAGCTGGCGGCCAGCGGGCGGCTGCTGGTGACGCGGATGCTCGGGGTGGTGGCGCTGCGCGAGGCGCTGAGCGTGGCGCTGGCGGTGGCGCGGCACACGCCGGTGGAGGTCGACCTGAGCGCCCTCGAGGGGGCGCTGGAGCTGGACGAGGCGGCCATCGAGCTCGCGCCGGCGTTCGTCGGGGAGTACCTCTTCTTTCGTTCGGCGATGGAGGAGTCTCGGGAGCAGCCGTTGCTGATCGACCGGGCGCAGACCGACGCGATGGCCGTGCGGCTCTACGGTGAGCTGCGCGCGTTCGCGGAGGAGCCGCCAGCGGGGCCGCGGCCGAGCAGGGAGCCCTACTCCGAGGGCCCGCTCTGGTGGGTCTACAACGCGGGCGGCAAGGAGATGCTCGACCTGATGATGGCGGGGGACATGACGACGCTGGTCGACCGCTATCGGGACGAGCGGGCGGCGATGCTCGAGGAGCGCGACGCGCTGCGGGCGCGGCTCGAGGCGCATGCGGAGGCGAGGGCGCAGCTGGGGGCGTCGCGGGGGGATGGGCCGGGGGGAGGGGCGCCCGGAGGGGGAACGGGCTCCGGGGAGGAGTAGGGTTCGCGGAGTCGCGGAGTCGCGGAGTCGCGGAGTGCGGCTCGCGCGAAGGCTCGATCCGGGTGGCGGTCCGCCACCCGTCCGCCGCCACTCCGCCGATTCGTCGCCGTAAGGGCGCGGAATTGCTCGGGCGCGTTTCCGGCACGGGGCGTGAAGTCGTGTCCGGGTGGCGTGACGCAGCC